>JADGRL010000009.1 GCA_017880865.1 Gallionella sp.
CCCCGCGCTGCCGTTCGACTTGCATGTGTAAAGCATGCCGCCAGCGTTCAATCTGAGCCAGGATCAAACTCTTCAGTTTAATACCTGTTTTGTTCTATTACTAGAACGGTCCTACTCAAAGTAAACCACTTGCATGATTTATTTCGACTTCGTGTAGGTTTGTTACTATATTTTTAAAGTCGTTTGCGCGTCCCGAAAGACACGGAAACTTCCCAAAAACCAAGTACCTACACTCGTCGGTTGTTTAATTTATTTTTTAAAGAGCGGCTGCCGAAGCAGCGAAGAGGTGCGCATTATAGAGATTAAAAACTTCTCGTCAACTACATTTTGCACTTCTTTTTTCACTTCATCGCACTTCAAAAAACGTCATCATATTATTGATTATTAAGTGGTTTTAATCACTACGTTTTACGTGTTGTGCAACGAAGAGGTGCGCATTCTACAGACCAAAAACTTCCCGTCAACACATTTGTGAAATATTTCTGTAATTAATTCCAGCCAGCCTGTTTAAGCCCATTATTCACTACAATGCGGCATCGTCTGAAAGGCTGGAAATGTCATTGATTACACTTGGAATTGAATCGTCCTGCGACGAAACCGGCATCGCTCTATATAAGATGGGCACGGGTCTGCTCGCGCACGCGCTGTATACGCAAGTCGCGATGCACAGCGAATATGGCGGTGTGGTTCCCGAGCTCGCCTCGCGCGACCATGTGCAACGCGTCATCCCGCTGGTGCGCCAGGTCATGCGCGAGGCCGATGTGTCACTCGATCAGATTAATGTGATCGCCTATACCCAAGGGCCGGGCTTGGGTGGCGCATTACTGGTCGGCGCCAGTGTCGCCAACGCGCTGGCTTACGCGCTAGGCATTCCCACCATTGGCATCCATCATCTGGAAGGTCATCTGCTCTCCCCGTTGTTGTCCGACCCCGCGCCCGAGTTTCCCTTCGTAGCATTACTGGTCTCAGGCGGACACACGCAACTGATGCGCGTGGAGGGTGTGGGGCTTTACACCTTATTAGGAGAAACATTGGATGATGCGGCAGGCGAAGCCTTCGACAAGAGCGCAAAGCTGTTGGGTCTGGGTTATCCGGGTGGCCCCGCGCTGGCCAAATTAGCCGCACTAGGTAGACCAGAACTCTACAAATTGCCGCGTCCAATGCTGCACAGCGGCAATCTGGAGTTCAGTTTCAGCGGATTAAAAACGGCCGTGCTGACCCTGGTGAGACAAAGCAGCGACGACGGGCAGAAGATTCTGGATGAACAAACGCGGGCCGACATCGCCTGCGCCGTGCAGGAGGCTATCGTCGATGTGCTGGCGCATAAGGCGCGCGCCGCCTTGGCTCTGACCGGCTTGAATCAATTGGTCGTGGCGGGCGGTGTAGGTGCAAACCAACTGCTGCGCAGCCGTTTGAATGAAGACATAGCCCGGCGCGGCGGCAAGGTGTTTTATCCCGATCTGGAATTCTGCACCGACAACGGCGCGATGATCGCCTTCGCCGGGGCATTGCGCCTTGCCCGACAGCAAGGCCGAAAAGATTACCGCTTCAATGTCAAACCGCGCTGGAACCTGGCGGAGATTACCCAAAGCGCTTAATGGCAGACCTGCAACTGGGCCTGTCGAAGAAATTTCGCCACGGCCCGAAGGCGCGTCGAATAAGCCTGGGAGCCGATTCGCTACGCTATTTTCGACAATCCCCTTTTTAAATTGAACTATTCTGAAGTTTGCTTGCCTGCTGTTGCAGATAGCGCAAGCTGTCACCCGTTTCACCTCCCTGAATGGGTGTCTTAACCCCTCCCAAGTAGTTAAGACTTTTTGCCCCTGACCTTCCCCCTTTGGTTCAGGGGCTTTTTTTGTCCACTCAATCTTGATTGAGGCTGAATCCAACGCCTGATCTTTAGCGTGCCCCGTTCGCAGTCAGGTTATTTGACCTCGCTACGCTTGCCGATCTTAGCCTCTTTCCCCGCCAGCAGATTCTGGATATTGCTCTTGTGCCGCCAGACCAGCAGCAGCGACATGATGGCCGATGCCAGCACCCACTCGCGCGGCAAACCAAGCAATACCGCGTAGATCGGTGCGCCGACGGCGGCGACCAAGGCCGACAATGAAGACAAACGGAACACCAGCGCCACCAGCAACCAGGTCGCCAAGGTCGCCAGTCCGAGCCAGCCGCTAAACGCCAGCAACACCCCCAACGCGGTCGCCACGCCCTTACCACCCTTGAACTTCAGGAATACCGGAAACACGTGACCGAGGAACACCGCCAGCGCGATCAGCGCGATCTGCACATCGGCCAAGCCAAACTGTATCGCCAGAAATACGGCCAGCCAGCCCTTCGCCGCATCGCCAAACAGCGTCAGCGCCGCAGCCGCTTTTTTGCCGCTGCGCAACACATTGGTCGCACCGGGATTGCCAGAACCGTAAGTGCGCGGATCGGCTAGGCCAAACAATTTGCTGGTGATAACGGCGAAGGAAATTGAACCCAGCAGATAGGCGGCGATTACAAAAACTATGGTCAACATCGGGAATGCCTTAGAATTGAATAAGCGCGGATTTTACGCGAAGTAGCCTAGTCCACCAACAAACGTATTGTCACTCCGCTCGCCCTGAGGTATCGAAGGGCGAGCGGATGGCTTCAGACTAGGCTGTATAAATTTGCAGTTCGCGCTGAGGTATCGAAGCATGAACGGCACCACGGACTTTCAAATGGACATCATTTTTTTACGCGAACTCAAAGTCACCACGCTCATCGGCATCTATGAACGTGAGAAGCTCGTGCCGCAGACTCTGCAAATCGACCTCGATATCGCGCTGCCCAACAGCCGCGCCTGCACCAGCGACGACATCAACGATGCACTGGATTACGCCGAAGTCGCACAACACATCCAGTCTGTGTTGAGCGAGGGGCATTTTTCCTTGCTTGAAACATTGGCCGAACACATCGCGCAAATCATACTCAAGGACTTCAACGCCCCGTGGGTCAAGGTCAGCGTCGCCAAACTACAAGCGATCAGGAACTGCAAGATGGTGGGAATCAGTATCGAACGAGGTAGCCGAGGGTAGCGCCAAGGTCGCTAGTCACTTTCTTTATGCTTCGGGGCAAGAAAAAGTGACTAGCCGCCGGTCTACCACCGGCGAAGTCAAAATGGCGGCTCGCACGTCAAGGTCAGCGGCATTTCGCTGAACGGGTGTGCGAAGCTTAGCGACCGCGCGTGAAGCAGCAATCGCTCTGCTCCGTTAAGGTCTGCCCCGCCATATAACGCGTCACCCAGAATCGGATGCCCAATCGCCGCCATGTGCACCCGCAACTGGTGGGTGCGGCCGGTGACCGGTTCCAGTTCAAGACGAGTCGTGTCCGCAAGCCATTTTCCCTTCGATACCTCAGGGCGAACGGTGGTTGGCTCCGAACTATTGCTCCGTTCGTGCTGAGGTATCGAAGCATGAACAGACTCACCAAACCCCGCTATCCGATAGCGCGTGAGCGAGGGTTTGCCGATCGCGAAATCTACTTTTTGTCGCGGGCGATTCGGCCAGTCTGAGCCTAGCGGCAGGTCCACCTCGCCCGCGTTAGCCCTGACTCGCCCCGCCACCATCGCGATATAGCATTTTTTCACTCCGCGCTCGCGGAACAAATGAGAAAGTCGGCGGTGCATCTCTTCACCTCGGGCAAATACCAGCAGGCCTGAGGTGCTCATGTCCAGACGGTGCGCGGCAAGCGCATCCGGAAATTCATGCTGCACCCGGCTCGCCAGGCAATCCATTTTATCCAGCCCACGCCCCGGCACCGAAAGCAGCCCGGCGGGCTTGTTCGCCACCAACAGTGACCCGTCACAGTAGATAAGGTCGAGGCCACAATCGCTCGGCGGGTTGTAAGTTATTTGGGACACAGTGGTATTGGCAATGCTGGATGGATGGGCTTAATTTACTTGATCCACGATGGGATTTTCGGCGCGAAGGGTCAACACTAAACGCCCCCTTGTGGAATTATTTGGGAAGAACTTGAACAGACGTAATCGAGAATTCAATCACTTCGGCGGGATTCTCTGCACATAATTGCCCCAGGCTGATGGCGCCATTTCCTTTCAGGACCGTTTCCTCGCGGGTGATGTGCGCCACGTCGCCGTCGCTATATCGAATATATGTTCCATTGGTACTCAGATCGGCGACGATGAATTTTCCGAAGCGCAATTCGATGCGCAGATGCAGACGCGAAGCAAGATTATTTTGCACGACGATATCGCAGGCTTCTCCTCGCCCCAATGTCACGCTTCGGCGTTCCTTGTTGACCTTGAGCGTCCGGTCGCGATAACTCAGAATCATTTCATCGTTATTACCAGCAGACTTGCGGTATGCAGGCATGCCGATACGGGTGCTTTGCATATCCTCCTTCTCAATAACAATCTGGTAAATTTCGAGTTGGTCCTGCTTGCCTTTGAATTCGGCACGCATGATTTGACGCATCCCGCTCTGCAACGCGAAAGGCAAGGCCTCATAAACTGCATGGGTCGCCATGCTTTGCCCTGCCCTGGTGATTGCGGCGATTCGTGCGGCGACATTGACGGTGTTGCCAAACACATCATTGGATTCCTGAATCACATCACCATAGTTGAAGCCGATGCGGATGTGCATCGGAACACCATCTTGCAGATGATCCTCTTCCACCGCCTGCTGCATCGAGCAGGCGGCATGGAAGGCGGCCTCCGCACTCGGGAAAGTGACCATGATCTCATCGCCGATGGTCTTGATCAGTGTACCGTGATGAGCGGCAATTTGGCCTTCCATCAGTTTGATGCATCGCGCGATCATTTTTCGCGCCAGGTCGTCCCCATATTTTTCATAGAGTGCCGTGCTGCCGCAGATATCAGCAAACAGGATTGCCAGTTTTTCTACGCGTTGTGACATATCGAAAAATCAGGTTCAGGCCAGCCAGTTGTCATGATCAAAGTTTCTAGGGATTAATTTTGCATGGATGCGCGCATCATGCGTGACACACGCACGCCCCTGTTAAATTTTACGCTAAGTCGGTTGGAAAAATATCCGGATTCGGCTCATCTGTTTGCGTTGCCTTTAGACTAAAGGCCTGATCGAACCACGAATGGAAAGGCGCAACTCAGGCCTTTTTCACAAACTCGGTTTTCAACTGCATCGCGCCGATGCCGTCGATTTTGCAATCGATGTCATGGTCGCCATCGACCAGCCTGATGTTCTTCACCTTGGTGCCGACCTTGACGACCGAAGACGAACCCTTGATTTTTAGGTCCTTGATCACTGTAATGGTGTCGCCATCCACCAGCACGTTGCCGAACGCATCTTTATATACGCGCTGCTGCTCTCCGCTTGCGGCGGTCGCATCTTTAGACCACTCGTGCGCGCACTCGGGGCAGACATAGTTGCTGCCGTCTTCGTAGGTGAATTCAGAACTGCATTTAGGACATTTTGGTAAACCGCTCATGGTGTATCCTGTGATTGGAAGTTTTTGTAAATTAAAAAAATAAATATTTGGCTAACTTAATGGTAATCGTCTTCGCGCTGATGACGCACGGCAATGATGGTTACAGTTGTTTCGTCTTCGATCTCAAACAGTGCGACATATCCAGTGCCTCCAAACGAAATCACCAGTTCACGCAGGAAGGCATTTTCAGGAACGGACTTGCGGCAAGTGAACGGGAATTGTTCCAATAGCTGGATGCTGGTGGAGATGGTCTTGCGTGCGCGCTTCGCGGCTTGCGAGTCTTGTTCGGCCAGAAAGGTGAACAGCCGTTTTAAATCTTCTTTTGCCGCCAGCGTATAGCGTACTTTGTAGTTCACTTACGCGCCTTTTTTTTGGCGCGGGTGAGGATGATATCCAATTCTGCCAATACCTCATCCGATGAAAAATACACACCGGATTTTTTTGCGGCATCGCGCGAAGCCAATCCGCGCGCGATGAATTCCTGTTGCACCCGTCGTAACTCGACATTGCGTCGCAACGAATCTTCAACGAATGCGGAAAGTGTCTCGCCCGGACGCAAAATTTTCTCGGCGGCTTGTCTCAATTCGGGCTGCACGCGCAGCGCAGGCATGGTTGCAGTTTTCATGGCATTCCTTGTGCATTACAAATGTGATGCACATTTTCGCCTAAGTCAGCGTGGGATGCAAGAGCGATTCGGATAGAGGTTATAGTCGTTGGGCGCAATAACCAACGGGCATTTCGCCGAATGTTTTCACAGCTTATACCCTCGATGCACCGCGACCACGCCACCGGTCATGTTGAAGTATTCGACGCGCTCCAGACCCGCATCGACCATCATCTGCTTCAGCTCTTCCTGTCCGGGATGCATGCGTATCGATTCGGCGAGGTAACGGTAACTGTCGGCATCCCCCGCGATTAATTTCCCGATCTTCGGCAGCAGCTTGAACGAATAGGCGTCGTAGATTTTTTCCAAGGGCTTTGCGACCTTGGAGAATTCCAGCACGATCACTCGTCCGCCGGGCTTGAGCACGCGATGCATTTCGCGCAGCGCGGAGTCCTTGTGCGTGACGTTGCGCAGGCCGAACGCGATGCTGACACAATCGAAATAGTTATCGGGGAACGGCAGGTGTTCGGCATCGCATTGCGCGGTCGGCGTAGCAATGCCCTCGTCGAGCAGACGATCGCGTCCGACGCGCAGCATCGCGTTGTTGATGTCGGTGAGCACGACCTGTCCGCTGCTGCCGACTTTTTTCAGGAACAGCCGCGACAAATCCGCCGAGCCGCCCGCCACGTCGAGTACTTTCTGTCCGGAGCGCACGCCGCTGACGCTGACCGCGTAGCGTTTCCAGATGCGATGCAGGCCTACGGACATCAGATCGTTCATCACGTCGTATTTGCTGGCGACCGAAGTGAACACGCCGGCGACGCGACGCGCCTTTTCTTCTTCTGCGACAGTCTCGAAACCGAAATGGGTGGTTTTGTTCATTGCATATCTCCGCAGTTATCGGCCGCAGCTCTTGGGTGCTTCAGCGATGGTTTGATTCGGTCCTGCCTCGCGGCTCCCGCCCAGCTCTACCAGTTTATACAGATACGCTTGCCACAGCGCATCCCGATGCTGGCCCAGATGCTGAATATATTCCCAGGTGTACAGCCCGCTGTCGTGTCCGTCGTCGAATATGATTTTCATCGCATAGTTGCCCACCGGCTCTATGCCCAGCACTTTCACATTTTGCTTGCCGGTTTGCAGCACTTCCTGTCCCGGGCCGTGGCCGCGCACTTCCGCTGAAGGCGAATGCACACGCAAAAACTCATAAGACATGCGATAGCGCGAGCCGTCGGCGAACGCAATTTCCAGCTCGCGCGATTGCTGGTGAAGGGTAATCTCGGTAGGTTGTTCAATCATGCGGTAACCTCTATAAATTCATTTTTCTGGCGAATCGCGGCGTCGCGTGCTCGCTCATTACTTGTCTATCAATGCGATATGCCTCGTCATTCGCTGCGTGGCTTCTTGCGCTTCATCCCGAAATTCTGAATTTCTAAAGGTTCCCATGACTTATAGCGATCGGATTTTTTTTAATAATGCGGTGGTGGAGCGTTCGTGCAAAAACGGGATGCTGTGCACCGTCCCGCCCCAGCCTTGTACTTCGCTGGCTCCTACGATGTTTTTAATCTGCCAGTCGCCGCCTTTTACCAAGACATCGGGGCGGCAACAGAGGATCAGATTCAGCGGCGTGTCTTCGTCGAACTTGACGACCAGACTGACCGATTCCAGTGCCGCCAGCACCATCATGCGGTCTTGCTCGGCGTTGATCGGCCGGTCATCGCCCTTGCCCTGCCGCTTCACCGAGGCATCGCTGTTCACGCCGACGATCAGGCTCGCGCCTTGCGCACGGGCTTGAGCGAGGTAGGTCACATGGCCGCGATGCAGCACGTCGAAGCAGCCGTTGGTGAATACGATGGGGCGCGGCAATGCGGCGACCCGTGCGGCAAGCTGGTCAGCCGTGCATATTTTGTGCTCGAAAGCGGGTATGGAATACATTTAGTCCAGATACTCGAATATTTTCACGACGCGCTGCACCCCACGTGCAGTGCTGGTGACATCGGCGGCGGCATCGGCTTCCGAATGGTTGGCGATGCCCAGCAAATACACCGTGCCGTTTTCGGTGACGACTTTGATGTGGTCGGGATTAAAACGCCCGTTGTTGACATAGCGCAGCTTTACGTTCGAGGTAATCAGGCTGTCGTTGCTGCGAGAGGCCAGCGAACTGGTGGCGGATATGGCCAGCTCATTGTTTACCTCGCGCACATTTTTAATGCCGTTGAGGATGTTGTTGATCATGGTACTGGTGGCTTCGTCCGGCACTTCGCCGCTGATCAGCACGTTGTGATTAAAGCTCGTCACATTGACGTGAATCAAGGTTTTGAACTGCCCGTAGATCAGATCAGTCGCCTCGGCCACGATCTTTTGATCTTCCAGATAAACATCTTTTTCGCGTCTATCCTGCGCCATCATGACCCCGGCTCCGTTGCCCGGGGACACAATCGGAAAGCAGCCTTGCAGCGAGCCTGCTACCAGCACGAGCAACAGCCAGGACGCGACGCGCACCGTCATTCCCCCAGCAGCAGATAATCGATGATATCGCACAGGCTGTGCAATGCGACCAAGTGTACTTCCTGAATGCGCGCGGTGCTTTGTGTGTCCACGCAAATCAATACATCGCCTGTGCGCAGCGAGCGAGCCATTTCACCGCCATCGCGCCCGGTCAGCGCGATCACGCGCATATCGCGTTCGTGGGCGGCATGAATCGCGGCCACCACATTCGTCGAATTGCCGCTCGTGGAAATCGCCAGCAGGCTGTCGCCGGGCAGGCCCAGCGCACGTACTTGCTTGGAAAAAATCTGGTTGTAATCGTAATCGTTGGCGATCGAAGTCAGCACCGAACTGTCGGTCGTCAGTGCGATGCACGCCAGGCCGGGGCGCTCCTTTTCAAAGCGATTCAGCAATTCGGCCGCGAAGTGTTGAGCATCGGCAGCCGAGCCGCCATTCCCGCAGCACAGAATCTTGCCGTCGTTGGTGACGCAGTCGAAAAAGATTTGCGCGCCATCGGCGATAGGCTGCGCCAGCGCGTCCTTGACCTTCAGCTTGATCTCGGCGCTGTCTTTGAAATGCTTGATGATGCGTTTATTGATGTCCATATTAAATTGGGCCTGTGAGCTGGGGGCGAATATTAACCGAATCAAGCCTCGAACGCATTCTTGAGCCATTGCACATGCTCGCCTTTCACATCCTCCAGCAGCACCGCATCGAAACGGCATGGCGGGATGCGCGCGAGGTTGGCTAAATAGTGTTGCGCGGTACGGATGATGCGTTGTTGCTTGTGCCTGTCGATGCTGGCCGCCGCGCCGCCGAAATCGGCATTGCGCCGCAAGCGCACCTCGACGAATACCAGCGTTGTCCCCTCCTGCATGATCAAGTCGATCTCGCCGAAACGGCTGCGGTAATTTGGCACGACCAGCTTCAAGCCCTGCTGCTGCAAATACTGCGCAGCCCATTGTTCGGCCTGCGCACCCTGCCCGGTCATGGCGTGTTGATTACCTGACCTGTATTGTTTAATGGGCCCGTGTTGTTGGATTGGCCGGGAAACATCTGCGCGGTAGGTACGGCCGGTGCGTCGTGCAATTGGGCGTGTCCTTGCGCAAACACCGCCGGTATCGCCTGATGCTGGAAATTGTGGCCGCTGAGCTGGATCTGCCCGCTCACGCCGTCCAGCGACATGGCGCTGTTAGCTTTATTCGCCAGTATTAATTGAATCAGCCTGAATGAGTCTATGCCCAGCGCGTAAAGTCGTTCGCGATCGGCTGAAAGCGGCGGGGTAGCGCGCGGGTAAATCATCACGGCGGGATGGTCGGGCTGCAACAACCAGGGCATATCGACGAAGCGGATACCATTCAGGTCGTAATTGGTCAGGACGTTATCGTTGCCGACAAAGATTTGTGAGGTGGCGTAAACCGGCAATTTGTTCGACAAGTAAGGGCGAATCAGACGCGCCCTTTCGGCATCGGCCGCCAGAAATACCATCGTGTCGTTGATGTCGGCGATATCCGCAAACACGGCAGGATCGTCGTTGTATTCGATCTCGCGCAGAATACCCCTTTCTATTCCATTGGCCACGCCCTTGTCCGTTCCGGTCCATTCTTCCTCAAACGCGGCTTGCAAACGCTGCGACAGTTGCGTGTGAGTGGTGATGATGATGGCCTGATGCAGGCCGTGTTGCTTTGCCAACTGTGCGACTTGCCGCGCCTCGGCTTCAACCGCCATCCCAAAAAAATACAATTGCGGAGCAAATTGGCCTTCCATGATGTTCAACGCCAGCGTCGGCACCGGAATGTCATGCTCGGCTGCCAGCGCACTGACGCCGTTGCGCGTCAACGGCCCCACCACGGCGCGCGCACCGTTGGCGATGGCCTGGCGATAAACGGCGACGACGCTGCTGTTTTCGTCAAAATTGCTGTATACCCGTACCGGCAGCAGCTGCCTTTTATAATTGGCCGCCGCAAAAAATCCCTGCTGCACCGCATCGGCAAAAGAACCGAGCTCCGCCGATTGCAACGGCAGCAACAGCGCGATATGCGGGAACGGCTTTTCCGTGGGCAGCACGGCAGGCTTGATTTCAATGGGCATTATGACTGCGGGCGGTGGCACGGGTTTTTCAATAACTGCCACCGGCACTGCCGGCTTGATCTCAATGGGTGTATGCGGTGCGGTGCTGCTACAAGCGTATAGTGCGAACAAAACCAAAAACAGGGAGAGTACACGTTGCATAACGAACATCCGCAAAAATTAGAACCCGCATTATATGTAGTTGCAACCCCGATAGGAAATCTGCGTGACATCACCCAGCGCGCGCTGGACGTGCTGGCCGCCGCAGACGTGGTTGCGGCCGAGGACACGCGCAACACCGCCCATTTGCTGACCCATCACGGCATCAGCTCGAAAAGGCTGATTGCGGTGCACCAGCACAACGAACGTGGAGCGGCTGAAAAAGTCATCGCGCTGCTGCAAGCCGGGCAAAGCGTGGCCTTTGTCAGCGATGCCGGAACGCCCGCTGTCAGCGACCCCGGCGCGTTGCTGGTGCATGCAGTAAGGGCTGCGGGACTGCGTATCATCCCGATCCCCGGCGCGAGTGCCGCAATCGCCGCGCTGTCTGCGGCAGGCTTGAACGACCCGCATTTTTTATTTTACGGCTTCTTGCCGAACAAATCCGCCGCACGCCGTACCGTGCTGCACTCGCTAATCAGCCATCCCTACACGCTGGTATTTTACGAAGCCCCTCATCGCATCGTTGAATGCGTGGCCGACTTGTGCGCGGTGCTGGGCGGCGAACGGCAGATCGTGCTGGCGCGCGAAATCACCAAACTGTTCGAGACCATCCATTCCTGCGCGTTGCAGGATGCCGAAGCCTGGCTGCAATCCGACAGCAACCAGCAGCGCGGCGAATTCGTCGTGCTGGTTTCCGGCGCGGTGCCGCAGGAAGGTTTGTCAGTCGAAACCTTAAGCACGCTCGCTGCATTGCTCGAAGAGTTGCCGCTCAAACAGGCGGTGCAGCTCGCCGCGAAAATCACCGGCGCCAACCGCAACGAACTGTACCAGCAGGCGCTGGCGCTCAAGTCGGCGGAAGACTGATATACGGCGGCAGGCTGCGCCATTCTTGCTATGATGCTGCGGGCAGCTCGGCGTAGCGCGTTTATCGAGAAGGCGCGCTGAAGGTCAAGAATAGGGATGCGTAGGGATGGAGGCGTTTTTGTCGGAGTATTTGTGGGGCGCTAAAACAATGAGCACATGCAAAACAAAACGATGCAACGTGGATACCAGTTTATGCACCTTGAATATCTCTTTACTGGTGCGTTTTAGGGTGTCAACTTTATGTTGTGCCTTTCGCAATGGATGCTGATGACGCGGCCTTTGGTAAGCCGCTCCCCGAGGACGAGCGGATTCTCGAGAACTGGGAAGAGTATTTTGCCCGCCTTGGGGGGACTCCTGAGGAATTGGCCAGCACAGCCGAGATACCCATGTAGCCAAGGCCCTTCCCCGCTTAACGCCTGACACGGTCGACCTAGAGCCCCTTCGTTGCGCAATACGTCAGTACAAGATGATGGAAATTTGGGGGGACAGCATTGTTGAGTTGTCGGCTGATGAGCGTCGCACAAAGGCACGTTCACGCGCGTTTGAGGCCAAGCAAGCTTTTATTCGCTTCATGACTTCATCATCCAATGATCGGAGCTATAGCTATCTTGATTGGGCAGTCAAAACCACTCTTGGCCTCAGAACCAGCAAGAGAAACACTGCTCAGGCCATTGGTGGCAAACATTGGAAAGCATGGGGTTCCACACGTGGCAATGACGACTAGGCCCTCAACCCATCATTCCACCGAACCTGCGCGAAAAGCCGCGCAGGCCGGTGAATTCAAACGTTAGGCCATCAGACTATGACTCACGATACCGTTGAAGGACAATAGGGGACAGACCACGGTTATCAGGCCTGACTTTTCATTCAACCCGAACCGACGCGATAAAACCGCGCCAGCCGGATAATTCGCACGTTAGGTCTCCCCACGTACCTTAAAAGTTAGCCTTGATTTATACTGCGCACATGAGTACTCACACTGTCTCCACCGAATATATGAAACTGTCTGTCTCCGAGCGCATCCAGCTCGTCGAGGACATATGGGATAGCATTGTTGCGGAGGCACCCGCTACCGTCGGATTGTCCCAAGCTCAAAAAGCCGAGTTGCATCGCCGCGTTGACGCACATCGTGCCGATCCGTCCTCCGCAGTCCCATGGGAACAGGTTCGATCCAAATTATTTCCGAGTAAACCCTGATGCAGTTGTTGCTCCGTCCAGAGGCAGAGCAAGAACTTCTGGAAGCGCAGGCCTGGTACGAGTCTAAAGCACTGGGGCTTGGTTTCGAGTTCGCCCGAGCCGCTGACGCGGCAGTTGCGTCCGCACTTCGCAATCCCCTTGGGCATTTACGCATCGATGCGGATTTCCGCCGGGTGCTGTTCCGCAAATTCCCTTACACGCTCATTTATCTGCCCAGTCCGGATGAGTTGCTGGTAATTTCATTCTTTCATCAGCATCGTGAACCGGGTGTTTGGCTGGAGCAGTTTAGTAGCTGACTCGCATGGCATCATGACTTGCAAACACGACAGCTTCATCCCGCATCAAATCCGAATCGCGCGAGTTCAGGCCTGACCAATACCCATCAAATCCCCCGAATAAACAGACCACGCTTTACTTTCAAACAGCCGTTTGATACGCTCGTTTCGTATTGCATCCCCCTCTTACCCATAGCCGATTATTTTCTTGCGCGGAAATCCATATGTCTATTTATTCATCCTCACGTCTTGTCACTCCTTTTTTCCTGATCACGTTGCTGGCCGCTTGCGGCAGCGGCGACAAGCCGGCAGCGGGCCCAGGTCCAGGTGCGGCGATGCCGCCGCCCGAGGTGGATGTGATGACCGTCAAACCGGGCCGCGCGACGCTCACGCAGGATTTGCCGGGGCGATTGCAGGCTTATCGCACGGCTCAAGTGCGCGCGCGCGTCGAGGGGGTGATCGAAAAAAGATTGTTCCAGGAAGGCAGCGATGTCAAAGCGGGCGCATCCCTGTTTCAGATCGATGCGCGCATCTATCGTGCGGCGGATGCCTCCGCCAAGGCTGATCAGGTGATCGCACGCCAGAACGTCGAACGCTATAAACCGCTGCTGGAAATCAAAGCGGTCAGTCAGCAGGAATTCGATCTTGCGGTAGCCAAGGCCAAACAAGCCGAATCGGTATCGGTTGCCGCAGCGGAGAATCTCGCGAACGCCAGCGTTCCTGCCGCCATTTCCGGGCGCATCGGTCGCGCCCTGGTGACCGAAGGCGCCTTCGTCGGCAAGGGGGAGGCCACGCTATTGGCCACCATCGAACAACTCGATCCGATCTATGTCAACTTCACGCAGTCCGGCGCCGATGTGTTGCGTTTGAGACAAGCGGTCAAGACGGGCAAACTCAAACGGGCCGAATCCGCCAAGGTGGAACTGATGCTTGATGACGGCAGTGTCTATCCGCAGACGGGCAAGATATTTTTCACCGACATGGCGGTTGATTCTGGCACAGGCTCGGTGTCGTTGCGCGCCGAATTTCCCAATCCCCAACACGAGCTGCTGCCCGGCATGTTCGTGCGCATCCGCTTTCCCGAAGCGGATGCCGAAGACGTGATACAAGTTCCGCAACGCGCCGTGCTGGCCAACACCCAGGGTCAATTCGTCATGGTGATCGGCGCGGAGAATAAAGCCACGCCGATGCCGGTGAAGACCGGCGACATGGCGGGCACAGATTTCATCATTGCCGAAGGCCTCAAGGGCGGTGAACGGGTCATCGTGAACGGTTTGCAAAAAGCGCGTCCCGGCACGGTGGTGAAGCCGGTACCGCTGGATGCGCCAGCCCCGAATATATCTGCACCTGCCTCAGCGCCTGTTGCCGCAGCATCATCTGACAAAAAATAAGGCCGGCCATGTTCGCAAAATTCTTTATTGACCGTCCGATTTTCGCCTGGGTCATCGCGCTGATTATTCTGCTCAGCGGCGTGCTGGCGCTACGCAACCTGCCGGTCGCATCCTATCCGGCGGTGGCGCCACCGGCTTTGGCGATCACGCTCAATTACCCCGGCGCGTCGGCGCAGGTGGTCGAGGAAACCGCCGTCGCCCTGGTCGAGCAGGAATTGAACGGCATCGAGCATTTGCTCTACATGGACTCATCCTCCGAGCAAGGCGTCGGCACCATCACGCTGACTTTTGAGGCGGGCACCAATCTGGATGTCGCATCGGTCGAAACGCAGAACCGCGTCAAGCGCGCGGAGGCGCGCCTGCCCGATGATGTACGCCGTGTGGGCATCACCGTGGCGAAGTCGGCGCGCAATTATTTGATGTTCGTTGCGCTGATTTCGCCGGACAAGAGCCGCGACAATGTGGCGCTCGGCAGCTACGCCGCATCCAACTTGCTGGAGAACATCCGCCGTCTGCCGGGTGTGGGCGAGGCAATACTGTTCGGCACAGAATACTCGATGCGGCTGTGGCTCAAGCCCGAAAAACTTTATGCTTATAATTTGACGCCCGGCGATGTCACCAAGGCTGTGCGCGCCCAGAATACCCAGCTCGCCACCGGCGAACTCGGGCAATTGCCAGCATCGCCCGGCCAGCAGTTGAATGCGGTGATCGTCACCAAGAGCCGCCTGTCCACGCCCGATGAATTCGGCAACATCATCGTGCGCGCCAATGCCGATGGCTCCTCGGTGCGCGTCAAGGACGTGGCACGCGTGGAACTTGGCGCGCAGGATTATTCCATCGCCGCGCGCATCGACGGCCAGCCCGCCTCGGCAATCGCGATCCGCTTGGCGCCCTCGGCCAACGCGCTGGATACCGCAAAGGCGATCAAGGCCAAGATGACCGAGCTGGCAAAATTCTTTCCCAAAGGGGTGGACTGGTTAGTGCCTTACGACACGTCCAAGTTCGTCGAAATCTCGATCATGGAAGTGGTGAAGACGCTGGCGGAAGCCATGCTGCTGGTGTTCCTGGTCATCTATCTGTTTCTCGGGAACCTGCGCGCCACCTTCATTCCCGCGATTGTCGTGCCGGTCGCGCTGATCGGGGGCATGGTGGGTTTGTATGCGGTCGGCTACTCGATCAACACGCTGACGCTATTTGCGATGGTGCTGGCCGTCGGCATCGTCGTGGATGATGCCATCGTCGTGGTTGAGAACGTGGAACGCATCATGACCGAAGAAGGCCTGCCGCCGCGTGAAGCAACGCATAAGGCGATGGGACAAATCTATGGCGCGATCATCGCGATCACGCTGGTGCTGTGCTCGGTATTCATTCCGATGACTTTCTTCGGCGGCTCCGTCGGCGCGATCTATCGCCAGTTCGCGGTCACGCTGATCCTGACCATCCTGTTTTCGGTGCTGATGGCATTGACGCTGACACCGGCGTTGTGCGCCGCGCTGTTAAGAAATTCTCCCGGCCATGAAATGCAGCCGAAGACCGGCTTTCTCGGCTGGTTCAATCGCATCTTCACCAAAACGACCCAACGCTACAAGTCCGGGGTAACGGGCGCGATGAAGCGCACCGGATTATATCTGTTGATCTATGCGGGCCTGCTGGGCATCGTGGGCGGGCTGTTCGTGTATCTGCCGAGCAGTTTCCTGCCTGAAGAGGATCAGGGTTATTTCATCAGCGTGATCCAGTTGCCGCCGGGCGCCTCGCGCGAGCGCTCGCAGGAGGTGCTGTCTCAAGTTGAGCAGTTCTATCTCAAACAGCCCGAAGTAGATCACGTCATCGGCGTACTCGGATTTTCCTTCTTCGGCCGCGGCCAAAATGCGGCGACCGCTTTCGTCCGCCTGAAAGATTGGGATGCACGGCCCAGTCCAGACAGCTCGGCTCCTGCGCTGGTGAAGCGCGCCAACATGATGCTGTTCCGCATCAAGCAGGCGATGATATTCGCGATCAACGTGCCGCCGATCCCGGAACTGGCGGCGATAGGCGGCTTCGATTTTCGCTTGCAGGACCGCGCAGGGCAAGGCCGTGACAAACTGCTCGAGGCGCGCAACATCGCGTTGGGTCTCGCCAGCAAACATCCGGCGCTGACCGGTGTGCGGCCTGAAGGGCAAGAGCCGGGGCCGCAACTGCAAATAGACATAGACCGCCTGAAGGCGCGGGCATTGGGCGTCGACATCGCCGACCTGAACGAGACTTTGCAATCGGCGCTCGGCGTGGCCTACATCAACGACTTCGTGCGCGAGGGGCGCATTCTGCGCGTGCAAATGCAGGCGGAGGCGGAAAACCGCACCACGCCGAAACAGATATTGCGGCTGCCGGTGAGAAATGCGCAGGGCGAGATGGTGCCGCTGTCCGAGCTTGCCACGTCGCGCTGGGTCGTGGATCTACCGAAGCTGGACCGATTCAACGGCCTGCCGTCGATGAAGATTTCCGGCAGTCCCGCCCCGGGACGCAGCAGCGGCGAGGCATTGGCGGCGATGGAAGAAGTCGCGTCAAAATTGCCGCCCGGTTTCGGTTTCGAATGGTCTGGAACCTCCAGCGAGGAGCGGCTCTCCGGTAGCCAGGCGCCCTTCCTGTTCGGCCTTTCGGTGGTGGCCGTCTTCCTGTGTCTGGCCGCGCTGTATGAGAGCTGGTCCATTCCGGTCGCGGTGATTCTCGTGGTGCCCATCGGTATCTTGGGCGCGCTGACGGCGGTCACGCTACGCGATTTGCACAACGATGTTTACTTCAAGGTCGGGCTGATCGTAATCATCGGGCTCGCGGCAAAGAACGCGATCCTGATCATCCAGTTCGCCCGCGACTTGCAGGACAAGGGGCACGACCTGATGGATGCCACGCTGGAAGCCTGCCGCCTGAGGTTCCGTCCGATATTGATGACCTCGATCGCCTTTGTGCTGGGGGTACTGCCGCTGGTCATCTCGACCGGCGCGGGCGCGAATGGGCGTCGTGCGATTGGCACCGGCGTGATGGGCGGCATGATCGCCGCGACCGTTCTGGCGGTGTTTTTTGTGCCGGTGTTTTACGTGGTCGTGCGCCGCATCTTCCCAGGCCATGCGCGAAAAACTGCGTTACCCGAGGAGAACCAGCATGAATAAGCAATACAAAAAATCAACGCTGGTCATTCTGGCGGCAGTGCTCGGCGGCTGTTCATTGATGCCCAACTATGAGCGGCCCGTCACGCCTGTTCCGACCGCGTGGCCCGACAGCGTTACATTGAAAACCACCACAGGGCTTGCCCTTGCCGACTGGCAACATTATTTTCCCGACCCGCGTTTGCAGGCGCTGATCGCCGCCGCGCTGGAGAACAATCGCGACCTGCGCATCGCCACCGCGCGCATCGCTGAGGCCCGCGCGCAATATGGCATACAGCGGGCCGATCGCTTGCCGAACCTGAATCTGGCGGCGACCCGGAATGCCTCGCTGACCCCGGCCGGCGCGTCCATCACCGGCAGCGCGATGAACATCCAGCGTTACGACGTGGGCGTGAATCTGGTGTCCTATGAGCTGGATTTCTGGGGGCGCGTCAGCAGCTTGAATGCGTTCGCCAAGGCCAGTTATCTCGCCACCGAATCCGCGCAACGCGCCTTCCGCCTGTCGCTGATCGCCGACGTGGCCAACGCCTACTTGTCGTTGCTGGAAATGACCGAGCGCACACAGCTCGCTGACGCGACCGTCAAGACGCGCGCCGAGACACGCGAGCTTATTTCGCGCCGTCGCGACGCCGGCGTGTCCAGCGATACGGACTGGTTGCGGGCAGAGGGTTCATATCAATCCGCCGTGGCTGAACTGGCGAATCTGGAACGCCAGCAGGCCGCCGCCGAAAATTTTCTCAATTTGTTACTCGGGCAATCAATGGCGGAAATAAAAGATTTGCCCGCCGGGCGCAGCCTGACTGATCAGGGCATCAGCTCCGATCTGTTTGCCGGATTGCCTGCCGAGGTGTTGTTGCGGCGTCCCGACGTGCTGGCGGCCGAACAGCAATTGATCGCCGCGAATGCCAATATCGGCGCAGCACGCGCCGCCTTCCTGCCGCGCATCTCGCTGACCGGCAGCGTCGGAACGGCCAGCCGCAGTCTATCCGGACTGTTCGATGCGGGCAGCGGTGCGTGGAGTTTTCAACCCGCTATCATCCTGCCGCTATTCGATGCCGGGCGTACCTCCGCCAACGTGGATATCGCCAACGCGCGCAAGGTGATCGCCGTTGCCGAGTATGAAAAAATCATCCAGCAGGCATTCCGCGAAGTGGCTGATTTGCTGAATGCGCGCGACAAACTGGCCGCGCAACTGGCCGCGCAACAAGCCAATGCCGACGCGCAGAACCTTTTGTTGCGCCTGGTTGAGGCGCGCTATCAGGCAGGCATCGTCAGCAATCTTGAGGTGCTCGATGCGCAGCGCGAATCTTTTGCCGCCGGACAGGGGGCAATACAGGTGCGGCGCGCATGGTTCACTGCGGCGACGCAGCTCTACAAAGCCTTGGCGGGCGAAAGCAACGATTCGGTAGCCAGCAAACAAGAAACTTTGGTCCGGGCACCCGAATGATGACTGAAGTGGAAACCAGAACCGCCAGTGAACAGACCCGCGCACGTTTGCTGGATGCTGCGCGCGAGGTATTTTCCCAGCACAACTTTCAGGGCGCGACCGTGCGCGAGATCTGTCGCCGCGCCGAGGCCAACGTCGCTGCCGTAAATTATCACTTCGGCAGCAAAGAAGGCCTGCTTGCCGAGGCGTTGAATTTTTCCCAGCTTGCGGCGTTGCTGACAGCCAATGTCAAAGCCGATGCGTGTCCAAAAATTCGCTTGCGCCTGTTTCTGCGAGATTTCATGCTGATGTTGCTGGACGAAAAAAACGCTTCCTCGCAATGCCGGATCATGGCGCGCGAACTGGCCGACCCCACGCCAGCGCTGGATAAAATCGTACTCGAAGCCATCGCGCCGCTGCATGAATTTTTAGGCAAACTGGTTCGCGAGATCGTCGGCGATCAAATCGGTGAAACCGAGCTGCGCCGTTGCGTTTACAGCATCTTCGGGCAGTGCCAGTTCTATCGCCACTCGCACCCGGTGTTGCAGCGCCTGCACCCCAAGCTGCGCTACGACCGCAAGGAAATCGAAGCGATAGCAGAACACATCGCGGAATTTTCGCTGGCCGGAATCGAACATCTCGACAAAACTCAATGAGCACATCGATTGCAATGCCCCAGCGTGAACAATCACGCGGTGAAGAAATCGCAAACAGCATCAGCCACGGCATCGGGTTGATCGCGACTCTTGCGGCAACCCCGTTTCTGATCATGGATGCTCTGCGGCGCGGCGATGCGGGATACCTCGTCGGCGTGAGTATTTTCGCCGCAACCATGGTGCTGCTCTACCTCTCCTCCGCCATCTATCACGGGTTACCGGCAGGCAAGGCCAAGTATGTGTTTCGCATCATCGAACACTCCGCGATTTTTCTGCTCATTGCGGGTACCTACACGCCCTTCACGCTCGGGGTGTTGCGCGGTGCGTGGGGCTGGACACTGCTCGGGCTGGTCTGGGGTCTTGCCTTGACCGGTGTGTTAATGAAGTCGTTTGTGCGAATGTCGCATCCCGTCATTTCCACCGGCCTGTACTTGTTCATGGGCTGGCTGATTGTGATCGCAGCCAACCCAATGGTTGACCGCGAACCGCTTGCAGGCCTGATCTGGCTGGTCGCGGGAGGCGTGGCTTACACGGCAGGCGTGGCCTTCTTCGTGTCGGATGCACGCCTGCGCTATGGCCACTTCATCTGGCATTTATTTGTGATGACAGGTACCACCTGCCATTATTTTGCCGTGCTGTGGTATGCGGCGGGATCCGTTATGTTGGGTGGAACATAGCATTACCTCGGAAAGATTTCGCACCCCGTTAGTATCCTCCGTTTGTTGATCTCACTAGAAAATGCACAGAGTGATTTTAGATTGCCGGTGGTAGCACCCGTAAAGGGTACACCAAAGGTAGGCAATCCGTTACCAGCCAAAAGGGCTGGACGGAATTGACACCGCCGCCAGACAGGTAACAATGCTAGTTCCCTCCACTGAAGTGGGAACCACTTTCACAAGCGACTTCATGTCGCACGCATCGCCTTGAAGCGGTCGCTCGTGACGGGCAGCACCTTCAAGGCAGCGGAATCAATGCTCCTCAGACGCTCACAGCGCCTGCTTGGCGCGTTTGCGGTCGGTGATGTCAAACATTATGGAGTGGCTCATCACGAATAGACCGGCGGGGTCATTGATCACGTTGGCGTTCAAAAACACGGATAGGCTCGTGCCGTCTTTGTGCGCGATTTCAAGTTGAAGATCACGTACACAGCCGCATTCCTTAAAGCGTGAGTAGTTTTCCAGAAAGGTCTTTTCGCTCGCAGGTGTCAGCACATCGATAAACCTCATTTTGCCCACGACCTCTTCGCGTGTGCGGCCAAGCCACTTGAGTTCGGTGTCGTTGATCTGGACGAACATCCCGTCCGGGTCGAGCGAGTGGTAACCGCAGGGGGCGTTATGGTAGAAGTCTGCGAGCTGATCAGCATAGTTCTTGAGCGCGTTCCCAGCCTCTCTGCACACGTCAAGCTTGCTGCTGAGGTTGGCATTGGCCGACTTGTAAACTGAGGCCTGTTTCTCGAGCTGCGTCGTGCGTATGGCTACGAGATCATCGATATGGCGGCGATGCACACGCAACTCTTCTTCAACCTGTTTGTCCTGGGTGATATCGATCAGAATTCCCTGCAGTAACAGTGCATTGCCGGATTCGTCGTACACCAGACTTGCCTCGTCCAAAAACCAGCGCACTTCGCCGTCACGGTTGAGCAGACGGTATTCGCAGCGCAACGGTTTGCCGGTAGCGCGCACTTGGTCGAATGCATCCACTGCCCGCTGTTGATCATCGGGATGAAGATGACTACGCAGCGCGCCAACTTGAGCGGTCAATTCCTCAGGGGAATAGCCTAACGTACTGAGTTGCGGACTCACGTAGAGTAGTTTGCCGGGTACGTCCAATGCGGCAGTGTAGGTGATGGCGGGAATCTGCTCTACCAGGAAACGGTACTGCGCTTCGGCCTGAATCAGACGGGATTCCATCTGTTTCTTTTCCGTCAATGCCCGTCGTTCGCGCAGCACTCGCTCGATGATAGCGGGCAAAAGCTCCAGATATTGGCGGTTAGCATCTTTGACCAGGTAGTCCTGCGCGCCGCGCTTCAAAGCCTCGACCGCGACCGACGCGTTGTCGGCACCGGTCAGCATTATGACCGGCACCTGAATCTCGTCCATATCGTTTCTCAGCCCGGCCAGAAACTCCAGGCCATCCAGATCCGGCAAGTAATAATCGAGCAGCACGCAGTCCGGCTTTTGCGCTTGGGCGAGTTGCAGCCCCTCACGGCCGGTTTCGGTTTCCGACAACACGAATTCGTAGTTCAGGTCCTGCGCCAGCGCGCGACGGCAGGCCATGCGGTCCACCAGATCGTCCTCAACGAGGAGTATGCGTATCTGCGATTTGGTCATTGCGGCACCTCGCTGATGGTCCAATAGGCGTCGATGGTGCGCATGACTTCGACGAACTGCCGGTAATCCACCGGCTTGGCCATATAGCCAGCCACCCCCAAGTCGAAGCTGCTTGTTTTGTCCTGTTGCTCCTCGGACGTGGTCAACACCACCACTGGGATGCGCTTGAGCAGGGCATCTTGCTTTAATACTTGCAAAAACTCGATGCCATTCATGATCGGCATGTTAAGGTCGAGCAGGATAATGCACGGTTTTTCGCTCTCCGGGTCCCGCAGGTATTTCAGTGCTTCCTCTCCATTTTCCAGATTCATCACCGGGTTGGTGACGTGGATCTCCTTCAAGGCGCGCTTGACCGTCATGACGTCCACTTGATCGTCTTCCACCAGGAGGATGGGTTGATCGGTGATTTTCATGCTTGTATTCCTTTGATTGAGATTGGGGTTGCAGGCGCGCGTGGAAGAGTGAAGAAAAACGTGCTTCCTTCACCGACAGTGGATTCAACCCAGACGAGTCCGCCGTACATTTCCACGATTTTCTTTACCAGCGCCAAGCCGACACCGGTGCTTTCCACACGGTCGCGCGGGGCGAGAGTCTGGAACAACTTGAAGATTCTTTCAAAATGTTGCTGTTGAATGCCAGGGCCGTTGTCGGTGACGCTGAATTTCCATTGGCTTCCTTCGGCGCTACAGGCGATACGAATCTTGCCCTCGGGTTTATCCATGTATTTGATCGCATTGGAGAGCAGGTTCTGAAACACCTGCTGGATACGGGTCGGCTCTACCATGACAGTCGGCAATGGACTGTCGATTGTGACTGTGATGCTTATCGGCGGAGCGAGCATGTCTATCACATCCCCTACCAGACGGTTGAGGTCTACTGCGACTAGCGTTTCTTTCACTCGGCCCACCCTTGAATAAAGCAAAATCCCGTCGATCAGACCGTCCATGCGGTGTACCCGTCCGATCAATAGGCGCATCTGCTCGCGGCCTGCATCATCGAATTTGTTCGCGTAATCCGTGGCAAGCCAATCTGCCAACGAGCTGATGGCGCGCAGCGGGGCCTTGAGGTCGTGGGATACTACATAAGCGAAGTTATTGAGTTCCTCGTTGGCGCTTGCTATCTCCCGCAGCAGACTGTCACGGTGTTCCTCAGCCTGTTTGCGCTCGGTAATATCGCGCATGAAACTGTAAATCCGCCCACCATAGAGATTGCTGTAATTTGAGCTCACCTCGACGATCTGAATACGCCCATCGTTGCGACGCTCGAGAGCCTCGAAACGATTACTACCCGTCTCGAGTAGTTTGCTGATATCCCTTGCAGTTTCTTCTGATTTTCCTGCCGCCTCGATGTCCGCTGTACTCATTTTGAGTAACTCTTCGCGACTGTACCCCATCATTTGGCTATAGGCATCGTTTACTTCCAGGATACGTCCGCGCAAATCAGTTATCAGAAAGGCGTCCAGAGAGGTTCGGATCATGACCTTGAACTGTTCTTCCTCATTCTTGCGCAGCACATCCTCGATCTGCTCGCGTTCACGGATATGAATAACCAGGGGCAGAAACAGGAAAAAATAAAGTGTCGGCGAGATTAATGCCACCAGCAGTGTGGCGTCAATGATTGCCTCGCCAAATAAAGATTGCTGTGGCAGGTAGTGAAGTAACAGCATCACTGATGCTTCCGAGATAAAAACGGATAAGGCGACTATAAAAAAAATTAAAGCAGGGGATTTCAAATGGAACGACTGGTTTTGTAGGGTATACATCTATCGCGTCCGCTTGGCTGTTCGATGGCGCATTATATTGCATCCCCAATGTGGGTTATATCGGTGCAAACCTCGAACGTTTGTATTTCGTTTGCTATCCGTCCCCATATCATCGCCAATAGTACTGACAGATGAATGACCGTCCCTGGCACATAACAGTGAGTTGCGCAGCCCCACTTGCTTGCGACTGATCGAGGAAACCCCCGCGGTATCTGCAAGGGGTGCGTCAAGACCGCCCGTAAGGACGAGTGTCGGGCGGCTGCGTCAATTCCGTCAAGCCCTTTTGCCTGGTAACGTATTGCTTACCTTTGGTGTATTTTTTACGGGTGCTACACCCGGCAGAAAACGGGACTACACAAATCAAATGAGCTTAGACTCAAATTGACCCAACCTGTTGACGTAGCCTGCAAGCCAATGAACCTGCGGCTTTCAGGCTACGCCTTGCTTTTGACGACTTTCTTGGCTGCTGGTTTTTTCGCGGCGGGCTTGGCTACTTTGACCACAGCGACCTTCTTCGTGGCGGGCTTCACCAACTTTGCGGCCACTTTTTTAGTCGCCGGTTTTGCCGCTTTGGGTTCGGCTTTGGCCTTCGCTGCTACTTTGGCCTTGGGTGCAGCTTTCGCCTTGGCGGTTGCAGCCTTGGGCTTAGCCGCTTTAGCTTTCGTCTCCTTCGGTGCGGTCTTGGCCTTGCTTCGGGCCGCCGGTTTTTTGCTGACGGGACCCTTCGCCGCCTTGGCCGCGATCAATTCCAGTGCTTCTTCTAGGGTGATGTCATCCGGCGATACGCCCTTGGGCAGCGTCGCGTTGATCTTGCCATGGCGGGCATACGGGCCGTAACGCCCGCTGCAAATTTCCACGCTGGCCTTATCGACCGGATGATCGCCCAGCACGCGCAATACTGTGTTGCCATCGCGTGCCTGCGCCAGCAATTCCACGGCGCGCGCCAGACTGATGTCGAAGATACTGTCGGTGCGCGGAATGGACTTGAACTTGCCGTCGTGCCCGATGTAGGGGCCGAAACGTCCGATGTTAACGATGACTTTTTTGCCGGACTCGGGATGTGCACCGAGTTCGCGTGGCAGTGCCAGTAGCTTCAACGCGCTGGCCAGATCTGCTTGTTCGAGCGGCATTTCTTTCGGCCAAGAAACGCGCTTCGGCTTGGCTTTTTCACCTTCGATCACTTCGCCCAGTTGCACGTAATGGCCGTAGGGGCCGCGCAGCAACAACACGGCTTGGCTCGTGTCGGGATGCGCGCCCAGCTCTACGCGGGCCGAGGCATCATCCTGCGATTCGCCGCTCAGGCTGCGTTTGTATTTGCACTCGGGATAGTTGGTGCAACTGATGAAGCTGCCGTAGCGGCTGAGTTTTTTGGCAAGCGGTTTGCCGCATTCGGGGCAGGCCTCGTTGATCAATTCGACCGGACGCTCGATGTCAGCTTTTTCCTTGATCAGCTTGGAAAAACCTTTCCAGAACTCGTCCATGACGCCGATCCAGTCGCGCCGGCCTTCGGATACTTCATCCAGCTCGTCCTCTAAATGGGCGGTGAAATCATAGTCCACATAGCGGGTGAAATGATCGGTCAGGAAACGCGTGACGACGCGACCGACATCGGTAGGCATGAAGCGCTTCTTGTCCAGAATGGCGTATTCGCGGGCTTGCAGCGTAGAGATAATGGTGGCATAAGTAGACGGCCTGCCGATGCCGTATTCTTCCAGCGACTTGACCAGGCTGGCTTCGGAAAAGCGCGGTGGCGGCTGGGTGAAGTGTTGTTCGCCATACAGTTTGTCGATCGGCAACACATCGCCCTCGGCCAGCGGCGGCAGTTTGCCGCTTTCCTCTTCGGTCGCGTCGTCCACGTCTTCCATGTACACGCCGATGAAGCCGGGAAACACCATCACCTGGCCGTTGGCGCGGAACAGCGTGTCGTCGCCGCCCAGCCTGATGTCCAGACTGACGGTGTCGAAACGCGCCGGAGCCATCTGGCACGCGAGTGTGCGCTTCCAGATCATCTCGTAGAGACGCGCCTGATCGGCAGTCAGGAAGTCGCGCATTTGATCCGGAGTGCGCTCGATCGAGGTCGGGCGTATCGCTTCGTGCGACTCCTGCGCGTTCTTGGTCTTGCTCTTGAAAGTCGGCTGGGTGCTGGGCAGATATTCGGACGAAAAATTGTTGCCGATGTAGTCGCGGATTTCCTGCACCGCTTCTTTCGCCAGCGACACCGAGTCGGTACGCATATAGGAAATCAGACCGACGGTCTGTCCGCCGATGTCCACGCCTTCATACAGCGATTGCGCGGTACGCATCGTGCGATCCGCGGTCATGCCGAGTTTGCGCACGGCTTCCTGTTGCAGCGTGGACGTGGTGAAGGGTGCTGCGGCATAACGCTGCTTGGCTTTTTTCTCGACACGCACCACCTTGGGCGGCAGCTTCGCATCACCCAGCTTGGCAGAAATCGTGTCGTATTCGGCCTGGCTTCCTATGCTCAGTTGTTCGAGTTTCTTGCCCTGATACTGGAACAGCTTGGCCGTGAACGGCTGGTGATCCTTGTGGCTGTCCAGATGCACGCTCCAGTATTCCTGGCTTTTAAACGCCTCGATCTCCAGTTCGCGTTCGACGATCATACGCAGCGCTGGGCTCTGCACGCGGCCAGCGGACAGTCCGGGTCTGATCTTGCGCCACAGCAGCGGCGACAGATTGAAGCCGACCAGATAGTCCAGCGCGCGGCGCGCCTGTTGCGCGTTCACCAACGGGATGGCAATTTCGCGCGGATGCGCGACCGCTGCGAGCACCGCCGACTGCGTGATTTCATGGAACACCACGCGCTGCATGTTCTTGCCCTTCATGCCGCGTTTGGCCTTGAGCAACTCCGCAATGTGCCAGGCGATCGCCTCCCCTTCGCGGTCCGGATCGGGTGCCAGATAGATGTTGTCCGCTTCGGCGGCGGCCTTGGCAATCGCGTCCATATGCTTGCTGTTGCGCGCGATGATTTCGTACTTCATCGCAAAATCGTTTTCGGTATCGACCGCGCCGGTCTTGGGAATCAGATCGCGCACGTGTCCATACGAGGCGAGGATTTCAAAATCCTTGCCCAGATATTTTTGCAGCGTTTTGGCCTTGGCCGGAGATTCGACGATCAGTAGATTGGTTGCCATGCGTGTGGTCTGGGTTAAATCCTGGGTTTAATTCTTGGGTTTAATTCTTGGGTTTAATTCTTGGGTTTAATTCTTGGGTTTAATTCTTGGGTTCAATTCGGGGTTCAATGCAGTTGTGCGGAATGTAGCGGCGTGAGCAGTTCTTCGATCAACAGTGGGTCGAGATCCTGATGGCGATTCCACAACACCATCAGCATAATCAGCTTGAGTTTATCCAGCGCGAGATTTTCCTGTTTCAGCGCGACGGATCGATCGATGATCATTTCGCGTTCGACGGCCGAAATCAAATGTTGCTGTTCTGCAAATAACAGGAACTGCCGAGCCTCATAGCTGATGAACTGCAATTCCAATTCGGCAAAATGCCGCTGTCCGGCATGCTCAAGGCTGGCGGGATAACTGTCGGGATTCTGCTCTTGCAACGCGGACAACCAGGTCAACGCCTCGCTGATTTCGTCGCCCTCAAAACCGGCGGCGGAAAGTTTGCGCGACAGCTTATCTGGCTCAGGATAACTGCCCGCGTCAAAGTAACTTTCAAACAAATACATCAAGATTTCAAACATGGTTGCGCAATGAGTTAATGAATCCGTTGATATAAGCCGCCGGGTAACACATTGATGCGGCCGCTTAGCTCAAGTGTCAACAGCATGGCGGATAGCTGGCTTACCGTCAAGCCGCAGCGCACGCCAAGCGTGTCCACATCCACCGGGTCGAAGCCGATTTGTTCAAGCAGTGCTGAGTCCGGGCCATCTGAATTGGCCGATGTTGCTGGCAAAACAAACACCCCACCCAACTCTTCGAGAATATCCTGCGCGGCCTCGACCAGTTTCGCACCTTGCTTGAGCAGCGCATGGCAGCCTTTGCTTTGCGGCGCATGTATCGAGCCGGGAATCGCGAACACGTCCCGGCCCTGCTCCAGGGCCAGCCTTGCTGTGATCAGCGAGCCGCTTTGCAATGAGGCTTCCACGACCAGACAACCGAGACTCATGCCGCTGATCAGGCGGTTGCGGCGCGGAAAATTGGCGGCCAGTGGCGGGGTGCCGAGCGGGAATTCCGAAATCAGCGCACCCTGCTGCGCGAGCGCATGGGCGAGATCGCGGTTCGCGGCGGGATACACTTTATCCAGCCCGGTGCCGACCACGGCGATGCTGCTGCCGCTGGTGCGACTCTGGCCTTTCAGCGCGCCGCGATGCGCGGCGGCATCGATGCCGTGCGCCATGCCGCTGATGATGCACAACCCGGCATCGCTCAATGACTTGGCAAATGCCTCGGCGTTGTTGATGCCTTGCGGCGTGGCGCTGCGACTGCCGACGATGGCCAGCGCGGAGCGATTGAGTAAATCCAACCGTCCTTTCACATACAGCAACAACGGCGGATCGGGAATATTCAACAGTGCTTGCGGATAGTCGCTGTCGGCGAGTGTGACGATATGGTTGTTGCCATCTTCCAGCCATGCCAAGGCTGGCGCGATGACATCGTCGGCGATGCCCTTGCTGATTTCAGCCGCGACATCCGCCTTGACGACGGATTTAAGCGAACTGGTGGAAGCGGCGAAAACAGCATCCGGTGAACCGAATTCCTGTAATAACCGACGCGCGCCTTCCCCGCCCAAGCCCCGTGTCAGACTGAGTGCCAGCCAAGCCTTGAGCGAGACATCCAAGTTCACCCTTTATGGTGTGCTGACGCGATCGAGTAACATCACGGGCAGTTTTGTTTGCATCACCAGCGCGTAGGACACTTTGTCGAACACGCGAAACACAAACACCAGACCGTAGCGTTGATCCGGCAGCGCGTAAGAGTCTTTCAAGCCGAAAATCCTGCTGACGAGCGATTGACCCGGGTGCGTGATAACTTCACCCTTTTGGTAGAGCGCGAGCACATGGCCGCTTGCCAGCCCGTCCCGTTTGCCCTTGTTCAGCGTGATGATGGAGTTTTGCCCGCCTTGGGATACGCCACCATAAATAGAAATCACGCGTGCGGAAATATTGCTTTCCGGCGCGCGCGGCAAATAAGTATTGACCTCCTCGACGGGAGGCAAGGCCAAGCGGTCACCCGCGCGAATTTCCTGAACGGAATGCGTGATAGAGACAGTGCTGACTTCCGCAAAGCGGGTTACTTCGGCATTGCCCAGATAAACGGCTTCAATGCCCAATTCTTCATCAGTATCTGGGTCGGTAAAGGTTTTGCCCGAGCGGTAAATCTGCCACAGATCGCCTTTGTCTGCAGGCAGCCCTTTGGCAAAACCAATGTCATCCTTGGCTAATATCACGCGCCCATCACGCGCGCCGATCAACATTGGAGCACCATCAAGTTGGCCCTCTTCGATGACCAGCGGCTGCGACAGAAATGGCGCAATGACGCTCGCAGGTATGCTTGCGATGGCGTCGTGAGGGCTTGGGCTTTCGCGCACTCGGGGAGAAAACTTTACGCCATTGCCCGTATCGCTCACTGCACCTGTGTCGTCTGGAGCGACGATGGCGGGCACTCCGCTCGTGGCCATTTCGCCGTTTGTTTTTGGGCTGCTTGTATCGGCTTGACCGATGCGCAAGGTACCACTATTTCGATCGAGAAAGATCACGTCACCAGGATAAACCCAGTGCGGATCCTTGATCGTGTCTTTGTTCAAACCCCAGATATGCGGCCATTTCCACGGGTCTTTGAAGAACTTCCCGGAAATGTCCCAAAGCGTATCGCCCTTGACGACGATGTGCCGATCCGGTGCGTCGGTACGAATATCCGTGCGACTATCCGTGTGACTCTCGGGCTCGGCAGCAAAGGCCAAAACAGGCAGTAAAAAACAAATCAGCGATATAATATTACGCATGGAAACTCCGGCTGAATCATTATTGGGGGTGCGCAAAGTTGCTGCGACGCCTTAAATTCTGCATCCAGTCTATTTAATTAGCAAGCATTTATAGGCCACCTATGGCAATTCTGAAAATTTTGCAATATCCTGATGACCGCCTGCACAAGGTCGCTAAGAAAGTTGCGCAAGTCAATGAAGCCACCCGCAAACTGGTGCGCAACATGGCTGAAACCATGTATGCCGCACCCGGTGTCGGTTTGGCGGCGACGCAAGTGGATGTGCACGAGCGCATCATCGTGGTAGACATTTCCGAGACACATGATCAACTGATGGTGTTCATCAATCCTGAGATCATCGCAAGCAGCGGGGTAAGCGATTGCGAGGAAGGCTGCCTGTCGGTGCCGGGTATTTATGACACGGTAAGCCGCGCGAAACAGATCACTGTGCGCGCCCTTGATATAAAAGGCGATATTTTCACGCTGGATGCTGAAGGTTTATTGTCTGTCTGCATCCAGCATGAGATGGATCATTTGATCGGCCGTGTATTTGTCGAATATTTATCCCAGCTCAAGCAGACCCGCATTCGCGCGAAACTTAAAAAACGTTTACGCGAGACAATGTAAATTTCTTTGTTGCCACGCCGAACAGAATATTCTCCAAGGTTGTTCATTATGAAAATCATTTTTGCCGGTACGCCGCAGTTCGCGGCCAGCGCGTTGGCTGCGCTGCTCAAGGAACATCAGGTCGTCGCGGTGCTGACCCAGCCGGATCGTCCGTCGGGGCGAGGTATGCAGCTGGCCTCCAGTCCGGTAAAACAACTCGCGCTGCAACATGGTTTGCCGGTGTTGCAACCCTCAACATTAAAAACTGAAGAGGCGCAACGCGCTATTGCCGCACTGGATGCCGATGTGATGGTGGTGGCCGCCTATGGTCTGATTCTGCCGCAAGCAGTGCTGCGGCTGCCGCGTCATGGCTGCCTGAATATCCACGCATCGCTGTTGCCGCGCTGGCGTGGAGCCGCGCCGATACAGCGTGCAATTCTGGCGAGCGACGCCGAGACCGGCATCACCATCATGCAGATGGATGAGGGGCTGGATACCGGAGACATATTGTTGCGCAACGCATGTCCAATCGAAGCCGCTGATACCGGGCATACCCTGCACGACAAACTGGCCGAAATGGGTGCTGCCAGCATTCTCGAAGCGTTGCGCCTGTTGCAGGATCATCGCCTGATGCCGGTTAGGCAGGATAACCAAGCTGCTTGTTACGCCGCCAAGCTGATCAAGAGCGAAGCGCTGATTGACTGGCGACAGGATGCGCGCCAAATCGAACGTGCGGTGCGCGCCTACAACCCCTTTCCGGTATGTCATGCCAACCTCAACGGCGTCATAATAAAAATCTGGCAGGCTGAAGTATGCCAAAACATGCAGGGCGATCCGGGCAAGGTCTTGGCCGTGGACAAGCACGGCATCACGGTAGCGTGCGGCAAAGACGCTTTGCGCCTGGGGACGTTGCAGCGTCCGGGTGGCAAGGCGCAGTCTGCCGCACAATTTCTGCAAGCCATGCCGCTCAAGGCAGGCGATCAATTCTCGGTAAATTATAACCAGCCACCAGGTTGTCGTTCTTTGACAACCCAGTGGAATGGCTAGGGGTTTCATCAGATGCACAACATACAAATCGCCGCAGCGCAAATCGTTCAGCAAGTGCTGGTGGACGGCCGCAACCTCAATCAGGTTCTGGATGAATCTTTGCGCAGAAAATCGGTATGGACTCCGGCACAGCGCGCGGCCTTGCAGGATTTAAGCTATGGCACATTGCGTTTTTACGGACAATTGCGCGCAGTGTTAAGTTTGTTGCTGCATAAGCCGATGCTGGATCAGCGTATCTACTACGTGCTGCTGGTGGCGCTATACCAGTTGCAATACAGCAAGGCCGCGCAACATGCGGTGGTCGATCACGCGGTGCGCTCCGCACAAATGTTGAACACTAAAATCAGCGGTCTGGTCAATGCGATCTTGCGCAATTTCCTGCGCCGCCGTGACGCATTGCTGGAACAGGCTGCTCTGCACGCGGAAGGCAAATACAGTTACCCGCAATGGTGGATCGATGAACTTCAAGCACAATATGGAGATCGTACCGCAGCGGTACTGGAAGCGGGCAATCTGCATCCGCCGATGACGCTGCGTGTCAATCAAAGACGCGGCACGACAACGGATTATTTGGCACTATTGAAACTGAGCGATCTTTCGGCGCGGCTGATAGCACCGGATGCGCTGCAACTGGATAAGCCGGTGCCGGTGGACAAGCTGCCAGGATTCTTTGCCGGGCAGGTTTCTGTACAGGATGCCGGTGCGCAATATGCCGCGCGGCTGCTGGATGTTCGTGATGGCCTACGCGTGCTGGATGCCTGCGCCGCCCCAGGCGGCAAGACCGCGCATATTCTGGAGCGCGCCGCCGTACAGATGACTGCGGTGGACAAGGACGAGAAACGCTTAGCTCGCGTCTCAGCAAATTTGCAGCGTCTGGGATTGTCCGCGCATCTGGTGGTCGGAGATGCAGCCGAGCCGCAAGATTGGTGGGATGGCGAGGTGTTTGATCGTATTCTTGCCGATGTGCCTTGCTCGGCCACCGGCGTGGTGCGCCGCCATCCCGACATCAAGTGGCTGCGCCGCAGCACGGACATGGCCGGTTTTGCAGCACAACAGATGGATATTCTGCAGGCACTGTGGCGACTGCTGGCGCAAGATGGTAAATTGCTCTATGCCACCTGCTCGGTTTTTCATCAGGAGAACGAACAGGTTGTCGCTGCGTTTCTGGCCCTGCAGCCCGATGCACGGAGGCTGCCGATTGCTTTGCCTGATGATATAAACGGTCAGTTGCTGCCCAATGATCAGCATGATGGATTCTTTTATGCCTTGTTGCAAAAAGTTGCTTAGTGGATTGCTGCGCGGTGCGGTGCTGGCGTGGCTATTCGCCGCGACCGCCCAGGCCGAGGGCATTTCCGTCAACAAGGTCGAGATTCGCTTGGATGAAGTGGGCTACCAACTCTCCGCCAGTTATGACATCAACCTGAACTTCCGGGTGCAACAGGCTTTGTCCCACGGCATCCCGCTTTATTTTGTGGGCGAGTTTTCACTGACGCATACTCGCTGGGATTGGCTTGATACAGCGCAACAGGCCGTGCAGCGCAGCATCCCGCGTTATTTTACCGGCAATTCACCGACGACACGCTGGTCATGGCTGGATGAAGAAATCTTTGTTGGCGAACAGACCGTCAAACTCTCCTACAGCGTTCTGACAGGACGATACCGCATCTCGCGCGGCGCTCTGTTCCAGAATTTTGCCAGCCTTGAAGATGCGTTAAGTATGCTGTCCAGACAAAGCTCGACGATCATTCCAGCCAAGCTGATAAAAAAAGATGGCGGCTATATGGCGGCAGCGCGTCTGCGCCTGGACATTGAGCAACTGCCCAAACCTTTGCAAGTGAACGCGCTGACCGACAATGACTGGACGCTCGATTCCGATTGGTATCGCTGGGTGATCAATCCAGCGGAAATCGTCATGCACGCCGGCAGCAAAGCGGAGTAACGTGTGAACTATCTGATTTTTATCAGTGTCGCCGTTGGCGGGGTGCTGCTGTATTTGTTGTCCAGCAGCGGTGCCAACACCGAAGTTTTTTCCATCAACTATTACGGCTTGCTCGGATTGACCGGCTTGCTTGCACTGGGTTTGATGGGATTGGTCGGCTTTCAACTATGGCGGTTGCGCACCAAGCTCAAGAACGGGGTTTTCGGTGCCAAACTGACGTTGCGTCTGGTGTTGTTTTTCACGCTGATCGCGGTGCTGCCGGGCATATTGATCTATGCGGTGTCGGTGCAATTTTTGGACAAAAGCATCGAATCGTGGTTTGACGTACGCGTTGAGAAAGCGCTGGAAGGCGGCCTCAACCTCGGCAGAAGCGGCCTGGACAATAGCCTGAAAGCGCTTTCGAAAAAGGCACAATTTACTGCGTTATTATTGGCTGAAAAACAAGCTGGGCAATATCAGCGCGCACTCGATCAATTGGTGGGCGAAGATGTGGCACAGGAAGCGGCCCTGTTTACCATCAAGGGAAATCTGATCGCCTCTTCCTCGGGCGATAACGCGCGATTGCCTGACAAGCCCGATGACGATTTGTTGCGCCTGACGCTGAGCAAGGGCGAATACGCGGTGATTGATACCTTGCCTAACCGGGGTTTGACACTGTTAGCGTTAGTGATCGTCAACTCCAAAACTCAGGCGGGCGGGCGATTTGTGTTGCAATTCACCCAGCCGGTGCCAAAACAGATCGAGGCGGATGCCGAAACCGTGCAAACGGTGTATCGCGATTATCAGGAACTAACCCTCTCCCGCCTCGGATTGAAACGGCTATACGCAATCACTTTGACGCTGTCATTATTGGTGGTGTTGCTGACGGCGGTATCTGCGGCATTTTTCCTCAGTGAAAGATTCGGGTCGTCGCTGGAAGCGCTGGCAGAAGGGACGCGTGCGGTGGCACAAGGCGATTTCACCGAACAATATCCGATTCAGAGCAGCGATGAACTGGGCGCTTTGACCGGCTTGTTCAACCAGATGACTCGCCAGTTATTCGAGGCGAAGCTGGCCAGCGAACGCCAGCAGCGCGTGGTGGAGGGTGCGAAAGTTCATCTGGAAAGCGTATTGACCCACCTGTCCTCCGGCGTACTGACACTGGATCATGAATTGCGCCTGCGCTCGGTGAATACCAGTGCTGCACAAATCCTGGCCGCCCCGCTGCAGGAGATGCAACGCATGTCGTTAAGTCAAATCGCCGAGAAGTTCAGCCTGCTCAGATCATTCTGCCACACCGTCATGGATGCTTTCGGCGAAACAGATAGTGGCGAATGGCAGCGACAGATTGAACGTCTGAGCAGAAATGGTAACCAGATTCTGCTGATGCGCGGAACACGACTACCGCATGGCGGGGAAGCGGGTTTTGTCGTGGTGTTCGACGACATCAGCCACCTGTTGCAGGCCGAGCGTCAGGCGGCTTGGGGCGAAGTAGCGCGACGCTTGGCACACGAAATCAAGAATCCGCTCACCCCGATACAGCTCTCGGCGGAGCGTTTGCAGCACAAGCTCAGCGACAAGCTGGATGTTGGCGACGCACAACTATTACGACGCGCCACACAAACTATCGTCAGCCAGGTCGCCGCGATGAAAAACATGGTGAACGATTTTGCCAATTACGCGCGAGGTCCGGCATTGAAGCTGTCGCATCTGGATGTGCACAAGCTGATCAAGGAAGTGCTGGGCCTGTATGAGACGAACGTCACTTTTATCGTATTGAAGCTGGATGCGTCGCACAGCGAAGTTAACGGGGACGCGACTCGTTTGCGCCAGGTGATTCACAACCTGCTGCAAAATGCGCAGGATGCGTTACAGGGCGTCGTGCAGCCGACCATAACCTTGCACACTGAAACTCAGAATGGCGAAATTCATCTGTGGGTCGAGGACAATGGCGCGGGCTTTCCAGAAAGTGTACTGTCACGCGCCTTTGAGCCCTACATGACGACCAAGCCAAAAGGTACTGGATTGGGGCTGGCAATCGTTAAAAAGATCGTGGAAGAACATGGTGGGCACATCACCATCGAAAATATCGTGGATGGCGGAGCGCGCGTCAGTATTGTGCTGCCGTTAATCGAGGAGACCTAATGACAAACAAGCAAATTCTGGTGGTGGATGATGAAATCGGCATCCGCGAATTATTGTCGGAAATTCTGACCGATGAAGGTTATCGGGTACACATGGCCGAAAACGCCGCTCAGGCACGCGCCATACGGCACGAGCGCGAACTGGATCTGGTGCTACTCGATATCTGGATGCCGGACACCGATGGTATAACTTTGCTCAAGGAATGGGTCGAGCAGGATTTACTGACCATGCCGGTGGTGATGATGTCAGGTCACGGCACAATTGAAACGGCGGTCGAAGCGACACGAATCGGTGCGGTGGATTTTCTGGAAAAACCCATTTCGTTGCAAAAACTGCTCAGCACCATTGCAAAGGCGATCCGGGATGATGAGCCCAAACCTCAGATCCAGCCTGTCGAGTTGCCGGGCCAAAATGTTGATTTAAGCGTCGATGTACATGCGGTGCAAATTTCTCTACCGCTGGATATACCCTTGCGCGAAGCGCGCGACCATTTTGACGCGCTTTACTTTGACTATCATATGCAAAAAGAGTCCGGGAACGTCTCGCGGGTAGCCGACAAGATCGGGCTGGAGCGCACCCATCTTTACCGCAAACTCAAGCAATTAGGCATTAAGTTCGTCAAAAAGGACGGCTTTGACGATGCACAATAGAGAACTGCAACCGGGCGTCCGTAGCGTAGCGGTTGCCCTAATCGGGGTGGTGCGGCATAATTACCGGTCTAAACGAATATCGGGCACCCCTGTAAATTCATTTTTACCTGGGTGCCCTTCACATAACCAATCCCGCAGGGATGTTTTATAGAGGTAATAGGAAATGGCTGCAACGCGAAGCTTCACCCCGCCCAAATTCAACGACACAACCGGAGCAATCCGCATGCTGGCAGTGGATGCCGTGCAAAAAGCGAACTCCGGTCATCCGGGCGCGCCGATGGGGATGGCGGAAATCGCCGACGTGTTGTGGAACCGCCATTTGCGCCATAACCCGACCAACCCGAAGTGGCCGGACCGTGACCGTTTCGTGCTGTCCAATGGCCACGGCTCGATGCTGATTTATGCGCTGCTTCATTTGTCCGGTTACGACTTGCCTATCGAAGAGCTGAAGCGCTTCCGTCAATTGCATTCCAAGACTCCGGGGCACCCGGAATATGGCTACACCGCTGGCGTTGAAACCACCGGTGGGCCGCTCGGTCAAGGCATCACCAATGCGGTGGGCATGGCGATGGCGGAAAAGTTGCTGGCTGCTGAATTCAACAAGCCCGGCCACGAGATCGTCAATCATCACACCTACGTGTTCATGGGCGACGGCTGCATGATGGAAGGTATTTCGCATGAGGCCTGTGCCTTGGCCGGTACCTGGGGTCTGGGCAAACTGACCGCGTTCTGGGACGACAACAACATCTCGATCGATGGCCATGTGGATGGCTGGTTCACCGACGATACCCCGAAGCGTTTCGAATCGTACGGCTGGCACGTGGTTTCAGTGAATGGCCATGATTCGGAAGCAATCGATGCCGCGATCAATGCTGGCAAAGCGGTGACCGACAAGCCAACGCTGATTTGTTGCAAGACCATCATCGGCATGGGTTCGCCTAACAAGGCTGACACCCATGACGTACATGGCGCAGCACTGGGCGATGCCGAAGTCGCCGCGACACGCGAATACATTGGCTGGAAATATCCTCCCTTTGAAATACCTAAGCATGTCTATGAAGCTTGGGATGCGCGCACCAAGGGCGCGGGTCTGGAAAAATTGTGGAACAACAAGTTTGCCGAATACAAGGCCGCGTTCCCGAAAGAGGCCGCTGAATTCGATCGCCGCATCAAGGGTGAATTGCCATTGGAGTGGGCGGCGCATGCTAAAGATGCGATCGCTAAAATCAACGAAAAGGCTGAGACCATTGCGACCCGCAAGGCTTCGCAAAACGCGATTAACGCCCTGGCTCCGGCATTGCCTGAATTCCTCGGCGGTTCGGCCGACCTGACCGGCTCTAACCTGACTAACTGGACGGGCTGCAAGCATGTTCGCGGCAACAGCACCGGCAACTACATCAGCTATGGCGTGCGCGAATTCGGCATGTCGCACATCATGAACGGCATGGCCCTGCACGGCGGTTTTCTGCCGTTCGGCGGCACGTTCCTGATGTTCTCCGAATATGCTCGCAATGCGCTGCGCATGGCGGCACTGATGAAGCAACGCGTGATTTTTGTGTTTACGCATGACTCCATCGGCTTGGGCGAAGATGGTCCGACCCACCAACCGGTCGAACAAACCGCGACGCTGCGCTACATTCCTAACATGGAAGTATGGCGTCCATGCGACACGGTTGAATCTGCCGTGTCCTGGGTCGCCGCTGTTGAGCGCCATGATGGCCCGAGCAGCCTGATTTTCAGTCGTCAGAATCTGGCCTTCCAGACACGCGATGCGACGCAAATCGCCAACATCCGCAAGGGTGCTTATGTATTGTCCGAAGCCTCCGGTGGCAAGCCGCAAGCGCTGATCATCGCGACTGGTTCCGAAGTGACGCTGGCGATGGAAGCGCAAAAAACGCTGGCCGCAGAAGGTATCAACGTGCGTGTCGTGTCAATGCCGTCCACCAATGTATTCGATAAACAGGACCAGGCTTACAAAGACAGCGTTTTGCCCAAAGGCATGAAGCGTGTGGCTGTCGAAGCCGGCGTGACCAGCGGCTGGTATAAGTACGTGGGCCTGGATGGCGCCGTGATCGGAATGGATTGCTTCGGCGAATCAGCACCGGCACCTGAGCTGTTCAAGCTCTTCGGCATCACCGCAGCGAATGTGGTGAAGGCCGTCCAGGGCGTGCTGAAATAATTATTACAATCTAGGAGAGAAAAATGGCAATTCGTGTCGGTATCAATGGATTTGGTCGCATCGGACGCATGGTGTTCCGCGCTGCCATCAAGGATTTTCCGGAAATAGAAATCGTTGCGATCAACGATCTGCTGGAGCCAGAATATCTGGCCTACATGCTCAAGCATGATTCGGTGCATGGCCGTTTTAAAGGCGAGGTTTCGGTCGATGGCGACACGCTGATCGTCAATGGCAAGAAGATTCGTCTGACTTCTGCCAAAAACCCGGCTGACCTGAAATGGAGTGATGTCAAAGTCGACATCGTGGTTGAATGTACCGGCTTTTTCCTGACCAAGGAAACCTGCCAGGCACACATCGACGCGGGTGCCAAGAAGGTCATCCAGTCCGCACCTTGCAAAGACGACACGCCGATGTTCGTGTATGGCGTGAACCACAGCAAATATGCTGGCGAAGCAATTGTTTCCGCTGCGTCCTGCACCACCAATGCGCTGGCGCCAGTTGCCAAGGTGTTGAACGACACCTGGGGTATCAAACGCGGCCTGATGACCACGGTGCACGCTGCGACCGCGACCCAAAAAACCGTAGACGGCCCGTCCAGCAAGGATTGGCGCGGTGGCCGCGGCATTCTGGAAAACATCATTCCGTCTTCCACCGGCGCTGCCAAAGCGGTGGGTATAGTCATCCCGGAACTGAACAAGAAGCTGACCGGTATGGCCTTCCGCGTGCCGACTTCCGACGTGTCCGTGGTTGACTTGACGGTCGAGTTGAACAAGCCCGCGAGCTATGCAGAAATTTGCGCCGCGATGAAAGCGGCTTCTGAAAGCGGCCCATTGAAAGGCGTGCTGGGCTACACCACCGACAGCGTTGTTTCAACCGATTTCCGTGGTGAAACCTGCCCTTCCGTTTTTGATGCGGGTGCGGGCATTGCGCTGGACCCTACCTTCGTCAAAGTTGTGGCTTGGTACGACAACGAGTATGGCTATACCTGCAACCTGATGCGCATGGTGACTCACATCGCCAAGTAATTCGTTCCGCACAAGGGCTGGCTGATACCCAGCCCTTGTGTTTGTTAGTTTGTAGCAAAGGAAAAAACATGTCTGTTATTAAAATGACCGATCTGGATCTCAAGGGCAAACGCGTCCTGATTCGTTCTGATCTCAACGTACCCGTCAAAGACGGCAAAGTAACTTCTGATGCGCGCATCACCGCCTCGATGGCGACGATCAATTTCGCGTTGAAAGCCGGAGCTCGCGTGATGGTGACTTCCCATCTGGGTCGTCCGGAAGAAGGCGTCTACTCCGAAGAAAATTCGCTCAAGCCGGTCGCCAATGTCATCGCCAACAAACTGGGCAAGCCAGTGCGCCTGATCAAGGATTGGGTGAATGGCGGGTTCAATGTCAATGAAGGCGAACTGGTGCTGCTGGAAAATTGCCGTTTCAACAAGGGTGAAAAGAAAAGCACTGAAGAAACGGCCCGCAAATACGCCGCACTGTGCGATGTGTTCGTGATGGACGCGTTCGGTACGGCACACCGTGCTGAAGCATCGACTCATGGCGTGGCGAAATATGCACCGATTGCCGCCGCAGGTGTCTTGCTGACTCAGGAACTGGAAGCGTTAACCAAAGCCCTGCTCAGCCCTGCTCGCCCGATGGTCGCGATCGTCGGCGGCAGCAAGGTATCGACCAAGCTGACGGTACTGGAAAGCCTGTCTGACAAAGTCGATCAAATGGTGGTCGGCGGCGGGATCGCCAATACCTTCCTCAAGGCGACCGGACATCCGGTTGGCAAGTCGCTGTGCGAAAACGATCTGGTTCCAACCGCACAAGCACTGCTGGCGAAAATGTCCGCACGCGGCGCAAGCATTCCGATTGCAACCGATGTTGTGGTCGGCAAAGAAGCACCATTTGTTGCGGGCAATGAAAACACCCCGGCTATTCTTAAAGATGCGAAGGATGTAACTGACGACGAAATGATTTTCGATATTGGCCCACAATCGGCACAAGAGATCGTCGACATCATCATGAAGGCTGGCACCGTGGTGTGGAACGGCCCGGTCGGCGTATTTGAGTTCGACCAGTTCGGCGAAGGTACCAAAGCGATTGCGATGGCGATTGCCGAAACCAAAGCTTTTACTCTGGCGGGTGGTGGCGACACCATCGCCGCAATTCAGAAGTACGGTATTTTCGACAAAATATCTTACATCTCCACCGCAGGCGGAGCGTTTCTGGAATTTCTCGAAGGCAAAAAATTGCCTGCGGTGGAAATCCTCGAACAACGCGCCAATCAATAAAATATTAGGAAATCATGCTGCGTAGAACAAAAATAGTTGCAACGCTGGGACCTGCTTCCAGCGACCAAAAAGTGCTGGAGCAAATGATACGTGCCGGAGTGGATCTGGTTCGGATGAATTTCTCGCATGGCTCAGCGGCAGACCACATGAAGCGCGCCGAAACTGTGCGTGCTGCGGCCAAGGCCTGCGGTCGCACCGTGGGCATTCTGGCCGATTTGCAAGGCCCGAAGATTCGCGTGCGCAAATTCGAGAATGACAAGATCATCCTGAACAAGGGAGATACTTTCATTCTGGATGCCGCATTTGACGGCCTGGGCAATCAACAACGCGTGGGTCTTGACTACAAAGAACTGCCGAACGATGTCAGCGCAGGTACTGTATTGCTGCTCAACGATGGCATGTTGGAATTTCACGTCACCGAAGTCAAAGGCACTCAGGTCATTTGCATCGTGGTACGCGGCGGCGTGTTATCCAACAACAAAGGCATCAACCGCAAGGGTGGCGGATTGACCGCGCCCGCACTGACCGACAAAGACAAGGAAGACATCAAGACCGCCGCGCTGATCCACGCCGATTATCTGGCGGTATCCTTCCCGCGCACCGGCGACGATATGCGTATGGCGCGTGAACTGATGCATGCCGCTGGCGGCAAAAGTTTGCTGATGGCCAAGATCGAGCGCGCTGAAGCAATCGCCGTGCTGGGCGACATCATCGACGCATCCGATGCGATCATGGTGGCGCGCGGCGATCTTTCCGTCGAAGTCGGCGATGCCGCCGTGCCCGGTTTGCAAAAGCGCATGATCAAAATGGCGCGTGAAAAAAATCGCCTGGTGATCACCGCCACGCAAATGATGGAATCGATGATCACGGCGCCTATTCCAACAAGAGCCGAAGTATCCGACGTGGCGAATGCGGTGTTGGATGGTACCGATGCAGTGATGTTGTCGGCAGAAACTGCGGTGGGCGACTATCCGGTGGAAACCATCGAAGCGATGGCGCGCATCTGCCACAAGGCCGAAGCCGAAATCGATGACGAGCATTACATGGTCGACCGGCGCGTCGCTTCGCAAAAATTTTCCCGCGTCGATCAATCGATCGCGATGTCGGCGATGTTTGCCGCATCACACCTCAAGGTCAAAGCCATTGTCGCGTTGACCCAGTCGGGCTCGACCCCGCTGTGGATGTCGCGCATGAATGCCGGTGTGCCGATTTTTGCGATGACGCCATTGCCGGAAACCTTGAGCAAAGTGACACTGTTCAGCGGCGTGCATCCGATCGCCTTCAAGAACATCTCAAAAGACCACGATCAGGCTTTGCGCGATGCCGAGGACGAGTTGGTACGCCTTAAACTGGTTGAGGATGGCGACTTGATGGTGATGACGATCGGCGAAGCCGTCGGCAAGTCAGGGCACACCAACACGATGAAAATCGTCAAGGTCGGCGATCACAAAAAACACGCGTAAATGTAGGGTGGGCCTAGCCCACCTGATAGATATTCCGGGTTAATGGCAACACCCGGTTTTGAATTTTTAATCAGGAGAAATAAATGGCCTTAGTATCTTTGCGTCAACTACTCGATCACGCTGCGGAAAATGGTTACGGTCTGCCCGCATTCAACGTGAACAATCTCGAACAAGTCAAAGCGATCATGGAAGCGGCTGATAAAACCAACAGCCCGGTGATCATGCAAGGCTCCGCCGGTGCGCGTAAATATGCCGGTGAAGCGTTCCTGCGTCACCTGATCGAAGCGGCGGTAGAAATGTATCCGCATATTCCAGTCGTCATGCACCAGGACCACGGCGCATCTCCGGCAGTATGTATCAACGCTATTAAGTCCGGTTTCTCCAGCGTGATGATGGACGGCTCGCTTTTGGCTGATGCCAAGACCCCTTCCTCGTTCGAATACAACGTCGACATCACGCGCCGCGTCGTGGAAATGTCTCACGCAGTGGGCGTTTCGGTTGAGGGCGAATTGGGTTGTCTGGGTTCGCTCGAATCCGGCATGGGTGAAAAGGAAGACGGTCACGGTGCAGAAGGCGTGTTGAGCCACGACCAACTGTTGACCGACCCTGAAGAAGCCGCAGAATTCGTGCGTCAAACCGGCGTCGATGCCTTGGCGATCGCGATCGGTACCTCGCACGGCGCGTACAAGTTCACCAAGCCGCCCACCGGCGACACGCTGGCGATCAGCCGCATCAAGGAAATCCATGCGCGCATCCCGAACACGCATCTGGTGATGCACGGCTCATCGAGCGTACCACAGGAATGGCTGAAAATCATCAACGAATTCGGCGGCGACATGGGCCAAACTTACGGCGTGCCGGTTGAAGAAATCGTCGAAGGCATCAAGCACGGCGTGCGCAAGATCAACATCGACACCGACCTGCGCATCGCATCCAGCGGTGCGGTGCGTCGCTATCTGGCACAGAACCCAAAGGATTTCGATCCGCGCAAATTCCTCGCCGCATCAACCAACGCGATGAAAGAAATCTGTGTGGCACGCTACGAGGCCTTCGGCTCCGCAGGCCAAGCGGGCAAGATCAAGCCTATCTCGCTGGAAGCGATGGCGAACCGTTACGCCAAGGGTGAATTGAAATCCATCATCAAGTAAGTCGGATTTTCAGGCGGTAAAACAAAAGCGACCTACGGGTCGCTTTTTATTTGGCAGGGCGTCGCACCGATTCGGCCGCTTCACGTCCAGCTGAAAGCCACTACAAGTTATTCAGGTCATGCAGACAAATACAAAGGCGACCCAAGGGTCGCCTTTGTATTTGTCATGTTGCTATGCCAACTCAACATCAATTAACTGCCCGACCTCGCCTGTGAAGCTAAGCCGGGAGCATGATACGCGTCAGTCCGTATTCATATACCAGTAAGCTCGGGTTCGGCTTGTGGAAATAAGGAACTTCGGCTTGCAAGCAGCCGATGCCGAGGCATCGCAAGTGCTGGTTTGTCCGCCGCCTCCACCCTCACCCAAGCCGCAGCCGATGCAGAATTGAACCTGCATCATCGTTCCTGTCACAGAATCTCTGACGTTAACCACACCCGCGACCGGCGACGGGGGCAGACCACCGGTTTCCCACTCGCCTCTCGTAGCAACTCCAGTGAAGGGGCTGAGACTATAGCTCGCGGCCAACCCCAATGACTCTTCGCACTGGTTGGTGCTTGTTGCAGCTCTAGGCGGTTCGGGTTGGTTCGTACCAAAAAAGACAGAGCCCGCAACCGCGAGTGGCGCATTGACGGCTTTTTCGCCCGTTTGAAGGGTGACGTAATAACCGCTGGTCGGCGTACCGTTGTACTGGCTGGTCGCAACCGAAGCCGTAGCATTCGTAGCATCAAACAAACCGGCGGGGGCCGTCATTGTTTCCATAATGGTGACTAGGCCTGCGCCATCCAAGCCGGTCTTTGTATCCTTCAACATGTAAAGCCGGTTCGTCACGTTATAGGCCGATACACCATATGGCGGGCTGCCCGGGAACGGCAGAGGGCTGGCCGAAGTTGAGGCCGGATCGGTATAAAGCGGATGTTCACGGTCGCCTGAGCCTGCAAATACCGCATCGTATCCGGTGACAGACATCACCTCGGGCGGGTAGAAGAATTTGCGCGGAACCGGACCGGCCGGATTAGCAGCGGCACAGGGACCGGCACTGCAACCTAACGCGGCGAGCTTTTCCACCTGCCAGAAGTTGGGGGTGATGCCGCCGACAGGCTCGAAATCCACGCGCCATATGTTGCCGCCCACATCGCCCACGTACAGCCTGTCTATGTTGCCGTCGTTATTATGATCCAACAGGGTGATATCCGACGGGATGCTGTAATTCATTCCGGCTACCTGGAGTTGGCATTGTGTCGACGTGCAACCGGGACTCAAGTTGGGTGTGGCGCTCCACAGCAAGGCGCCGGTAGTCGCATCCAGAATGAAGATGCCACGTCCCATCGTGTCGGCCAAGGGGGCTTCGCTGTCTTCCGAAGGATCGTAGCCGCCGGCAAAGATCAACACCGGACTCGCATAGCCTTTAACCATCGCGACCTTGGGCTGCGACCAGGTTTGTCCCATTTCGGTAAAACCGACGTCCGTGTTGCTATGCTTCCACAAGAACTTCGGACTGGATGGCGTTGATACATCCAGCGCATAGATGAGTCGTCCGCCACGGCGCATCGCAAGGTAGATGTAGGCCGTGGTGGTTGCACCATTCGCATCGATCAGTTGATACAAACCCGTCGGACCATCGACAAAATAGTCTTTCAACACTGGCGCAGGAACAATGCCGGGCGTCGTGGTGGGGAATAGCAGCAGAGGGCTGTTGTCATGCAGCCTTGTCAGTCCGCTGAAAGATTCGGGCGCAATGAATCCCCACAACTCGCCGCCAGGTGGCGTGCCTGCTATGGAGCCCGTTTGATTGCCGTTGATGGCGCGGAATATGCCATCGTTGGACCCGTAATAAACGACTACCCCGGTGCCTGTACCGTAGTTGATGACGGTCGGGCGCGAGTGCAACACGTCGCCATGAAGCGAGGGGCGGACATTGATGGTTGTATAAGTAGGATCGGGGCTGGGTTCATCCAGGTTGTTGTCCTGGCCGCGCACCCAGTTGACCACACTGGTTTTATCGGGTGGCACCGTTCCGCTGTAGGCCCCGATGTTGCCGGTTGCGGGTGACGCGGGCGAGAGCGTCACCGGGCCGAAGGTGAACGAAGTGGCGCTGATTCCCCCGCTCGTGATGGTCCAGGTGCCGGTATAGGCTGCTTCGTCCGTGTACAGCGTGCCCGAGGCGGAGATATCCACGCCGGTGTTAGTAACGAAACCGCAGGCAGCGGGGCAGTTTACCGTTGCAGTGGCTCCGGCCCGGGTGATTTGATTGGCTGCAATATTGATCGAGGTGGTGACCTGGGCCACGCTTAATGTTCCCGGCGCACTGACATCCGGGCTCGTGGTGATCGGGTAGGTGAATGTCGTACCCGAGCAGGGCACGAAGAGGCCGCCTGGAGCACAGGTAATGGCGACAGCGCTCTGCGTATAGGCCGCTTCATTGGGGTTAGTACCGGTGGTCGTGATGTCCACCAGATCGCCGTTCGCGAAGTAGCCGGCGGTCAGTCCGGTCGCCGTGGCGGTCGTTGTGACCGCGTTCCCGATCCGGGACAGGGCCGTGATAGCCACTGCCGTGGTAGAAGGGGAGACTATCCCGCTGGTGGCGGCAGTCATGGAGCCGGTGGTGTTCAGCGTGAAAGTCAGCGCCGTTGGAACCGAAGCAATGATCCAGACGCCATCGAATGAAGCATTGGATGAGGCAATCTTAATGGTCTCGCCCGCATGGAAATTATGCGCCGTCGTCGTCGTCGCGGTCCACGTACCCGTAACTTTGGAGATGCTGGAAAGATTGATGGTATACGGGTGTACCATCACTTTATAGCTGTTCAATGCCGTTACGGGCGGATATACCGGTACCGTATAGGTGAAGGTCGTCAAGGTTGGTGCGCCTACCGTCTGGATGCCGGTGTAAACAGACGCAAGCGTGCTGGTGATGCTGACACTGGCGTTTACAGCAAAGCCATGTGGTGACGCAGTCGTTACCGTGGCCGTTTCCGTATTGGTCGGCGACGCTGCGGTGCCGGGGCGCGTGATGGAGACGATCGATACGCCGGGGATATGCGGGGTAACCTGGTAAGTACCAAGCGTTGGTGAGGTCGGCAAATCCCGCAGACCGGTAATCGTGAATGTAGTGGTGCCTATGTTCGTCACGAATTGCGTTACGTTGTAATCGATCGGCACGGCGCCCGTGATCGTGACCAAAGAAGTTCCATTGAACCCGTGGTTGACTGCTGTCGTCACCAGCGCAGTGGTGCCGGTACGGACGATGCTCACGACCTTCGTGTTCGAAGAGCCGAACATCGTGGACGCGATGCCCACGTTGCTTGGTGCAAAGGCGTTCGAGGCATCGGACAGCGCTGCCACGCAAGTCGTCCCACTCGGGCAATAAGTATACACATTGCGCGGGTTGGTGGCCGTACCCGCCGTGGCCGTGTAATTGTCCAGAAGGTTGGCTTGGCGAATCACCTGTGCCGCACCGCCCTTCTCGACATACTCGCCATCCGGTAAGTCATAACCCAAACCCACTCCCTGAGGCTTGTTTCTCCAGAATCCGCCGTTCAGGTCGGGTTCCACGAGGAGATTCTGGCTGGTCCAGAAACTGACCGCATCGGGGGAGATAAAGCCGGTCGCTGCGCTGATGGCTGGAATACTCAAGCTGTCGCACAGTTCCAGGATCTGTGTGGTCGAGTTGTAACAGAGCTGGTACTGTTTGAGGTTGCCGACCCATCTTGGCTGGCCACCCGAGTCGGGGCGGAACATACCCATGTAAATCTGGTTCAGGTAAGTACCCTGCGCATTGACGCTGACCGGCAAGCTGGCAGACGCGAACACGCTGTTGACGGCTTGCACTTCGTTGAGTATCCGCTTGATGGCTTGTTGAACATCGGTTGCGTTCGCTGTGGCATAATATTTTCCGCCGCCCTTGTTGGCCATGCTGGTCAGCAGCGCCGGGTATTGCGGCACACAGTTGGTGCCCAGCACCCCGATGGTGTAAGTGGAAACTTTTTTGACAGCGGGCATCGCGCTAGCCGTGTTAGTGTTAAACAGATCGACCTCCCTCATATAGCGCGCCCATTCGTCCGCAAACTCGCCACTGCCGTCGTTGTGGGGACTATACATGGTGGAGGTATAGGTGCCGCAGCTAAAGGTGCTGGTGCCATAAGCGATGTAAGGTATCGCGATGTTCGTTGTCAGCATCGTTTGTTGCGCGGCGGTCAAGCCGGCATTGCCGTTGATTGTGCTGGCCAACTTGGTACCCGGAGCTTGGCTGGAATCGCCGGGGCTACCGTTGGTGGTGGCGGCGTTGCCGATGAAAACCACATAGTTGCTCGGGCAGCCGGTAGACGCGGGCGAGGTGTAGGTCCTGCCGGACATGCCGGGTTGTCCGGCAAAATAGGCCCAGGCTTCCTGCATCGTCGACGCCGTCGCTTCATTATTTCCTTTAATGCTAGCGGCGGTCCATCCCTTGATGAGGGCTACGAGGGCGGTCTTGTTCGCGGCCGTCATCGGGTTGAGCGGATAAACCAGGCAGCCGCCCCCGCCGCCATTGCAGGTATAGGTCCCGCCACTGCTGCTGGCGGGGAAAGTTCCGCTGATGTTATAAACCATGATGCCGATGTTGACGGTCGCCGTTCCGTTGGGGTTGGGAGCAATGCCATTGATCGCGTTAACCAGCGCGCATTGCTCTATGCCGCCCGTTGTGGCCCCCATGTTTGGCGACCCGCCCGTGTCGGCATAAGTGCATGCGGCGGTGCCAGAGTTGGAATCATATTTGGCCGAGTTATCCAGCACGAACAGCATGTTGGGCAGGCTGGCATTGGTTATTTTGGCCGCCGAGCTGTACAGGTCGATGTCCTGGGCATTACCCTGAACGGTATAGGCCAGCAAGGCGATGAACATGCAATTGAGGCAATGGCGTAGGGTTTTCATGGTTGCTTCCTCCCGATTACTGAAACAGTAAAACAATTTATGACCAATAATAATTACACGTTGATTCAGTTTAACTACAGAGCATTCCCGCAGGAACAGCCTGCCCTTGATTTATTTTTACGTTCGCCCCGGCCACGTTGCGGTCTTTAAACCACTGCTCCAAATTTCATCGCCGCGCAAACAACGCCTGACCCGTCATGGCGGCGGGACTGCCCCAGCACACGGCGTTCCCGTAAGAACACGCATGCCTATCCCTTGACGTACATTCACTTGCGCACCGGATAAGTTAGCGTCGGTGACTGTTGCCTGAATTTCCCATTGCTGTGAAAGGCAATTCGAGCTTCCTGTTACGGCTGGCACACCCGAGGCATACATGATCCCCGGGGTAGGAGGGATACTGTGGGTGAAACAGGTCGCGTCAGCTGGATTCAACGGATTGAGATTGAGATTACTGATAGGCTTGGAACCCGTGCAGACAGGTGTCGCGACCGTTGCCGTGTAATCGGTTATTCCATCCTTGTTGATGTCGAACAGAACGGTCGCGGGTGCCGGTGGGAGGGCGGTGAAGTTGCTACTGGCTACCCCCTCGATGGCCTGTTGCGCGATGGTACGCGCTTCTTCGCGAAATTGCGCATTACCCACTATCTGGATACTGGAAGTCGTGCTGTTCATGGCCGATATCGCGACCAGGGTCAACAGCACCAGCATGATGAGCGCCACCAGCAAAGTGCTGCCGCGCTGCGATTTGATCGAACTCATCGCGTATCCTTCTATCCGGCAGGATTGATTAAGCAACTTCATCGGCATGGAGTAGTCGAGCATGGGGTCTCCCTCCGTCCGGCCGGATTATTCAAGCGAACAAGCTCGGTGTAGACATGTCGTTTGTAAGCCCCCTTTACTGGCGTCGTGACTTCATTATTGCCAAATGGCCCTACCGCGCCATCGATGCCGAGGTTGTAAGTTTTGGTTTCATTCCAACCCTGGGTTATTGCCAGGTTGCGAGCCAATAAATTGATTTTTACCGAAACGACATTCGACCAGTCTGCAATGGAGCATCCAGAGCAATCGGTGTAGGAGTCTGCCACCCCATCGCCGATGGCATTGCCGATGACGGGGAGGTTGTCCACGCCATAATCGATCTGCATATATTCGATGCCCTCGACCAGTGGCGTGATCGCTAACGGACAAGGATTGACACTGCCGTTGCAGGTTGGATCGAATTCCAGTCGCTTCAAGGTGGGGATGCAATCGCCGGTACACCCTACCGGGCGTGTACCCGTGAAATTGCCCGCAGGATTATTGTCGGGCGATACAAAATAAACCTGGATCAGGAATGGCCGCAAATAAGCCGGGGTCGAACAATCTTTGAGAAACAACGGGAAAGTGGTCGGCGCGGTGGCGATCAGATATGCGGAAAGGTCCGCTGGGCAGCCGGAAACCTGAACATAGGTCATGCCTTGGACCGCTGCCGATGCTAAAACCCTTGGTGAAATCGTACTGGCCCGACGGATCACCAATATGTCGCTGCCGGTCCTTAAGGTAACCGAATTAGCAGTGAGGATAGCGGCACACTTGGATGCTAAGGCTGGAACCGTCGACGTCGTCGCATTGTAGCCTAGCACATGCAGGTTGAGTATATCGGAATTCGATGGTGTGACAATGAGGGCTCCCGTGTCACACGGATCAGCAATAATCGCCCCGAGGGATAAGCCTGTAGGAGCATAGCTATCGTAGTATCCGGCCAGCTTCAGGTTGCTGGACAAAACATCCATCGCATAACGTCCGTTATCGATCATCCGGTTGGATTTATCCAGTTCGGCCCGCGTCCTGCTCTGATTGATGAACAGCGTGGACAAGGAGACCAGGATAAGCAATCCGATCGTAATCGAGATCATCAGCTCGATCAGTGACAGACCGCGCTGGGAGCCGGACCGGGTATAGCTTGTTTTGTCGATGGATTGTTTCATGATTATTGCAGGTCCGCCACGGAAACGGGCATCGAAATGACACGGTGCAAGGTTTCCTGGGGGGTACCGTTCCTGTCCTTGTATTGGCCATTTGCGCACCATCCCGCAGAGGTGGAGGTGATGGAAGTGGGCGTAGTGAAATCGGGCTTAGCGGTGGGGCCCGTACCCTGCCATGAGACCACCACCTGGTACACCGACGGAACACCGGTTGCCGGGGCCTGGAGCTGATAAATACAGCCGTGCGCGTTCGTCATCGCACCGACACAGTTGGCGCAACTGGTAGCACTCGCCCCTTGTATTTCGGCGGTGCCCAGCAGCGCATTGTTCCATTCGCAGAAATCGCGAGGCTGCCCTGCGGCAAGCGCGGTGCAATCTGCTGCTGGCGGGTTACCCAGATAAGCCGGTGTCAAACCGGTGGTCACATAGAAGCCCGCATTCTTGCGGTTGGCGTCGATCCGATCCACCATATCTTTTAGCAAAACAAGGGCTTGCGAGCGCTGATAGGACTCCATTTGCGCCATCAGTGCGCGGCCTTGCAGACCGGCCAAGCCCAGCAATCCGATCGACAGGATGATGATGGTCACCAGCACCTCGATCAGGCTGAAGCCCTGCCCCGAGCAGCGGGTCAAAGGGCCACGTCCTGAGCCTGTCGAAGGACCAGAATTTTTCCGATATTGAGTCATGGTGATGGGCAGGCTCCGTTGACGGGTGGGTACATGCGCGGCATGCCACTCAGCGTGATCCCGGTGCAGCTCGCATATTGAGTCGGGGTTGTCACTCCATAGGCATCGAGCAAAAAGGCAGGGGTGGCTGCTGCCCTGCCAGAGAGTCTATAGGTAACGCTGGTGGTTGTGGTTGGCGTAATCGCAACGCTCTTTAATTGAGAATGAGTGCGTATCGTAGTTGCCGTTCCGCAACCGGCGGCTGGTGCAATAGTCCAGCCGACCTCGTTGTGGGTTGGTGCCGGGGAATTGACAGGGTAATTTACAAAGGTAAGCGTGACATCGCAGCCTCGCTTGATCGCCTCGCTTCTGGCCAGGCTCAGCGCGGAATAGAGATCATAACTCGCGTTCTTCACGTACTGGCTTTGGGTCAAGGACCTGAAGCTGGGTAAGGCGACCATCGTCAGTATGCCAACGATGGACACCACCAGCAGCAGCTCGATCAGGGTAAAGCCGGAAACAGAGGAGGGCGAGGATTTCATTTTTGATGGCTTACCACTGGTTTGGACAGGTGCCGGGAGCGAGAGCGAGGTTAACGCCCCAGCATTTAGTGCCGACATCGTTCAGGGTCAGATCCCCGTCGGTTGCCTGCTTGCCGCCCGCAACCGCTGTTGCGATAATGATAAAAGACGGGGCATTTGCGCCCGCTAGAGTCGTAAAGGTGTAGTTCTTTAGAACGGCTGCCGAAGGTATTACCCCCAAGGTATTCAAAGCGGGAGTACCCGAAACATCAATTGCATAGGCACGCGCATCAAGCAAATATTGCTTCTCGCGATTCGCCGCATCCAGCATAACGGCCTGCGCGGCAGCCCGGTTGCCTCGCACCACATATCGCGAGTACTGCGGAATGGCGACCGCCGAGATAATGCCTACGATCGCGACCACAATCATCAATTCGATCAAGGTAAACCCTGTTGCGTGTTTCATGAACTGCTCCGTTTAAGATTTGAGGCGGATACTACCGCGCCGATTTCAAGGTTACCACCCCCATCTGACCAAAGGGCCGACACTCCGGATGAACGGCGCACCGCAACCTATTCGCGGTTGCACAGATGTCTTCATCCCGAATATAGCGATGCACGCCTTGCTGGCCGACCTTTTCCTGACTCATTCTTTATGCTGATACGGTTTATAATCAAAACGCATCGTTTTCGATTCCTGCCATGACGTTAGCGCCGCGCCGTTCATCCGGAGTGCCGCCCCTTTGGTCGGTCAAAGATGGCAGCCTTGAAACCGGCGCGGTAGCATTTGCGATAATGGGCCGGGGTAGCAGAATATAGTGTCCGACGTTACAGTCAATTATTTACGGGACTGTTTTTCCGGAATCGGCAATTGTGCAACTAAATGGGTATGTCGCGAGTCTAGGTGTTACGCCCGACATTTCCAAATCAATAAAACAAACAGGTGGTGCGATCATGAGAACAATTAAATTTCTGTCGGCAATACTTTTCAGCATTGCGGTTGCCGCGTGCGGAGGTGGCGGTGGAGGTGGCGGTGGAGGTGGCGGAGCAGGTGGTGGCGCAGTGCCAGACACCACACCGCCTACCGTCTCATCCACGAGCCCTGCCGATGTCGCCACCGGCGTTGCGATCAATTCGGCGATCACCGCCACCTTCAGCGAGCCGGTGACGGGAGTGTCCGCGACCACCTTCGCAATCGCCGGCGTGACCGGGATCGTGAGCTACAGCGGCACCACCGCCACCTTCACGCCATCCGCCAGTCTTGCCTATGCAACGCTCTACACGGCAACGATCACCACCGGCGTTAAAGACCTGGCGGGCAATGCGATGCTCAACGCAAAAACGTGGACATTCACCACCGGCGCCGCGCCCGATCTCATACCGCCCACCGTCTCATCAACGTTCCCGACCAATAAAGCCACCGGCGTCGGCACGAACGCGGCGATTGCCGTCACCTTCAGCGAGCCGATGACGACGTCGACGATTAACACGACGACCATTACGATCGCCGGAGTAACCGGTGCGGTAAGCTACAGCGGCAACACCGCCACCTTCACACCATCTGCCCTTTTGGCTAACACCCTCTACACGGCAACGATCACCACCGGGGTCAAAGATCTGGCGCTGAATTCGATGGTAGCTATCTACACCTGGACGTTTACCACCGGCGCAGGAATCGTTAACACAGTGCCCTCCGTCTCGTCCACGAACCCCGCTAATAGCGCAACCGGCTTTGCCCCAAATTCGGCGATCAACGCCACCTTCAGCGAGCCGATCCTGACATCGACGCTGAACGGGACGACATTTGGGTTAAAGACATCCGATGGCGTCAATATCGTAACCGGGTCCCTCACCTACAGCGGCACCACCGCCACCTTCACGCCGGTAACCAATCTGGCCTACTCGACCAGCTACACGGCAACGATCACCGGAGGGTCCGCAGGCGTCAGGAATCTGATAAATAACCCGATGGTGGCCAATTACACCTGGACCTTCACCACCGGCGCCGCGCCCGATCTCACACCACCCACCGTTTTAACTACGGCCCCGATAAACAATACTACCGGCTTTGCCCCGAATTCGGCGATCACCGCCACCTTCAGCAAACCGGTATCGACATCGACCGTGTCTACGGCGACCTTTACCATCGCAGCCGGAGCGACGAACGTAGCGGGAACCGTGACCTATAGCGGCACCACCGCCACTTTCACGCCATCGGTTAACCTCGCGAATTCCACGGCCTACACCGCGACAATCACCGGAGGGGCCGCAGGCGTCAAGGATCTGGCGGGTAACGCGCTGGCCAATTACAGCTGGACATTCACCACCGGCGCCGCGCTCGATACCACACCGCCCACCGTTTCAACCACGAGCCCGACCAATAACGCAATCACTATTCCGGTATTTAATGGCGCAAGCGGTGTTGCCGTCAATACGCTCATCACCGCCAACTTCAGCAAGGCTATGGATCCCGCGACAATTGGCACCGCCAGCTTTACGCTTGCCAGCCCCTCAGGCCCGGTAACGGGAACTGTGGCCTATACCGGCACCACCGCCACCTTTACCCCGACCACCGCCCCGGCAGTTACCCCGACCACTCCGACAGGCCGTCTGGGCCTGGCCTACTCGACCACCTACACGGCGACGATCACCGGAGGGGCTACAGGAGTCAAGGATCTGGCGGGTAATGCGCTGGCGATCAGTAATGCGTGGACATTTACCACGGCTGCCGCGCCGACCATCACCTTGATTTCTGCGGGGGTCTATCACACCGTCGCCCTCAAATCGGATGGGACCTTGTGGACCTGGGGATTCAACACGGACGGCGAACTCGGGATCGGCACTTACGGAAGCCAAACCTTTAAACCTGTTCCAACCCTGGTCGGGTTCGGCCTCACCAACAACGGGTTCGCCACCAACTGGAAAGAGATTGCTGCGGGGGGCTATCACACCCTCGCGCTCAAGACGGACGGAACTTTATGGGCGTGGGGATACAACAGCAATGGCCAAATCGGCGATGGCACGGCCGGGTCTGGCACGAACAAGCTCGTCCCGACTCAAATAATCTTGCTAGCTCCCGCCCTCAACAACGACTGGGCCGATATTGCCGCAGGGCGTCTGCACAGCGCGGCGCTCAAGTCGAACGGGACCTTGTGGACCTGGGGATACAACTCAAATGGTCAGCTCGGGGATAATTCAATTACAGACAGGTGGGTTCCAGCGCAGATCGGCACGGCAACGAACTGGAGCGATATTTCCGCCGGGGGCTATCATACCGTCGCCATTCAGGGCGGCACATTTGCCCTCCCGAACGGGACCTTGTGGGCCTGGGGATATAACACGAACGGCCAGCTTGGGGACGGGACTGTGGCTGATAAGCACATCCCCACGCTGATCCCGGGAGCCACGACTTGGAGCGTGATTTCGGCAGGCGGCTTCCACACCCTCGGCCTGCTTAATACCGGTGTTAATACCAATGCCTTGTATGCATGGGGATCGAACCTGAATAGCCAGCTTGGGAACGGGGGTAGCGGGGTTGCGGCAGATTTGCACATCCCGACGCAAATCGGGACGGTCACGACCTGGAGCGCGATTTCCGCCGGATACCAGCATTCCACCGCCATTCAGGGCTGGACCGCTGCCCCCCCATTCTCCCCGCTCGGAACCTTGTGGGCCTGGGGATATAACCCCTATGGCCAGCTTGGGAACGGCTTCACTACAACTATGACCGTCCCGACGCAGACTATTACGTTAGCCACGTCCTGGACCGCGGTCTCCGCCGGAGACACGCACACCAAGGGCCTCCGGTCCGGTGCGACATTGACGGCTGCTCCGGTGAAATGGATCAATGATTTGTGGGCGTGGGGATATAACGCCGACGGTCAGCAGGGGGACGGAACTCAGGATACGACTCTAAACGGGACGTCACCTGTACTCACCCCGACGAACATACCTTATTAAGTCGCAAACAAGACCTGAACCCCCGCAAGCCTGCGGGGGTTTTTTTGTCTGTCACCTTTCCGCGATCGCCGCCGAATCGGGCAGGCCGCAAATAGCCGTGGAGGGCGCGGCGAAAAAGCGGTAAAATCGCAAGTTGCAAATTTATACTATGGAGAAATACAGCATGAGCAAAGGTCTGGTTCAATTCATCATCGAAGAACAACGCGCGTTTCCGAGCGCATCCGGCGAATTCACCGGGCTGATCAGCGATATCATCGTCGCCTGCAAACAGATCGCGCATGACGTCAACAAAGGCGCGCTGATCGGCGTGCTGGGCAGTGCGGGCAGCGAAAACGTGCAGGGCGAGACACAGAAGAAGCTGGACATCATCACCAACGAGGTGTTCATCAAATGCACCGAGTGGGGCGGTCATCTGGCGGCGATGGCTTCAGAAGAAATGGATGACGTTTATCCGATTCCGGCCCAATACCCTAAGGGCAAATATCTGCTGGTGTTCGATCCATTGGACGGCTCCTCCAACATCGACGTGAACATTTCCGTCGGCACGATCTTCTCGATTCTGCGCGCCCCCAAAGGCGTGGAGAACCCGGTCGCATCAGACTTTTTGCAGCCCGGCGCGACCCAGGTTTGTGCCGGTTACGCGCTGTATGGCCCGGCGACCATGCTGGTCATCACGAGCGGTCACGGCGTGAACGGCTTTACGCTGGACAACGACATCGGCGAATTCATGCTGTCGCACCCGAACATGACGATTCCTGTGGACACGCTGGAATTCGCGATCAATGCATCGAACGAGCGTCACTGGGAAAAACCGGTACAGCGTTATGTCGATGAATGCGTCGCAGGCAAGACCGGACCGCGCGAGATCAATTTCAACATGCGCTGGGTAGCCTCGATGGTGGCCGAAGTGCATCGTATTCTGGTGCGCGGCGGCGTGTTCCTGTACCCCAAGGACACCAAGGACCCAACCAAGGCGGGCAAGCTGCGTTTGCTTTACGAAGCCAACCCGATGTCCTTCATCGTCGAACAGGCAGGTGGCGTGTCTTCAACTGGATATGAGCGCATCATGGACATCAAGCCTTCCGGCCTGCATCAGCGCGTGCCGGTGATTCTGGGCTCGAAGAATGAAGTCGAGCGCATCATCGGTTACCACAAGGGCGCATAAGCTTATGGTCAAGCCGCAGGTATCGGCCGCTCCGCTGGTTTCGATCATCATGGGCAGCGCCAGCGATTGGGAAGTGATGCAGCAGGTTGCACGCCAATTGCAGGACTTCGGCGTGTCCTATGATGCCCGTGTGATTTCGGCGCACCGCTCGCCCGACCTTTTGTTCGATTACATCAAGGACATCAGTTCACAAGGCGTGCGCTGTTTCATCGCCGGAGCCGGTGGCGCGGCGCATCTGGCCGGAGTAATCGCAGGCAAAACCACGCTGCCGGTGCTGGGTGTTCCGATGCCGTCGAAATATTTGCAGGGCATGGATTCGCTGCTGTCCACCGTGCAAATGCCCAAAGGTATTCCGGTCGCGACGTTTGCGATCGGCGAAGCGGGTGCGGCCAACGCGGGGTTATTTGCGGTGGCGATGCTGGCTCTGAACGATGCGGCGTTGGCGCAGAAACTCGCCGACTTCCGCAAGAAGCAGGCCGAGACAATTGCGGCAACCACGTTGCCTGCGCTGGCGTAAATCGTAGGTCGGGCTTTAGCCCGACGTGTCGGGTTGAAACCCGACCTACGGTGATCATTCAAAGGAACATCATGTCCGTATTACACCAATCCAGTTTATCCAGCTTGACGCTGCTGCATCGCGGCAAGGTTCGCGATCTCTACGAAGTGGACGATCAGCATTTGTTAATCGTGCAAACCGACAGGCTGTCTGCGTTCGATGTGATTTTGCCCGACCCGATTCCGGGCAAGGGCGAAGTGCTCACGACGATGTCGAATTTCTGGTTCGAGAAACTTCAGCGCGTCATCCCCAATCACCTGACCGGCATCAATCCGGAGTCGGTGGTCAAGACCGACGCGGATCGCGCCCAGGTGCGCGGACGCGCCTTCGTCACCAAAAAACTCAAACCGCTGCCGATCGAGGCCATCGTGCGCGGCTATCTGGCAGGTTCCGGTTGGAAGGATTATCAAAAGACCGGTTCCGTGTGCGGGATTAAATTGCCGGCCGGACTACGCGAAGCGGAAAAGTTGCCCGAGCCTTTGTTCACGCCGTCCACCAAGGCGGCCGTGGGCGCTCACGACGAAAATATTTCGTTTGCGCAGGCAGTCGAATTGCTGGGTGAGGCGCGTGCCTGCGAGGTGCGCGATGCCACGCTGGCGCTTTATGTTGAGGCGGCCAATTATGCGGCGACACGCGGCATTATCATTGCCGATACCAAGTTTGAATTCGGCGTAGATCAGGCGGGGAAGCTGTATCTGATCGACGAGGCGCTGACGCCCGATTCTTCTCGCTTCTGGCCCGCCGATCAATACCGCGTCGGCAGCAATCCGCCCAGCTTCGATAAACAATTCGTGCGCGACTGGCTGGAAGCTTCCGGCTGGAACAAACATGATCCTGCGCCGCGCATCCCTGCCGACGTGTTGCAAAAAACCGCCGACAAATACCGCGAGGCGCTGGTCAAGCTGATGGGCGCATGAGCACACCGCAACAACTCATCGCAGGATTTCAACGCTTCCGCGAGCGCTCATTCGCGGATGTCGACGCTCAGTTTCACGATCTGGTGCAGTTTGGTCAGGCTCCCTCCACGCTGGTGGTGGGCTGCTGCGATTCGCGCGTCGATCCCGCGCTGATACTCGACTGCGCGCCGGGCGATCTTTTTGTAATACGCAACGTCGCCAATCTGGTGCCCCCCGCAGAAAATCAGGGGCATTATCACGGCACCAGCGCAGCGCTTGAATTCGGCGTGCGTATTTTAGCGGTGCAGCACATCATCGTGCTGGGACACGCGCATTGCGGCGGGATACACACGCTGCTCGAAGGCGAAGTGGACAAAGATGATTCCTTCATCGCCGAATGGATGAAAATTGCCGATGCCGCGCGCGAGCACATTGAGCAGGAACTGGCCGGCGCCGACAGCGAGGTGCGCCAGCGTGCCTGCGAACAAAAGGCCATTCTGGTTTCGCTGAAAAATCTGATGTCCTTTCCCTGGATACGCGAACGCGTCGAACAGGGCCAGCTCACTTTGCATGGCTGGTATTTTGATATCGAACGCGGTGAATTGCTGGGCTATAACCCAACGACTGGCCAGTTTGAAACGCTGTAAGGCTCGCCCTTAACCCCTTCGCCGCGCGTATCCTTGCGGTTACTTTTTTCCGGTCAACTCTATATAGCGCGCCTTGTCCGCATCATATCGCGCTTCCAACGCCGCCTTTTCCGCCTTGGGCTTTTCAAGATCTTGTTGCAGCTTGATCAAGCGCGCCTGAGCCTCATCCAGATCCTCTTGCAAGGAAGCCGGGATTTTCCTGTTTGCCTTGATATTGTTGTCAGCTTCCTTTTGCAAGGCTAACAAGTTATCATTCGCTATCTTGATAGATGAGTTGATCACATTGATACGCGCATCGACTTGCTGCAGGCTGCGGCTGCGCGACAGTTCGATTTCTTGCACGTTGCTGTAAGTGTTGGTGAGGGTCTTGTCACGGCGTTGCTGCTCAAGTGCGGCATTTTCATCATCGTGCTTCTTCACCTCATCCAACTCCTTGGCACGACGACGCTCTGGGGTAGGCACCTCTTCACTTTTTACCACGCGCCCTGCCGAATTCAACTCTACGCGATCTTTGTCGGCATATTCCGGAGGAACGGTTTCACCGTAATGTGTCGTGCCATTGTTATCGACCCATTTGTACATTTTTGCCGAGACAGGCAAGCTGAAGGTGACCCCGGCGATAAGCGCCACAAGCAGTTTGGATCTATAACCAGCGACTTGGCTATTGTCTTTTGATAGCCTAGTCGAATGGCTATAACCAATGACTTGTCCAGCGTCTTTCGGGTGCCCGTCCAAAAGTTTTTCGGATGCTGGTCTAGTCAGATGGCTAGTAGCGCTATCAGTAGTTTCATCAGTCATTTTTAACTCCATAACGATCACAATAAGATTGTACCGCAGCAAGATTTTGCACCCTTCCGCCCTCAGCGCGTAAATACCCGAGCAAATCATCCAGCGTGGCGATAGATATTACCGGAATATCGTAACTGCGTTGTACTTCCTGTGTGGCGGAAAGTTCGCTCTGACCGCGCTCCATGCGATCCAATGCGATCACGACGCCGCAAGGTTCCGCACCAGCGTCGCGTATCAGTGCGATGGATTCGCGCACCGACGTGCCGGCAGAGATCACGTCATCGATAATCAGCACCCGGCCCTGCAATGCTGCGCCCACCGTCGTACCACCTTCGCCGTGATCCTTGGCTTCTTTGCGATTGTAGCAATACGGCACGTTACGTCCCTGCTCGGCCAGCGCGATCGCGGCTCCGGCAACCAGCGGAATGCCTTTGTAGGCCGGGCCGAACAGCATGTCGAATGACACTTCGGAAGCCAGGATCGCCTGAGCATAAAACTGCGACAGGTTTCTTAAGGCCTCGCCATCGTTGAACAAACCGGAATTGAAAAAATACGGCGACAGACGCCCTGCTTTGGTTTGAAACTCGCCGAAGCACAACACGTTTTGCTGGACGGCAAAGCGGATGAAATCCTGCCTGAAATTGGACATGACGATTGCAATAGGTTGAGATGATGGCCGTCATTATAATGGCATGTCCGATTACTCCAGATATTTTTCATGCGCATTATTTCAGTCAATTTAAACGGCATTCGTTCTGCCACCAGCAAAGGCTTCTTTGAATGGCTGGCGCTGCAAAATGCCGACATCATTTGTCTGCAAGAACTCAAAGCCCAAGCGGCCGATATGACCGCGCAAATGCTGATGCCACTGGGGTATCACGGCTATTTTCATTATGCTAAAAAGAAGGGTTACAGCGGCGTGGGCATTTACTGTCGCGAAAAGCCACAGCGGGTCATCGAGGGCTTGGGCATTGCCGAATTCGATGCCGAGGGACGTTATCTATGCGCGGATTTTGCCAATTTCAGCGTGGTGTCACTTTACCTGCCTTCAGGGTCCAGCGGCGAAGAGCGCCAGACGGTGAAATTTCGTTTCATGGCGGCTTTCCTGCCGCATCTGCGCGAGTTGCGCGCCAGCGGACGCGAGGTCGTGATCTGCGGTGACTGGAACATTGCACACAAAGAAATCGACCTGAAAAACTGGCGCGGCAATAAAAAGAATTCAGGATTCCTGCCCGAAGAACGCGCATGGCTGACAGAATTATTCGATGAAGTCGGTTTTGCCGATGTGTTTCGGCTCGTTCATCCCGAACTGGAAGCTTATACCTGGTGGTCGAATCGGGGTCAGGCGTGGGCCAAAGATGTCGGCTGGCGCATCGACTACCAGATCGCCACGCCCGGGATCGCCAAATTGGCAGAAGCCGCAAACATCTACAAGGCGCAACGTTTTTCGGATCATGCGCCGCTGATTATTGACTACCGGGATTAACTTTGCTCCCAGGGCAGTCCTGCCGCCCGCCACCCGTTGATCGTATTGCGTTGCAGGTTGTTGTCGCTATCGCCTTCGAAACCTTCCAGCATGTTGTAGCAGTTGCCATAACCGGCTTTCGTAGCGGCGGCGGCGGCATGGTGCGAACGCGCCCCGCTGCGGCAAAAGAATATGACCAGCGCCTCCTTGTCGACTTGCTGTTCCAGCTGCGCAATGAAATGCGCGTTGGGTTTCATGTCCGGATAGATCGCCCATTCAACTGCTGCGGTATCGGCTATGCAGCCGACCCAATCCAATTCTGCTCGGGTGCGGACATCCACCAGACGGGCACCGGGTGCAGACTGCTGGATTTCATAGGCCTCTTCCGGATACAGCGCGCCCTCGTACGGCAGATTCAACTCTTTGGCGCGTTGATGCGCGGCTTGCAGAATGGCGGTGATTTTCCCCATGATGTTTCTCTCTTTTGTATATGCAGGGGTTGGTCCCATGCTAAAAACGAAGGTTCAACGAAATTGTTGTAAATGTTATGCTGTGCGACACAAACGCATACTAGCTCAACCGACATGAAAAATCACACCCCTACGCAGCAAACACAGGCCGGTATCGGAGCTTTTGAACCGGTAAACCCGGAGCGTTTTGCAGCAGCACAAAAAAGCACCTGGGTGAGTATCGGCATTAATGTGATATTGACGGCCTTTCAGGTAGTGGGTGGTTTTTTTGCGCACTCTCAGGCCTTGATGGCGGACGGCCTGCATTCCCTGTCGGATCTGCTTTCCGATGTGCTGGTGCTCTATGCAAACCGTCACGGTAACAAGCACGCCGATGCCAACCATCCTTATGGCCACGCGCGTGTGGAAACTGCCGCGACACTTATTCTTGGAACATTTCTCGCGGTACTGGGTGTCGTGTTGCTGGTGGCCGCAGCCATGCGTTTGCAGCATCCCGAAGCGTTGCAGGCCGTCAATCCGCTAGCTCTGGCCATTGCGGTTTTCGCCTTGGCCGCCAAGGAAGGCATGTTCCGTTACATGCTGGCGGTGGCCAAGCGGGTGCGCTCGCAGATGCTGGTAGCCAACGCATGGCATGCGCGCTCGGATGCGGCATCCTCCTTAGTGGTCATCGTCGGTGTGATTGGCAATTTGCTGGGTTATACCTTCCTCGATCTGGTTGCGGCAGCAGTGGTGGGCGTGATGATCGCGCATATGGGCGGCAAACTGGCTCTGGAAGCGATGGCTGAACTCATCGATACCGGATTGGATGCGGCAGAAGTCGAGGCGATCCGGCAAACCCTGCTCAAGGTTCACGGTGTGCGCGGCTTGCACGAACTGCGCACCCGCAAGATGGCGGACAACGCCCTGGTCGATGCGCACATCATGGTCGATCCTAAGATCAGCGTCTCGGAAGGACATTACATCGCGGAGACGGCACGCCAAGCCGTGCTCAAGAATCATCATGTGATGGATGTCATGGTACATATTGATCCGGAAGACGATATGCAAGCCAGACCGAATGCGTTTTTACCCAGCCGTCCCGCGCTTCTGGCGCATCTGGCTGAACGATTGGGAGACTCAGTCTGTTCAGAAAATCGCGTGGTCTTTCATTATCTGGATGGCAAGGTCGATGCCGAAATATATCTGGCCAACCAGCAATCTGCCGAGCAGGCTGACGCGTTACAAGTACGCTGCGATGAGCTGGTGCGCAAAGATGAGCTCTTTCGAGCAATACATGTCCACCGCAGTCATGCACAGAATTAGTGCGTCAACGGTCGCGCTGCGCCCATAATCGGTGCAAATTTTCGGTGGGCGGCGTAACTCGCTTATGGCACAATGACAGTCTGCTATGTAGACAGGGATGGCACGCTTTCTGCATTTAGACTCTTGGGTTTTTGATTAGCTATTTATTTTGATGTTTTAGGGGAAATTTATGTCGATGTCGGCAAATGATGTTTTAAAGATGATTAAAGACCGCGAAATTAAATTCGTGGATTTCCGTTTTACCGATACACGCGGCAAAGAGCAGCACGTGAGCGTGCCCGCCAAGTATGTGGGTATGGACAAATTTGAAGACGGTCATGCGTTCGATGGCTCTTCGATCGCCGGCTGGAAAGGCATCCAGGCTTCGGACATGCTGCTGATGCCGGATCCTTCAACCACTTTTTTCGATCCTTTCATGGACGAAAATACTTTGGTGATTACCTGTGACGTCGTGGAGCCGACCGATGGCAAGGGTTACGACCGTGACCCGCGTTCGATTGCGAAGCGTGCCGAGGCGTACCTGAAATCTTCTGGTATCGGCGATACCGCCTTCTTTGGCCCAGAGCCAGAATTCTTCATTTTCGATTCCGTAAATTGGCAAATCGACATGTCCGGCTGCTTCTGCAAGATCAACTCCGAAGAAGCTGCATGGTCATCCGGTGAAAAATTCGACGGCGGCAATACCGGTCACCGTCCTATTGTTAAGGGCGGCTACTTTCCGGTTCCCCCAGTCGACAGCCTGAACGACATCCGTGCCGCGATGTGCCTGGCTTTGGAAGACATCGGCATCGAAGTCGAAGTGCATCACCACGAAGTGGCGACGGCCGGTCAATGCGAAATCGGCACCAAGTTCGACACGCTGGTGCGTCGCGCCGACCAGACTCAGGCCTTGAAATATGTGGTGCACAACATTGCGCATCAGTATGGCAAAACCGCGACCTTCATGCCAAAACCTATCGTCGGCGACAATGGTTCCGGTATGCACGTGCACCAGTCCATCTGGAAGGACGGCAAGAATCTGTTTGCCGGTAATGGCTATGCAGGTCTGTCCGATATGGCGCTTTACTACATCGGCGGCATCATCAAGCACGCCAAGGCACTGAACGCGATTACCAATCCCGGCACCAATTCTTACAAGCGTCTGGTTCCTCACTACGAAGCACCGACCAAGCTGGCCTATTCGGCAAAGAATCGTTCAGCCTCGATTCGTATCCCGCATGTAGCCAGCGACAAGGCGCGCCGTATCGAAACGCGCTTCCCGGACCCAACCGCCAACCCATACTTGTGCTTCACCGCCTTGATGATGGCCGGTCTGGACGGCATCCAAAACAAGATTCACCCCGGCGATCCAGCTGACAAGAACCTGTATGACTTGCCACCAGAGGAAGATGCAAAGATTCCTACTGTTTGCAGCTCACTGGATGAAGCCTTGGCACATCTGGACAAGGACCGTGAGTTCCTGACTCGTGGCGGTGTGTTCTCCAACGACTTTATCGATGCCTACATTGCATTGAAAATGGAAGAGGTGACTCGTCTGCGCATGACGACGCACCCGGTCGAGTTTGAAATGTACTACAGCATCTAGCAGCTTAGGGCGTAATGCAGGACGTAAAACGGGGCTTTATGCCCCGTTTTGTTTTAAACCGCAAATGTTTGTCTGTGTCCGGTGCTTGTCCTATACTGGTTAAGTTATTTCTGGGAAAAATGAACATGAAACTTCGATACTTGTTTGCCATGTTGTGTGCCTGTCCGATGTTAGCTCAAGCCGAAATTTACAAGTCTGTCGATGGGAATGGGCATGTTACCTATTCCAGTGCGCCTATCAAGGGAGGCAGAAAACTGTTTCTGGAACCCCTGCCAACCTTGGTGCCGTCCGGCAAAGCGCACGCTTCCGAACAATTTCCAACGGTGACTAATGAAACGCAAAAAGCACGGGATGATACCCGGCGCAAGATTTTGCAGGACGAATTGAATGCCGAAGTGAAGTTGCTTGAAGGAGCACAGCAAAACTTGAAGGGGGCTGATTCGAACCCGGAAGTCTTCAAGGGAGGAGACGGCAGAACTTATCGTGATGCCACAGCATATGAAGAAAAAATCAAGCCACTGAATGACCAGGTTGTTCTGCATAAACAGAATATCGAAGCCCTTAAGACTGAGTTGTCCAGACTACCAAAATAGTCATTTAACGACTGATCGTTTTTCTTGGCATGCTTTCTGCTTTGTAAAACATTATGTCTGACTTTCCCTCTCTCACCTTGGAGCACCTCGCAACAGCGATCATCCTGCTGGATGATGAGTCGCGTATTGCCTATATCAATCCGGCCGCTGAGCATCTGTTCGACATCAGCGGCAATAATCAGCATGGCGTTCCGCTGCAGCAGGTGTTCACGCATACCGAACAACTGGCCAGCGCAATGCGGCAGGCGATACACAACAATGCCAGTTATATCGAGCACGATCTGACACTCGGCACACATGCGCACGGCAAGTTACATTTGCGCTGTGCGGCAACTCCGCTGCAATTGACCCGACGCTATTTATTGCTCGAATTTCACCCAATCGACCGTCCTCTGAAACTGGCGCGCGAAGAACAGATGCTGGACCAGACGCAGGCCAGCCGTCTGCTGCTGCGCAATCTCGCGCACGAAATCAAGAACCCGCTCGGCGGCATACGCGGTGCGGCGCAATTGCTCGAGCAGGAATTGGATAAGCCGGCCTTGCGCGAATATACCCAGGTCATCGTGCAAGAGGCGGACAGGTTACGCTCGCTGATGGAAAAATTGCTTGCCCCGCAAAATGCCTCGCACTACAGCGCGCTCAACATCCATGAAGTGCTGGAGCGTGTGCGCAGCGTGGTTCTGGCGGAAATGCCGGAAGGCCTGACGATACAACGCGACTACGATATCAGCCTGCCAGCGCTGGTCGGCGACAAGGAACAGTTGATCCAGGTCATGCTCAATATCGTGCGCAATGCCGCGCAGGCGATGCAGGGCAAGGGCTTAATCGTCATGCGCACCCGCATCGCGCGCCAGGTGACGCTGATCAAGCGCCGCCATCGCATGGCGGTGCTGGTGCAGATCATCGACAATGGCCCCGGCATCACGCCGGAATTACAAGACAAGATTTTCTATCCTTTGGTGTCGGGACGCGCCGACGGACACGGGCTGGGGCTGACACTGGCGCAGGATTTCGTCAGCCAGCATCATGGCACGATAGAATTTGACAGCGAGCCCGGTCGCACCTGCTTTACCGTGCTGCTTCCCCTACCTTGACTGAGGTAACTATGATGAAACCTGTTTGGATTATTGACGATGACCGCTCGATACGCTGGGTGCTGGAAAAGTCGCTGACGCGCGAAGACATCGAGTTCAAGAGTTTTGCCAGCGCCGACGATGCGCTACGCGCGTTGACTAATGACGTGCCGCAAGTGGTGGTCAGCGATATCCGTATGCCCGGTCGCTCCGGACTGGATTTTTTGCAGGTGCTGCATCAACGCCATCCACTTATTCCGGTCATCATCATGACCGCCTATTCCGATTTGGAAAGTGCCGTCTCGGCATTTCAGGGCGGTGCATTCGAATATTTGCCCAAGCCGTTTGACATCAATCATGCCGTGGAACTGATTCGGCGCGCGTTAGAACAAAGCAAACATAAAACCGGCGAAGCCGAAGAGGTTAAGGTGGCCGCCGACATCCTGGGTCAGGCACCTGCGATGCAGGAAGTCTTCCGTGCGATTGGCAGGCTATCGCAATCGCATGCCACCGTGCTGATCAATGGCGAATCGGGAACCGGCAAGGAATTGGTCGCAAGGGCGTTGCACCGCCACAGCCCGCGCAATGATGCGCCGTTCATCGCGATCAATACCGCTGCGATCCCGAAGGATTTACTCGAATCGGAATTGTTCGGTCATGAGCGCGGTGCCTTCACCGGAGCGGCCGCGACCCGGCGCGGACGCTTTGAACAGGCCGAGGGCGGCACGCTATTCCTCGATGAAATCGGCGACATGCCCGCCGATTTGCAAACCCGTTTGCTGCGCGTGTTATCGGACGGAAATTTTTATCGCGTCGGCGGGCATCAGCCGATCAAGGCCAACGTGCGCATCATCACCGCGACGCACCAGAATCTGGATGAGCGGGTCAAGCAGGGTTTATTTCGCGAAGATTTGTTCCATCGGTTGAATGTAATCCGACTGCGCTTGCCGCCGCTTCGCGAACGGCGCGAAGACATTCCGCTGCTGGCCAAATACTTCCTGCAAAAAAGCGCGCGCGAACTGGCGGTCGATCAGAAACAATTCAGCGACGCGACGCTGCAACATCTCAGCGCGCAGGATTTTCCCGGCAACGTGCGGCAACTGGAAAACCTCTGTCACTGGCTGACCGTGATGACGCCCTCGCAGATAGTCGAGGTCGCCGACCTGCCGCCGGAGTGGCGCGGCGGATCATCCGCAAGCGTATCAATCGGCGGTGACTGGAGCTCAGCATTGGCGCAGCAGGCAGCCCTAGCGCTGCAACGCGGCGACGAGCGCATCATGGATAGTTTCACCGCACAATTCGAACGCACCCTGATATTGCAAGCCTTGCAGCACACCAACGGGCGGCGCATCGAGGCCGCAACGCTGCTCGGCATCGGCCGCAACACGCTGACGCGCAAGATTCAGGAACTGGGCTTGGACAATCCGCCCGAGTAATTCAGGTTTGCAAGCGTTTGAGCAGCTTCTCGTGTATCCCGCCGAAGCCGCCGTTGCTCATCACCAGAATGTGATCACCGGGTCGCGCGGCGGCGACGATCTTCTCGATCAGCGCACTCAGATCATCCTCGACCATCGCCTTGCCACCGAGTGGAGCTAGCGCGCCGCGCGCATCCCAGCCCAGGTTGCCGGCATAGCAGAACACCAGATCCGCGTCCTTCAAGCTGGCGGGCAGCGCAGCTTTCATCACGCCCAGCTTCATCGTGTTGGAGCGCGGCTCCAGCACGGCCAGTATCCGTGCTGTGCCGATCTTGTGGCGCAGGCCGGCGACGGTGGTATCTATCGCGGTGGGGTGGTGCGCGAAATCGTCATAAACGGTAATATCGTTTACCGCACCGCGCACTTCCATGCGCCGTTTCACGTTCTTGAATTCGCCCAGCGCGGCCAAACCTTGCGCAATTGGAACGCCGACGTGGCGGGCGGCGGCGAGTGCGGCGAGTGCATTCTGGCGGTTGTGTTCGCCGAGCAACTCCCAGTGCAAAGTTCCCTGTGCGACGCCGTTCAAGGTCACGCGGTCGTCCGCATCGATGTTCCAGCCGTCGCTGCTGCCGAACTTCTCGACCGGCGTCCAGCAACCGCGCTGCAACACACGTTGCAATGACTCTTCGCGGCCATTACTGACGATCAATCCGTTGCCGGGCACGGTGCGCACCAGATGATGGAACTGCGTCTCGATCGCCGCGAGATCGGCAAAAATATCGGCGTGATCGAACTCGAGGTTGTTCAGGATTGCGGTGCGCGGATGGTAGTGCACGAATTTGGAACGCTTGTCGAAAAAAGCGGTATCGTATTCATCCGCCTCGATCACGAAGAATGATGATTTGGTGAGCCGTGCAGAAATGCCGAAATTCTGCGGCACGCCACCGATCAGAAAACTGGGGCTGAGCCCGGCATATTCCAGTATCCACGCCAGCATCGCGCTGGTGGTGGTCTTGCCGTGAGTGCCCGCTACCGCCAGCACCCACTTGTCGCGCAGCAGCGTGTCCGCCAGCCATTGCGGGCCGGAGACGTAGGGCAGGTTGCGGTTGAGGATTTCCTCCATCAGCAAATTGCCGCGCGATACGACATTGCCGATCACGAACAGATCCGGCTTGAGTTCGAGCTGCTCCACGCCAAAACCTTCGGTCAGCGCGATGCCCTGCGCCTCCAGCTGCGTGCTCATCGGCGGATATACATTGGCATCACAGCCGGTGACGCGATATCCGGCTTGCTTGGCGAGCGCCGCGATGCCGCCCATGAACGTGCCGCAGATTCCGATGATATGGATATGTTTTGTCTGATTCATATTTTAGGTACGAAAAATAAAATACACCGCGCCCATCATGCACAGCGCGGCATACAGATAATCCCACTTCAGCGGCTGGTTCATGTACAGCACCGCGAACGGGACGAACACCGACAGCGTGATGATCTCCTGCAATATCTTCAACTGACCGAGGCTGAGTTCGGTGTAGCCGATCCGGTTAGCGGGAACCTGGATCAAATACTCGAACAGCGCGATGCCCCAGCTGATCAATGCGGCGACATACCACGGAGAACCGGCGAGGTTCTTCAGGTGCCCGTACCACGCGAAAGTCATGAACAAATTGGACACGGCGAGCATCAGCGCCGTGACCAGCAGCGGGTGCGAGATCAGGTTCATTGCTGGTTTTTTAAAACGTGCTGTTAGCGAACCCCGAGTAGCTCCACGTCAAACACCAGCGTTGCATTCGGAGGAATCACTCCGCCCGCACCGCGTGGGCCATAACCTAAAGCCGAAGGAATAATCAACGTGCGCTGCCCGCCAACTTTCATGCCCTCGACACCCCAGTCCCAACCCTGGATGACGCGGCCACCACCTAACGGAAATTCGAACGGCTCATTGCGGTCGCGCGAGCTGTCGAATTTCTTGCCGTGATGATCGGGTGCCGCCGCATCGTATAGCCAGCCGGTGTAATGCACCGACACGTTTTGGCCGGCCTTAGCCTCGGCGCCTGTTCCCAGCTTCACATCGGTCTTGATCAGTTCTTTCATGCTATTTGTCTCCATCGTTGGTTTGCTTGGTGCGGCCTGTTCAGTGCACGCGGTAGTTGAAAAAATTCCGGCCGTCAACAGCAAAGCCAGTGTTAAAAAATTGTTGCGTTTCATTTCATGCTCCTCAGTTTATCGTGATTCACCCAAGATGTAAGCTCTCAGGTTATTCTACTTTTTAGCTACGGACGGATTGTCACGGACGCCCACCAACTCCACATCAAAAACCAGCGTCGCGTTTGGAGGAATTATTTTGCCCGATCCGCTAGCCCCGTAACCGAGACGAGCGGGAATAATCAGCGAGCGTTGCCCGCCCACCTTCATGCCCTCGATACCCTGATCCCAACCCTTGATGACTTTTTCTGCGCCCAGCAGGAATTCAAACGGCTGACCGCGATCGCGCGAGCTGTCAAATTTCTGGCCGTGATGGTCTGCGGTCGTCTTGTCGTACAGCCAGCCGGTGTAATGCACCGACACCTGCTGGCCGGGTATCGCTTCCGCGCCCGTGCCCAGCTTGGTGTCCAGCTGGAACATATCCGCCGTATCCGCATCCTCGACTGGCGCTCTGGCCTGCTCGGTACACGCTGCGGTTAAAAAAAGACTGGTCGACAACAGCAACGCCAGCGGTAAAAAGTTGATGCGTTTCATTTTGTTCCTTGGTGATTATGTAGGGTGGGCAACTTTGCCCGCCATCTTGTTATTTATTTTTAAGCGCATATTCAAAATTTAATAACTCAACACCGGAGCCAGCCAGCGTTCGGCTTCTTCCAGCGTCCAGCCCTTGCGCTTCGCATAGTCCGCGACCTGATCCTTATCAATTTTTCCGGTGGCGAAGTACTGCGCCTCAGAATGCGAGAAATAGAAGCCGCTCACGGCTGCGGTGGGCAGCATCGCAAAACTTTCCGTGATCGTGATGCCCGCGTTGAGCGGTGCCTGCAACAGCTCGAACAGCGAGCCTTTTTCGCTGTGCTCGGGGCAGGCGGGATAGCCAGGTGCGGGGCGGATGCCGCGATAGGCTTCACTAATCAATGCATCGTTGTCCAAGGCTTCGTCTGCAGCATAACCCCAGAACTCGCGGCGCACGCGCGCATGCAGCAATTCGGCGAAGGCTTCGGCCAGACGGTCGGCCAGGGCTTTGAGCATGATCGCGTTGTAGTCGTCGTTCTGCTTCTCGAATTCTGCGACGCGCGCGTCGATGCCGATGCCGGCGGTCACGGCAAATGCGCCGATATAGTCATTGATGCCGCTCTTCTTCGGTGCCACGTAGTCGGCGAGACAGTAGTTCGGAATGTCGTCCGGCTTCTTGGTCTGCTGGCGCAGGTTGTGCCAGGTCATCGCCACTTGCTTGCGTGTCTCGTCGGTGTAGATTTCGATATCGTCGCTGTTTACGGCATTCGCGGGGAACAGGCCGAACACCGCGTTCGCGGTGAGCCATTTCTCGGCGATGATTTTCTTCAACATCGCCTGTGCATCGGCGAACAGTTTGCGCGCTTCCTCGCCCACCACTTTATCCTGCAGTATTTTCGGGTAGCGCCCCGCCAACTCCCAGGCCTGGAAGAATGGCGTCCAGTCGATATATGCGGCGATCTTGTCGAGCGGATAGGCTTCGAATTTTTGCACGCCTGTCAGCCACGGCTTCGGGGGCGTGTAATTTTTCCAGTCCGTCTTGACGCCATGCGCACGCGCTTTCGCCAGCGTAACATGCACAGACTTGCCCTTCTTGCCCTCATGCTGTTCGCGCGCCGTCGCGTAATCCGCTTTGATGCCGGCGGTGTAATCATCGCGCAGCGTGGTGCTGAGCAGGTTGCTGCACACGCCCACCGCGCGCGAGGCGTCGGTGACGTACACCGTGGTGCCGCTCGGGTAGTGGGGTTCGATCTTCACCGCTGTGTGCACGCGCGAGGTGGTCGCGCCGCCAATCAGCAGCGGTATCTTGAAGCCCTGGCGCTCCATCTCTTTCGCGACATGCGCCATCTCTTCCAGCGAGGGCGTGATCAGGCCGGACAAGCCGATCATGTCGGCATTGTGTTCGCGCGCGGTGTCCAGAATTTGCTGGCACGGTACCATCACGCCCATGTTCACCACCTCGAAGTTGTTGCACTGCAACACCACGGTGACGATGTTCTTGCCGATATCGTGCACGTCGCCCTTGACCGTCGCCATCACGATCTTGCCTTTGGCGCTGGTGTTGCCCGAGCGCAGTTTTTCAGCTTCGATGTACGGCACCAGATGCGCCACGGCCTGCTTCATCACGCGCGCAGATTTCACGACTTGCGGCAAAAACATCTTGCCCGCGCCAAACAAATCGCCGACCACGTTCATGCCGGCCATCAGCGGGCCTTCGATCACCTCGACCGGGAATTTCGCCTGCAGGCGCGCTTGCTCGGTGTCCTCGACAACGTAGGTGGTGATACCGCGCACCAGCGCGTGGGTCAGGCGTTCCTGCACCGTGCCTTTGCGCCACCCCAGATCTTCGACTTGTTCTCGACCGCCGCCTTTGACGTTCTCGGCCAACTTGACCAGCTTTTCGCCCGGGTTTTCTTCACCACTTTGGGGACTGCGGTTGAGCACCACATCTTCGACCGCGTCGCGCAACTCGCGCGGAATTTCATCGTACACGCCGAGCTGCCCGGCGTTGACGATGCCCATGTTCATGCCCGCCTTGATCGCGTGGTACAGAAACACGGTGTGAATCGCCTCGCGCACCGGCTCGTTGCCCCGGAACGAAAACGACACGTTGGACACGCCGCCGGAAATCTTCGCGTAAGGCAGGTGCTTGCGTATCCAGGCACAAGCCTCAATGAAGTCCACCGCGTAATTGTTGTGTTCCTCGATGCCGGTCGCGATCGCAAATATATTCGGGTCGAAAATGATGTCCTCGGGCGGGAAGCCGACCTGGTTCACCAGAATATCGTAACTGCGTTTACAGATTTCAGTCTTGCGCTTGTAAGTATCCGCCTGACCTTGCTCGTCGAACGCCATCACCACTGCGGCCGCACCGTAGCGGCGCACCAGCGTCGCGTACTTGATGAAATTCGCTTCGCCTTCTTTGAGCGAGATTGAGTTGACGATGGGCTTGCCCTGCACGCATTTTAGCCCCGCCTCAATGATGTTCCACTTAGATGAATCGATCATCAGCGGCACGCGCGAAATGTCCGGTTCGGAGGCGATCAGGTTCAGGAACTTCACCATCGCGGCTTCGCCGTCCAGCATCGCCTCGTCCATATTCACGTCGATCACCTGCGCGCCGGTCTCCACCTGCTGCTTGGCGACTTCCAGCGCCTCGTCGTACTGGCCTTCGAGAATCAGGCGCTTGAACTTGGCCGAGCCGGTGACGTTGGCGCGCTCGCCGACGTTGACGAACAACGAGTCATCGCCGATGTTGAACGGCTCAAGGCCGGACAGGCGGCACTTCTTTTCGAGGTCCGGTAGATTGCGCGGCGGCACGTCGCGCAGGGCATCGGCGATCGCCTTGATGTGCGCGGGCGAAGTACCGCAGCAGCCACCCGCGATGTTGAGGAAGCCGCTGGTGGCAAATTCCTTAACCAGCCTTGCAGTTTTTTCTGGTAACTCATCGTAGCCGGTTTCCGATAACGGATTGGGCAGCCCGGCGTTGGGGTGAGCGCTGACATAGCACGATGCCACTCGCGACAATTCTTCCACATAGGGGCGCATCAGTTCCGCGCCCAGCGCGCAGTTCAAGCCGATGGACAGCGGACGTGCATGACTTAAAGAATTCCAGAATGCTTCGGTGGTCTGCCCCGACAGCGTGCGTCCCGATGCATCGGTGATCGTACCGGAAATCATGATCGGCACGCGCACCTGATGCTGTTCGAAATAGCGATCGATCGCGAACAGCGCGGCCTTGGCATTGAGCGTGTCGAAGATGGTTTCGACCATCAGCATGTCCGCCCCGCCGTCCAGCAGGCCGCGTATCGCTTCGGTGTAGCTTTCAACCAGTTCGTCGAAGGTGACGTTGCGCGCGCCGGGATCGTTCACGTCTGGCGAGATCGAGGCGGTGCGCCCGGTCGGCCCGAGCACGCCCGCGACGAAACGCGGCTTGTCCTTGGTGGAAAATTCATCGCACAGCCCGCGCGCCAGACTGGCCCCGGCGACATTCAGCTCGTACACCAGATGCTGCATCTCATAATCCGCCATCGATACCGAGGTGGAATTGAAGGTACAGGTTTCGAGGATGTCCGCTCCCGCGTCAAGGTATTCGCGATGGATTCCACCGACGACATGCGGCTGGGTCAGCAACAACAAATCGTTACAGCCTTTCACGTCCACATGATGGTCGGCAAAAGTTTTGCGCGCGATGTTTCGATCGGAATAAGCCTTGGGGTATTCGCCGTACAACTCCGTACCGCGATAATGCGCCTCGGTCAGCTTATAGCGCTGTATCATCGTGCCCATCGCACCATCAAGAATCAGGATACGTTTTTGCAGCAATGCTTCGATGGGGTGGGGCTTGTAGCTCATGGTATGCGGTGCAAATAAAAGTTTGTCATTTTACCACGCGGCTACTGTGCGCCAGTCTGAAATAAAAGGGCCACCGATTCGTTATGGTTAAAAGCAGCCGTGCCGAATCGGCAGACCACGCGCTTTAAAAGTTGCAATAAATTTACAACTCCTCATATGATGTATATATAATATATATTCATAAAAATACCAAGGGATTTTATATGGGCAACAAATTAGTTTGGACACCAGATTTAAACACGGGCATTGATGTTATCGACAAGCAGCACAAAAGAATTGTCGACTACATCAATCAGTTGCACGATGCGAGCATCAGCGGACAGCAGCGCGAAGCTATCGGCGAGGTGATTGATGAGCTGGTGGATTACACGCTTTCTCATTTTGCTTTTGAAGAGAGCATGCAGGAAGAGGCGAATTATCCTTTCTACAAGGCGCACAAAAAGGTTCACGACCTGTTTGTAAAGCGTGTGAGTTCCTATCAGGAAAGATTCAAGCAGGGCGATGATGTTTCTGAAGATTTGAATAACATGCTGGTCACCTGGCTGTTCAATCACATCAAGCGTGACGATGCGGACTATGTGGCCTCGGTGAAGGCTAATCTGGAAGAGCATGGATTTACCGAAAAGAAAAAAGGCTTCTTCAGCAAACTGTTTGGATAATCACTTCAGAAATTGAGTCGCCGGTACTGCACCGCCTCGGCAATATGTTTGGTTGCGATGTCCTTATCCCCGTCCAGATCGGCGATGGTGCGCGCCACTTTGAGCACACGGTGATAGGCGCGTGCCGAGAGATTGAGTCGACTGATAGCTTGTTGCAATAAGGCGATGCCCTGCGCGTCGGGTGCGCACAGCGCATCTGTTTCAGTCACAGAAAGTTGCGCGTTGGCTTTGTTCTGGCGCGCGAGTTGGCGTTGGCGCGCGATTTCAACACGCGCCTGCAATTCGGCACTGGTTTCACCAGCCGCCCTGTTGATCAAATCATCCTGCGGCACGGCGGGCACCTCGATCTGAATGTCGATACGATCCAGCAGCGGGCCGGAGATCTTGCTGCGGTAGCGTGAAATCTGGTCCGGGGTGCAGCGGCACTTGCCGTTGTAATGCCCGTGATACCCGCACGGGCAGGGGTTCATCGCCGCGATGAGTTGAAACTGCGCGGGAAAATCGGCACGGCGTGCGGCGCGCGAAATCGTGATGTGCCCGGATTCCATCGGCTCACGCAGCACTTCCAGCACGCTTCGATCGAACTCCGGCAACTCATCAAGAAACAGCACACCATGCAACGCCATCGAAATCTCACCGGGACGCGGATTGCTGCCGCCGCCGACCAACGCCACGCCTGAAGCAGTATGGTGAGGCGCGCGATACGGGCGCGTCTTCCACTTAGCCACATCGAAACTGCCGTCCAGCGATTGCACCGCCGCGCTTTGCAGCGCTTCGACTTCTGTCATTTGCGGCAAAATGCCGGGGAAACGCGCAGCCAGCATTGATTTACCGGTTCCGGGTGGACCCATCATCAACACACTGTGTCCACCTGCTGCGGCGATTTCCAGCGCGCGTTTGACTTGCGCCTGCCCCTTAACTTCGCGCATATCCGGATAATACGGCGCGATGATTTGCGGCTGGCTAATATAGGGCGCAATCCGTTCTCGTCCGGTCAGATGCGCCGCTACTTGCAACAGCGTTTGCGCCGGATAGATGACCGCCTCTTCCACCAGCGCAGCTTCGGCGGCATTCGCCTGTGGCAGAATAAAACCGCGTCCGCTGCTCACCGCGCGATAAGTCATCGCCAGCGCGCCACGTATCGCGCGCAGCTCGCCAGTCAACGCGAGCTCACCGGCGTATTCATATTCGGCGAGCTTATCGGAAGGAATCTGTCCGGTGGCGGCGAGTATTCCCAGCGCGATAGGCAGATCGAATCTGCCGCTTTCCTTAGGCAGGTCAGCGGGAGCCAGATTGACGGTGATGTGCCGGGCTGGAAAATCAAAATGACAATTTTGCAGTGCGGCGCGCACGCGGTCTTTGCTTTCCTTAACTTCGGTTTCCGGCAGGCCTACGATGGTAAAGTTGGGCAGGCCATTGGCAATGTGCACCTCGACGGTGACCAGCGCCGCCTCCATGCCGGTTAATGCGCGGCTGTATAGCACAGCCAGGCTCATGTTATTTTGTTGCCGTGTTGCGTAGAGCTTCCAGCTCCGCAACCCGTGCTTCCAGTGCGGTCAGTTGTTCACGGGCGCGAGCCAACAGTTGCGTCTGCACGTCGAATTCTTCGCGCGTCACCAGATCGAGTTTGGCGAAACCTTGCGCGAGCAGTGCGCGGGCGTTCTTTTCAAAGTCACGGGCGGGTCCGCTGTTAGCCGCCGCGCTCAGCTTGGCGGAAAGATCCTCAAAAAGTTTCGAGTTCAACATGATGATGCTCCTCTGAAATGCAATGATGGTCAGTGTAGCAAAATTCGCTGCTTTCTGATGATGCATTCATGTGGTGCACCAGATGGTGCGCATGATCGCCAGTGCGCATGAAATTGGTGCGCGGGCTTTTTGTGGCAACCACGCATCTTGCTTAACTTATTGTTCTATTGCCAAATAAATCTTTGGCACGGATGCTGCTGTAGTGTTTGTGCGGATACTGTTATCCCGCTCTCAACTTAAGAAAGGAATCATGATGAAACGTAATCTGTTGAACTCTTTGATCTTGGCAGCATTAGCAGTCCCTGGCGTTGCACTAGCAGCGGATGCTCCAGCTGCGGCTCCATCTGCGGCTCCAGCTGTTCCCACGCTGTCGTCCATTCTCGATGCGTCGGGAATAAGCGTAACGGGTGACCTGGATTTTTCCTATAGCTCATTGAGTGGTACGGGTCAGTTTACCAGCGGCACAAATGACCGGGTGTTTGATTACGCGCACAACAGCTTCACCATGCAAGCGCTGGACCTGACTATCGCAAAACAGCCTACGGAAGGCTACGGCGGCTTGGTTGACCTAACCTTAGGCAAGGATGCCAGCACTATCGCTTCATTTGGTACCCAATCAGTTGCTCCGGCTCCTAATGCACAAATGCAAACCTACGATCTTACCCAAGCCTTTATTCAATATGCCTCCGGTTCGTGGACGACCATTGCCGGTAAGTTCATTACCCAGGCAGGGCAGGAATATATCAAGTCGGCCGCCAACACCAACTTCTCGCGCTCCATCCTGTTCGGTTACGCGATTCCGTTTACCCACACCGGCTTTCGTTCCACTTATAAAATATCGGATGCGGTCAGCCTGATGGGTGGTGTGAATAACGGCTGGGATGAAGCAAACGACCTCCATCCAAACAAGAATGTTGAGCTTGGGCTGATGCTGACTCCAACCAAGACCATCGTCTTGAATGTAATGGATCACTATGGCGCAGAACAAGTTAGCGGATCATCGACGCCGATTAACCTCATACAGGGAAAGCGCAATCTGCTTGACGTGGTAGCCACCTATGCCGTGACCGATAACCTGAATTTTGCGTTGAACTATGACGGCGGCTCACAAAATAACGCACCTTTGGCCGGTGGCTCAACTGGTTCAGCCAAGTGGAGCGGCGTGGCGGCTTATGCAAACTACCAGATCAACGATTTGTGGCGTTTGTCCGCCCGTGGCGAGACTTTCAATGACAAGGATGGCTATCGCACCGGCGTAGTTCAGAAATGGAAGGAAGCGACTTTGACCGTGGGTTATGCACCAAACAAGAATGTGGAGTTGCGCGGCGAAGTGCGCAAGGATACTTCGGACAAGGCTTCGTTCGCTTATAACGATGGCATCGCACGTAAAGCTCAAAGTTCCTTGGGACTGGAAGCGATTTACAAGTTTTAATTATTTCCAACTGAATGGAGGGTTACAAAATGAAAATGGTCGTCGCTATCATCAAGCCGTTCAAGCTCGACGAAGTACGTGAAGCCCTTTCCGCCATTGGCGTACAAGGCATCACCGTCACCGAAGTCAAGGGTTTTGGCCGGCAAAAGGGTCACACCGAGCTGTATCGCGGTGCGGAATATGTGGTGGATTTTCTGCCTAAAGTAAAACTGGAAGCCGCGATTAAAAGCGACATGCTTGATCAGGTAGTCGAGGCGATCGAGAAGGCGGCGAATACCGGCAAGATCGGCGACGGTAAGATTTTCGTCTCCGACCTCGAACAAGTCATACGCATCCGCACCGGTGAATCCGGCGCAGAAGCTTTATAAGGAACCATGCCATGAAACAATTTATAGCATCATTAGCGCTGCTGGCCGTGCTGTGTGGTCTGGTAGCACCCTCTTTTGCAGATGAAGCGGCGGCTCCCGCTGCCGCAACTGCAACCACAGCTGTAGCTGCACCAGCCGCCGCCGCTCCTGCTGCGGACGCGCCTGCCGCCACCCCTAAATGCGGCGACAAGGGTTTCGACTGCAACAAGGGCGACATCGCCTGGATGATGACATCAACCGCATTCGTGCTGCTGATGACCGTCCCCGGCTTGGCCCTGTTCTATGCCGGTATGGTGCGCGGGAAAAATGCACTGTCTACCGTCATGCAAAGCTTTGCGATATTCTGCGTCATCGCGGTGCTCTGGGTATTTTACGGTTACAGCGGTGCGTTTACTGCGGGACATGAGGGCAACATACTGGCACCGTTCATCGGCTCGCTCGACAAGCTGTTCATGTCCGGCGATGACCCGACTACGGCGGTGGCTGCGACATTCAGCAAAGGCCAGTACATACCGGATTTCGTGTACTGCGTGTTCCAGCTAACCTTTGCTGCCATCACGGTCGCGCTGATCTGCGGCGGCTTCGCGGAACGCTTCAAGTTCTCGGCGATGATTATATTCTGCGTCCTGTGGTTCACCTTTGCCTACCTGCCGATTTCTCACATGGTTTGGTACTGGGACGGCCCCGATGCTTATACCAGCGCTAAGGCAGGTGACATCGCCAATAGCCACGCCGGTTGGTTGTTCCAGAAAGGTGCAATCGATTTTGCCGGCGGAACCGTGGTGCATATCAACGCGGGTATCGCGGCACTGGTAGCCGCTCTGATGTTGGGGCCACGTAAAGGTTACGGTAAAATTGCCATGCCTCCGCACAGCCTGATGATGACTGCAATCGGCACCGGTATGCTGTGGATGGGCTGGTTCGGTTTCAACGCAGGTTCCGCATTGGAATCCACGGGTGCAGCCGGCCTTGCTTTCTTCAACACCCTGTTCGGCACCGCCGTTGCAGGCGTTACCTGGACGGCTGTCGAGTGGATCGTCAAGGGTAAGCCAAGCCTGCTGGGCATCTGCTCCGGTATCGTTTCAGGCCTGGTTGCAATCACCCCGGCTGCAGGCTATGTCGGTGTGGGCGGCGCGATGATTATCTGTACCGTGGCTCCGATCATCTGCTTCTTCGCCGTAACCGTGCTCAAGCACAAGCTGAAATATGACGATGCTCTGGACGCGTTCGGTGTGCATTGTGTCGGAGGTATTATCGGCGCCATCGGCACCGGCATATTCGTCAATCCATCACTCGGCGGCACCGGCGTTTATGACTATGTTGCCAACAAGGTCGGTGATTTCGATGCGATGGGACAAATTGTCTCGCAGCTCTGGGCCGTCGGTATTACGCTGGCATGGTCTGCTTTCGTTGCCTTCGTGATTCTGTTTATCCTGAAGAAAACGATCGGCATACGTGCAACTGACGAAGCACAAGAAGAAGGTCTCGATCTGGCCGATCACGGCGAGAACGCTTACAACCACTAAAACAATTACTCCTCGAAGCTCTAAGCTTCGCCTCAGGGCACCGCAAGGTGCCCTTTTTTTTGGTGTCAGTCCTGATCTTCTCAGGCACCAGAAACAGGGCGTGGTTTATCGTGCCCTGTTTTGAAATAAAATTGGAATAAACAAGTGTTAGTATTTCGTCACCAACAGTCAGCTTGTCGTCAATAAACTTCGCTGCTAATTCTAAAATACTTAGCAACACGCTGATTCCATATAGGCATGAATATTTGGCACGCTATATGCGGAGCTTACAGCGATGCAAAGCCGCTTCATTTTGAAGTGGCTAAGTCGACACCCGTTACCCAATCAATATGATTGGAGAATCATAATGACCCATAGCCAAACAAACGAATCCTTTCTCTGCGGCGATTGCAAACATCACCTTTGCATTCGAGAAGACATGCACAAAGTTATTTGTGCAGTTACTCTGGAATTTAAAGACAGGGGAAACGTCGCTTCCTGCGAGTATGCAGATCGCATGGATGCCGATGACAAGGATCTTGCCTAGGGACTGGTTAGCCGCCTGAACGACGGCGTTATTTCCCTACTTTTCTACCCAGTTCCTCTTGAGCTTTTTGGGCACGGTGCCAATGGCCTGCACATTGGAACTCGAACAACCGATCAGTTATTTTTAACAAACCTTTTTACTTCGACACGATAACCAGTCCACGCGCTTTCTCGCTGGTCGTGTCGATCGTGGCGATCGCCTGTAACAGCGTACCGATGCCGACCCACACCGGGGTATATTTGTACTTGGCCACATCGAGTATCAGCACGCTGTCGGACTGCGCATCATAGGCCGCCAATACCGACCAGTGTCCTCCACCTACCTGCCCCAGATTCGCGCGTAAATAATTGGCCAGCACAAACCGCCCATCATCTCCCAGCGCCTTCTTCAGCAAGGTGCGCAGGCCCTCCTCATCAAGCGTATCGCCAGCGATGGAGATTGCGCTGACGCCCTGGCGAGACAAGGTGTCAGTCATCTGCTCACGCGTCATGCCCATCGCGAGTACGGTCTGCGGGCTGATGATCTTGATGACCTCGGGCGTGAAGAAGTTGCTCTGGGTAAAGTAGGCATACGGCGCATAGGCCGGATCAACGGGTTTCTTGATCGGCATCGCGTTGAGCACGGTGACGGCGCTGGCCACGGAACAATACGACTGGGTGACCTGCGTGGCGAAGGTCGGGGCCAGTTGCCAGTAATCCGCATCGGCCGGGATACGGGCACGCAGTATCTTGCCTGCCGCCGAGTCCCAATAGACGACGGCGGGTTCGGCACCCGCCCATCCCGAAACGGGTGACACAAAGGAATAGAGAATGACTGCGAGTATGAGATTTTTCATAAGCTATATTCCTTCTTCTGCAAACGCTTCAATACCGGATTCAGGATTTTCAAAAAGCGGAATTAACGAAACACGATGGTCTTGTTGCCGCACACCAGCACGCGGTCTTCCACGTGATAGCGCAGCCCGCGCGACAGCACCGCCCTCTCGATGTCGCGCCCGTAGCGCACCAGATCATCCACCGTGTCACCGTGATCGATGCGCACCGTGTCTTGCTCGATGATCTGCCCCGCGTCCAGTTCGTCGGTGACGTAATGGCAAGTCGCGCCGATCAGCTTCACGCCGCGCAGATAGGCCTGGTGATAGGGTTTTGCTCCGACGAAGGACGGCAAAAAACTGTGATGAATGTTGATGATGCGCCCCGGAAAACGCTGGCACAGCGCTGGCGGCAATATCTGCATGAAGCGCGCCAGCACCATACAATCACCGTGATGCTGCTCGAACAAAGCGGCGATGTGCTCGAACGCAGCGGCCTTGTCAGCTTGCATGTCCACATGAATGAACGGGATGCCGTGCCACTCGACAAAACTTTTCAAATCCTCGTGGTTGGAAATCACACAGGGAATGTCCACCAGCAACTCGCCGCTGCGCCAGCGATGCAGCAGATCGTTCAGGCAATGATCCTGCTTGCTCACCAGCAACACCAGGCGCTTCTTCTGTGCGGAATCTGCAAGCTGCCAGTTCATCGCAAATTCTGCAGCCAGCGGCGCAAAACGACGACGGAACTCGTCGGCATCAAACGGCAATGAATCGGCGCGTATCTCCTGTCGCATGAAAAAAAGCTGCGCCTCCTGCTCGGTGTGATAACTCGCCTCGACGATAAAGCCGCCGTGCTGAGCGATAAAGCCGCTCACCGCAGCGATGATGCCCGCGCGATCGGGGCAGGAGATGGTCAAGGTATAGCGACGAGGGGTACTCATGCGGTGCTTCCCAAAATGTGTTGCTCGGATTTTAACGGATAACGGCGGCGAGCTTGCAAAAAGTGAAGGGCACTGTCAAACGGCATATGTGCCATTTGCCGACTGTCGGAATGTAAAATAGGCAGCAGTAAAGCGGTCGTTCGCGACCGACAACATTGTGCCATCACGGGACGGTCATACAAGGGATCCATAGGAAGTTCGGCAGGTGCGTAATGGTTTGGTGTCAACGTTCAACTTTCTGCTGGCTTCCTCCCACGTCAGACCTTGCTCTGTGACTAACTTGATTGCTTCA
>JADGRL010000030.1 GCA_017880865.1 Gallionella sp.
AATATGCTTCGAGAGCCGCCTGTTGCAACGATATCAGCGATGGATGCAAAACATGAAAAGCAGTGAAATCCGCCAGAAATTCCTAGATTACTTCGCCTCAAAGGGGCACACGGTTGTGCCGTCCAGTTCGCTGGTGCCGCATGAAGACCCGACGCTGCTGTTCACCAACGCGGGGATGAATCAGTTCAAGGACGTGTTCCTCGGTTTCGACAAACGGCCCTATACCCGTGCCGCGTCCTCGCAGAAATGCGTGCGCGCCGGCGGCAAGCACAACGATCTGGAAAACGTCGGTTACACCGCGCGCCATCACACCTTCTTCGAGATGCTGGGCAATTTCAGTTTCGGCGATTACTTCAAGCGCGAGGCGATCAATTACGCGTGGGAGTTGCTGACGGTGGTGTTCAAGCTACCTAAGGATAAACTGTACGTCACGGTGTATGCCGAGGACGACGAGGCGTATGACATCTGGACCCGCGAGATGGGGCTGGCAGCGGATCGGGTGATACGCATCGGCGACAACAAGGGTGCTCGCTACGCGTCGGATAATTTCTGGATGATGGGCGACACCGGACCGTGCGGCCCTTGCACCGAAATTTTCTACGATCACGGCGAACATATCCCCGGTGGTCTGCCCGGCACGCCCGAGGAAGACGGCGACCGCTTCATCGAAATCTGGAACAACGTGTTCATGCAGTTCAACCGCGACGAGCACGGCGTGATGCATCCGCTGCCCAAGCCGTCGGTGGATACCGGCATGGGACTGGAGCGCATTTCTGCTGTGTTGCAGCACGTGCATGCCAACTACGAGATCGACTTATTTCAGGCGCTGATCAAGGCAGCGGCGCGCGAGACCCATTGCGCCGATTTGGACAGCCCGTCACTCAAAGTGCTGGCCGACCACATTCGCGCCTGCTCGTTCCTGATCGCCGACGGCGTGATTCCCGGCAACGAAGGTCGCGGCTACGTGTTGCGCCGCATCATCCGCCGCGCGATCCGTCACGGCTACAAGCTCGGCGCACGCGCCGCATTTTTCTACAAGATGGTGCCCGATCTGGTCGAGCAGATGGGTGTGGCCTACCCTGAACTGACTACAGAACAGGTGCGCGTGAAGGGCATACTCAAGCTGGAAGAGGAACGCTTCTTCGCGACCATCGAGAATGGCATGGCTATCCTCGAATCAGATCTGGCCGAGATGAAAAAAGCGGGCAGCAATGTATTCAATGGCGAAACCGCATTCAAGCTGCACGATACTTTCGGCTTCCCGCTTGATCTGACGCAGGACGTGTGTCGCGAGCACGGCGTGACGGTTGACGTTGCGGCTTTCGATCGTGCGATGGCGCAGCAGAAGCAACAGGCGCGCGCGGCCGGAAAATTCAAGATGGCGGCGAACCTGGAGTACGCGGGTCCTGCGACTACCTTCCACGGCTACGACACACTGGAACACAAGGCGAACGTGCTGGCGCTGTACAAAGACGGTGTACCAGTCAATGAATTGAACGAGGGCGAGATGGGTGTGGCGGTGCTGGATGACACGCCGTTTTACGCCGAATCAGGCGGTCAGGTCGGCGACAGTGGCGAGCTGCGCAGCGTGCATGGCATCTTCGCGGTGGAAGACACGCAGAAGATTCAGGCGACGGTGTTCGGCCATCACGGTGTCGTGAAGACCGGCAAACTCAGCGTCGGCAACAATGTTACAGCCCGTGTGGATATGGCTAAACGTCGCCACACAGAGCGCAACCATTCGGTCACACATCTGATGCACAAGGCATTGAGCGAGGTGCTGGGCTCTCACGTGCAGCAGAAGGGCTCCCAAGTTGACCCTGACAAGACGCGCTTCGACTTCGTGCATAGCCAGCCGATGCTGGACGCCGAGATACTCAAAGTTGAAGCCATCGTGAATACCGAGATTCTGGCCAATGCCGCGACTCAATCGCGCGTGATGTCTATCGAGGATGCGCAGAAGACCGGCGCGATGATGTTGTTCGGCGAGAAGTACGGCGACATCGTTCGGGTGCTGGACATCGGTTCATCCCGTGAGCTGTGCGGCGGCACGCACGTTGCGCGCACCGGCGACATCGGCCTGTTCAAGATCGTAGCAGAGAGCGGCGTTGCGGCAGGCGTGCGGCGCGTCGAGGCGGTGACCGGCGAAGGCGCGCTGGCACTGATCCAGCAGCAGCAGCAGCAGTTGCGTCAGGTGGCCGATGCGGTGAAAGTTCAGCCGCATGAAGCTGCCACGCGCATCGTGCAAATCCTCGATAACATGAAGTCGCTGGAAAAAGAACTGGCGGCGCTGAAATCCAAACTGGCTTCCGCGCAAGGCGATGAGCTCGTCGGTCAGGCCGTGGAGATCAACGGAGTGAAGGTGCTGGCCGCCCAAATGGTGGGCGCCGATGCCGCAGCGCTACGTGAGACGCTGGACAAGTTGAAAGATAAACTCAAATCCGCCGCGATCGTGCTGGCAGCGGTTGCCGACGGCAAGGTCAGTCTGATCGCGGGCGTGACGCCGGACCTGGTTGGGAAAATCAAGGCAGGCGAGTTGGTGAACATGGTCGCGCAGCAAGTCGGCGGCAAAGGCGGCGGCAGGCCGGACATGGCGATGGCGGGCGGCACGCAGCCTGAGCATCTGGCTACAGCATTGGACTCAGTCGCAGATTGGATCAAAACTCACTCTTAAGGAGCGATACAGGTGGACACAGGTCGTTATAACGTGTTGCTGGTTGATGACGATGTGGCTCAAATAGATTTAGCGCGCCGCGCCGCGGCTGAGTCTTGTCCCGAGATAAATTTGATCGCGGTGGGGGGGGGCGATGCCGCGCTAGACTGGTTCAGCGCCGCCCACGAGAAAAGGGAACATCTGCCGCACATCATCCTGCTGGATCTGAAATTGCCCAAGCTGGATGGTCTGGCGGTGCTGCGCACGCTGCGCGGGCATGATGAGACGCGCGATATTCCCATCCTGGTATTTTCCGCAGAATACACGCAGGATGACGTGCAGATGAGTTACCGGGCCGGCGCGAACAGTTTTGTGGCCAAGCCGACTGACCTAGTGCAGTTCGCCGAATTCTTCCGTGAGCGTTTGGCCTACTGGATGCACCCGCAGCAGCGCAATATGATTTTCACCGCGAAGAATGCTGTGACGGAGCGGTAGGGTCGCGATTCATCAGAACGGCAATTTCAGGTGAGGTGCGGCCTGCTGGAATATCCTGCGAAAATCGTTCTGGATGCGTTGCAGCGCAGCTTCGGTATCCGCTTCAAAACGCAACACGATCACCGGCGTGGTGTTGCTCGGACGCGCCAAGCCAAAGCCGTCGGCGTATTCCACACGCAGGCCGTCCAGCGTAATGATCTCCTTGATGTCGGTAAATTTCGCAGTCTGTTGCAGTCGTGCCAGCAGTGCGTGGTTCTCGCCTTCCTCGGTGTGAATGTGCAACTCAGGTGTGCTGAACGCATCCGGCAGCGCGTTCAGTGCGGCACTCGGATTTTGCACCCGGCTCAATATTTCCAGCAGGCGCGCGCCGGTATACAGCCCGTCGTCGAAACCGTACCAGCGCTCCTTGAAGAACACATGGCCGCTCATCTCACCAGCTAATAACGCGCCGGTCTCTTTCATCTTGGCTTTGACCAGTGAGTGACCGGTTTTCCACAGTGTCGGTTTGCCGCCGTGCTTGCGTATCCAGTCAAACAGGTTGCGCGTGGACTTGATGTCGAAAATGATTTCCGCACCGGGATTGCGGCTCAATACATCGGCGGCGTAGAGCATCAGTTGCCGATCCGGGTAGATGATCTTGCCGTCTTTGGTGACGACGCCGAGACGGTCGCCATCGCCGTCGAACGCGAGGCCCAGTTCACTGTCGTTGTCCTGCAACGCGGCGATCAGGTCTTGCAGATTTTCAGGCTGTGACGGATCGGGATGATGGTTCGGGAAATGCCCGTCGACTTCGCAATACATCTCCTGCACGGTGCAGCCGAGCTGGCGATACAGGTTGGCGACATATGCGCCCGCCACGCCGTTGCCGCAATCCACGGTGACGTGCATCGGGCGCGCCAGCTTGATGTCGGAGACGATGCGCGCGATGTATTCCGCGCTGATGTCCCGTTGCGTGTAGCTGCCGTGACCGTGCGTCAGGTTGTTTTGCTCGATGCGTGAGCGCAATTGCTGGATGGTCTCACCTGACAGCGTTTCACCCGCCAGCACCATTTTCAGGCCGTTGTAATCCGGCGGGTTGTGGCTACCGGTGAGCATCACCGCACAGTCGGTGTGCAACTGGTAGGCGGCGAAATACACCATAGGCGTGGGAACGCAGCCGACATCGATCACATTGATACCGCTTTTCTGAATGCCGCGCGCCAAGGCGGAGATCAGTTCCGGGCCGGACAGCCTGCCGTCGCGTCCAATCGCGATCGTGTGCTGCCCGCGCGCCGTGGCTTCCGAACCGATCGCATGACCGATGGCTTCGACGATTTCGGGCGTCAGCGTTTTGCCGACGATGCCGCGTATGTCATAAGCCTTGAAAATTTCCTTGGGTAAATTCCGCAACATGGAGTGTCTCGATTATCAGTTAAGGTTGTGATCAATTCGTTGCAATTTTTTCCATACCAGATCGGGTGTGAGTTGCATCATGCAGTTGAAATGTCCCAGCGGACATTCGCGTTTGAAGCAGGGGCTGCACTGGATGTCGAGCTTGATGACCTGTGCTTGCGAGGAGAGCGGCGGGGTGAATTGCGGGCTGCTGGAGCCGAACAGCGCGAGCATCGGTCGATCCTGCGCGGCAGCCAGATGCATCAGACCGGAATCATTGCTGATGACCAGTTGCGCACAGGACAGCAGCGCGATGGCATCGGTCAGATCGGTACTGCCGCACAGGTTGCGACACGCCGAATTGCCCAGCGCGATAATCTTGGCCGAGACTTCACGGTCTTTGGCAGAACCGATCAGCCATACCGCATAACCACGGTGTTGCAGACGTTGTGCGATTTCCGCAAAATAATTAGCTGGCCAGCGCTTGGCCGGACCGTACTCGGCACCCGGACAAAACACCGCGACGGGTTTATCCAGCGTCAAGCCCAGCTTGTGCAGCGTGGCATCGCGCTGAGCAGCAGAGACTTCCAGTCTGGGGTCAGGCAACGGACGTGGAATCGCACTACCAGAATCTTCCGCGAGCTGGGCGAAGCGTTCCACCATCAGCGGCAAGGTTTTCTTGTTGAGTTTGCGCGCATCGTTGAGCAGCCCATAGCGCACTTCGCCGACAAAGCCGGTACGCACCGGGATGCACGCAAAGAACGGCACGAGTGCCGACTTCAGCGAATTGGGCAACACGATGGCTTGATCGTATTGCGCGTCGCGTAATTGTTTTCCGAATTGATAGCGTGCGCCAAGCTGCAATGCACCGTGCGGGAACGGGTTGATGATGACCTCGTGCACTTCCGGCATGGCATGCAACAACGCGGCTGTCCACGGCGGGGCCAGCACATCGATCCGGCTTTGGGGATGGCGTTGCTTGAGGCGCTGCAGCATCGGCTGCATCAGCATGTTGTCGCCCACCCAACTCGGGGCGATGATCAATATTTTGTGCATTTGGTTTTTGCTGGTTAAATTAATCTGACCAGCGGTTTTTTTAATGATGCGCCTTGGGCAGTTCGCCCACAAACCGGTACAACGTGCCGCAATACGGGCAGCGTGCTTCGCCGCCATGATTGAGCGGAATGACTATTTTGGGATGCGCATTCCACAAGCTCATGTTCGGCGTGGGGCAATACAGCGGCAGGTCGGCGGCGGTGACTTCGATGGTGCTGGTGTGGTCGGTTTGCATGTGCGTTTCCTGAATATCGAAAAACGGCAATCTAGCTACGGATAAGACGGAGAATGAAACAGGCGAGCTGCGCCTGTTTGTTGGTCGGGATTTATCCGTGCTTATCCGTGGCTAAATAATTTTTATACGTGCGCCAGCCAATCGGTATGCAGCGGATTTTTTCCGCTGACACAATCGAAAAACAGGGATTGCAGACGATGGGTGATCGGCCCGCGACTACCTGCGCCTATGGTGCGGTTGTCCAGTTCACGGATCGGGGTGACTTCCGCTGCGGTGCCGGTGAAGAAGGCCTCGTCGGCGCAATATATTTCGTCGCGCGTGATGCGCTTCTCGATCAGCTCGATGCCCAGGTCTTTCGCCAGCGTGAGGATCGAGTCGCGCGTGATGCCCTCCAAACAGGACGTCAGGTCGGGCGTGTACAGCTTACCTTTCTTCACGATGAAGATGTTCTCGCCCGCACCCTCGGCCACGTAGCCGTCCACATCAAGCAACAGCGCCTCATCGTAGCCGTCATGCGCCACTTCCTGGTGCGCCAGAATCGAGTTGGTGTAGGTGCCGACCGATTTGGAACGGCACATGTTGATGTTCACGTGATGGCGGGTGAAACTCGACGTTTTCACGCGTATGCCTTTTTCCATGCCTTCCGCGCCGAGATACGCGCCCCACGGCCAGGCCGCGACGGCAACATGCGTGCTCAGAGCAGTGGCGGCAATGCCCATCGCTTCCGAACCGTAGAACACGATCGGGCGGATATAACAGGATTCCAGCTTGTTGGCGCGCACCACCTCGCGGTGTGCCTCCATCAGCGTTTCCTTGTCATACGGCATTTTCATCTTGAAGATATAGGCCGAATTGAACAGCCTGTCGGTGTGTTCCTGCAGGCGGAAGATCGCTGTGCCGCTGGTGGTTTTGTATGCGCGTACACCCTCGAATACGCCCATGCCGTAGTGCAGGGTGTGGGTCAGCACGTGCGTGGTCGCATCGCGCCAGGGTACGAGTTTGCCGTCATACCAGATAAAACCGTCGCGGTCGGACATCGACATAATTGAGATTCCTTTAATTGATCAGTTGCAAAGGGCGGATTCTAGCCCTTTCTGGCTGATTTATGAAGCAGCGATGCTAAATTTACCGGCTCGCTTGAATTGTTTTATTCATGATTAAATCAGGTATGATTAGAATAGATGCTCATTTGTACCTTGGGACTTGGTTCCTGACGGTTCTTGCTGGAGATTATATAAATGCAAAAATATCCTGAAGTCAGTGAAGAAGCGCCCTACGCGCAAGAGGACAAGTTACACCGGGATTTGTTGATTTTCGCCTGCGCCTTCATGAATCTGGCGGTGATGCTGTGGCTGGCGATCTACTGGATAATGGGGCTGTATTTCTCAACCAATGTCCCCCTGATTTACCAGGTGGTTTCAGTGGCTTCGCTGGTGCATTATTTAAAAACCAAAAATTTCGAAATATTCCGCTTCGTTCAATTAAGTCTGTTCCTGTTTGTTCCGTTCATCATGCAATGGAGCATCGGCAGTTCCGTCACGGCCAGCGGCGTGATGCTATGGGCGTTGCTCGCACCGATAGGTGCGCTGGTTGTTTCGGGTTGGCGCGATTCCATCCCCTGGTTTACGGCTTACATGGTGATGACCGTGATATCTGGATTCTTTGATTATTATCTGGGTTCCGGAAGCGATAACGGATTAACGATGAAAACCATCGGTTTCTTCTTTGCGCTTAACTTTGCCGCGATGTCCTCGATTATTTATTTTCTGGTGCGCTACTTTGTCGTGGCTATGGACAAGATCAAAAAACAGCTTGATCAGCAGCATCAATTGCTGGCCGAAGAGCAGAAGAAATCCGAACGTGTGTTGCTTAACGTGCTGCCGAGCAGCATTGCGCAACGACTGAAGAATCATCAGGGTTTGATCGCGGATGGGCATGCGGATGTGACGGTGATGTTTGCTGATCTGGTAAATTTCACACAACTGACCGAGTCGCTCTCACCGGAGCAAATGGTTGGTTTGCTGAACACGATTTTTTCCGCCTTCGACCAGCTGTGTGAAAAATACGGCGTGGAAAAAATCAAGACGATTGGTGATGCCTATATGGCGGTCGGCGGATTGAATCGCAACAATTCAAATTACACCAACGACATTGCTGATATGGCTTTGGAGATGCGTGACTTTGTGGTCAATCATCCGGAACTGTCCCGTTTCAAGCTGGATATTCACAGTGGTATAGCCACAGGACCCGTCGTTGCCGGGGTGATCGGCACCAAACGCTTTATCTATGATTTGTGGGGCGATACGGTGAACGTGGCCAGCCGGCTCACCGATGAGGCCGTAGAAGGGGTGATTCAGGTAGACAAGACCACATATAATCGCATTCGTCACGACTATGCATTCGAGCCGCCCGCCACAATAAACGTCAAGGGTAAAGGCGAAATGGTCATGTATCGCCTCTCTGCACGTCCTATCGGTGCTACGCATCCGGCAAAGATATTGACGCTGGCGGCGCAGGCAATTTCTGCTCCTCCCGCTTGAATTTCTTCTGACTGCTTAAGAACGCGGAGAGCATCGCGCAACGGTTGCATCGCGCGACCGATTTTTAGAGACCCTCTTCAAAAAGTATTCCCCATAACTTCCGGCTTGCGGCGGTATCGATATCGCCTTGTTCAATACGGCATGGCGAAAGATTGTTGAGGCGCATCCGATGTTGGGTCTGGCGCAATGTGCGATACAGCGTGCGGGTCTGTTCGGCAAGTTCGATAGGGATCAGACCCAGCTCGCCCGCGAGTTTGAGCAACGCCAGATTGCCAATATTGGCGGTCAATTGCGGGTGTTGATGGGCATAAGCCAGCACCAGATATTGCACGATGAATTCGATGTCCACCATGCCACCGCGGTCGTGCTTGATGTCGAATAAGTCGCTGCCATTGGAATGGCCATCGTGCATCTTCTGGCGCATGGACAGAATTTCATCGCGTAGCGTTGCAAGGTCGCGTTTTTGACACAGAACCTGCTGGCGGATTTGCTCGAAGGCGGTGCCGACCTGTGCATCACCCGCACTGAAGCGGGCGCGCGTCAAAGCCTGATGTTCCCACACCCACGCCTCGTTTTTCTGATACCCGGAAAACGCCGCGATCGAACTCACCAGCAAGCCGCTCGCGCCGTTCGGGCGCAGGCGCAGATCGGTTTCATACAAACGCCCCGATGAGGTATAGCTGCCGAGCATCGTGTTGATGCGTTGCCCCAGCCGCGCGTAATTTTCCTGTGCATCGGGATGGTCGTCGTCATACAAAAAGATCAGATCGAGATCGGAGGCGTAGCCCAGCTCTTTGCCGCCCAGCTTGCCATACGCGATGATCGCGAATTTCGGTTCATCGCGATGGCGTTTGCGTGCGGTCGCCCAAGATATCCTCAGCACATGGCGCAGCATCAAATCAGCCAGATCGCTAAGATGATCGCTGAGTTTTTCCAGCGGCAACAAGCCTTGCAGATCCATCGCCAGCAGATGAAAAGTCTGTTCCTGTTGCGCCATGCGCAACACATCCAGTTGCCGCTCGGCATCTGCAGCGCAGTCATCCAGGCGGGTGCGCAAGTCGTGGTCGATTTGCTGCCACTGTGGCGGCTGATACATCTCGCGCGCATCCAGCAATTCGTCGAGCAACGCCGGGTGCAGTGTCAGGTAATCGCTGGCCCAACTGCTGGCGGCGACCAGCGCGGTCAGGCGTTGCAACGCTTGCGGATATTCGGCCAGAAAGGCGAGATAGGCTGCGCGGCGGCTGATGGCATCCAGCAGGGTCAGCAGACGGGATAGCGTCGCGTCAGGGTCGCCGTGTTGTGCGCTCAGTGTGATGAATTGCGGGATAAGTTTGTCCAGTCGCTGCCTGCTCAATTCGGGCAATTGCCGGTAGCGGTTGCCGGCGCGCAGTTGCAGCAGGCGTTGCGCGCTGTCCGGTGTTGCACGATAACCGAGTTTTTCGAGGCGGGAGTTCAATTCGTCTGCGGTGATTTCCTCGCGCCATAGTTGCGAATCGTTCGGGTGCCCGTCCAAAAGCTTTTCGGATTGTTCTTCAACCGGCGCGCCGAAAATTTGCCCGAATTGCTGGCTGACCAGTGCGCGATGGCGATCAAGCTCTTTGAGCATCGCGGCGTAATCAGCAAAGCCCATCGCCTCGGCGATGATTTCCTGATCGTCGGCTTTTTCGGGTAATTCCTGAGTTTGCTGGTCATCCAGATATTGCAGGCGGTGTTCCAGATTGCGCAAAAACACGTAGGCCTCATCCAGAGCGGCAACCACCTGTCCCGGTAATTGCGCGTTTTCGGCCAGCTGTTGCAGTACGCGTCGGGTGGGACGGATGCGCAGCCTGGCATCCTGCCCGCCGCGTATCAGCTGGAATACCTGAGCGGTGAATTCGATCTCGCGTATGCCGCCGGGGCCGAGTTTGATGTTGTTGAGACGATCGCGGCGCAGCACTTCCTGGCGAATCTGTGCGTGCAATTGACGCATCGAATCGATCGCGCCGAAGTCGAGGTATTTTCGGTAAATGAACGGTTGCACCAGCTGCGTCAGCTCAGTGGCCTGTTGGCTGGTCTGGGAACGTGGCGCTTGCGAATCGACCGTTGTGGGATTATTGGCCAGTTCGATGACGCGCGCCTTGATCCATGCATAACGTTCCCATTCGCGGCCCTGGCTGATCAGATATTCTTCCAGTGCGGCAAAACTCGTCACCAGCGGGCCGCTGTCGCCATAAGGGCGCAGCCGCATATCCACGCGGAACACATAGCCGTCGGCGGTGAGTTCGTTGATGAGGTTGATCAGGCGGCGACCCAGCCGGGTAAAGAATTCGTGGTTGGAGAGCGTATGCGGGCCATCGGTTTCACCGTCTTCCGGATACACAAAAATCAAATCAATATCGGATGAGACGTTCAATTCGCCGCCGCCCAGTTTGCCCATCGCGACGACCATTAATTCCTGCACCGTCGAGCTTAATTCGCCGATCGGGCTGCCGAATTTCGCATGCAATGCCAGCATCAAGCAGGCTTGCGCATACTGCAGGCACACCTCGGCCAGCGCGGTCATGGCTTGCATGACCTCGTTCAAGTCGGCCAGCCCATTCAGATCGCGCAGAATCAGCTTGACCATCACCTGTTTGCGCAAGCGGCGCACGGCTTGGGCCAATTCAATTTCGTCGTCCAGATTGAGCCCGGACTGTTGCAACAAGTCCTGCATTTCCATGCGGCTGCACGGTGTAGTGTAGTTTTCCTGCAACCAATCCAGCAGGCGTTGGTCTGCCTCCAGCGCTCTTTTTGCATAACGGCTGCAGTGCAATGTCCTTTGCAACAAGGTGGCTATGGTCGTGGGCAGTGAGTTTGCGGTATTCATGGGCGCCTTAAGTTAGAATACGCATTGTCTTATGATTGGCGGTTAGTCGCTAGTCGTTAAATGCTAGTGGCAAGTTAAATCAAATTGTAATCACCGACTAGTCGAAAGTGTCTGACGGCTAGTTACCAATAACTGGAATCATGTTGAAATATTTTCCCATTCGTTTGATCAGGCACGGCTTAAAATGGCTGTCGCGGATCATCCTCGTCGTGTTGGCGCTTGCGGCTGTGATGGGCGCACTTGCGATCATCGTGCTGCGCTATTGGCTATTGCCTGATATCGAGCAATATCATGACAAGATCACCGCTTCTCTTTCAGGCGCGATAGGAAATCCGGTCACCATCGGCAAGATTCAGGGTGATTGGCAGGGATTTCTGCCGCACCTGAATTTTACCGATGTGCGCATTCTGGATGAGCAGCGCCAACCCGCATTGGTGCTGCAACGCATTGAAGGCGACGTTTCATGGATGTCGCTGTTCACCGCAGAACTCAGGCTGGCCAGCCTGGAAATCGACAGGCCGGAGTTGCTGATACGCCGGGATGTGCAAGGAAAGTTTTTTATCGGCGGCGTGGCGCTTTCCAAAAAAGGCGGCGATAACAATTTGGCCGACTGGTTGTTGCATCAGTCGAACATGATGGTGCGCAATGCGCTGATCGTTTGGATCGACGAGCAGCGCGCTGCGCCGCCGCTGGTGTTGCAACAGGTCAATTTGCGTGTCGATAATTTGTTCAGCAGACACCGTTTTGCGTTGCGTGCGATACCGCCCGATGAACTGGCGACCCCGCTGGATGTGCGCGGTGAGTTTCACGGGGAAAGTTTTGATAATTTTGGAATATGGCAAGGCCAGATATTTACCCAGCTTGATTACACCGATGTAACCGCATGGCGGCCCTGGCTGGATTTGCCCGATGAATTCAGTCGCGGCCGTGGTGCGTTGCGCGGCTGGGTGGGTATCAAAGACGGTCGTGTGTCGCAGATCACCGCCGATCTGGACTTGCTCGATGTGGTCACCAAGCTTGGCGATGATGTCCCTGAAATGGTCGTGACCAAGTTGCACGGTCGCGCCGCCTGGCAAGAAGTGGCGGGCGGTTTTGAAATTTCCTCCAGGCAGTTGGCGATGCACTTGCAAAACGGCCTCGCATTTCAACCTACGGATTTTTATTTCCGCTCTGTCAATACAGGCAATCAACAGCCTGCTGGCGGTCAGGCCGCAAATGGCCAAGCAGCGAGTGGCCAAACATCGAACGGAGAGATACGCGCCAACTTGTTGCAATTGGAAAGCCTGGTCGCGCTGACAAAATTCTTGCCGATGGAAGCCGATCTGCGCGCGCGTCTGGATGCGTATGCGCCAAGAGGGCGGGTTTCCAATCTGGATGCGCAATGGCAAGGCTCACCCAAACAACTCGACAGTTACAAACTCAAGGGACATTTCGAGAGCATGGCGGTCAATCAGGTCGGCAAGATGCCGGGTTTTTCCGGTTTGACGGTTGATGTGGATGGAAATGAGGCGGGTGGTAGGCTCAGTATCAATTCTCGCCGATTGACGGTGGATGCGCCGGGCGTGATGCGGGAGCCGTTGTCTTTCGCAACCCTGACCGGTCAGGCGGGTTGGCAGCGTGAACGCGGGGAATTGGCTATCACGGTCGATAACATCGCTGTCGCCAACGATGATCTGGCCGGCAATGTATATGGCGGTTACCACACGCAGGCCGGCACCTTCGGGGTGCTGGATTTGACGGCCAGTTTGACGCGTGGCGATATCAAACGCGCGGCCCGTTACACTCCGCTGGTCGCGCTGAACAAGGAAGGAAACGACTGGTTGAACGGCGCGCTGCTGGCGGGGCACACCGATGATTTTCATCTGCGCATCAAAGCCAATCTGAGCGACTTCCCGCTGGACGGATCCAAAAATGCACTATTTGAAATCGGCGGACATGCGCAGGATGCGGTGCTTGAATTCGACAAGCGTTGGCCGCGCATCGAAAACATCAGCGGTGAATTGTTGATACGCGGCAACCAGCTGGAAGTGAAGTCGCCCTCGGCGACGATACTCAACGCGCGCCTGAAAAATGTCACTGTCGTTTTGCCGAATATGATGAGCCCGAATTTGTCGCTGGAGATAAAGGGCGAGGCGATGGCGGCGAGCAATTCATTGCTGGAATTCGTCCAGAAGAGTCCGGTGCGCGGTTACATAGACGGTTTCACCGACGGCATCACCGCCAGCGGCAACGGGCATCTGGATTTGTCCATGAGCATTCCGATACAGGGGAACTTGCCGGTGAAAGTGTCCGGGACGATTAAAGTACAGGATAACGATATTGATTTGGGCGTCGGTGTGCCGTGGTTGCGCAACACGCACGGCGCTTTGTCATTCACTGAATCGGGTATGCAAGCTGATGGCGTATCGGCAGAAATATTGGGTGGGGCAGCCAGCATCAATGTGCAGACCGGCGAGGGCGGTGCGGTGCATGCCACCCTTAAAGGACGCAGCAACGTCGATGTTTTGCGCAAGACGGAGCCACTTCCTCTGCTCAATTATTTGCATGGCAGTGCGGCCTGGGATGCCGACATACGCGTGGTAAAAAAATCCGCGCAGATCGTCATTAATTCCAATTTACAGGGGATCAGCTCCAGTTTGCCTCAGCCATTTTCAAAACGCGCCGACGAGGTGCTGGCACTGCACGTGGAAAAGAACCCTGTCCTGAGCCGGTCGAAGCAGCCTGCCAAAGACAAAGCCTGTATTGAGCCTTGTCCCAAGGCGGAAGGTTCTGTTGTCGCGGGGCAGGATGAAATTACCGCTCAGCTGGGCAATCTGCTCAGTGCGCGACTGGTACGCCGCGATGAACGCGGTGCGATGGTCATCAAGCGCGGTATGGTCAATCTCGGTGTCCAGGCGCTGGCATCAAAAAAGGTGCAGAAGTTATCGCGAGCCAAGGATGGCTCTTCGACCGGGCTCAGGACAGGCGTGTGGGTGATCGGCAATTTGCCGGTGTTGTCGATACAAGGCTGGGATGGGTTGGTCGGGGGCGCGGAAAAATCGGGTGAAGCTGTCGATAAGGCGACTAGCCCGGCAATACCCATCGCCGGAGTCAATCTGCGTGTCGGAAAATTAACCGGTTATGGGCAGAGCGTCAGCGCGTTGCAGATCGATGCCGCCAAGCGTGGCGACGGATTGGCAGCACATCTGTCCAGCAGCGTACTGAACGGCGACGTGGTGTGGGAGCCGCACGGGTATGAAACGGGCAACCTGTTTCGCGCGCGTTTTAGCAATCTGCAATGGTTGAGTGGAGATTCGGCTGACCCCGTCAAACCCGCGCAGCCCGACAAAACCGGACGCGCCGTCATCACGCCGCCATCGCAATTTCATCCCGGCAATCTGCCCGCACTGGATATTTCGATCGAGAACCTGCAGCTACTAGGCAAGCAGATCGGTCATTTCGAACTGGTCGGACATCCGGAAGGCCTGAACTGGCGGTTGCGCCGTCTGAACATCATCAACCCGGATGGCAGCCTGGTGGGCGATGGAGTTTGGAGCGATACGGCAGGAAAGCAGCAAACCCAGGTTAATCTGGTGCTGAGTATCAGTGATGCGGGGAAAATTCTGGCCCGCTCGGGCTATCCCAATACTGTAAAAGGCGGCAGCGGCAAGCTGGCGGCCAATGTGTCGTGGCTCGGCGGGCCGGACGAATTTGACTTTGTCACATTGAACGGGACACTCAAGCTCGATACCAGTAAGGGCCGCTTCCTGAAAATGGAGTCGGGTGCAGGCAAATTGCTCAGTGTGCTCAGTCTGCAAGACTTGCCTAAACATATCGCCCTTGGTTTTACCGACGTGTTCAGCGAGGGTTTTCAGTTTGACAATATCATTGGCGAGGCGGTCATCAAAAACGGTGTTATGAATACTCAGGAGTTCCATATTTATGGCTCGGCTGCCAAAGTGGCATTGAAGGGCAGCGTGGATTTGAATAACGAAACTCAGAACCTGAGTGTGAAAGTTTTTCCGGCCATAGGCGATAGCGTATCTCTGCTGGCTATATTTGCGATAAACCCGGCAGTGGGTATTGCAACGCTCATCGCCGACAAGTTGTTGGGTAATCCGCTCGATAAATTGGTGTCGTTTGAATACAATGTCAGCGGAACCTGGAGCAACCCCAAGGTAGTCAAGATTGGCGAAGGCCCGGCCAAGTAAACAGAAAATTAAAAATAATTTTTGTGAATAGGAAATCAGTCATGTCTATAGGTGATTCAACGCAACAACGCATTGCTGCTCAGGTTAACGCCTTCAAGGTCGCCGCGATTCAGATGGCCTCCGGTCCGAATGTCGCGGGCAACTTGAGCGAGGCGCGGCGCCTGATCGCCAAAGCCGCTGAACAAGGCGCGCGCCTGGTGGTGCTGCCGGAATTTTTTGCGATCATGGGTATGAACGATCAGGACAAAGTCGCGGTGCGCGAACAGCCGGGGCAGGGGCCAATCCAGACCTTCCTGAGTGAGACGGCAAAACAATACAAAATCTGGCTGGTGGGCGGCTCGATCCCGCTGGCAGCCAGCACGCCGGACAAGGTCAGGAATACTTGCCTGGTGTTCGATGAGCATGGCGAACAAGTGGCGCGCTACGACAAGATACATTTGTTCAACCTCGAGCTGGGCAACGAGAATTATCACGAAGCCAAAACGATAGAACCGGGCAATCAAGTGGTGGTGGTGGACAGCCCGTTTGGCCGCATCGGTCTTGCAGTGTGCTACGACCTGCGTTTCCCCGAACTGTTCCGTGCGATGAAAAACGTGGACATCATCGTGCTGCCTTCCGCGTTCACCGAGACCACCGGCAAGATGCACTGGGAGGTGCTGGTGCGCGCGCGCGCGATTGAAAATCTGTCTTATGTGATTGCCGCAGCGCAAGGTGGTTATCACATCAACGGGCGCGAGACACACGGCAACAGCATGGTCGTCGATCCGTGGGGGCGCGTGCTGGATCGTTTGCCGCGCGGTTCCGGCGTCGTGGTCGCCGAGGTCAATCCGTCGTATCAGGCGAGTCTGCGCACCAGCTTGCCCGCGCTGACGCATCGTGTTTTATTTAGCTGTGCTTAATTTAAAGAAAGAATTGGGATGAACCCCGTACATAAAACCCCCTCTTTCGATACGCTGTTTGCCACCGCGCAACAAGCGCTGCTCACGCCTTATTCCATTGAATCGGGTCATATCGAACAAGTATTTGCCAGCATGATGGCGCATAGGCTCGATTACGCCGATTTGTATTTCCAATACAGCCGAGCCGAAAGCTGGTCGCTGGAAGAGGGCATCGTCAAATCCGGCAGTTTCAATATTGATCAGGGCGTCGGAGTGCGCGCGGTCAGCGGCGAGAAGACCGCCTTCGCCTACTCGGACGATATCAGCCTGAATGCGCTGGACAGCGCGGCTCAAGCCACGCGCGCGATTGCCCGGCAGGGCGGCACGCAGTCTGTGCCTGTTATACGTCACGGTTCGCGGCGCGAAATCTATCTGCCGGACGATCCGATTGCCAGCCTCAAGGATGCGGAAAAAGTCGCGTTGCTCGAACGCCTCGAAGGCTACGCGCGCGCGCTCGATCCGCGCGTGGTGCAGGTGATGGCGGGGCTGGCCGGCGAATACGAAGTGGTGATGGTGGCGCGCAACGATGGCTTGATGAATGCCGACATCCGCCCGCTGGTGCGCCTGTCGGTCACCGTCATCATCGAGAGCAACGGTCGCCGCGAACAGGGTTCGGCAGGCGGCGGCGGACGCTTCGATTATGCCTATTTCGACGATGCCATGCTGCACGATTATGCGGCCCGTGCGGTGCATCAGGCGGTGGTCAATCTGGATGCGGCACCCGCTCCGGCAGGCAACATGACCGTGGTGCTGGGCAACGGCTGGCCGGGCATTTTGCTGCACGAAGCGATCGGCCACGGACTGGAGGGCGACTTCAACCGCAAGGGCAGCTCGGCATTTTCCGGCCGTGTCGGTGAGCGCGTCGCGGCAGAGGGTGTGACGGTCGTGGACGACGGCACACTGGCCAGACGGCGCGGCTCGATGCAGATGGACGATGAAGGCAACCCCACCCAATGCACCATGCTGATCGAGAACGGCATACTCAAGGGTTATTTGCAGGACACGCTCAACGCGCGGCTGATGGGGGTGCCGGTCACCGGCAATGCGCGGCGTGAATCCTACGCGCACATCCCGATGCCGCGCATGACCAATACCTATATGCTCAATGGTAACAAAGACCCGAAAGAAATCATCGCTTCGGTAAAACACGGCCTGTACGCGGTAAATTTCGGCGGCGGTCAGGTGGACATCACTAACGGCAAATTTGTGTTCTCCACCTCCGAAGCCTACATGATCGAAGACGGAAAAATCACCCACCCGGTGAAGGGCGCGACGCTGATCGGCAACGGTCCGGATGTGCTGACGCGCATCTCGATGATCGGCAACGATATGGCGCTCGATCCCGGTGTCGGCACCTGCGGCAAAGAAGGTCAGAGCGTGCCGGTCGGTGTGGGACAACCTACTGTTCGCATTGATGGGTTGACGGTGGGTGGGACGGCGTAGGGGCGTATGGCATACGCCTTCTGTGATAAGGCGTATTGATAAAACAACTAGCCATCCCACTATGCAACCTCCAAACGGCTGTCAAGTGGTTGGTTATGCCATACGCCCCTACGGTATAATTCGCGACCATGAAAATTCAACGCGGTCTATATTCCTCTGATACTCACCCTGTCGCGCTCACGATAGGTAATTTCGATGGCGCGCATCTGGGTCATCAGGCATTGTTGAACGAGTTGATTGCGGCGGGGCGCGCGCGCGGGTTGCTGACTGCGGTGGTGATCTTCGAGCCGCATCCGCGCGAGTTCTTTACCCCGCAGCAAGCCCCGGCGCGGCTGACCAGTCTGCGCGAGAAGCTGGAATTTCTGGCCGCGTTAGGCATCGACCGTGTGCACGTGTGCCGCTTCAACGCGCATTTTGCAAAAATGAGTGCGGCGGAATTCATCAATGTGCTGCATGAAAAATTGATGGCCCGGTTCGTGTTGATCGGCGACGACTTTCGCTTCGGCAGCGAGCGCGTCGGAGATTTTGCGCTGATGGAAAAAATCGGGGCCAAGCAGGGTTTTGCGGTGCAAGCGGTACACAGCGTAAAGCACGACGGCGTGCGAATTTCCAGCACGGCGGTGCGCGCGGCTTTGGCTGCCGGACAGTTGCGGGCCGCACAGCGTTATCTGGGACGGCATTACAGCATCAGCGGGCGGGTAGTGCATGGCGATAGTTTGGGCAGGAAGATCGGTTACCCCACCGCGAATATCCAGCTGAAGCACAACCGCCCGCCGCTGTGCGGAATATATGTGGTGAACGCGCATGCCGAAGGTCTGGGCGTGTTGCAGGGCGTGGCCAGCCTGGGCGTGCGCCCGACCGTAAAGCTGGATGCCAAGCCGGTTTTGGAAGTGCATCTGTTCGAGTTTTCGCAACAGATTTATGGCAAACATTTACGCGTGGAGTTTTTGCAAAAGCTGCGCGATGAAGAAAAATATCCCGATGTGGAAACGCTGACGCGGCAAATTGCGTTGGATGTGGAGCACGCAAAAAAATGGTTCGAACAACATGACTGAAGACAAAAAGAAATATCCGCTGAATCTACCCGATACCACTTTCCCGATGCGCGGCGATATGGCCCGTCGCGAGCCGCAGATGTTGGCGCGCTGGCAGGAACAGCAGCGCTACCAGAAGATCCGCGCGGCCAAACTGGGCAAGCCGAAATTTATTTTGCACGATGGCCCGCCGTATGCGAACGGCGACATTCACATCGGCCACGCGGTGAACAAGATACTCAAGGACATCATCATCAAGAGCAAGACGCTGAGCGGTTTCGATGCGCCTTATGTGCCGGGCTGGGATTGTCACGGCTTGCCGATCGAGTTGCAGGTGGAGAAGAAACACGGCAAGGCGATTCCGCCAGCGCAGTTCCGCGAGCTGTGCCGCGCCTATGCCGCCGAGCAGATCGAACGCCAGAAGAAAGATTTCATCCGCCTAGGCGTCCTGGGCGACTGGGACCATCCTTATCTGACGATGGATTTCAAGACCGAGGCCGACATCATGCGCGCAATCGGCAAGATCAACGAACGCGGTTATCTGTATCAAGGTCGCAAGCCAGTGAACTGGTGTCTGGATTGCCAGTCGGCACTGGCCGAGGCGGAAGTGGAATACGAGGATAAAGTCTCGCAAGCGATCGATGTGGGTTTCGAGGTCAAGGACAAGCACGCAGTGGCAAAGGCATTCGGCGTGTCGTTGCCGGGCGATGCCCGTGTGTATGCGGTGATCTGGACCACGACGCCTTGGACACTGCCCGCCAATCAGGCCGTGAGCGTCCATCCTGAGCTGCAATATGATCTGATCAAAACCTCCAAGGGCTATCTGATACTCGCATTTGATCTCGCCACCCAGTGTCTGGCGCGCTATCAGTTGGGCGGGAGCAACGATCGCGGTGACGGTATCGCGGCCACTTGTTACGGTGCGGCCCTGGAAGGGTTGCCATTGCAGCATCCGTTCTACGAGCGCATCGTGCCCATCATCTGCGGCGAGCATGTCACGCTGGAAGCCGGTACCGGCCTGGTGCACACCGCACCCGCGCACGGTGTGGACGACTATGTGGTCGGCCAGCGCTACAACCTGCCGAACGAGAACCCGGTCGGCGACGACGGCAAGTTCATCTCGACCACGTCAGCTGTCGGCGGTGTGCCGTTGGCAGGCGTGTTCGTGTGGAAGGCCAACGACATCGTGCTGCAAGCGATGGAGGCGAGCGGGCATTTGCTGCATCAGGAAAAGCTCAAACACAGCTATCCGCATTGCTGGCGCCACAAGACGCCGATCATTTTTCGTTCCACGCCGCAGTGGTTCATCGGCATGATGCAGCAGGCGCATGGCGAGCAACCGACCTTGCGCGATCTGGCGAATCAGGCCGTCGAACAAACCGAATTTTTCCCGTCCTGGGGGCGCGCGCGACTGGAGGCGATGATCAAGAATCGTCCCGACTGGTGCGTATCGCGCCAGCGCAACTGGGGTGTGCCGATGCCGTTCTTCGTGCACAAGGAAACCATGCAGTTACATCCGCGCACACCACAATTGCTGGAGCAGGTGGCTAAGCTGGTCGAGCGCGACGGTATCGAAGCGTGGTTCAGCCTGAACTCGGTCGACTTGCTGGGTGCAGAGGCGGAGCATTACAAGAAGCTCAGCCATACGCTGGACGTGTGGTTCGATTCGGGCACCACACACGCATCGGTGTTGCAGCGACGCTCGGAATTGCATGCACCTGCCGACCTGTATCTGGAAGGCTCGGACCAGCATCGCGGCTGGTTCCAGTCCAGCTTGCTGACCGGTTGCGCGATCAATGGCCGTGCGCCATACAACGCCTTGCTGACGCACGGTTTTGTCGTGGATGGCAGCGGCCACAAGATGTCGAAATCCAAGGGTAATGTGATCGCACCGCAGAAGATCTTCGACACGCTCGGTGCCGACATCCTGCGCCTGTGGACGGCATCGACCGATTATTCCGGCGAGCTGACCATCTCCGACGAGATTCTGAAACGCGTGGTGGAAAGCTACCGGCGTATCCGCAATACGCTGCGCTTCCTGCTGGCGAACATCGCCGACTTTGATGTGAAACGCGACGCGATACCCGTCGAGCAATGGCTTGAGATCGACCGTTATGCGCTGGCGATGACGCAGAAATTGCAAGATGAACTGACTCATCCTATAAGCGGTTGCTATGCGAAGTATGAATTTCATACGGCTGTGCAAAAGCTTCTCGCTTTCTGCTCAGAAGATTTGGGCGGTTTCTATCTCGATATACTGAAAGATCGTTTGTATACAGCCGGAGAAAATTCTCCCGTGCGTCGTTCGGCACAGAGCGCGCTGTATCACATCACGCATTCGTTGACACGATTGATCGCACCTATCTTAAGCTTTACTGGCGAAGAGGTGTGGGAGGTTTTGAGCGGCAAGAATGACGTGAGCGTGTTCGAGAAGCAGTGGTATGCGCTTCCTGATGCCGGGCTAAGCGGCTTGGAGGTCAATATCTGGTGGGACATTCGCAACATTCGTGAATTGGTAAACAAGAAGCTGGAAGAGCAGCGTGCCGTTGGTGTTATAGGCTCGGCGTTGGCTGCCGAAGTGGACGTTTATGCGTTCGGCGAAGCATATGAATCGCTCAAGCGTTTGGGTGATGACCTGAAGTTCGTCTTCATCACCTCGCGCGCCACGTTGCATCACCGCGAAGGTGCGGGGCTTGGCATCGAAGTTATGCCCAGCGACCACACCAAGTGTGATCGCTGCTGGCATTACCGTGAAGATGTCGGCATCGATGTTGCACATGCTACGCTGTGCGGTCGTTGCGTGAGCAATTTGTATGGCAGCGGCGAGGTGCGCAAATATGCTTAATCGTTGGTTATCGTTGAGTGCATTGGTGATCGTGCTCGACCAACTCAGCAAGGCGTGGATCACCAACCACTTTTATTTTGGCGAAAGTTTCACCGTGCTCGGCGTATTCAATCTGGTGCTGGCGCATAACACCGGCGCAGCGTTCAGCTTTCTCAGCGAAGCTGGTGGTGTGCAACGCTGGCTGTTCAGCATCATCGCAATCATCGCGTCAGCGTGGATAATCTGGCTGTTGCGCAAACATCGCGCGCAAGTGTTGTTTGCATTGGCGTTGAGCATGATACTCGGCGGTGCATTGGGCAATCTGATCGATCGAATTTCGTATGGTTATGTGGTGGACTTTTTGTCGTTCCATTGGGACGAGCATTACTTTCCCGCGTTTAACCTCGCCGATTCGGCTATCACCTGCGGTGCATTTTTACTCATTTTAGAGAGCTTCAAGAAAGACACACATGGAACTGTTGCTGGCTAATCCGCGCGGCTTTTGCGCCGGGGTTGATCGCGCGATCGAGATCGTCGAGCGCGCGCTGGTTCTGCACGGCGCGCCGATTTATGTGCGTCACGAAGTGGTGCACAACAAATTTGTCGTGGATGGTTTGCGCAAGAAGGGTGCGATCTTCATCGAGGATCTGGCGGATGTGCCCAGCGGCAGCATCCTGATCTTCAGTGCGCACGGTGTGTCGCAAGCTGTGCGTCACGAGGCCGAAGCGCGCGGGCTGACCGTGTTCGATGCGACTTGCCCGCTGGTGACCAAGGTGCATATTGAAGTGTCGCGGATGCGCGAGCAGGGCAAGGAAATTGTCATGATCGGCCATGCCGGGCATCCCGAAGTCGAAGGCACGATGGGCCAAAGTGAAGACGGCGGCAATGGCGGCATGTTTCTGGTGGAATCGCCGGATCAGGTTGCCGCTCTCAACGTGAACGACGAAAAAAATCTCGCTTACGTCACACAAACCACGCTGTCGATAGACGATGCCGGCGCGATCATCGCCGCGCTTAAAACGCGCTTCCCGTTCATTATCGGCCCGAAGAAAGACGACATCTGTTATGCCACGCAGAACCGCCAGGATGCGGTGAAGATGCTGGTCAAACAATGCGACGTGGTGATCGTGGTAGGTTCGCCGAACAGCTCGAATTCCAACCGTCTGCGCGAAGTCGCGGCGAATGTCGGGGTGCCGGCCTATCTGGTGAATGATGCAAGTGAATTACAGCCGGCGTGGTTCGCAGGCAAAGCGCGTGTGGGCATCAGCGCCGGCGCATCAGCGCCGGAGGTGCTGGTGCAGGGTGTGATCGGACGGTTGCAACAACTCGGCGCACAGCGCGCCATCGAGCTGGATGGCATTATCGAGAACGTGGTGTTCCCGTTGCCCAAGACCTTGATTCCGATTGTCGCGAAATCCTGAACTTGCATCCCTGATTCTCTTTAACACATGCAAACGGATTTCCTGATTGTCGGCGGCGGCGCGGTCGGTTTGACCAGCGCAGAAGCTCTGCTGCAAGCGGGTTATCGCGTGACGCTGGTGGAGCGCGGCGCAGTCGGGCAGGAAGCATCCTGGGCCGGTGGCGGCATCCTCTCGCCGTTGTGTCCGTGGGATTATCAGGAGTCTGTCACGCGGCTCGCGCAGCGCGGCATGAACATGTTCACTGATGCCGCCGCGATGCTGCATGATGCCACCGGCATCGATCCTGAATATCAGCGCAGCGGTATGTTGCTGTTGCCGCCGTATCAAGCAGCGTTGGCCTCACGATGGTGCGAGCAACATCAGGTTGCGTTGCAGCATGTCAATATTGCAGATTATTTGCCCGAAAATTCTCATGCGCGGCAGGGCGAAGGGCTGCTGTTGCCGGAAGTTGCGCAAGTGCGCAATCCGCGCCTGTTGCATGCGTTGCGTGCGCATGTGGAAATGCAAGGCGGCGTGATCCTCGAGCAGCATGAAGTACAGAAGTTCGAGATCGCAGGCGAGCGTGTGGTTGCGCTGCAAACCACGCGAGGCAAACTGGTTGCGGATGCCTACATTGTCGCGGCGGGCGCATGGAGCAAAATGTTGCTGGGCGAACACGCGCTCAACATGGACATCCGCCCGATACGCGGGCAAATCTTGCTGTTCAAATTCGATACTCCGCCGTTCCAGCAAATCCTGCTCCGGCAAGACTTGTATCTGATCCCGCGCCGCGATGGCCATGTGCTGGTCGGCAGCACGTTGGAAGATGTCGGCTTCGACAAGTCCACGACGATAGAGGCGCGCGACAGTTTGTTGCAGCGCGTGTGCGAGATTTTTCCGGACTGGCATGGCCGTCAGCCGATACAACACTGGGCAGGCTTTCGTCCCGGTTCGCCGGACAACGTCCCGACCATCGGGCGGCATCCGCGCATCACCAACCTCTACGCCAACAGCGGACATTTTCGCTACGGCGTGACCATGTCCTTAGCCAGCGCGGAACTGCTGGTCAATGAAATCGAAGGAAATCCCCAACCCCTTCCAATAGAGGAATATCGCTGGCGTTAAATGCAGCCCGTCCTCTATAATTTGCCGGTATTTGCTGGAGTAGCTCAGTTGGTAGAGCAACGCACTCGTAACGCGTAGGTCGGAGGTTCGATTCCTCTCTCCAGCACCAAATATTCCGATCAGTTCCCCAATTCATCATGCTGAATTTTCCCATGACACAAGCTCTTGCCGCCGACAGCCTGAAACATTCCCACAGATTCGACGAGGGCAATCCGCTCGCCGAAAAAAGCACGCTGCGCGTAGCTATCCTCACTGCGGTGATGATGGTGATCGAGATCGCGGGTGGCTGGTATTACAACTCGATGGCTCTGCTGGCCGATGGCTGGCATATGAGTTCGCATGCAGTCGCCCTGGGGCTGTCGCTGCTGGCCTATGTTTGCGCCAGAAGATTCGCGCACGATCCGCGTTTTTCTTTCGGCACCTGGAAGATCGAGGTGTTGGGCGGCTATACCAGCGCGATGTTTCTGGTGATGGTGGCCGGATTGATGATTTATCAATCCGTCGAGCGTCTGATCGCGCCCAGTCCTATTCATTATAACGAGGCGATCGTGATAGCAATCGTCGGCCTGCTGGTCAACCTGGTTTCCGCGTGGCTGCTCAAGGACGGACATCACCATGATCATGGACACGAGCATCACGATCACGGTGACCATGCCCACCACGGCCATCATGATCTGAATTTGCGCTCGGCCTATATGCATGTGCTGGCCGATGCGGCGACATCGGTGCTGGCGATCATCGCGTTATTTGGCGGCAAGCTGTGGGGGGCAAGCTGGCTGGACCCGGTGATGGGGCTGGTCGGCGCCGCAATGGTTTCCGTGTGGGCCTATGGTTTGTTGCGCGATACCGGCCGGGTGCTGCTCGATGCCGAGATGAATGTTCCCGTGGTGGACGAGATACGCGAAGTCATTGCGGCCTCGCCGATCAAGGCGCAAATCTGCGACTTGCATGTGTGGCGCGTCGGCAAAGGCAAGTTCGCTTGCATTCTCGGCCTCGCGACGGATAATGAGGTGTCGCCGGAATACTTCAAGAAACAATTAAGCATCCACGAAGAGCTGGTGCATATCAGTGTTGAGATAAACAAAGTTAGCTCGTAGCAGGATAATGCGGCTGTTGGTTTTATAAAGGGCTGGTATGACTTTTTCCATGCGCGACAAGCGTAATACTCTTTTTCGTTACCTGCTGTGGCTGGCAGGTCTGGTGCTGCTGGCGATTGCGGCCTGGTATTTCACGCGCGCAGCGCCCTTATACGTGCAGCTGGTCAAGGTCGAACGCGGTCTGGTGGAGGCGACGGTCAGCAACACACGCGCGGGAACGGTCAAGGCCTGTCGACGCGCCAAGCTGGCTCCACCGGCAGGCGGACAGATCGCGCATCTGCTGGTGAAAAAAGGCCAGCGCGTCAAAGAGAACCAGATATTGCTGGAGTTGTGGAACGACGATTTGCAGGCTCAGGCGCAATTGGCGCAGGTGCAACTCGGCACGGCGCAGACGCAGGCGCAACAAGCCTGCATGCAGGCTGATCTGGCGGAGAAGGAAGCCGAGCGCGCCAACCAATTGCAGGAAAAGGGATTCATTTCTGCAGAAGGCGTCGATCAAAAAATATCCCTTGCCAAGGTGAGCCGCGCCGGGTGTGAGGCCGCGACCAGCCAGATCGAACAAAGTAAATCTCGCATCGACGCGGCCCGTGCCGGTTTGCGTCGCATGGTGCTGCGCGCGCCGTTCGACGGCATCGTCGCGGACATCAGCGGCGAGCTGGGCGAATACGCCACGCCTTCACCGCCCGGCATTCCCACGCCGCCCGCAATCGACTTGATTGATGACAGTTGCCTGTTCGTCAGTGCGCCGATCGACGAGGTGGATGCGGCCAACATCAAGGCGGGGCAACTGGCGCGCATCACGCTGGACGCGATCAAGGGCAAGTCTTTTGCGGGCCGCGTCATGCGCGTCGCGCCCTATGTGCTGGAAATCGAGAAGCAGGCGCGCACCGTCGAAGTCGAGGTGGAGTTCGTCGAACCGCCTACGTCTGAAAATTTATTGGTCGGCTACAGCGCCGATGTCGAGATCGTGCATAACGCCCGCACCAACGTGCTGCGCATCCCCGCGCAAACTCTGCTCCCCGAAGAGGCGAATCAAAAGTCCAAGAAGGTATTGCTCTACCGCGCCGATGGCATTTTAGAGGAGCGCACCGTGACCACCGGGCTGTCCAACTGGGATCAGGCCGAGATTACTGCCGGGCTGAACGAAGGCGACCAGATCGTGATGTCGCTCGACCGTGTCGGGGTGAAGGCCGGGGTGCGCGTGCAGCCGGAAGTGGTGAAGGCGGGGAAATGATCCGGCTATGTAATTATTTAGGGTGCAATAAGCGTAGCGCATTGCACCGGATGTTTTGCAAGTTAGGCGACACATCGCCCACCCCCGCGCGCCCCGTTTCATGCGGCGCGCAAAGCAGTCGGTGGTTGGAAGAGAATAAGAATGCGCTGGATGAATACAACCGCCGCATTGAAACGAGAGGCACGTTCAGTGATGGCTTGCGGCGGTTTTGATATGGAAGCTTTATTGGATGTGGTCAAGGTAGAAGCCGAATCCGGCTACCTGCTGCGACTCGAATTCGAGAACGGCGAGAAGCGTGTTTTTGATATGTCCGCTTACATGGATAAACGTCCGTTCGTGAGAATAAAGGAACTTCCTTTGTTCGCGCTGGCTAAAGTTGATTATGGAACGGTCGTCTGGCCCGGCAATATCGATATTGCACCGGAAACACTTTATGACCGATCAGTTCCGGCATAAGTCACGTAGGGCGGATGAGCGCAGCGTTATCCGCCGCATGGAATTCCCACATATCGTTTTCAGCCTTCGGCGGAAGGCGCTACGCTTTTCCGCCCTACGGTTTTCGCCTTACGCGGGTTCAAGAGAAGGATTCGAACTATGAGCGAAGATTTCGCCTTCAACATGAAGGCAAAGAAAGTACGGAAGACCGATGAGCAATTACTGGAATCGCTACATCAATTTGCCGCACAAAATAAAATGGAATATTTCTCGACGGTTAAGTACAACGACTGGGAAAAGAAACTGGTTGGTGCTGAAACAATTAGTGAGCGCTTTGGCTCTTGGAAAAAAGCATTGGCTCTCATTGGAGTAGAAGGCGCAAGGGAACGCAGATATTCAGACAGGGAGTTGATGGATAATTTAGAATCCGTATGGCGTGAAGTCGGCTATCCTCCCGGCAAGAGGATTATCTCCAAATAAGGGCAAGGTATTTCCGAGCAACCATACAAAGGCAGGTGGGGGTCGCTAAAGACGGCCTGTGAGTTACTTTCAAAATACAAAAGCGGAGCAATAGAATGGGAAGCTATCGCCGCTCAATCATCTGCTAATCAGATAACTGAACCAGATAATTTCCTTCCTGTAGCCCGAAAATCTTTAAGTTTAGATTTACGATTTCGGGTATTGAAGCGAGACAGTTTTAAATGCGTTAAATGTGGCAACAGCCCTTCTAAGTCGCATGATGTGGAGTTGCATGTGGATCACATCAAGCCTGTATCCAAGGGCGGCAGCAATGACATGGGAAACCTACAAACTCTTTGTAGTAATTGCAACTTGGGGAAAAGTAATCGGCATACCGTATGAGCAGTCAAGGGCGGGTATCCTGTGCCCACCCTACGAAAATGTTTCTTCGTTGGTGTTTGAAACCCAACACAAAAAAAGCTGCGCTATACTGATTCACGTTACGGAGGACATCATGGACACTTTGACACTATCTCAAGCTGACACGCGTCGTTTGGAAAAACTCGCTCATGAGGCGGGGCGCACACCCAGAGACGTTCTCAAACATGTGCTGCGCGATGGTTTTGATGCGACCGAATATGTGGTCAAGGCAGTCAGGGCGCGTATGCAAAGCGTCAAGCGCGTCTCGCACGAAGATGCCATGCAGCAGCTCGATAGCTTGATTGAAAGTAATGTCCGAAACGAAAAACAAGCGGCTTGATTGGCATCCCGACGCAACTACCGGTATGCCATCGCGTACTCTTTCATGCTGAATTTTGAGCGCCATGCTTTGTAGGAGCGCAATTTATTGCGCGATGGCTTAGTTGCAGAATCGCCCGATGTCTCGCAGAGGTTCTTGCACCCGAAGGGTGAATCGGGCTCCTACAGCATTCCATGTGAAATTTTTGACCAATAGATTTCAATCGGAGCCTGTTTGAATGATAACCCTTAGCCAAGTCAGCCGCAGTTTCACGGTCGGCGATCAGCAGGTCGCCGCGTTGCGCGGCATCGACTTGAACATCGCGGCGGGCGATTATGTCTCGGTCATGGGGCCGTCCGGCTCCGGAAAATCGACGCTGCTTAATTTGATCGGCCTGCTGGATCGCCCGAGTTCAGGCACTTACAAGCTCGATGGCGGCGATGTCACCGCGCTGGACGATGTGCAGCAGGCGAGGGTGCGCAGCGAAAAGATCGGCTTCGTGTTCCAGTCGTTCCATCTGGTGCCGCGCCTGACTGCCGCGATGAACATCGAGCTGCCGATGATCCTGGCGGGCATCGCTCCCGAAGAGCGCCGTGAGCGCGTGGCGAAGCTGGTGGAAAATTATGGCCTGAAAGATCGCGCCGACCATCGCCCCGACCAGCTCTCCGGCGGGCAGCGTCAGCGCGTCGCGATCGCCCGCGCCACCAGCATGCATCCCGCCGTGCTGCTGGCCGACGAGCCGACCGGCAATCTCGATCAGACCACCGGCCGCGAGGTGATGGCTCTGCTCGAACAACTGGTCGAACAGAATGTCGCGCTGATACTGGTGACCCACGACCCGGTGATAGGCGGACGCGCCCATCGGCAGATACACATGGTGGATGGGCAGATCATCAGCGAAACCGGGCGAAGCACATGAGGCTGGTTGACGTCGCGCAATTCGCCACCGGCAGCCTGCGCGGCAGCCCGGCGCGCACGCTGCTGATGATGTTGGCGATGTCCATCGGTGTCGCGGCGGTGGTGGTGCTCACGGCTCTCGGCGAGGGCGCGCGCCGCTATGTGGTGGATCAATTTTCCTCGCTCGGCACCAATCTGGTCATCGTGCTGCCGGGGCGCACCGAGACGGCGGGCATCGGCCCCGGCATGTTGCTAGGTCAAATCCCGCGCGAGATTTCGCTGGACGATGCCGAGGCGCTGCTGCGCAGCCGTGCCGTGAAGCGCATCGCGCCGCTGACGGTCGGCTCCGCGATGCTGTCGCGCGATGCGCTGAACCGCGAAGTGGTGGTGTTGGGTTCGACTTCCGATCTTTTGGCGGTGCGCCACATGAGCATCGGTCTCGGCAAGTTCCTGCCGCTGGGCGACATACACGAGAGCGCATCGGTGTGCGTGCTGGGCAACCAGATGAAGCGCGAATTGTTCGGCAATACGCAGGCCGTGGGGCAGTGGGTGCGGCTCGGCGACCGGCGTTTCCGCGTCATCGGTGTGCTGGCGGCACAGGGCGAATCGATGGGGATGCGCACCGACGAGCTGGTAATCGTGCCGGTCGCGTCCGCGCACCAGTTGTTCAACACCTCGGGATTGTTCCGCATCCTGATCGAGGCGAACAGCCGCGATGTCATCGAGCAGGCCAAGCATGATGCCGAACAGATCATGTTCCAGCGTCACAGCGGCGAGCGCGACGTGACGGTGATCACGCAGGACGCCGTGCTCGCCACCTTCGATCGCATCCTCACCGCGCTGACCATGGCGGTCGGCGGCATCGCCGCGATCAGCCTGGCCGTAGCGGGCGTGCTGATCATGAATGTGATGCTGATCGCCGTGGCGCAGCGCGTCAAGGAGATCGGCCTGCTCAAGGCGCTGGGCGCGCCGGGCGGCCAGATACGCACCTTGTTCTTCGCCGAAGCGGCGTTGCTCTCCGGCATCGGCTGCGTGGTCGGGTTGATACTGGGCTATGCGGGCAGCTTTATCATCGGACAGATCTATCCCAGCCTGCCGGTATCTCCGCCGTGGTGGGCGGTGCTCGCGGCCTGCGCCACGGCGCTGGGCACCGGCATCCTGTTCAGCGTGTGGCCCGCGCGGCGCGCGGCACGGCTTGATCCGGTCGCGGCTTTGGCGGGGCGATAGCCATGCTGTTTCCCGATCTCGTCAAACTCACCACCTCCAGCTTCCTGTCCTATCGGATGCGCAGCTTCCTCACAGGCTTGGGCATCGCGATCGGCATCACGGCGGTGATCCTGCTGACTTCCATCGGCGAAGGGCTGCATCAGTTCGTGCTGGCGGAGTTCTCGCAGTTCGGCACCAACATCATCACGATCCAGCCGGGCAAGACCCAGACGCAGGGCGGCAACGTCGGCGTGTTCGGCTCGGTCAGGCCGCTGTCGCTGGATGACGCGGATGCGTTGCGCCATTTGCCCTATGTCGAGAACGTCAACCCCAGTCTGATGGGCAACGTCGAGGTGCGCGCCAATGGCAAGACGCGGCGCACCACGGTGTTGGGCGAGGGACGCGATTTTGCCCATGCCTTCACGATGAAGGTGCAGAGCGGCAGCTTCTGGCCGGATGAAGACAACGATCAGGCGCGTGCGCTGGTCGTGCTCGGCTCAAAAGTACGTCAGGAATTATTCCCCGGACAGAACCCGCTCGGCAGTTATCTGCGCGTCGGCGGACAACGCTACCGCGTGATCGGCGTGATGGAGTCCAAGGGGCAGATACTCGGTTTCGATATGGACGACACCGTGATCATCCCGGCAGCGCGGGCGATGGAACTGCTCAACCGTCCGGGGCTGATCGAGATGCAGGTAAGCTACCGCGCCAGCGCCGATGTGAACGCTGTTATAAGACTCATCACCGAGCGCTTGAAAGACCGGCACGGCAGCGAAGATTTCACCGTCATCTCGCAGGAGCAGGCGCTCGAAGTGTTGGGCTCGGTGCTGGATGTGCTCACCTTCGCGGTGGGCGCGCTGGGCGGCATCTCGCTGCTGGTGGGAGCGGTGGGCATACTCACCATCATGACCATGGCCGTCACCGAGCGCACCGCCGAGATCGGCCTGCTGCGCGCGCTGGGCGCGCAAGAGCGGCAGGTGCTGATATTATTTCTGGGCGAGGCGATGTTGCTGTCCGCGCTGGGCGGGTTGGCGGGATTGGCGCTCGGTGTCGGCATCGCGCAGGGTTTGCACCTGATCTTTCCCGCGCTACCGGTGCATACGCCGTGGCTGTTCGCTATAGCTGCCGAGCTGACCGCGATCAGCATCGGTTTGATCGCCGGGGTTGCACCGGCTAGGCGCGCGGCCAGACTCGATCCGGTGGAGGCGTTGCATGCGGAATGAAGTGGAATTACTGAACGATATTTATGCCCGTTAAAATCAACAGTAGCACATTGAGTCAGATGCCCAAAGGAGTTTGGGTGCTGGGCTTCGTCAGTTTGTTGATGGATGTTTCTTCGGAAATGATCCATAGCCTGTTGCCGCTGTTCATGGTCACGGTGCTGGGCGCCAGTGCGCTGGCGGTCGGGGTGATCGAGGGCTTGGCCGAATCCACCGCGCTGCTGGTGAAGGTGTTCTCCGGCGTGTTGAGCGATTATCTCGGAAAACGTAAAGCACTGGCGTTGTTCGGCTACGCGTTGGGGGCGCTGACCAAGCCGATGTTTGCACTGGCCACCAGCATGGGCATGGTGCTGACCGCGCGCTTCCTCGACCGCGTGGGCAAGGGCGTGCGCGGGGCGCCGCGCGATGCCTTGCTTGCCGACATCGCGCCCGCCGAGATACGCGGCGCGGCGTTTGGTCTGCGCCAATCGCTGGATACGGTGGGCGCATTCCTCGGGCCGTTGTTGGGGGTCGGCCTGATGCTGTTGTGGGCCAACGATTTTCGCGCGGTGTTCTGGGTGGCGGTGATCCCGGGATTGTTGGCGGTGGCGCTGCTGATGTTTGGCGTGCATGAGCCGGAAAACACAGTGCCACACAATCCGGCCAATCCGATCCGTCGCGCGAATTTGAAACGTCTCAGCAGCTCATACTGGTGGGTGGTCGGCATCGGCGCGGTGTTCACGCTCGCGCGCTTCAGCGAGGCTTTTCTGGTGCTGCGCGCAGCCCAGGGCGGCATTCCGCTCGCGCTGGTGCCGCTGGTGATCGTAGCGATGAATGTGATTTATGCCGCCTCGGCTTATCCGTTCGGCAAACTCTCCGACAGCATGAGCCATCCCAAACTGCTGGCGCTGGGCCTCGCGGTGTTGATCGCGGCCGACCTGGTGCTGGCGACCGACGATCATTGGACGACGGTATTGCTTGGTGTTGCGCTGTGGGGCGTGCACATGGGCATCACGCAGGGCTTGCTGGCACGGATGGTGGCCGACACGGCTCCGGCAGATTTGCGCGGCACAGCGTATGGCTTTTTTAATCTGATGAGCGGGCTGGCGATGCTGCTGGCCAGCGTGCTGGCCGGGCTGTTGTGGGATCGACTCGGCGCATCATTCACGTTTTATGCGGGCGCGGTATTTTGCGTGGTCACGCTCGCAGGCTTGCTGGTGCGGGCTAGTCGATTGGGCGTGAAATGAAACGAGCTTCACGGCCACAAACCTGCGACATTTTCTGCAACGTCATCGACAACTACGGCGACATCGGCGTGTGCTGGCGGCTGGCGCGGCAGCTGGCGAACGAGCATGGCCTCGCAGTCAGGTTGTGGGTGGATGATCTGGGCAGCCTGGCCAAGCTGTGCCCGGGGGCCGATGCCACGCTGCAGAGCCAGCACAGGCGCGGCGTGGAAGTGTGCCTGTGGAGTAAAAATTTTCCCGAAGTTCAGCCCGCCGAGCTGGTGATCGAAGCGTTTGCCTGCAAGCTGCCGCAAGGTTACATCGAAGCGATGGCGGCGCAACAACAGAACCCAGTCTGGGTGAATCTCGAATATCTTTCAGCCGAAGATTGGGTTGAAGGCTGCCACAAACTGCCATCGCCGCATCCGAGCCTGACGCTGACCAAGTATTTTTTCTTTCCGGGCTTCACGCCGAAAACTGGCGGGCTGTTGCTGGAGCGCGATCTGTTCGCGCGGCGCGATGCGTTCCTGAGCGATACTTTGCAGCAGCAGCAAGCATTCTGGCGATCTATCGGCATGGCAATGCCATCGGCCGAGACGCTGAAAATCTCGCTGTTCGCTTATGAGAATGCCGCGCTGGAAAGCTTGTTCGATGCTTGGGCGAATGGCACTCAGCCAGTGTTATGTCTGGTTCCGGAAGGGCGCATCCTGCCGCAGGCTGGCCTTTATTTTGACGATGATGCACCGCGTGCGGGCGGCACTTATACACGCGGCAATCTGCAAGTGCGCGTGTTGCCGTTCATCGAACAGGAACGCTACGATGAACTATTGTGGGCATGCGATGTCAATTTCGTCCGTGGTGAGGACTCGTTTGTGCGGGCACAGTGGGCGGGACGTCCGTTTATCTGGCAAATTTATCCGCAGCATGACGCGGTACACCTGAAAAAGCTGCAAGCCTTCCTCATGTTGTACAGCGAACAATTAAGCCGATCTGCAAGCCAGGCAGTAGAGGGTTTTTGGCAGGCATGGAATCCTGATGGAACTACTAGCCATTCTACTAAGCCGTCGAACGACAACGGCCAAGTAGCTGGTTATTCGACAGGCTCAGGACAGGCTTGGTTATCTTTCGTTGCGGCGCGCGGCGAACTGGATAGTCACGCACAGCATTGGGCCAGGCTTCAGGCTGAAAATAATCTGGCATTGAATTTGCTGGATTTTTTTCAGGAAATCGGTACAATGCGCGCCAATTGAAAATTGAAGGGCAGTCAACATGAAAATAGCACAAGATCTACGCGCCGGTAACGTCATTCTGGTGGGCACCGAGCCTATGGTGATACTCAAGGCTGAGTACAGCCGTTCCGGCCGTAACGGTTCGGTGGTCAAGATGAAGATGAAGAATCTGTTGACCGAATCCGCCAAAGAAACGGTATATAGCGCCGATGACAAGTTCGAGCAGATCATGCTGGATCGCAAGGAAGTGAACTACTCCTACTTCGCCGACCCGATGTATGTGTTCATGGATGGCGAATACAACCAGTACGAGATCGAAGCCGAAAGCATGGGCGACTCAATCAATTACATCGAAGACAACATGCCTTGCGAAGTGGTGTTCTACAACGAAAAGGCGATCTCGGTTGAGTTGCCCAATACCATCGTGCGCGAAGTTATTTACACCGAGCCTTCCGTGCGCGGCGACACTTCCGGCAAGGTGATGAAGCCCGCCAAGATCAGCACCGGTTTTGAGTTACAGGTTGCGGCCTTCGTTGAGATCGGCGACAAGATCGAGATCGATACCCGCACCAACGAGTTCAAGAAACGCGCCTGATTGCTTCATGTGCTTCTGGACGTCGAACAGGCCAACCTCGCGGTTGGCCTTTTTGTTTGGTGCGCCAAGCATGGCGCGTTGCGCGAAAGCGCAACTCGACTGGCTGTGGTGGTCAGTTGAGTGACTTGGAGGTGAAAGTCCTCTGCACACCCGG
>JADGRL010000003.1 GCA_017880865.1 Gallionella sp.
CGGGTGTGCAGAGGACTTTCACCTCCAAGTCACTCAACTGACCACCACAGCCAGTCGAGTTGCGCTTTCGCGCAACGCGCCATGCTTGGCGCACCAAAAAAAGCCCCGCCAATTTTGCTAGCCGTTGGCGAAAGGTGTGGGGTTTTTAACCAAGTAGTCTATAGTGTCCTCAGTGAAAGCTAGAGGATGCTATCAATTTCCGGTATAAAATCTTTCGCAACGAATTTGGGTCGAGTGCCAGATGAAGCTGGCAGCATCCGGGTTAATTTCTGCAAGAATGCAGCTTGCAGTAACTACGGTATTCAACCAAAAACATCAGTTGACCACGGAAGGGTTGGCTAAAGGCAAAGTGTCACTGGGAGATATTATTTTTGATAGACATGAAAAAGCCCTTAAGCTCGGGAAACCGAGAATAAGGGCTGAGGTTTGATATTTTTAAACGCCAAATTTTGCAAGCAGCAATTTAGCCCATTCAGGCAATTGATCAACTCCAAACAAGGAAGTTAATTGCCCGTGTTTAAGCACTAAAACACCAATAGCTCCGGTATTAGCACCGCTGTTATCAAACAAAATTGCCTCATCAACCATGGTTAAAATAACAGGAAGAACTTCTCCCATCACACGATAGTATCGACTAATAATTTTGTTTTCATCTACTGCGTGTCCACCAGCGTTAATTCGTTCAGCAACGCGTTTGATATTGATCGATGGATCTTCTGTTGTTACAAAGTACAAAACTACTCGGTACCCTTGAGCCTTTGCTTCAGACACGAACTCAAGCCATCTACCTCTATCCGACATAACCGTTTCTGTTGCAAATGAAATTTGCTGAGAAAGCAAAGACCATCTCATTTCTTCTGCTGCCTTGGCAGCCTCAAATTGCGTTTCAAGACTTAGAGTTTTCTCAGCTTTCCTGATTACAAGTGAAGATGCAATCTGGTCAGCGTTCACTAATATGCCACTGTTTCCAACAGTAAGCATCTTAGAAACAAGGGTGGTCTTGCCAGAACCGTTTGGTCCAGCGATAAGAGTTAGCGTCGGTGGTTTGTTATGCGGCGCGGACATCGTGCATCTCCTCTTCACATATTTCTTGTGATAGAGGTAGAGCACCAGGTCCGTATTTGACAAGTTTTCCGTCCTCCCAACCATACACATTGCGACCAGCTTTTACAGCACTGATCGCAGCCTGCTGAGTGGCTTTTTGAGCCATCCGCAGAACTGTTTCAATAGGGAGTTCGGATATATGCTTCTTCATGCCATGAATCTTAAACTTATCACTTAGTCTAGTCAATATCATCTTTATCTCCTTAATAATCGCGAGCCGTCCTTGGTGGCATCGTGCCTGCGAAGGTTTAATTGAATGACGCGATGTTTTGCATCGAGTTTGAATGCCACTAACGTGTGGCGGCGCATTTCAGCGCGAGCTGAAAAATAGATAACCGAACATGGTCGTGGCTGTCTTGGTAATGACAGGCATGACAAAGCTCGGTGGTATAAAGTTTGTAGTGTGCCCAGAGAGAACGGGCTGATTCAGGATGCTGCGTTCGATAGTCCGCGTTACTTTAAGCGTCCACGCGGCGTGGACAGAGGTGAATGTACTGGATTGAGATGCACCGGTCAAGCTGTAATTATTGTCTTGATATTATTGGTATTGGTCTCTAATAGTTTATCTAGATAAATGCTTCCAAAGCCTTGCTCGCCGCAAAATGCATTGAATACTGGATTGTTGGCTCCGTGGGTCTGAATAAGATAGGTGTCCTGATTGATTTTGCCTCTGCCGCGTTGGATGTGGCTTTTGGGTGCAACGCCATAGTTGCCGCAAGCTGGATTCTTGCAGAAGTTAACCTGGATGCCGTCAACTTCGGCGGGCACTCGGCCCGGCTTTGCTGCGGAAGAATTTACACCATAAATAATAATCCCCTATAACTTGCGCTATAGGGGGATTGTACTCAACTTAACTATATTTCCACACACCTTTCGCCAACGGCTAGCCAATTTTGGCGGGGCTTTTTAACGACCGAACAACCTACTACTCGGCAATCGTGGCCGCAACAGGCGCATCCAGCAACGCCTTCATGCTCAGCTTCATACGACCCTTATCGTCCACTTCCAGCACCTTCACGCGCACGATTTGGCCTTCTTTGAGATGGTCTGACACGTTGGCAACGCGCTCGTGAGCGATCTGGGAGATATGCAACAGACCGTCTTTGCCCGGCAACACATTCACCAAGGCGCCGAAGTCGAGCAGCTTGACCACGGGACCTTCGTATATCTTGCCGACTTCCACGTCCGCCACGATGTCCTCGATACGCTTCTTGGCCAACTCGCCCGCTTCGCCGCTCACACAGGAAATGGTGATGTTGCCGGTATCGTCGATGTCGATCGTCGTGCCGGTCTCTTCGGTCAACGCGCGAATGACCGCGCCGCCCTTGCCGATCACGTCGCGGATTTTTTCAGGATTGATCTTCATCTTGATCATGCGCGGCGCAAAGTCGGAAACTTCGGTACGCGCTACAGGCATGGCTTGCTTCATCAGGCCGAGGATGTGCATACGGCCTTCGCGCGCCTGGATCAGCGCAGCCTGCATGATGTCGCGGGTAATGCCGTTGATCTTGATGTCCATCTGCAACGCGGTAATGCCGGTCTCGGAACCAGCCACCTTGAAGTCCATATCGCCCAGGTGATCTTCATCGCCGAGAATGTCGGTCAGCACCGCGAAGCGATTGCCTTCCTTGATCAGGCCCATCGCGATACCGGCCACGTGCGCCTTGAGCGGCACACCGGCATCCAGCAACGACAAGCAACCGCCGCAAACGGACGCCATCGAGCTGGAGCCATTCGATTCGGTAATTTCCGATACCACGCGCATCGCGTAACCGAATTCTTCTTCGCTGGGCAATACCGCTACCAGCGCGCGCTTGGCCAAACGGCCGTGACCGATCTCGCGACGCTTAGGCGTGCCGACGCGACCGGTCTCACCGGTGGAATACGGCGGGAAGTTGTAATGCAGCATGAAGCGGTCGGTGTATTCGCCTTGCAGCGCGTCGATTTTCTGTGAATCGCGCATGCTGCCCAAGGTTGCAACCACGATGGCTTGTGTTTCGCCGCGCGTGAACAACGAAGAGCCGTGGGTGCGTGGCAATACGCCGTTGCGTATCGTGATTTGACGCACAGTGCGTGTGTCGCGACCGTCGATACGCGGCTCGCCGCTCAGAATCTGGCCGCGCACAATCTTGGCTTCCAGCGCGCTGAACAAATCATTGATGTGATTCTTATGTGTGGCAAGCACTTCAGGAGTCATTGCCGCCATCACTTTATCGTGAATCGCAGCGATTGCAACGGTGCGCGCCTGCTTGGAGCGGATCGCATAAGCACGGCCCAGTTCGGCTTCGGCAAGACCGGCAATTTGCGCAATCAGGGCTTGATCCTGGACTGGCGCTTTCCAATCCCAAGCATCGGCACCAACCGCATCGGCCATTTCGTTGATCGCCTGAATCACGACTTGCATCTGCTCGTGACCAAACATCACCGCGCCCAGCATGATTTCTTCAGACAACTGTTGCGCTTCAGATTCCACCATTTGCACAGCGCGCTCGGTACCGGCAACCACCAGATCCATTTGCGAAGTCAGCAGTTCTGTCTTGGTCGGATTGAGCAGATACTGGCCGTTGGCATAACCCACGCGCGCCGCACCGATCGGGCCGTCGAAAGGAATGCCGGACAAGGCCAGCGCGGCAGACGCGCCTATCATCGCCGGAATATCGGAGTCAATTTCGCTATCGGACGACATCACCGTCGCGACGATCTGCACTTCGTTGTAAAAACTTTCCGGGAACAACGGACGCAGCGGACGATCGATCAGACGACAAGTCAAAATCTCTTTTTCGCTAGGACGACCTTCGCGCTTGAAAAATCCGCCGGGTATCTTGCCCGCAGCGTAAGTCCGTTCCTGATAATCCACGGTAAGCGGGAAGAAGTCTTGCTCTGGCTTGGCGTCTTTCCTGCCCACCACGGTGACCAGCACCACGGTATCGTCCAGACTGACTATCACCGCGCCGCTGGCTTGACGGGCGATTTCACCGGTTTCCAGCGTGAGTTGATGATTGCCGAACGCGATTGTTTTTTTATAGTGACTCAAGATAGACCCCTCTGTGCAGAGCATGACACGCCATCGCATCATGCGAAATTAACAAGACAGAAACCCCTAAAAATCTACTGTGCGACTTTTAGAGGCTTCTTGCAAAACAACCCAGACAAACGACACGGGCCGCAATTGCGACCCGCTGGATACAAACTGTTACTTACGAATTTCCAGGCGCTGGATCAGCGCGCGGTAGCCCGCGTCATTCTTGCTCTTGAGGTAATCGAGCAGCTTGCGGCGGCGACTGACCAGACGCAGCAGACCGCGACGGGAATGGTGATCTTTGACATTGCTTTTGAAATGCTCAGTCAGATAGGTGATGCGTGCAGTGATCAAGGCCACCTGCACTTCGGGGGAACCGGTGTCGCTCTTGGCACGTTGAAAGTCGGTAACGATTTGCGCTTTTTGCGCGGCGGTAATTGCCATGTGGTTGTGCTCTCCTGAAAAAAGTGCGGCATTCTACCCTTTAATGGGGGTGTTGCTCAACCCCAATCTTTTGCCCGTACCGGTTGGTGCCGCCGGCTTTGCCCTGGTCAATAGAGGAATAGACCCGATACGGCTCACTTTGGCCGCTCATAGCCCCGCCAAGGCTCTCGCAGCCTGCGGTATCGATTGAGGGTGTGTATATTGGCTTGCATCGATGGAAGGGTGGTGGAATGGTAGACCCGACCCCAATTTTTCGCTTTTCTAAATATCAACCAAGTCTAACCCCATTGATTATCAGCGTAGCGCATCCGCCGGGCGAAAGGTGGATGCGCTACGCTTATCCACCCTACCTCGCTACAACAACAATCAGATTTTTTTCATTTCATATATTCCTTCAGAAATTCTTTGGTTGATCCGCACCCATTTTGCAGCGATGACAATTCAAATTCGTTAATAATATATTTTGAAGATATCGTATTACTGATAGTGTGGCTCTTGTCCTGTTCGTTGATTCGATCTACTTCTTTCAACATGGCCACCAGCATGCGCGGCGTCTTCATCCAATCGCATATATAACCGCCGCTTACGCTATAACTTAAACCGCTATCAACAAGACCATTCACCATCGCGGCGTAACCCGGCAAGGAATATTTAAAGTTCTCATCGAATTTTTTGAGCTCTATGGTCTTACCATTCCACTCCGAGGTTCGGATTCGAGGCCCGGAAAATCGGTGCCACTCTTCGCGTTCGTTCCGCAAACGTAATGGAATATAGCCGCCCTTAAAAAAGGTCATCACAGGATCTCCATTCTGCATGCGCGCATTCCAAGGCAACTGGGACGGTATGGGTTCCGGCCCCCAGGCCGGAAAACTAAACCGCCCATTCTGGTCCGTCACCGCTTCCATCACCTTCATGTCGTAATAACTACCATATTCCCATCCGAAATTTAATTCCCATTTGGCGTTGATAATTACGCCCTCCAGCGGACGACCGGTATTAGCGTCGACCACCCGCGCTTCGATGGGCTTGGCGCCATAAGAGGTAGTGCAGCCTTGCAATGCTGACCCAAACAGGATCGCAAGCAACAACAATAAATAATTCCACTTTTTATTCATATCGACCCCATCAGAGCCGGTGTACCCGCAAGAGGTACGCCGCCATAACCAGCGACTTGCCAGAGTCTTTGCTGGCGTAGTCGATTGGCTAGTAGCTTCATCCAGACACTCGCCCTTCGGTCGGTCTTGGCGCTGCCCCGTCCGCATGTCCGCCGCAAAATTCCGTCTAAAAATTCCTTCATTTTTCGCCTCCCCATCATTTTTTGGTGGTGCCGTTCACGGCTTTCGCAAAACGTTTGTTCGATGAAACTCCTGATACCGAGAAACTGTACCATGCCCCTAATCCACGCGGATCGAAAACAATTCCTTACAAAACAGCCATTGCCCGAAAAATCCGAATCGCCGATACTTGAGACTGCTAAAATTCGTTTCATTCAAATGCCACCTCATTTGTATCGCCCTGCCTTTTATACGCTGCTCTTGCTCTGGAGTGGCGTGGCCGTGGCCGAAGAAACTTCCGATCCGTTCAACACCGAGGCGCTGCAACCGCCCAAGCCTGCGCTGCATCAGGGCGGCGCGGTCAGTGATCCGTGTGCGGACACCATGCCAGCAACACCACCCAATCAGATACCTGGCCAAAAACTCCTGGGCCTACTGGATGTGGTCAATCTCACGTTGTGCAACAACCCGAAGACCCGCGAGGTGTGGGCGAATTCGCGAGTACAGGCGGCGCAGGTGGGCGTGAACAAGGCGAGTTATCTGCCCAGTATCAGCCTGAACGCATCCGACAATCGCACCAAAATACAAAACGCTCGCAGCGTGGATCAGCGTAGCGCCAGCCTGACGATCTCGTATCTGCTGTACGACTTCGGTTTGCGCTCCGCCAACCTCGACGCTGCGCGCCAGTTGCTCGCCGCCGCGAGCGCCACGCAAGACAGCACGGTGCAAACGGTATTCCTGGTCGCGGTGCAGTCCTTCTACCAGGCGCAGGCGACGCTGTCCGCGCTGGATGCGGCACTCGAATCGGAACGCGCAGCAAAGGAGAGTTTTGCCGCCGCCGAGGCGCGCTATCTCGCCGGAAGCGCGACCCCGGCCGACAAGCTGCAAGCGCAGACCGCTTATTCGCAGGCCACGCTGAACCGCATTACCGCAGATGGCGACCTGAAAAATGCGCAAGGCACGCTGGCCAACATGATCGGGCTGGATGCCAACCGGAATGTGCCGCTGGCGGCCGCCAATACGCTGTCGGTTCCCGCCAGCTTTGAAGGCGACATCGCCGCGCTGATCGAAGAAGCACGTCAGCATCGCCCGGATTTGCAGGCCGCTGCCGCGCAGGTGAAGGCGGCACAAGCGGGCGTCGATGCGGCGCGTGCGGCGGGCAGACCATCCATCGCCTTGACCGCCTCAGCCAATCAGAGCGACAGCACGGGCATCACGTCGCGCAGTTCATTGCTGGGCATCACATTGAACGTGCCGATCTTTTCGGGCTATGCGCCGACTTATCGCGTGCGCGCGGCCGAGGCGCAGGTGGATACCAAAAATGCCCAGCTGGATCAGTTGCGTCTGCAAGTCGCACTGGATGTCTGGACGGCTTATCAGCATCTCACCACCGCGACGCAATCATTGCGCACCACCGCCGATTTGCTCAGCAGTGCCGAACAATCGGAACGCGTCGCGCTCGGACGCTACAAGGCTGGCGTGGGCAGCATGCTGGATGTGCTCAACGGGCAAAGTGCGCTGGCGAGCGCGCGCCAGCAACGCATCCAGTCCACCTTCAACTGGAACACCAGCCGCGCCACGCTGGCCCAGGCCATGGGCAGTCTGGATGCGGGCTTGTTGCAAACCTTGTCGGATGTTGGCAATCAAACATCGGATGGCGGCGATCAAACACCGAATGGCGGCGATCAAAATCCCGGCGAAAATCTACCCCAGAAAAATCAACCGCAAAGCCTGCCATGAAAAAACTATTCCGCTCTCCTCTGGCTGTGTTCTTGCTCTCCATTACCGTCGTCGGCGCAGGCAGCGTCGTTTATTGGCAGTTCTTCAGAGTTGTGCCACCGCAATATCGTTTGCAAGCCGTGGAAAGCGGCGACATCAGCCAAACCGTCTCGGCCAACGGCACGATCAATCCGGTGACACTGGTGAGTGTCGGCACGCAGGTTTCCGGCACCGTCAAAAAACTGTACGTGGACTTCAACAGCAAAGTCGAGAAGGGACAGATATTGCTGGAACTCGATGATGCGCTGCTCGCCGCGCAACAAAAGCAGAGCGTGGCCAATGTGCAAAATGCCGATGCCTCGCTGGAACTGGCGACGGCCAACGAAGCGCGCATGCGCAATTTATTCACGCAGGAATATGTCTCGAAACAGGAGCTGGATACCGCGGTGCAAGCCAAAAAATCTGCCGAAGCGCAGTTGAAATTAGCGCAAGCGACCGTTGAAAAAGACCGCACCACCCTCGCCTATTCGGTGATCCGATCACCTGTGTCCGGCGTGGTGGTCGATCGCTCGGTGGATGTCGGCCAAACCGTTGCCGCCAGCTTGCAGACCCCGACGCTGTTCAAGATCGCGCAGGATTTATCCAGGATGCAGATCGATGCCAATTTCGCCGAGGCCGACATCGGCAACATCCGCGTCGACCAGGCCGTGCGTTTCACCGTGGATGCTTTTCCGAACCAAAGCTTTAAGGGCGTGGTTAAACTGATACGCCTGAATCCGACCACGGTATCCAACGTAGTCACCTACGATGCGGTGATCAACGTGGACAATCCCGAGCAGATTTTATTGCCCGGCATGACGGCCTATGTGAACATCGCGGTGACCGAACGCAAGGCTGTGTTGCTGGTCCCCAATGCGGCGCTGCGTTTCAAACCCGCCAATGCCGAAACACAAAAACCCGCTGCCAATCAAACTCCGGCATCGGGTCAAAAGGCCGGTGCGCCGAACAGTGGCGGTCGTCCCGGTGGCTCCGCAAATGTGGATGCCGCAAAACCAAAAGACGAAAAGCGTTTGATGAAACCACTAGCCAATCAACTAAGCGAGCAAACAACGCTCACTAAGTCGCTGGTTATGTCCGGGCACCCGCGAGACGTATTTTCCGGCAAGGTCTATGTGCTGGAACAGGGTCAACTGAAACCGGTCAGCGTGACGCTCGGCATCACCGACAACCGCAACACCGAAATCACCGGCGGAGAACTCAAGGCGGGCGACCAGATCGTGATTGGCGAGGCGCAAGCCTCAGACAAACCGGCCAGCACTGGCGCAAGGCCACCGACGAGAATGTTCTAACACGAATTATCATGAACCCAAATTTCATAAAACGTAGGTCGGGCTTTAGCCCGACATGTCGGGTTGCCCCGCAGGGGTTCTTGCACCCTTTGGGCGAAACCCGACCTACGACCAGGCAGTTAAATGTCTGACTCCGTTATCAGCATCGAAGGCTTGTCCAAGTCCTACCAGACTTCTGCCGGGTTGTTCCCCGCACTCAAGGAGGTAAACCTCAGCGTTGAGACTGGCGAATTCGTCGCGATCATGGGGCCGTCCGGTTCGGGAAAATCCACTTTCATGAATATCCTCGGCTGCCTCGACCAACCCAGTGCCGGCCGCTATGTGCTGGATGGTCGCGATGTCGCTCATTTGAGCAAGGACGAACTGGCCCTGTTGCGCAATCGCACCATCGGCTTTGTGTTCCAGGGTTTCAATCTGTTGCCGCGCATGTCGCTGCTGGACAATGTCGCCCTGCCGCTGATCTATCGCGGCATGGAACACCAAGAGCGCCAGCAGCGCGCGCACGAACTGCTCACCAAAGTCGGGCTGGGAAACTATGCCGCTTCCACACCCAACAAGATTTCTGGCGGTCAGCAGCAACGCGTCGCGATTGCGCGCGCCCTGGTCAACCGCCCTCGCCTGATCCTGGCCGATGAACCCACCGGCAATCTGGACAGCCATACCAGCGAAGAAATCATGGCTTTGTTCGAAGAGCTGAACAATGAGGGCATCACCATCGTGCTGGTGACCCACGAAGAGGACGTCGCCCGCCACGCCAAACGCAAAGTGCGTTTCTTTGACGGGCGCATCATCAGCGACGAAGCCACACCACATCAGGAGCGTGTCGCATGATACTCGCGATGCTCGGCGAAGCCTGGCGCGCGATGGGCGCAAACCGTCTGCGCACGCTGCTGACCATGCTCGGCATGGTGATCGGCGTCGGTGCGGTGGTGCTGATGATGTCGGTCGGCCAAGGCGCGCAATATGCGATCAAACAAACCATCGCCGCGATGGGCAGCAACCTGTTCATCCTGCTGTCCGGCAGCACGTCGACAGGCGGGGTTCGCTCCGGTGGCGGCGGCAATCTCACGCTGACGGTCAATGATGCGGACGCCATCTCCGAGCTGCCCGGCGTACAGGCCGTAGCACCCATTCATCCCGGCAGCGCGCAAATCGTGTACGGGCCGAACAACTGGAACACCTCGGTGATTGGTACCACGCCGGGCTATCTGGATGCGCGTTCCTGGCCCGTGGTCTCGGGTGCGGCTTTCACCGACTCGGATGTGCGCTCCGCCACGCGCGTAGCCCTGATCGGTCAGACCGCCGCGCAAAATTTATTCGGTGACGAAGATCCGGTCGGTAAGACCATCCGCATCCGGCAAAGCCCGTTCGTCATCCTCGGGGCATTGGCCGTCAAGGGTCAAGGCATGGATGGGCGCGATCAGGACGACACCATTCTGATCCCGCTCACCACCGCACAACGCCAGGTATACGGTTCCCAGTTTCCGGGTTCGGTGCGCATGGTGATGGTGCAGACCACGACCCAGGAAATAATGCCCGCAGTGGAAAAATCCATGACCGAACTGCTGCGCCAGCGCCACCGGATACGCGAAGGCATGGATAACGATTTCTTCCTGCGCAACCTCACCGCCGCAGCGGATTCGGCGGCAGAGAGCACGCGCGTCATGTCGCTGCTGCTCGGCGCAATCGCATCCGTTTCGCTGCTGGTGGGCGGCATCGGCATCATGAACATCATGCTGGTCTCGGTCACCGAGCGCACCCGCGAAATCGGCATCCGCATGGCGATCGGTGCGCGCGAACGCGACATCCTGCTGCAATTTTTATTGGAGGCCATCATCATCTCGGTGGTAGGCTGTTTCATCGGACTGCTGTTGGGGATCGGCGGCGCGCTGCTGGCCGAGTCACTGACCGGCACGATGGTCATCATCTCGGTCAACTCGGTCATCGTGGCATTTGGCGTCGCGGCGACGGTGGGAATTTTCTTCGGCTTTTATCCGGCACGCAAAGCCGCGCGGCTTGATCCGATCGAGGCGTTGCGCTACCAATAAGGGATATATCATCCCAGCCTCATTGATGTTGATGAGTGGTATTTTCAGGAGCACCTTTTTAGATGCAAGTTAACTCTCAAAAAAGATATTCGACACGCGCAAAGCGACGCATGGTAATAGCGCTGTCCGTCATTTCGCTTGTTGCGCTGACGGTCGCAATCTGGATATGGCTGACCAGTAGCGCTGCGGACAAGCCCAAGGGGGCGGGCATGGTACAAGTGGTGAGTGCCCAGGTTAAGCAGACCGATGTATCGGTCGAACTCACCGCAAACGGCACGGTATCGGCACAGCAAACGGTCGATGTGCGGCCACAGATCAGTGCCATGGTCAAAAGCGTGCATATCAAGGAGGGGCAGTTCGTACACAAAGGCGACCTGTTATTCACCCTCGATACGCGCCTTGATGATGCCAATCTCGGCAAAGCCGAAGCACAGGTGGTCAAGGATCGCGCCGACCTGATGAATGCTGAGCGGAATCTTGAACGCCTGCGCGGCTTGTTAAAACAGGAGTACATTTCACAGTCCGAATTTGATACGGCGCAAAATCAGGTAGACGTATTTCGCGGCCAGCTTGCAATTGATAGGGCATCCCTTGAGGCGAGCCGTGTGGCGCGCAGCTTCGACGAGATCAAGGCGCCGATTGCCGGGCGCACCGGCACCATTGTGGTCTATGCGGGAAGTCTGGTGCAACCTGGCACGTCGACCGCGATTGGTGCCGTGCTGGTGAGCATCACGCAGATCGATCCGATCAATGTTAGCTTCACGTTGCCGGAGCGGGAGATTGCGGGATTGCAGCAAGCCTTTGCCAAAGGCTTCGTTCCCGTCAGCGCGAAACTGGATTTGGCCGACCAGACAGAACTGAAAGGCCGTCTGGTGTTCATCGATAACTCGGTGGATGCGGCCAGCGGCACCATTCGTCTCAAGGCCGAATTTCCCAACGCCGACCATCGCCTCTGGCCGGGCATGTTTGTCACGGTGGCGCTGGCGCCGCGCACGCTGGTCGGTGTTCTTACGGTTCCCGCGCAGGCGGTGCAGACCGGGCCGGAGAAAAAATTTCTTTACGTGATCGGGGAAGACCACAAGGTGGCGTCCACGCCCATCAATGTGCGCCTGATTCAGGACGGCTACGCCGTGGTCGAGGGCATCGCATTGGGCGCGCGTGTCGTCGTGGAAGGTGCGCAAAATCTCAGGCCGGGTAGCGTCGTAGTCGAAGCCGATGGTGCTGGAAAATCAGCGGGTAAATCGGCAGTTCAGGATCCGAGCGCAACGGGCCATGGTACGACGGGTAAGACCGGCAAAGCCACCATACAATCCGACAGTGCGGCTAAGCAATGAATCTCTCCGAGCTATGTATCCGCCGCCCGGTCATGACGGTGCTGTTGTCGGCTTCCGTAGTACTGGCCGGCATCATCGCTTACGATGGCATCCCCATTGCCGCATTGCCTAGCTACGATACGCCCACCATCTCGGTCAACGCATCGCTGCCCGGTGCCAGCCCGGAGACCATGGCCTCTTCGGTCGCCACACAACTCGAGCGCCAGTTCTCCATCATCTCCGGCCTGTCCGTGATCAGCTCGACGAGCACGCTGGGCAACACCTCAATCACGCTGGAATTCGATCAGGACCGCAATATCGACAGCGCTGCTATCGATGTGCAGGCCGCATTGCTGCGTGCGCAGCGTACGCTGCCAATTGAGATGACCACGCCGCCGTCCTATCAAAAGGTCAACCCCGCCGATGCGCCGATCATTTTTCTCTCCCTGACATCGCCTTCGATGCCGCTCTCGGATCTGAACAGCTTCGCCAGCAACCTTATTTCTCCGACGCTTTCTACCCTTTCCGGCGTGGCGCAAGTCAACATCAACGGGCAGAAAAAATATGCCGTGCGGGTGCGCGTGAATCCGGAGGCGCTCGCGACACGCAATCTGACCGTTGATGACATCGCCAATGCGCTGCACAGCGCTAATGCCAACTCCCCGGTCGGCACGCTGGACGGGCCGCGCCAGACGCTGATCATCCAGGCCAACCGCCAGCTCGGCAATGCCGCCGCATTTGCCAATCTGATCGTGGCCACCGCCCCGAGCGGCAGTCCGGTGCGGCTCTCCGAGATTGCGGTAGTCGAGGACAGCGTGGAATCGGTCAAGACGGCCAGCTGGGTCAACGGCGAACGCGCCATCACGCTTTCGGTGCAGCGCCAGCCAGGTGCCAACACCGTATCAACAGTGGATGCGATCAAGGCGGCAATGCCCAAGCTCATCGCCCAGATGCCGTCGTCGGTTCAGCTCAAGCTGCGCAATGACCGCTCGGTGTCAATCCGCAATTCGATCCACGACGTGCAGGTCACGCTGGCGATCACCATTGCCCTCGTCGTGCTGGTGATTTTTCTGTTTCTGCGCAAGCCCACTGCCACCCTCATCCCGGCACTGTCGCTGCCGATCTCGCTGTTGGGAACGATCGCGCTGATGCGTGCCTTCGGCTATAGCCTGGACAATATTTCCTTGCTCGCGATTACCCTTGCGGTCGGACTGGTGGTGGACGACGCGATCGTGATGCTGGAAAACATCGTGCGCCATGTCGAGAACGGCATGCCGCCGTTGCAGGCCGCGCTGCAAGGATCGAAGGAAATGAGCTTTACGATCATGTCGATTTCCCTGTCGCTGGTCGCGGTGTTCATCCCAATCTTTTTCATGCCCGGCGTGATCGGGCTCTTGTTCCATGAATTTGCCGCCGTAGTGGGCATCGCAGTGCTGGTGTCGGCCGTGGTGTCGCTCACGCTGGTGCCTATGCTGGCCAGCCGCTACCTGGCCCAACAAGAAGCCGAAGCAGATAGCCTGAAATGGACCGCATGGTTCGAGCGCGGATTTGAAAAAGTGCTGGCATTTTATGAGCGCGCGCTCGACTGGGCATTACTGCATAACCGTATCGTGCTGGGTATTGCGATTGGCACGCTGGTCGTCACTATCGCGCTGTTCATGGCCTTACCCAAGGGGTTCTTTCCCAATGAGGATATCGGCCAGGCATTCATCACGGTGGAGGCGGTCGAAGATATTTCTTTTCCCGCCATGACGGAATTATTGCAGCGTACCGGTGATGTGCTGCGCGCCAATCCCGCCGTCGATACCCTGATCGTCAATGCCAACGACAGCAACAGCGGACGCCTGTTCATGAACCTCAAACCAAGAGGCGAGCGCCCGCCCATCGACAAGGTGATCGAAGAAATGCGTCGCGACGTGCGGGTCATTCCCGGCGTCAATGTTTTCATCAATCCCATTCAGAACTTGAGGCTCGGCGGCCGCATCAGCAAGAGCCGGTATCAGTACGTCATGCGCAGCGTGCGCGCAGAAGAACTGCGCGTGGCATCCGAAAGCCTGATGTCACGCATGCGCGACGAATCCATTTTCCGCGACGTCACCAGCGACTCGCAACTAAAGGGCTTGCAGGCGCGCCTGAATATCAACCGCGACAAGGCCAACCTGCTGGGCGTGCAAATCGCGGACATCCGTTCCGCGCTATACAGTGCTTTCGGCGAGCGTCAGGTCTCGACGATCTACACCTCCAGCGATAGTTATCAAGTCATCATGCAGGTCGCAGCCGAAGACCGCACCGACGAAAGCGCTTTCGACAAGATTTATGTGCGGGCCAAGAACGGCACGCTGGTTTCGCTGCCCAGCATCGCAACTGTCGAGCGTGAAGTCGGGCCGCTCTCGATCAATCACACCGGACAGCTCAACGCGCTGACAGTCTCATTCAACCTCGCGCCCGGCGCGGCATTGGGCGATGCATCCATGCGCATCGAGCAATTCAAACATGAGCTCAATCTGCCGGTGAGCATACTCACCAGTTACGGTGGCGACGCTGCGGCATTCCAGTCATCGCAGGCTAGCCAGATGGTGCTGATCGCTGTCGCTTTACTGGTGATCTATGTGCTGCTGGGCGTGTTGTACGAAAGTTATATTCACCCGATCACGATTCTTTCGGGCCTGCCTTCGGCTGCGGTTGGCGCACTGGCGATGTTATGGATATTCAACATCGATCTTTCGATCATCGCGATGATCGGCATCCTGATGCTGATCGGCATCGTCAAGAAAAACGCCATCATGATGATCGACTTTGCGCTCAACGCCCAACGCGCTGAGGGCATGGCACCGCTCGATGCGATCCGCACCGCCTGTCTGCTGCGTTTTCGCCCGATCATGATGACCACCTCGGCGGCACTGATGGGCGCATTGCCCATCGCGATAGGTTTTGGCGCGGGTGCCGAACTGCGCCAGCCGCTGGGCCTCGCCGTCGTCGGCGGATTGTTGTTCTCGCAGGTGATCACGCTTTTCATCACGCCAGTGATCTATCTCTATCTAGATCGCTTTTCGGGTAGCGGGCCACTTAAGCTAGCAGGTGAAAAGCTATTGTCCGAGCACCCGTTGGAATCACGTGATATTCTTAGGCAACCTTAAATCAACGCAATAAATATGTCCGTTTCCATCAAGACCCCGCAAGAAATCGAGAAAATGCGCGTCGCCGGTCGGCTGACCAGCGAGGTGCTCGATTACATCGGCCCGTTCGTCAAGGCGGGCGTGACCACCGACGAGCTGGACCGGCTCTGCCATGACCTGATCGTCAATGTACAACATGGCATTCCCGCCCCGCTCAACTACGCACCCGGCGGGCATACGCCCTACCCGAAATCCATCTGCACCTCGATCAACCATCAGGTATGCCACGGCGTACCGAGCGACAAGGTGCTCAAGAACGGCGATATCGTCAATCTGGACATCACCGTCATCAAGGACGGTTACCACGGCGACAGCAGCCGGATGTTTTATGTCGGCGAACCATCAATTCAGGCCAGACGCTTGTGCGAAGCCACCTATCAATCGCTATGGCGCGGCATCCGCGTGGTCAAGCCGGGTGCGTATCTGGGCGATATCGGCCATGCCATTCAGAGCTATGTCGAACCGCTGGGCTACAGCGTGGTGCGCGAATTCTGCGGACATGGCATCGGTCATAAATTCCATGAAGAACCGCAGGTGCTGCATTACGGCCGTCCCAAGACCGGATTGAGACTCGAAGCGGGCATGACCTTCACGATCGAGCCGATGATCAATGCCGGCAAAGCGGGCATCAAACAGCTCGGCGATGGCTGGACCGTGGTCACCAAAGACCACAGCCTGTCCGCCCAATACGAGCACACCCTGCTCGTCACCGAGTCCGGCTTTGAAGTGTTAACTGTTTCCGATGGCTGTCCTCCCCCTCCACAATGATATAGCCGCGCTGCGCGAATCGTTGCGCATTGACCGCTTAGCCCTCGAACACGATTTCTTGGAACCTAATCCCCGCAAGGGGGAGGCCGGTGGGTTCACCCTACGGGTGCAAGAACCTCTGCGAGGCCCCGCTGCTGCGCAGCGACCCTCCCGCACCGGGAAAGCGGCACACCTGCTCGGCGCACACAGCAAACTGATCGACCAATACCTGCGCCGCGTCTGGCAGCAGCTCGCGATGCCTGACCACATCGCGCTGGTCGCGGTGGGCGGCTACGGACGCGGTGAGCTGTACCCGAAGTCTGACATCGATCTGCTGATTCTGCTGGATGCCGATGAACCGGATGCGGCCTTGCATCAAAAACTGCATCAGCTGGTCAGCACGCTGTGGGACATCGGACTGGAAGTCGGACACAGCATCCGTACCGTGGCGCAGTGCCTGAGCGAATCCGCCGACATCACGGTGCAAACCAACCTGCTCGAAGCGCGCCAGCTGACCGGCGATGCCGGGCTGTTCAAGCAATTGCAAGACGCCATGCAACAACACCTGAACCCGCGCGAATTCTTTCTCGCCAAGCAGCTTGAACAAAAGCTACGCCACGCTCGCTTTTTCGATGCGGATTACAACCTCGAACCCAATCTGAAAGAAAGTCCGGGCGGTCTGCGCGATCTGCAAACCATTACCTGGATCAGCCGCGCAGCAGGCCTGGGCACACGCTGGACGGAACTTGCCCATGCGGGATTGATCAGTCTTGCCGAAGCGCGCCAGATTGCCCGCCACGACACGCTGCTGCAAACCCTGCGCACGCATTTGCACTATCTCGCCAAACGGCGCGAAGACCGCTTGATATTCGAATTTCAGACGCCGCTCGCCGAGCAAATGTGCATCACCGCCTCGACCAGCCGCCGCGCCAGCGAACATCTGATGCAACGCTACTACCGCACCAAACGGGCGGTGCGCCAATTCAATACCATCGTATTGCAAAGCCTGCACGATCACCTGTTTCGCGAAGCTCCCGCGCAGCACGCGCTGAACGAGCGCTTCAGGGTCATCGGCACGTTGCTGGAGATTCGCGACGAGCAGTTGTTCGAGCACACACCCGGCGCGATTTTTGAGCTGTTCCTGCTGATGGAGCAACACCCCGAGCTGACCGATCTCAGCGCGAAAACCTTGCGTGCGCTGTGGCGCGCGCAACACTACATCGACGCAGCCTTTCGCCGCGATCCGCTCAACCGGGCGCGCTTCATGGAGATCGTGCGCCAACCGCAAGGGGTGCTCCACGCGCTGCGGCGCATGAATCAATACGGCATACTCGGCGCTTATATTCCCGCGTTCGGGCGCATCGTAGGTCAAATGCAGCATGACCTGTTCCACGTCTACACCGTGGATGAACACATCCTGATGGTGGTGCGCAACCTGCGCCGCTTCGCGGTGCCGGAGTTCGCGCACGAGTACCCGCTATGCAGCAAATTGCTCGGTGAATTCGCCCGTCCCGAAGTGTTGTATATCGCCGGGCTGTTCCACGACATCGCCAAGGGACGCGGCGGAGACCACGCGCAACTGGGCAAGAAAGACGCACGCGCCTTTTGCGTACAGCACCAGCTCAGCCGCGACGACACCGATCTGGTGGTATGGCTGGTCGAGCAACATCTGATGTTTTCCGCCACCGCACAGAAGCAGGACTTGTCCGACCCGGAGGTCATCGCGGCCTTTGCCGACAAGATCAAAAACGACCGCTATCTGGTCGCGCTGTATCTGCTGACTGTGGCCGATGTGCGCGGCACCAGCCCGAAAATATGGAATGCCTGGAAAGCCAAGCTGCTGGAAGATTTGTTCCTGCTTGCGCGGCGTTATCTGAGCGATGGCAAAGTCGCCGATCGTCTCGGAGATATTCGCCGCGAAGCCGCCACCACGCTGAATCTTTATGCCATGACGGCCGACTCCTACCAGCTGCTGTGGGCGCAACTCGACGACAGCTATTTTCTGGATCACGAACCTCAGGAGATCGCCTGGCATACCCGCTTGCTGGCGTTCAAGGTGAACACCACCGCGCCGATCGTGAAAGCGCGCTTGAGCCGCGTCGAAGAAGGTTTGCAGGTGCTGGTGTATTGCCCCGACCAGCGCGGCCTGTTTGCGCGCATCTGCGACTTTTTCGCCCGGATGAATTACACCATCGTCGAGGCCAAGATCCACACCACCCGGCACGGCTATGCCTTGAACAGCTTCCAGATCATGGAAGCGGTACGCAGCGACACGGTGTATCGCGACATCATGAACTACATCGAATTCGAACTGGCACAGCAGATAGCACAACTCAAACCGATCGCCCCCACCGCCTCGGGGCGCATCAACCGCCAGCTCAAACACTTCCCGATCAACACCGAAGTCGAGCTCAAACCCGACCACAAAGGCATGTACATGCTGTCGCTAATCGCGGGCGACAGGCCGGGCCTGTTGGCGCGCATCGCGCTGATCTTCGACCAGCACGCCATCCGCCTGCACCGCGCCAAGATCAACACGCTGGGCAGCCGCGCCGAGGACGTGTTCTGGATCAGCGGCGCAATACTCGCTACCCCAGAGCACACCGCTGCTTTTCTCAACGAGCTGCGGGATAAATTCTAAAAGCTGAGTTTTTTAGCCCTGCTCACGATGTGAATCGTGGCTATAATCTGCGACATGGATTTATAGCTCTCGTTGCTTGAACGGGGGTGATGCGGAACGATCAGCGGATAGTTGATTCGCTCCAAAAGCGGATGCTGGCGAATAGCAGGAATGTAATGCGGTACCCGTGGCTATCGGTGTATATCCGTGGTTATTTAGATTATCAGGTTGAACATTCCGACGATGGCTAGCCTTTTTAACTCATCAAAGTTACATCCACTTGTACTCAAGACGCTGCGCCTGATGGCCGTATTGGCGGCCTTGCTGCTGGGTGGCGTTTTGTATGTCGCATTTGTGGGTGTTTCTATTGATGCCTCCGGGCTGCGTGGCAAGGTTGTCGCCATGCTCACGAAAAGTCTCGGGCGCGAGGTGCGCTTCGATGGCCCGCTGCAACTTGAGGTATCCGCCCATCCCAAGTTGGTCGTTGGCGGATTGCATATCGCCAATGCGGCAGGCTTTACTGGCAACGAATTTGCCAGCATGGGCGAGGCGAGGCTGGCGCTGGATCTGTGGCCGCTGTTGCGGATGCGCCTGCAAATCGAGGAGCTGTCGGGCATTGATGTGCATATTCGTTTGCAACTGAATAAAAATGGCGACAGTAACTGGACATTCAAGCCGTCTGCACAGAAACCTGAGATGGCGCAGGTACCCGTTGCTCAGCATGCTGCAAGCATGGCATTGGGAAGCCTGATAGCAAGGCTCGATATAAAACGCGTGTCGCTGGAAAAGCTGGATGTGGAATTCATCGCTGCCAATGCGAAAAGCCATTTTTTTGAATTGCAATCGCTGCTCGCGCAATTCCCCGCCGGGCAACCGCTTACGCTGACATTGCACGGCACAGTTGAAAAAATCTATCCCTATCAGCTTGATTTCACTGGCGGCACCATCGCCGATCTGGTGCGCGTTGATAAACCATGGCCCATCGATCTGACGCTCGGTTTTATGAGTTCGCGCTTGTCGCTAAACGGCAGTGTGTCTGGCAGCAGCGGTGAAATTAACTTTGGATTGGGCACTGAAAACCTGGGCGAATTCGAACGCCTGCTCCAGACTGATCTGCCTGCGGTTGGTGTCGCCGGCATCTCGGGTGCCATCAAGTATGCTCCTGGCAAAATCGCACTGGATAATTTGAATGGCGTCATGGGCAAGACTACGCTCAACGGCACGATCAATTTAGACTATAGCGGCGAGCGTCCCAAAGTGCAGGGCGAACTCACGCTGCCGGTGCTGGATTTGCGACCATTCATGACGGGGCAGCCCGCCGCGCAAGATGAACCGCCGCAAAGCCTAGCCGAGATGTATCGGGAACTCGCCAAGGCGACGTTCAACCTGAAAGAGCTCAATAGCGTAGATGCCGATCTGACCTTGCGTGTCGGGCAATGGCTGCATCTTCCAGGTTCGGTGCATGACGCGAGGTTGCATGTGAAGCTCGTGCAAGGTCGCCTCACTGTGCCGGTGCAAGCCACCGTGGCGGATGTGGTGTTGGCAGGCCAAGCCAGCGCCGATGCAAGCGTGACTCCGGCGCGTTTTAAACTGGCGCTCGGCACGCATGATTCCAGTGTGGGTAATCTGGCCGGGTTGTTGGTCGGTATGCCCGATGTCAGAGGGCAGTTGGGCCGTTTAGATTTGCGTATCAGTGCAAGGGGAGACCGTGGTTCCGAGCTGATGCAGAGTCTGGATGTGCGGCTGGATGTGAAACGCGGAAATCTGACGTATGGCAACGGAGCGGGGGGACGCACCGTGCAGTTCTCACTGCAAAATCTGACAGTGGCGCTGCCGGCCGGGAGGGCTTTGCGGGCTGAGGCGCATGGTGAGTTGCTGGACAAGCGTTTCAATGCGTCGCTGCGCAGCGGTTCATTGGCCGACATCATGCAAGAAGCACACGCGCCGGTTAATTTTGAATTGCAGGCCGGCAGTGCCCGCGCGCAAATACACGGTGTGTTGCAGCAGACCACAAAAAATTCAGGATCGGAGATAAACTTCGAACTCGCAGCGCCGCATTCCGGCGAAATCGCAAGCTGGCTCGGACTCAAACCCGGAGCGGATGCGCCCATCAATATGCACGGCAGTTTTCACACCGACAACGATAGCTGGCATTTGGCCGATCTCTCCTTGCAATTGGGGCGCAGCAATTTATCTGCCGATGTGTTGCGCACTTTTGACCAGGGCAAGTCGCTTATAAAATTGCAATTGACGAGCGATCTTGTTGACGTGGACGAACTGCAATCGCTGCTGCCGGAGTCCGATAAAAATCCTTCTGCAGCAACGCCGGCAAGCGTGAACATGATCGATATTCCCATCCTGCCACATGACATCAACCTGGCGGATGCGGACATCAACGTGCGCATCGGGCGCATTGCCAGCACGTCGCCGTTTGCAGTACGCGACTTGCGTTTCGACGGACATATACGCGACGGCATGATGCCTGCATCACCGTTTTCGGCCAATGTAGCGGGAAATGATTTTAGCGGCGCAATCCTTCTTGATTTGCGCACCCAGCAACCGCACTCTGTACTGTGGCTGTCGGTGGACGCACTGGACATCGGCCATATCCTGAACAAGCTGGGTATCGCGAGCAATATCGACGCCGGTATCGATCATATGAGCCTGCAACTGGATTTGCATTCGAGCCGCCTGGGCCAACTGTTGGCGCAATCTGAATTGGCGCTCAGCTTTGAGGGAGGTCACCTCACTTTGCACGATGCCAATACCGGCGGAAAAATACGCATTGCGCTCGACAAAGGAGAGCTCAAATCTGCTGCCGGAGCCCCCGTGTATCTCGACCTGACAGGATCGCTCGACAATATTCCCGTCTCCATCGGCATACAAACCGCCAAGGCCGTTGATCTGATTAACCCAAATTTATCGGTTCCGTTTAAATTTAACGCAAGCACATCCGGTGCCGCCATCCAGCTGTCGGGTGACATTGACCGCCCCTTTGCATCGAGAGACATCGAGCTTGCGCTCGACATGAGTGGTATCCGTCTGGATGATCTCAATTCGCTAGCGCATACCTCGTTGCCACCGTGGGGACCGTGGCAGGCTTCGGGAAAATTTCACATGTCCTCCGGAGGCTATGAAGTCTCGTCTTTGCTGTTGCAGGTGGGGAGCAGCCAGCTCACAGGAGATGGCCGAGTCGATACGAAAGTCGTGCCGCCGCGCATTGATGTCGCGCTGAGCGCCCCGACGATCCAGCTCGACGATTTCAGATTCGGTGACTGGTCGCCGGAGAAAAAAAAGCCGACCACCCCGTCAACTACAGCAAAACCGGAAACCAAAGGCGAGCATGTCCAGAAAATTTTAAGTCGGGAAGTGCTGCGACGTCAGAACGCGTATTTGACGGTGCGCGTGGATCAGGTCATTTCCGGGCAAGACCTGCTCGGTAGCGGAAAACTCGAAGCAAAATTGGAGAGCGGCCGCGCCGATATCGGCCCGGTTGTCGTCAATACGCCGGGAGGTTCAGCATCGTTCCAGCTGGGGTATGAGCCCGGTGAAAAAGATGTGGTGGTCAATTTGCGCGCTGAGGCCAAACATTTCGATTACGGTATTCTGGCGCGCCGGATTGATCCTGCGAGCGAGATGAGCGGGATTTTTAGTCTGGATGTCGATGTCATCGCCCGCGCCCAATACTTGTCGGAGCTTTTGCGTTACGGCAAGGGACACATCAATTTCGCAGTGTGGCCAGAAAACCTAAAGTCGGGCTTGCTCGACATCTGGGCGGTGAATGTGCTGATGGCGCTATTGCCCGCTATTGATTCATCGGACGAATCCAAAGTGAACTGTGCCATCGGACGTTTTGTGCTGGGCGACGGCAGGCTGTCCGACAAAACCATCCTGATCGACACCAGCCGGATGCGCGTCACCGGCAAGGGAGGGGTGGACTTTGCGACGGAAGAAATTCGGCTCTACGTGCAGCCCCGCGCAAAAACACCACAGTTCATGAGCTTCGCCATTCCGATCGAGCTGAGCGGCCATTTTAATGACTTTCACGTTGGCGTCAGACCGGCGGATGTGCTGGAAACCGTGGGTCAACTTGCCACCTCGATTGTCTGGGTGCCGATACAAACGCTGTTCGGGAAAAAGATGCCTGCCGACGGACGCGATGTGTGCGCGGCTGTAGAATTCAAATAAGGAAAAAATCCACAGCAAAGACTTTGCTAAACAACGGATATAAATTTCATCCGCTTTTCATTAACCGCATCATGCAGCATCACCTGAAAATATTGCGGCAGCGAAAGTTGCCCGATGCGGCAGCAATATACTCACTAATCGAATCTGCATAACGACGCCGTGCAGAAACCGTCTCCAAATAGTGTTAAACCGCCGCCAGCAGTCCGATCACTTCTTCGTCGCTGACTTGAGGAAAAGACTGATAGAACTGCCCCACCGCATAAAACATTTCCGGCGCACTCAGGCACACCACCTCATCGGCGTATGGCCTCACCTTGGACAAGCTATCCAGTGGAGCAACCGGCACGGCGCAGATCAGTTTTTTCGGGGACTTGGCGCGCAGCGCGTGCAGTGCGGCGATCATCGTGGAGCCGGTGGCGAGACCATCGTCCACGACGATGACGATGCGCCCCGACGGGTCGAGCGGCGGGCGTATCGGGGTATAGCTGGCGCGCCGCTCGCGCATCACTTTGAGTTGCGCGGCCTTCTCGACTTCGATGTATTGCGTACTGCCGCCCACCTGCCCAGCATAGTCACCGAGGTAGGTCCAGCCGGTCTCGTCCACCGAGCCGATCGCAAATTCCTGGTTACCCGGCGCGCGCAGTTTGCGCACCAGCACCACGTCCACTTCCCCACCCAGCGCATCGGCGATGATTGTTGCCATCGGCACCGCACCGCGCGGAATCGCCAGCACCAGCGGATGCTGTCCGCGATATTGCACCAACGCTTCCGCCAGTCGGCGGGCGGCATCTTCGCGATCACGAAACATCATGCACCTCCTTTTTTCGATACGGACAAATTCGGTAGGATGGGTTGAGCAACGCGATACCCATCGGTTACATTGATTTGTTGGGTATCTCTATGCTCAACCCAACCTACATAGCTTATTGCTGCCTTACCAATACTTCAAATCGTTGCAGCGGCACCGGTTTGCTGAACATATAACCCTGAAAGGCATGGCATCCGTAGAGTTCCAGAAATTCAAACTGCGCATCGGTTTCCACTCCCTCGGCAATAACTGTCAGCTCGAAGGTGCGCCCCAGCGTGATAATCGCCTGCACGACGGCCGCATCATTCGCATCGACAGACAGATCGCGGACAAAGGATTGGTCGATCTTCAACTCATCCAGTGGCAATTGTTTGAGATAGGAAAGCGAGGAATAACCGGTACCAAAATCATCCATCGCAAGACGGATGCCGAGCTTCTTGAGCGCGCGCATCTTGGCGACGGTATCACCGACATCTTCGAGTATCGAACTCTCGGTCAGCTCGACGACCAGACGCGCCGGATTGGCTCCGGTCTCGGCGAGCACCAGCCTGACTTGTTCGACAAATTCCGCCTGATGGAACTGGCGCGCACTGACGTTAACAGAAAGCCGCAATTCCCGTGTATCGGCAGAACCGGACCAAATCCTGATTTGCTCACAGGCGGATTTCAGCACCCAATGACCGATGGGCAAAATCAGCCCGATTTCCTCTGCAATCGGAATAAAGTCGTCCGGCAACACCTGCCCGCGCTCGGGATGTTCCCAACGTATCAAGGCTTCTGCACCGATGATATGGTGATAACTATTCACCTGCATCTGATAGTAGAGCTGAAACTGCTGGTGCTTCAATGCCTGACGCAGATCGTTTTCCAGCGCGCTGCGCTCAACCAGTTTCGCCTGCATATCGGGATCGAAAAAGCGCAGGCTATTGCGTCCGCTTTTCTTGGCATGAAACATCGCAAGGTCTGCATGTTTGAGCAACTCATCGACCGTCTTGTCATGTCCGTAAAACAGGCTGACCCCGATACTGGCCGTGCAGGTAAACTCAACCCCTTCCAGGATATAGCTCGATGCAATCGCATCACGCACTTTCTCCCCCACCAAGCCCGCCTGAACGGCGGCTTCCTGGGCATCCTCTTTCAGGTTTTCCAGCATCAACACGAACTCGTCGCCACCCAGTCTCGCCACGGTGTCGCCTTCACGCACGCTGGCATTCAGGCGTTGTGCGATCTCGATCAGCAGCAGGTCGCCGACATCGTGACCGCGCGTATCGTTGAGCGTCTTGAAGTTATCCAGATCGAGAAACAATAACGCACCATAGTGTCCGCTGCGGCTGCTTGCGGCAAGAGCCTGTCCCAGGCGGTCCAGCAGCAGACGTCGGTTGGGGAGCCGAGTAAGCGGATCGTAATAGGCGAGGCGGTGGATTTCGGCAGAAGCATCAGGATGCTGGGTGATCTCTGAAAAAGTGCCCACGTAATGGGTGACGCATTCATCGGGTGCAGTAACGGCGGAGATGGTCAGCCATTCGGCAAAAATTTTGCCATTCTTGCGTCGGTTCCAGATTTCTCCCTGCCAGAATTTATGCTGCGTCAGGGTCGCCCACATGCGCTCGTAGAAATCCTTGTCCTGACGACCTGATTTGAGCATTGCCGGTTTGCGTCCAACAGCCTCATCAGCACTGTAACCGGTGAGACGGGTAAAGGCCTGGTTGACCCGTATGATGATGCCGTCGGCATTGGCGACCAACATCCCCTCCTGCGACTCGAAAGCGATTGCGGCAATGCGCAACGCCTCATCCGCCTGCCTGCGTTGGGTGACATCGCGCACCAGTGAAAGAACCCCGCGTCGATCTCCCAGCGAGAACGGGCTCGCACTGATCTGCCCGGTAATACGCCGGCCATCCTTGCCAACGAAAATTCTCTCGAAAACGACGCTCTCGCCTGCCGCCAGCCGGTGAGCGACCGTATCCGTATGCTGCACAATGATATCCAGCGGATTCATCGTAAGCATTTCCTGCCGGGTATAGCCCAACAACTCACACGCCACGTCGTTTACTTCAACAAAATTGCCCAACACACTGCCATCAATGTAATGAATAAAAATGGCGTCCTGAATGCAGTTAAACAGCGTACTGAACCGTTCTTCGTATTTTTGAAATATATTTTCGGCCTGATCGCGTTCGGTGATATCCACATCAAGCCCCGGTATCGCATCAGCTAACAGTTTGAGGATAAGGGTCTCCGGTTCAGCATGGGCAGAATGCACCTCGGCCTTGGGCCGAAGTGTGGCTGATTTTTCTGCGTTTAAATTATTGCTCACCGTGTGTTCCATGCTCAATTCTATATTTGGCATTATCCTGAACATTGGAAAATGCTTCAGGATAATGCGGGCAACTTCCGCTGCACCCGCTAGGAGTATGCCAGAGGGTTACCCAGCTGCTCCGCCGCCACCCTTCCGCTGCCTTCTCGCCTCAAACAAACAGATGCCGGCACTCACAGAGACGTTCAGACTTTCCACGCTGCCCAGCATCGGGATGCGCACCAGTTCATCGCAGGTTTCGCGCGTCAAGCGGCGCAAGCCTTCACCCTCCGCGCCCAACACTAAAGCCAGTGCGCCAACATGCTTGAAGCCGTTCAAATCCTGTTCGGCATCACCTGCCGCGCCCACCACCCAGATGTCGCGTTCCTGCAGCTCTCGTAAAGTTCGCGCGAGATTCGTCACCGTGATGTAGGGCACGGTTTCCGCGGCGCCGCAGGCAACCTTTTCCACCGTCGCGGTGATGCCGACAGCGCGGTCTTTCGGCGCGATCACCGCATGCACGCCGAATGCATCGGCGCTGCGCAAACAGGCACCCAGATTATGAGGGTCTTGCACACCATCGAGCACCAGCAGCAACGGCGGTTCGCTGAGCGTGTCCAGCACATCCTCCAGATGCTGCACACGCTGCGCCGCATCGACACGCGCCGCCACGCCCTGATGGCGCGCGTTGCCCGCCATGCCGTCCAGACGCGCCGCCTCGATCGGAATGACGCGCACGCCACTGGTCTCGGCGAGCTTGATCAGGTCGCGCATACGCGGGTCCTGACGTTGCGCTTGCAGGTAGACTTCCAGCACGCCATCGGGATTCTGGCGTATGCGCGCGGTGACGGCGTGAAAACCGTAAATCAGACGCAGATCAGCCATGCTTCTTCTTTCCTCTTGGTTTCTTCGAGGTGGATTTTTTGTCTGTCGCATGCCCGCGTTCGGCTGCATTATGTCCGCCAGCCTCGTGCCCGGCAGAATCGATCAATTCATGCAGCACGAAATCGACCTTGGTGCTTTCCATGTCCACTTTGACGACGCGCACTTGCACGCGGTCGCCCAAGCGATAGCGTTGTCCGGTGCGCTCGCCGAGCAACTGATGCTTGGCGGCATCGAATTGGAAATAATCCTTGCCAAGTTCGGAGATGTGCACCAATCCTTCGACATACAAATCGTCCAGCGACACGAACATGCCGAAACCGGTGACCGACGAGACCGTGCCGGGGAACACGCTGCCCAGATGGTCGCGCATGTAAAAACATTTCAGCCAGGCTTCGACATCGCGCGTCGCATCGTCGGCACGGCGTTCGGTCATCGAGCAATGTGCGCCCAGCTCGGTCCATTTTTGCGCAGGCGTATATTTCTTGCCTTGCAGCACGGCCTTGATGGCGCGATGCACCAGCAAATCGGGATAGCGGCGTATCGGCGAGGTGAAGTGTGTATACGCATCGTAGCCCAAACCGAAGTGGCCGATGTTCTCCGGCTCATATTTCGCCTGGCGCAACGAACGCAACATCACGGTTTGCAGCAGTCCTGCATCGGGACGGCCTTTGATGCGCTTGAGCAACTTGGAATAATCGGCGGCCTGCGGATCGTCTTCTCCGGTCAGTTGCAAACCGAATTCCTTCATGAATTCGCGCAGGCCTTCCAGCTTCTCCGGTGTCGGCCCCTGATGGATGCGGTACAGCACGGTGTGTTCGTGTTCGTGCAGAAAGCCCGCCGCACAGACGTTCGCCGCCAGCATGCACTCCTCGATCAGTTTGTGCGCGTCGTTGCGGATCACCGGCACGATGCGTTCGATCTTGCCTTGCTCGGTAAAAATCATTTGCGTCTCGACCGTTTCAAAGTCGATCGCGCCGCGTTTCTCGCGCGCTTTTAACAGCTTCTGGAACAACTCGTAAAGATGCACCAAATGAGGCACGATAGTCGTGTTGCCCTTCGCCAGATCGCCATCCGGTTCGGCCAGCATTGCCGCGACCTGAGTGTAAGTCAGGCGCGCTTGCGAATGCATCACCGAGGGATAGAAGCGATATTTTTCGATATCGCCGTTGTTGCTGATATGCATGTCGCACACCATGCACAGGCGATCTACATGCGGATTCAACGAGCATAAGCCGTTGGACAATTCTTCCGGCAACATCGGGATCACGCGGCGCGGGAAATACACCGAGTTGCCGCGCAAGATCGCCTCGCGATCCAGCGCATCGCCGGTCTGCACATAATGGCTGACATCGGCAATCGCCACCACCAGACGGTAGCCGCCTTTTTCCGGCGCGCAATACACCGCATCGTCGAAGTCGCGAGCTGTCTCGCCGTCTATCGTGACCAGCGGCAGATTGCGTATGTCTTCACGTCCCGCCCAATCTTCCGCTGCAACGGTTGGTGAAATCGCTTTGGCCTGGCGTTCCACATCAGCGGGGAACTCATATGGCAGATCATGCTTGCGCAGCGCGATCTCGATCTCCATGCCAGGATCGGCATAGTTACCCAATATCTCGACGATGCGACCAATCGGCTGCGCGTGCTTGTTGGGGTGTTGCAGAATTTCCAGTATCACCACCTGCCCCGCTTTAGCTCCACCCGCTTCACCAGCCGCAACCAGAATATCCTGGGTAATGCGGCGGTTCTCCGCCACCACGAACTGGATGCCGTGCTCTTCAAACAAACGTCCGACAACTTTATTATTGGCGCGTTCCAGCACTTCGACGATCTTGGCCTCGGGACGACCGCGCCTGTCCACACCGCTCTGCCGCACCATCACCACGTCGCCGTGCAACACTTGATGCATTTCCTTCTCGGATAAGAACATGTCGGCACTGCCGTCTTCCGGGATCAGGAAGCCGAAGCCATCGGGATGACCCTGCACCTTGCCCTTGACCAGATCGAGCTTCTCCATCACGCAGATGTCGCGTTTGCGGTTGCGCATGATCTGCCCGTCGCGCTCCATCGCGCGCAGGCGACGAGAAAACAGATCTTCCTCATCCCGTTCAATGAGCAGCATATCCAGCAACTCATCATCACTCATCGGAGCGCCTTGCTCGGTGAGTATCTGCAAAATGAACTCGCGGCTAGGCAGCGGATTCTCGTATTGTTCGCGTTCGCGTTCCAGAAATGGGTCCTGCAAACGTAAGTTATTTTTATTTTTCATTGACAATATATCCTTTAACTATTAAATTGCGCGCCTTCGTTAAGTCTTCAGCGAAAATGTTTAAGCCCGGATGGCGGAATTGGTAGACGCGCACGGTTCAGGTCCGTGTGCCGTAAGGTGTGGAGGTTCGAGTCCTCTTCCGGGCACCAGTACAGTACACAATATGGCTCGCGCAAGCGGGCCATATTTTCGTCCAGAATTTGAACCCTAAACAAACAAAACACCTGCGTGCATCGCGCTAGGATGAGAAATACATCCGATACGGCAACTATAGCTTGCGTGAACCAGGCTATATTTGGACACCATCAAACCTCTTTTTAACAGCACCACAGCATAACCTCGGGCTGGCTCGGTTTTTTGTTATCCATAAAGTTACCCACATAAATTTCACGGCAGACTATTTACTCCAAAACGCCCGGCATTCTACACTAAAGCAGGCTCGCGCTTTGCTCGAAGGGGCGCGATTCATCACGCCCCTTCCGAGTTATTGGATCTTTGAAATCGAATCGGAATGATTCCCTGCCATCAAACCCAACCACCGCCTAAATATTGGCGGGTAATACTACTTAACCTCTTGGGGAAACGGTCACGTTTGCCATGTTGCACTCGTTGAATTTCTTGCCATGTAACTCTACCAGCATCGACTTGACAAGTAAGATATGGATTGAATGTGCAATCACAAATACCCTTCCTGTTCGCCCTTTTCTCCGTGCTCCAGCATCCACTCCGCCAGCTCGGCCAATTGCATGGGTAGTACATTTTTTTGGCTGAGTGCGGTAAGCTGAAATCTATCGGCCTCGACCAGCGGTTTGCGCACCCGCAACGCTGCGAGATCGGTCGCCGACATTTTCCACGGTTGCCACGCGATGCCGCGTTCGTGCCAAAGTGCGGCAGCCTTGAGCGCGATGGCGATGCCTGCCGGATCGGGATCACAGGCGATGTATGCCGGGGCGGGAGCCAGATCGAGTAATTGCCCAACCGCGTTACGCCACCAACCTGGCGGAAAGCCCGGTAACCAGATCACGCCCACGTCATGCTCACGCTGGCGGGCGACACGCTCGAAACTGGTGCGGTTCTCCACCAATTGCCAGCGGCTGATCGTACCGGATGCCGACGTTATGGTTTGTATGGTGGCAGGAGTGAGTGCGGCGAAATCGGCGCAGCTTGATAAATCGAGTTGCCCATGTGGCGTAGCCAATATCAGCGGGGCCGATAGCAGTAGCAAAGGAGTGTGCCGCTCGATACGAAATTCCGCCAAGTCCAGTGTCTGTTCCAGCCAGTTCCATTCGGACTCACTCAAGCCTTTGGTGTCGTCGCGCGCAGACAATGCGAAGTCGCGGCGCGTCCCGCTTTGTTGAGCATCCTGCCAGCGCTGTAAAGCGGCGATCAGATCGTAACGCGCCAAGGCACGATGCACGGGGAGTTCATCCAATGCGAGCAGAGCTGGGGCGAGATTGTCGTCACAGAGGGCATGCAGTACCTCGCGAAATGCCTGCCAGCGTTGCGCATCTGCCTCCTTGTCGCTGATGCCGAGGGTTGTGCGCAGCAGCGATAAATTACGCAGTTCCAATGATTGCGGCCACCAATCGCCATGTTTGCGTTCTTCGATGACGATGGCCCAACCTTGTCGCAGCAGCCATTCGCGCAGTGCTTCGGCAAACGACAGGTTGGCAGTGCCCGCGTCTTTCAGCAGCGTTTCCCAACGACTCTTGCCGCCGCGTTTTACCCAGCGGGTCAACAGCTCACGCCACTCGACAGGCATCAGTTCCAGATGGCTTGCAGAATTCAGCCCACTTGCAGATTCAAGTCGAAAGCGTTTGCGCCGTTTGCACAGCGCGCGTGCGTCGAGCGGCTCAATCTGGATCGAATCAGGCCCGCTCATGTTGTTCGCGCGTCATGACCACAATACGCGGCGCCCAGGCTTCACCGGCACGTTTCTTGAACGTTACCAGCGTCAACATGGAAGGATCGTACACATTGACGTTGTGGGTGACCGGCGTGGTGAGCAGGTATTGCGCGCGGGTGGCTTTGAGAAAAGACGCGACGCGCTCGATGTTGACGATGTCGAGATGAGCGAACGGCTCATCGATGAACACGAAACCACCGGGGCGCGACTCTTCCATCATCAGCCCAACCAGCAGGATCAGCGATTTCATCACTTGCTGACCACCGGAGGCATCGCCGTCGTTCATGCCCATAAAGCCTTTGTCGTCGAAATCGAAACGTACCGCCAGACCTGCCTGCACCAGCGCGAGGTCGTCGTTATTTAATAACACCGGTTCGTGCTCCACCTTGATGTTGGCCATTTCACCGAGCGTCTTGAGATTTTTAACATAGCGGGTGACGGTGTAACGCAACACGGCGATGTATTGCTCGCGTGCCATATCGGTCTGGCTGCGCGCCATCTCGTTGTCGCGGCGACGATGGGCCAAGTCGTTTTCCTGGCGCGCATAGTCGTCGCGGATTTTATCGCGCAGGGCGATCACACTGGCATCGGTTTCCCACGACTCTTCCGCAAAACGTTCCTCAATTTTCTTCACTTCGCGATCAATGTTAGTCGTGTCACGCCACGCTTCCGCCAACTTCTGATTGGCTTCTGCATCCAGCCAGACGGCTGGCATTTTGTTGCAGTTATCGCGCAGCTTTTGCACACGGCGTATCTGCTCTTCGCGCGCAGCACGATTTTGCTTGTCGGCAATCTCTTTTTCCAGTTGCACCAATTTTCGCTGCAATACGCCCAACTCGATTTGCGCCGCGTTGGCCGCATCATCTGCCTGTTTTCGGTCTTGTTGTGCCTGATACACGCCGTTGTCGTTGCGCTTGATAACCAGCGCATCGTAGCGCTGCCGCGCTTCGGCAAACTCGGCAGCGCGCGCGGCCAGTTGCGCGCTGGCATCCTCTCCGGCGAGCAGCGCTTGCAGATTGCGGATGCTGCCGGTCAAATCATTGCGTTGCTGGTGTAGCGGCGCCAGTGCCTTTTCCAACGCGGCGCGTTGTTGACGCAGCGATTCAAGCCGCGCCTTGCCGAAACGCGCCTGCTCCGGTGCGGCAAAACGCCCGCCGCGCCTCTCGCGCAAAAATCCCTGGCGGGTAATCCAGTCTTCGCCGCGCGGAAGCGCGGCGCCCGCACTCGCGTCTTCCACGCGGCGGATGCGTTCCAGCAAACGCAGCAGCCATTCCGGCACCGCCTGGCTGAAGCGCACTACTTCCAGCAAAGAGCCTTGCGGTGCCAGGCCGGGCTGCGTGCGCTCCGGCACGATGAAATGGCGGTAGCGCAACTTTTCGCCCAGCGCCATCGCAGCTTCGGCATCCTTGTCTTTGGTCAGCAACACGATGTGTGCAAACGGGGCAAGCACGGCTTCCACTGCGGCTTGCCAAGTTGGATCGGCGATTTCGACCAGATCGGTGAGCAGGTCGTGGGCGATACCTGCGCTGTTCAAGGCTTGCCGGAATGCGGCGACATCGGCGGGATCGGCGCGCCGTCCTGCGGCGAGATTTTCCAGCATCTCATCGAGTTGCCGCTGCTGTTGTTCCAGCCCTGCAATTTGCACCAACAAATTTGCGCGTTCCGTTTCCAGGCGTTCCAGCTCACGCGCATCCGCCACTTTTCCGTCCGAGCGGCTTGCAACTTGTTGCAGCAGGCGGTCATGCTGATTGACAACAGCCTCCCAGTTGCCCAACTCGCGGTTCAGTTCGTTCAGTGTGCGCTGCTGTACCTGCTCGTTGTCGTGCGCGGCCTGTTTGCGCAACTGCGATGCTTGCAACGTTTGCTGCTGGACTTGCAGGTCAAGCGCCAATGCCTGCTTTTCGGCGCATTTGGCGCGCCAGTCGCGGCGCAAAGTTTGCAAGGTGCGCCCTGCATTCTCGGCTTCTTTTTGCAGCAAATAATGCTCCAGGCGCGGACGTGTTTCAGACACCAGCAGCGTGCGCTCTTCGTTCAGCCGGTGCCATTCAAGATAGCGGTTCACATTCAGTTCATGCGTCTTGAGACTAAAACCAAGCGCTTCCAGTTGGTTCTGCACGGCATCCAGCTCGCGCGAGGTGTGCTCCTGGTGGTGGCGCGCTTCCTGATAACGTTCCAGCACTTCCTTGTCGCCAAACACCTGAAATACCAGATCGAGCAATTCCCTGGATGATAGCTCGCACAGCTTGTCGGTCTGCCCCTGTTCCAGCGACAACACACGTGCGATGGCGGGCGACAGCCCGGCGCTGTGCAGCAGGCGCTGATAATCGCGCACGCCGAATTCCTGCCCCTGTTGCTCGATGTCTTCAAGTGCAACTTCACCTTCCGCAACCCAGTATTTGCGTATCCAGTCGCCGCCCTTTTTGTCGATGCGGCAGGCCAGCGTGATGCGGTCTTGCATGTAGGGGATGCTGAAGGGACGCTTGTCACTGCCGGCCGGGCGCTGGTTATCCACCACGCCGCGTAGCCAGCAGAAGTCTTCGCCATTGCGCCGCACATAGCGTTTGTAGTCGCGTTTCTTCGAGCAATCGAGCGCGAGCAGCGTGCGCAGTGCATCGAGCAAGGTGGTCTTGCCTGAGCCGTTAGGGCCGACGATGGTGACGATAGATGCATCCAGCGGCAGTTTGAAACGCTGCCAGTAATCCCAGTGCACGGTTTCCAGTTCGAGCAAGCGGAACATCAGTGGTCTCCCGTTGCGGTATCGGCGAGTATGCCGCGTTGTTTCAACAGATTCGCCAGCGCGCCCTGCAAAATGCGCGGCGCCATTTCGGCATAGTCGAAGGCCAGATCAAGCAGCGGCCCCTCGTGAATGATTTTATTGCGGCGTTCGATGAAGCCGAGCCGCGACAGTTGCGGCAAGGCAAACTGAACGCGTGCCTTGCCGCCCAGCAGCTTGCCGTAATCTTCCTGCAACACAGTTTCTGCGATGCCGCGCGAGGCTTCATGCGCCAGCATCGTGAGTTTGACAGCATCGAACATCTCGCCTTGCGTTTCATGGTGCGCGGCCTCGCCCGACAACTGGCGCTCGCGTTTGGGCAGGATGATGAGCGCCCAAAGGATCACCAGCAGCGCCACGGCATCCTTGGGCAAACCGATGTTGCTGGCTTGCCAGGTGTCATTTTGCTCAAACACGGCGCTCTCGGTTTCGCGCAGCAGGGCGATGCCGACGTGGGCGGCGAAGGGCTGTGCCAGCAGGCGCATTCCGCAAGCGGCGAGGCGCTGTTCCACTTCATCGCGAAAATTGCTGTCTACCAGCAAACGGCGCATCTCGGCATCCTCGCGCGGCAAGTGGCGCATGGCCAGCAGACGCGCGATCAGGCGTGCGGCGGGGTCGTGATTCATGCGGATTTCTCCTTCAAAAGTATTAGTTCACCGGCGCTCATCGCGGCCACTTCATTGCGATGCACGGGGATTAATTCATCGTGTCCGTAATCCCAGCGTACCGCCAGCGGCAACGCTGCCAGCGGCGCGAGCTCGGGGTCCACATTTTGCTCGCCGATAAACGTCAACAGCGACAGGCGATAGGAAGACGCGCTGAAATTGCCGCCAACCACGGCATCGGCCGCCGCCAGGTTTCCCTGCAAGGCTTGCAGCATCAGCGTGAGTTCGGCCAATTGGGGCGGCGATTCGAGAGGGACATCGCGGGCATATTCGATTTCGGCTGGCGGCGGAAGCAATGACGTGCGCCGTTTGGGTTGTACGCGCTCGATGAATTCTTCGGTGTTGTCGACCATCACATCGGGCAGGATGAATGTCACTTCGGGTGTAATGGCGAGCTGGTTGCCAGCCAGCGCAACGAGTTCGTCAATCGAGCGTTCTTTGAGCCATGAAGCCAGTTCTGAGGAAGTCAGGCCGCCTTGCGACAAATGCACCTGTTGCCGCGCGATGGCCGCGAGTTCGCGCTGAAAAATCGAAGACATGCGGTCAAGGCGAGACTGGCGATGACCAATCTCCTGCGCTAGCCGCCAGGTCGCGTCATCCGGGAAACCGGCAGCGCCGAGGTTTTTCATCACCTCGTTGGCTTTACTCATCCACTGCTGCACCGATTCCAGTTTGTTCTGCGCTGCACGCAGACGGAACTCCGAGCCGGAGGCGACGGCTTGCTCGAATTCTCCTTCCAGCTCCGCAAGCCGCGCCAGCAAGTGCGCCATGGCTTCCGGGGAAAGTTTTCCTACCGCTGAGCCAGCCGCGATTTGCGCCGCATAAAATCCCAGTTCGCCATCCTGTTCGGTGCTGAACGATAGCAGGTTCGAGAGCGCCGCCAGCACCATGCGCCCGGCACTGGACAGTCGATAGACACGGCGTTCGGCATTCCACAGCAGCAGCTCATGCTCGCGCAAACGGCCGAGCACAGTGTTAAGTTTGGCTGAAGCGAAAAATGCGAAGTGCGATTCCAGTTCGCGCGGCGACCAATCCGGCGCGTCTGCCCGCAACCCGATTTCGCGCAATACCACGAGGCGCACCAGCACCTCTTCGTCGCCGCCGCGAAACAGCGCGATCATCGCACCAATCAAAGGCTTGGCGGCAAACAGCGGAAAAAACTGCGGAACGTCTTGCGGGACAATGCCCTGCGCAAAAAATTCAGCCAGTGAATTTTCGTCGCGTTCAGACATGGGGAATCGTGATGCTCGCGTAGCGAGACGCTATTCCCCTCTCCCGCTTGCGGGAGAGGGCAGGGGTGAGGGAAATGGGCATTGCGGATTTCATTTTCAAAACGGGCATATTGGTATGCCCATTAAATCCCTTGTTTCAGGCTGACCGAAATTAATGCGTCCGAGCCGCCGTCCATCACCTTATGCAAAAGGATGGCGCAACACGATGGTCTCATCGCGATCCGGCCCGGTTGAAACCATATCAACCGGCACACCGCACACTTTGGCGATGCGCTCCAGGTAGTTGCGTGCGGCCTTAGGCAACTCTTCGTAGTGTTGCACGCCCAAGGTGCTTTCACTCCAGCCCGGCATTTCTTCATACACGGCCTGACAATCGGTCAAGGCATCCGCACCGGCGGGCAGGATGTCGCTCTCCACGCCATTGATCCGGTAGCCCACACCGATACGCACCACTTCCATGCCATCCATCACGTCCAGCTTGGTGACGCACAAACCGGACACGCCGTTGATCTGGATCGAGCGCTTTAATGCCGCCGCATCGAACCAGCCGCAGCGACGCGCGCGCCCGGTGGTGGAACCGAATTCGTGTCCGCGACGGGCCAAGCCCTCACCGATCGGATCGCGCTTATCGATTGCATCGTACAGCTCGGTCGGAAACGGGCCGGAACCGACACGCGTGGTGTAAGCCTTGGTGATGCCCAGCACATAATGCAGCATCTGCGGGCCTACCCCTGCCCCGGCACAGGCTGCACCGGCGATGCAGTTGCTCGATGTGACGTAAGGATAAGTGCCGTGGTCAATGTCCAGCAATGCGCCCTGCGCGCCTTCAAACAACAGGCTCTTGCCGGCCTGATTGGCCTCATACAAGGCGCGCGGCACATCCATCACCAGCGGCTTGATGCGTTCCGCCAGTGCCAGCGTATCGTCCAGCGTCTTCTGAAAATCCACCGTCGCGGCTTGGAAGTAATTCTTCAGCACGAAATTGTGAAAGTCCAATACCTCGCCCAGCTTGGCGGCGAAGCGTTCGCGGTGAAAAATATCCTGCAAGCGGATTGCGCGGCGCGCCACCTTGTCTTCGTAGGCCGGACCGATGCCGCGCCCCGTGGTGCCGATCTTGGCTGCACCCTTGGCCAGCTCGCGCGCTTTATCGATCGCCTCATGATAGGGCAGGATCAACGGGCAGGCCTCTGATATTTTCAGGCGGTTATAAATATCGATCCCGGCCTGTTGCAGCTCATCCATTTCCTTCAACAAGGCTTGCGGTGAGAGCACCACGCCGTTGCCGATGTAGCACATCACATGGTCGCGCAGAATGCCGGAGGGAATCAAGTGCAACACCGTTTTCTTGCCATTGATCACCAGGGTATGCCCGGCATTGTGTCCGCCCTGAAAGCGCACCACGCCTTGCGCGTGATCGGTCAGCCAGTCGACGATCTTGCCCTTGCCTTCATCGCCCCATTGGGTGCCGATTACCACTACGTTCTTAGCCATTACAAAACTTTCAAATTTGAAGAATTACTAATTTTAATAATCAAAGCGCGACAACCTGCCATTCACCATCGCGCAACACCAATTCACGATCACACTGCAACTCACGGCGCAATGACGCATCACCGAGCAGATCCACGACCACAACTTCTCCCGACGCACGCAGTTGTGCGATCTTGTCGCGCAACGCGGCTTTATCCAGATGCGGCGCACAAACTCCCAATTTGGATGCTTGCGCTGGCAACAAACGATACAACTGACGCAAATCCATGCTGAATCCGGTCGCGGCGCGCGCGCGCCCGAAGCTCTTGCCGAGATCGTCATAGCGTCCGCCCAGCGCAATCGCATCGTGGCTGCCCGCATGGTAAGCGGCAAACACCATGCCGCTGTGATAGTGGTAGCCGCGCAAGTCGGCCAGATCGATGCCTATGCTGGACACCAGAGGCTGCAAACTGGTGGAGATACTTTGCAAAGCATCCAGCGCCGAGCCTATGCCCGGATAATCCGGCAACAGCTTGCGCGCACGCGCCAGCACATCGTCGCAATGACCATACAGTGTCGGCAGAGCCAGCAAGGCGTTGCGCAAGTTGGCATCCAGAGACTGAGTCAAACCCTGCAAAGCCGCACTGTCCTTGCTTTGCAGCGCGGCAAATAATGCAGCTTCGAGTTCCTTGTCGAGTTCGGCGTGACTCGCCAGCGCGCGAAACACGCCAACATGGCCGAGATCGAGATGCACGTCTTTGATGTCCAGCAAAGCCAGCGCCTGCAGCATCAGCTGCTGGATTTCAAGATCACTTTCCAGGCCGCTATGCCCGTACAACTCGGCGCCGATTTGCAGCAGCTCGCGGGTACGCGTCAGCCCTATCGGTTGGGTGTGCAACACGCTGCCCGCATAACACAGGCGCGCCACGCCCTGACGATTGAGCAGATGCGCATCGATGCGAGCCACTTGCGGCGTGATGTCGGCGCGTAGTGCCAGCGTGCGCCCGCTCAACTGATCGACCAGCTTGAATGTGCGCAGATCCATATCGTGGCTGCCATCGAGCAACAACGATTCGGCATATTCCAGCAATGGCGGTGCGACCAGTTGGTACCCCGACTTGCGAAGCAGATCGAGGAATTTCGCGCGCATCTGTTCTACATGCCACGCCTCATCGGGCAGCATGTCCTCCACATGCTCGGGAAGCAGCCAGTTCTGCATCAGTTGATCCAATACAGTAACAGCAGGCCGGACAGCATCGAGCCGAAACCGACGAAGCGCAATTGCCCATCCGACAACGCCACCAGCTTGCGGAAAGTTTCACGCCATAACTCGGGCAACGCGAAGGGCATTATTCCCTCAATCACCAGCATCATCGCCAGACCAAGCAACCAATAATCGAGCACACTATTTACCAGCCTTGCTCGGGTTTTTCAGATATTTAAAGAAAGCCGAACTCGGATCAAGCACCATCACGTCGCTCTTGTTCTTGAAGCTCTGCTTGTAGGCTTCGAGACTGCGATAGAACGCATAGAACTCGGCATTGCGACCAAAGGCAGCCGCGTACAAAGATGATGCCTTGGCATCGCCCTCGCCCTTGGTTTTCTGCGCTTCGCGATAGGCCTCGGCCAGGATCACTTCGCGTTGCTTGTCGGCATTGGCCTTGATCTTTTCGCCCTCGGCCGCGCCGGAAGCACGCAATTCATTGGCCACGCGCTTACGCTCGGCATCCATACGGCGATATACCGATTCGCTGATCTCCACCGGGAAATCGACACGCTTGAGGCGCACATCCAGCACTTGCACGCCGATTTTGCGCGCATCAAGATCGGTCTTGTCGCGTAACACGGTCATGATTTGTTCGCGCTCGCCGGACACCACTTCATGTATGGTGCGCTTGCCGAACTCCTCGCGCATACTGGAATTCACCGTCTGCTTCAAACGCGTTACTGCGCGCATTTCGTCGCCGCCGACGCTGATGTAATACTGCTTTACATCCACGATGCGCCACTTGACGAACGAATCCACCATCACGTTTTTCTTTTCCGCCGTGATGAAGCGCTCAGGCTCACCGGTATCCAGCGTCAGGATGCGCGAATCAAAGAAGCGCACGTTCTGCATCAGCGGAAATTTAAAATACAAACCCGGTTCGGTTTTGACGCTGACCACTTCACCCAGCTGGAACACAATCGCATTTTGGCGCTGATCCACCACGAACACACTCAGACTCGTCATGATCAGCACAGTCACTGCGCCGATCAGGATATTTGCAATATTGATTTTCATTAACGTGCCTCCCGGTCGCGGCTTAGCAGCGAATCACGTGCGCGCTGTGCTGCAGTGTTGTCATTTCCCTGTGATGTAACAGGGGCTACGGTTTCCGCTTTCACCGCTGGCTGAACATCCGTTCCCGCGCTGCCGGCACGAGTGGTTTCGATCAATTTATCAAGCGGCAAATACAACAAGCTGTTGCCGTTCTTTTGATCAACCATCACCTTGCTGATATTGCCCATCACCTGTTGCATCATGTCCAGATACATACGTTCGCGCGTCACAGCAGGCGCCTTTTCATATTCGACCAATATTTGCTTGAAACGGCTGGCATCGCCTTCGGCATTGGCGATCACGCTTTGCTTATATCCTTGCGATTCCTGGATCAGGCGCGCCGCCGCACCGCTGGCACGCGGCACCACGTCATTGGCATAGGCCTGGCCTTCGTTCTTTTGTCGTTCGCGATCCTGCCCGGCTTTCACCGCATCATCGAAAGCGGCCTGCACTTGTTCGGGCGGTTGCGCGTTCTGCATGGTCAGCTTGCTGATCAGGATGCCGGACTTGTAGCGATTCAGAATATCCTGCATCAACTTGGTCGCAGCGGCAGCCACTTGCTCACGGCCTTCATAGAGCACATAGTCCATCTTGCTCTTGCCGACCACCTCGCGAATCGCGGTTTCCGCCGCCTGGCGCACGTTCTCGTCGGGCATGCGGTTGTTGAACAGATATTCGCTCGAATCGCTCAGGAAGTACTGCACCGCAAACTGGATGTCGACGATATTTTCATCGTCGGTCAGCATCAACGATTCCTTGATCATCTTGTTCTTGACGTTATCGCGATAACCCACTTCCACGGTACGAACCTGGCTCAGGTTGACGATTTCAACGGCTTCGATCGGGAACGGCAAATGCCAACGCGGGCCGGGCTGGGTCGTTTCGACCAGCTTGCCGAAGCGCAACACCACACCGCGCTGGCTGGCATCAACGATATAAAAGCCACTGCCCACCCAGATCAACAGAACAATCGCGGCAATCAAACCCATACCGCCGGCAAAACCCTGCATCGGTGTGCCGCTGCCAGGCTTGCCAGTGCCGCCCTTGCCGCCCATCAGCGTGGCAACTTTGGCCTTGAGCTTGCGCAGCAACTCTTCCAGATCAGGCGGGCCGCCATTGTTGTTATTCTTGTTGCCCCATTGCGGATCATTCAATCCCATATTCGTCACTCGCTTGATTAGTTTGATATTCGTTAGCTGCAGCGGCCGTCTCACTTGCAATTGCGGCCTGACGCGCAGCCTTGGCTTCCATCAACGCCTGCCGCAACCCTTCCAGACCCGCGCCACTTTTGGCACTCAGAAAAACGCGGGAGATTCTACCATAATCGTCGCGCTGCACGCTGGGCGGCACATCCTGCAAGTCGATCTTATTGAACACCAGAACCTGCGGAATACCCGCCGCATCGATCTCGGAGAGCACCTTGTTCACCTCGGCAATCTGATCGTCGCGATTGGGATTGCTGGCATCCACCACATGCAGCAACAAATCGGCCTGTATCGTCTCCTCCAGCGTGCTGCGAAATGCGGCGACCAACCCGTGCGGCAGATGACGGATGAAACCGACCGTGTCCGACACCACGATTTCTCCGGTCTCTTCGGTGTACATGCGGCGCGAAGTGGTATCCAGCGTGGCGAACAACTGGTCGGCCACATACACGTTGGCGCGGGTCAGCTTGTTGAACAGCGTGGATTTTCCCGCATTGGTATAGCCGACGATAGACACAGACAGCACATCATGGCGATTGCGCGCGCGGCGCTGTACGACACGCTGATGCTTGAGTTTTTCGAGGCGCTCCTTCAACAGATGCACGCGCTTATCCATCTTGCGCCTGTCCAGCTCCAGCTGGGTTTCGCCGGGGCCGCGCGCGCCCACCGCGAATTTCTGCTGCCCCATATCGGCACCCTGCCCGACCAGACGTGCGGCGAGATACTTGAGTTGCGCCAACTCCACCTGAACCTTGCCCTCATGACTTTGCGCGCGCTGCGCAAAAATATCCAGGATCAACATGGTGCGGTCGATCACGCGGGTATTCAGTTTGGTGGTCAGGTTGCGCATTTGCGCCGGGGAAAGATCGTGATTGAAAATGACCAGAGGAACTTCCATGCGCTCGACAATCTCGGCGATTTCCTGCACCTTGCCGCTGCCCGCGAACAACGCCGCATCGGGACGTTGCCGTTTGGCTTCAATGACGGCCAAGGTGCGCACGCCGGCGGTTTCGGCCAGCAAACGCAGCTCCTCCAGACTCTCGCTATGGTCGCTATGGCCGAAATCAATACTGACTAATATTGCGGCCTCGGGCTGTTGCTGCATTACTCTGCGTCGTCGTGTGAAATGCTGACCGAACGTGCCGGTACGATAGTCGAAATAGCGTGTTTATAGACCATCTGGGTGATCGTGTTTTTCAGCAGCACCACATATTGATCAAACGACTCAACCTGGCCTTGCAGCTTGATGCCGTTCACCAGATAAATCGCTACCTGCACATGCTCTTTACGCAGCATATTGAGGAACGGGTCTTGAAGTTGTTGTCCTTTTTCACTCATGTTATTGCTCTTATAGTTAGGAACGGGTTGGCACTTTACTGGATTCCGGGGCGGCTGTGAACCCATTTGCCAGAAAATCATAGTAAGGACAATAAATTACACCACCCCGCTGATGCAAGCCTGCCTTCCAAACAGGAAGAAAAACGACAACATCTCGCACTAGAGCATCGCGTTTGCACCTGTCGACAGTAAAACCTCTCCCCGTAACCGTCACGGGAACGGGGCCCACCCTTGATCCAGCTTTGGGGCCGACTGTTTTTTGTCCCAACAAAAATATCGGTTATCGCTTTGCCCGTGCCGCCTTGAGCGATGAAGCCAATCAGGCGGACAATTTCAAAATAAACTTGACCAACTTTTTGAGGTCGTCCTGGCTCTCGCTTTTCAGGTCGTTGCCGATCATCGGCATCGTTCCCCAGTTGCCGGGGCCGCCTTTGGATACCTTCATCAACAGACCTTGCTCCAATGGGTATTCTTTATTGTTGTATGTGTAGCTGGTAACGCCCTTGTAGCGACGGGAAACGTCCATCCAGGCTGGGCCAACAATCTTCTTGTCAATCGAGTGACAAAGTATGCATTTGTGATTTTTGGCCAACTCCGGCATATCGGTTGCCATTGCGCTACCCGCAAGCATTAGTCCTGTTACCAGTGCATTTACAATAAAAGCTTTCATCTTTTCCAAACTACCTCATCATATTTTAAAAATGAAACCAGATATTCTGGCCTCAACAAACCAATCGGGTATCATTTTCATGACTTCCGAACTCCTGCCTTGGCACTAGCCTAAACGCATCTTTCCATCACTGCGAATCATTTATATTTTTTCAGTTTGAGGGGGAGCAGTGCACCCACTACTGCCCCAATCGCGCCGCACAGCAATATCTTGTTGCGCAACTCATCGATGCCTGCAATAGATCGAAAAGCGTTTTGCAATGTATTCCCGCCAAATGAGAACAACGTCTTCAGGCTGACATACTCTCCGCCCAATTTACCGAAGAAAGCGTATCCAGCGATTAATCCTAAAACCGCGAAGGCCGTGATGCTGAGAATCATTCTAGTCTTCAAGTTTTACTCCTTTTCATGTGCTTTCATTTCCACAGTACTCCCATCTGTGCGACTGCTATCGTGACCAGACCGAGTGTCAGATTGACGGCGATCAGTTTGCGGATTTTACCCAATATCTCTCCCGCCTCTTTCCAGCGTTGTTTGGAGACATGCAGACTGAACGTCACATAACAGGCGAAGAACACGTAGCCGTAGATCAGCATCATCGCCAGCCCCATGAGCAGCATGATGTGGATGTGACGGGCAACATGAATGACGCCGCCATACAAATAGATCAGGTACAAACCGCTGATCAGCAGTGTTGCGACGGCGCCCCACACCCAGTTGAAGAAGCGGCGAAACACCGCGTCCCACAGGCGCAGGCGCTGAGGCGGTTCGAGAACGTCCAACGCAGCCGGGCGTAGCACCATGTAGGCGAAGAACATGCCGCCCACCCAAATCAGGGCGGCAAGTAGATGAATGAGTTTGAACAGGATCATGGTTTTTTAGTAGAAACCTATCGTTCGAGTAATTCACGCACCGGCCTGAAACTTTTGCGATGCACAATCGATACGCCATGTTCGCGCAATGCGGCGAGGTGTGCTGCGGTGGGATAACCTTTGTGGTCTGCGAAACCGTAGTGCGGATAGGTCTCATGCAATTCCAGCATCAACGCGTCGCGCGAAGTCTTCGCCAAAATTGAAGCGGCAGAAATCGCGGCGACCTTGCTGTCACCCTTCACGATCGCCTGACTGGGAATACCGGTTTGCGGGCAATACAGACCGTCCACCAGCACTTGCTGCGGTTGAATAGGCAAGGCCAGCACGGCGCGCTTCATCGCCAGCAGCGTGGCTTGCAGGATGTTGATCCGGTCGATTTCACCGACATCCGCATACGCCACCGCCCATGCCAGCGCGCGTTCGCGGATGATCGGGGCCAGCCGGTCACGTTGTCGTTCGGAGAGTTTCTTGGAGTCATTCAAACCGGCGATAGGATAATCCGGGTCGAGTATCACCGCCGCCGCGCTGACCGGGCCGGCCAGCGGGCCGCGCCCGGCCTCATCCACACCACATACGAAAATGAAACTGGACATTCGGCGGTCAGGCTTTTGGCAAGTACGGCAGGATAGCCGCAGCCGCTTTCTGCGCGGTGTTTTGGCGCAAGGTTCGATGCAGCGCGATGAAAGTTTCTTCAAGCTGCGCCACGGCTACCTTGTTGTTGACCAGATTGAGCAAAGCCTGGGTGAGATTTTCCGGTGTGGCATCATCCTGCATCAGTTCCGGCACGACGAAGCGTCCGCACAGAATATTGGGCAATCCAAAATAAGGCTGATAACTTTTACGCTTCATCAACCACCACGACAACGCCGACATGCGGTAAGTGATCACCATCGGTCGCTTGAGCAGAGCGGCTTCCAGCGTGGCGGTTCCCGACGCGACCAGTACGCCATCGGCAACGATCATCGCATCCTGCGCATGTCCGAACAGCATGGTGATCGACAATTCCTGCGCGTCGCAATCATAAAGTGCCTGCTCGAAAATACCGCGCGTTTCGCGGCTCACCAGCGGCACCAGAAAGCGCGCTTCCGGCAGTTGTTGCAAGATCAGTTTGGCCGTCTCGATATAGGTATGCGCAAGAGATTTGACTTCGCTCTGGCGACTGCCGGGAAGAAATGCGAACACCTTAGCCTTGAGCGGAATGCGCATCGTCTCGCGCATCTCGGCACGCTTCGGTTGCTCCGGCAACATGTCGGCAAGAGGATGCCCGACATAATCCACCGGCACACCGGCTTCGTTGTAGAGCTTGGGTTCATGCGGAAACAGCGCGAGCAAATGCGAAACCGCACGTTTGATCTTATGGATACGCTCCCCGCGCCACGCCCATATCGACGGACTGACGTAGTGGATAGTAGGTATGCCATGCTGCTTGAGGGCTAATTCCAGATCAAGATTGAAATCTGGCGCGTCTATCCCGATGAACAAATCCGGGCGATTAGCCAGAAAATGGGCGCGCAGCTTGCGGCGTATACCGACGATCTCGATGTAGTGGCGCAGTACTTCGACATAACCGTTCACCGCCAGCTTTTCCATCGGGAACAATACTTCCATACCGGCAGATTGCATCTTGGGGCCGCCGATGCCGATGAACTTTAAATCGGGGCGAGCTTCTTTCAGGGCTACCATTAAATGGCTGCCGAGCAGATCGCCGGATGCTTCGCCTGCGACAATACCTATTGTGATTTTTTTCTGCTGCATTGAAATAACCTATTTAAAAACCTCTTCACACAACACTGCGAGCATATAACCTTGCGACCTTATTGGCGTAGCTTACCCAGTCAGACAGATGGTTGGTCGAATCATCAGTCGTTGTGCAAAGGTTTTTATTAACGAACGATGCCGCGCTGAGAAATAGCGAGGAAATCTACCAACGGCTGCAACTCAGGGCTCTCCGCCTGTTGCGACTGAATCGCGGATTTGGCATCATCGAAGCTGAGGCCGGATTTATAAAGCGTTTTATAAGCGCGCTTGATCGCCATAATCGAGGCACTGGAAAACCCGCGCCGCTTCAATCCCTCGGCGTTTATTCCATGTGGCGCGCAGGGATTGCCTGAAGCCAGCACATAAGGCGGCAGATCCTGCAACAGTACCGTGCTCACGCCGGTAATGACATGCGCGCCGACCTTGACGAACTGATGCACGCCAGTGAAACCGCCCAGTATCGCGTAATCGCCGATCTCCACATGCCCGGCCAACTGCGTGCAATTGGCGAGGATAGTATGATTACCCACTTGGCAATCGTGTGCCACATGCACGTAGGCCATGATCCAGTTGTGGCTCCCCATGCGCGTGACACCGACATCCTGCACCGTGCCGGTATTGAACGTGCAGGATTCGCGTATCGTGTTGTGATCGCCGATTTCAAGCCTGGTCGGCTCGTTCGCATATTTCTTGTCCTGCGGAATCTCGCCCAATGAGCAAAATTGAAAAATGCGATTGTGCTGACCGATGCGCGTATGGCCGTTGATCACCACGTGCGGGCCGATCACCGTGCCTGCGCCGATCTCGACATGCTCGCCGATAATGGAATATGCGCCCACCTCGACGTCATCGGCGAGTCGGGCATTCGGGTGAATGAGTGCGGTGGGGTGGCGCATTATGGAACCGATTTTACTGTGCACATCAGCTCCGCTTCGGCAGCCAGTTGGCCATCTACTTCTACGGACGCACTGAATTTGAACACCCCGCGCATACTGCGGATGACGGCCGCCTTGATGATCAACTGATCGCCGGGGGTGACCGGACGTTTGAAGCGCGCACCGTCGATTCCCGCAAAGTAATACACCGACTTGCCGTCCAGTTTCACATCCATGGTCTTGAACGAAAGCAGCGCGGCGGCCTGCGCCATCGCCTCGACAAGCAGTACGCCCGGCATCACAGGATGATGCGGGTAATGTCCCGGGAAGAACGGTTCATTGATGGTCACATTTTTCAACGCCACAATGCCTTTTCCGGGTTCCACCGATAGCACGCGATCTATCAACAAAAACGGATAGCGGTGCGGCAGATATTGTAAAATTTCATTGATGTCCATTTGTGTACTCATCGGTCTTTCCTTTTATTTATTGATGCCCGTTTTAATGTTGCGAATTTAACAATTTAAGCTCTTGTTCCAGTGTTTTGATGCGCTGTGCCAGATCGTCCAGATGACGCAGATGCACGGTGTTCTTGCGCCAGTCCTCCGCCTTGGAAAACGGAAAAATAGCGGCATAGGAACCCGCTTCGCGGATGGACTTTCCAATCAGCGTAAACGCAGCGATCTCCACATGATCCGCTATTTGCAAATGCCCCAGAATCCCCGCACTCCCGCCGATCCGGCAATAGCGCCCGATGGTGGTACTGCCCGCGATACCGACACATCCGGCGATTGCGGTGTGCGCGCCGATGCGCACGTTATGCGCGATTTGAATCTGGTTGTCCAGCTTCACCCCGTCCTCAATCACCGTGTCATCCAGTGCGCCACGATCAATCGTCGTGTTCGCGCCGATCTCCACGTCGTGGCCGATCACGACCCGGCCGATTTGCGGAATCTTGATCCAGCGTCCCGCATCCATCGCGAAGCCGAATCCATCCGCCCCGATCACTACACCGGAATGCGCAATCAGATTATCGCCGATCACGCAGTCATGATAAATCACCACACGAGGATACAGTCGCACATGGCTGCCGATGACCGCATGATCGCCGATGTAACAGCCCGCGCCGATCACGCTGAAAGCCCCAATCGTAGCCCCGGCACCGATCACGGCGGTCGCGGCGATGCTGGCAGTCGCGTCTATCACAGCGCCTTCGCCGATGACCGCACTAGGATGAATGCCGGGTATCGCTTCCGGCAAAGAATTCAGCAAGGACGATACCCTGGCGAAATATGCATAAGGATTGTCCGAGATGATGCGAGGCATCCCGGTCGCATCTGCATCAGCTTCACCAAGAATCACCGCACCGGCTTGAGTGCTGGCAAGCTGTGCATGATACTTTTTGTTAGTGAGGAAGCTGATTTGATCCGGCCGCGCTTTTTCCAGCGTTGAAACCTGGGAGATGCGCACCTCGGCATCACCCAATACGCGCCCGCCCAACCGCGCTGCAATCTCGGATAATCGGTAGGAAACAGTCATGCGCGCAATACCCGCTTATTTGCCAGTCTTGGTATCTGGCTTGTTATCAGGCTTGCTCTCGGCAAGATGCTTGATCACCATATCGGTGATGTCTATTTTCGGATTGCGATACACGGCTTCCTGCAAAATCAAGTCAAACTTCTCCGCTTCGGCAATCGCCTGAATAGCCTTGTTGGCCTGCTCCAGTACGATGGCCAGCTCTTCGTTCTTGCGCAAATTCAAGTCCTCGCGAAACTCGCGCTGCATGCGTTGCAAATCCACATTCATCGCAGTCAATTCGCGCTCCTTGTTGCGATGATCGGCATCGGTGGGCTTACCGTCTTCCTTGTCCAGCGAGGCTTGCAACTCTTTTGCCTGTTTCATCAATTTCTTGATTGCCTGGTCGCGCACGGAAAATTCCTTTTCAATTTTACTTTCCGCCCTCATCGCGGGCGCAGACTCACGCAACACGCGCTCGGTATCCACCACACCAATTTTAAAATCCGCAGCATGAGCCGCTGTCACACCCAGCAACAAGGCCAACATACCTGTATTGATCATCATTTTCATCATCGGCTCCTTACACCTCATCAGTGCTGTTATCATAACCAGCGACTTGTATGATGTTTTTTATCATGCTAGTCGAATGGTTAGTCGTTCCATCATAAGTAGTGGCTTGCCAGCGTTAACCAATGACTTGTTGGCGTAGTTTGCCAACTTAGTCAGATGGCTATGCAAAGCTTTTTTCTGGTTTAGCCAATATTTAGTAGTTTTATCATAACCAGCCACTACGTTGTCGTCTTTTGACAACGTAGTGGAATGACTAGGAGTTTCATCAGAACACCGAACCCAAAGTAAATTGGAATTTTTGCAATTTATCCACCGGCTGTTTATTGATCGGCACAGCATAACTAAATTTTAGCGGCCCCACCGGAGATATCCAAGTAACGGCCACGCCTGAAGAATAACGCATTCCTGCACTGCCCGGCAGATCACCGGGCCCGTAGACGGCTCCCGCATCGATAAATGTGCTCAGGCGCACGGATTTTTCATTGCCCGTTCCCGGAAAGGGCATCAACAACTCGGTTCCGCCAAGCACGCGACGCGGGCCTCCCAATACCGCATTCGTCGAATCGCGCGGACCCAGCGAATTGGGATCATAGCCTCTCACCGAGCCGGGACCGCCGGCATAAAAATTCTTGAAAAACGGCAACTCCTTGCCACCATAACCGCCTGCAATCCCGGCCTCGCCATGCATCAGCAGGGTGACCTCTTTGCTCAGTGGATAGAACCATTGATGCTGGTAATTCAATTTGTAATAACGCATGTCGAACACCGGCAACGCAATTTCCGCAAAGGCGCGTTGCATCGTCCCTCTGGTGGTATAAATTGCGCTGTCCAGGCTATCTCTGCCCCAGCCTATCGTTCCCAGCAAATTGCTGTTGGTCGTACCGTTAACATTGACGTAATTTATCAATCGCTGCGGGCTGCTTGAAAATAACCCCAACTGAGTTCTTTCGACCGCCAGACCATAGCTGATCGTATCATTTTCGGCGATCGGCACACCAAAACGCACACCACCGCCCAGAGTATGCGATGAGTATTGACTGATCGCGGTGCTTTGCGAATCGGTATTGCGCTTATAAACATCAAAGCCCCGACTCACGCCATCATCGGTGAAATAGGGATTAGTGTAAGAAACCGAGTAAACCTGATTAATTTTGCTGGTATTGATTTGAGTGGACAGATAATTGCCAGAGCCAAACAAATTAGCCTGCGTCACACCGCCGGATAGCACCAGACCTTCGCCACTCGAATAGCCCGCGCCCACCGACACACTTCCGGTTGATTTTTCCTTGACCGACACGTTCACATCCACCTGATCTGCCGCGCCTTGTACTGCCGGAGTTTCAATATTCACCTCGGAAAAGAAATCCAGCTTGTCAACGCGCTGTTTGGATTTCTTGATTTTTTCCACATCGAACCACTCGCCTTCCGTCTGACGGAACTCGCGGCGTATGACCTCATCGCGTGTTTTGTTATTTCCTGCAACGTTAATGCGGGAAATATACACGCGCTGCCCGGGATCAACCACAAAATTAAAAGAGACCAGGTGCTTTTCCTTATCTATTTCCGGAATCGCATTGACATTGGCGAAGGCATAGCCCTCCTGCCCCAAACGTTCTCCAATTTTCTTGCTGGTTTCGGTCATACCCTTGCGCGAAAAAGTATCCCCGGCTTTGACCTGCACGAGCTTTTCGATTTCCGCCTTGGGTATCAACGTATCACCGGACACGCTCACTTTGGAAACGGTATATTTCTCGCCTTCGGTCAAATTGATCGTAAGGTAAATATCCTTCTTGTCCGGCGTGATTGAAACCTGGGTTGAATCAATACTGAATTCCAGATAACCGTTGTCCATATAGAACGAGCGCAGCGTCTCCTCGTCGGCGGACAGTTTTTGTTTGGAATACTGGTCGTTGCTGCTGAACCAGCCAAACCATCCTGGCGTGCCGAGCTTCATCAAATCCAGCAGCTCGGCTTCTTCGTAGGCATGGTTGCCGATCAAATTGATCTGCTTGATTTTTGATACTTCGCCTTCCACCACATTGAACACGATACTGACCCGGTTGCGTTCTAGTTCAGTAACGGTGGTCGTTACCTTGACGGCATATTTGCCACGCGCAACGTACTGACGTTTCAGTTCCTGAGTGGCTTTATCCAGCGCACCCTTGTCGAAAATGCGCGCTTCGGCCAGCCCCGCATATTTCATGCTTTCCTTGAGTTGCTCCTTGGGAAAATCCTTGACCCCTTTAACCTCGATGCTGGCGATCGAAGGCCGCTCCCGCACCTGCACAATCAACACGCCCTGCTCGACTTTCAGACGCACATCCTTGAAAAACCCGGTGGCATACAAGGCGTGTATCGCCGCAGCGGCCTGTTCGTTATCCATCGTTTCTCCGACCTTGACAGGCAGATAACTGAACACCGTCCCGGCTTCGGTACGCTGTATGCCCTCGACGCGAATATCCTTGACGGTGAATGGCTCGATTGCCCAAGCGGGATACATGCAGAACAGCAGGAAGAGTAATCCCGCCAGCTTTTTTATGTTCATTAGTTAGCCTGAAATGAAGCGATTAATATCGTTATATATAGCAAAGACCATCAGCGTGCCGAGCAGCGCGATGCCTATCTTCTGGCCGATTTCCATGGCCCGTTCTGAGACCGGGCTACCCTTGACCAATTCGGCGACATAATACAGCAAGTGCCCGCCATCCAATAACGGGATGGGCAGCAAATTCAACACGCCGAGACTGATGCTGATCAACGCCATGAAGCTCAGATAAGCCACTATGCCCATTTTGGCGGACTGTCCGGCGTAATCGGCAATCGTCAGCGGGCCGCTCAGATTTTTCATCGACACCTCACCCATCACCATCTTGCCCATCATTTTCAAACTGATCTCAGAGGTCTCCCAAGTCTTGCGCAGCGACTGCGTCAAGGCTTCCAACGGGCCGTAGCTCACCTCGGTGAACATCGCCTGCCATGCAGCCACATCCACTTTTGGTCCCGCACCGATCTTGCCCACGGTCTTGCCGGATTCAGCAACGGCTTCTGGAACAACGGTGATGTGCAATGTCGCCACGCCACGCTCGACATCCAGCTGCACGGCCTGCCCGGGATGCGCGCGTATCACCTCCACCACCTCCATCCAGCGCTGCACCTCAGCCCCATTGGCACGCAAAATATGATCGCCCTGTTGCAAGCCGGCATGTTGTGCCACGCTGTCTTCGGCAAAATTACCGATGACGGGCAGGACAAGCGGCTGATACAAATGCAAGCCGAGCTTATCGAGAAACTCGCCATCCAGATCCTTAGCTTCTATGCTGCTCAAATCCAGCAAGTGAAACAAGTGTGTGCCGCCAACACCCTGCGCCTCGATTTTCACCTCACCCTGTTTCAGAGCCAAATCCAGCAGCATCCAGTGCAATTCCTGCCAGCTCGGGATAGTCTCGCCATTGATGCTGAGTATCATTTCACCCGATTGCATCTGCGCGATGGCCGCAGGCGTACCCAGTGGCACATCGCCCAGAGTCGGTTTTAGCCCCGGTACGCCGTGCATGAACAAACCCCAGTACAACACGATGGCCAGCAAAAAATTCGCCAGCGGTCCTGCCACCACGATCGCCATGCGCTGCAATACCGGCTTGCGATTGAAGGCGTAGGGAAAATCCTCAGGCGCAACCTCTTCTTCGCGCTCGTCCAGCATCTTGACGTAGCCACCCAGCGGAACGGCGGAAATCACCCATTCGGTATCGCTGCTGGCAAAGCGTTTACGGTAAATCACCTTGCCGAAGCCTAACGAAAAACACAGCACCCTCACACCGAATCGGCGCGCCACCCAAAAATGCCCCAGCTCATGGAACACGACCAGCAGCGCGATTGCGCCGGCAAATGCGAGCAAGGTAATCATAGTTTTGATTTATTAATTTGTTGTTGTGCCGCGCGACGCGCATCGCTATCGGCGCCCAGTACATCGTCCAGACTGGTTACAGCATGTACAGGCAACGCATCGAGTACCGCCGCAATTACGCGCGGAATAGATAGATAAGAAATTTGTTTGTCGAGAAAAGCCGCAACCGCCACTTCGTTTGCGGCGTTCAATATCGCCGGAGCCGTGCCTGCCGCACGTAGCGCCTGATAGGCCAGGGCCAGACAAGGAAAACGCTCGAAGTCGGGTTCAACAAAATTTAGGGTTGCCACCTTGAATAAATCCAGCGGCGCCACGCCCGAATCGATACGCTCAGGGTATGCCAGACCATAGGCGATCGGCGTGCGCATATCGGGATTGCCGAGTTGCGCCAGCACCGAGCCGTCCACATATTCGACCAAAGAATGAATCACGCTTTGCGGATGTACCACCACTTGGATGTCGTCCGCGCTAGCGTTGAACAGCCAGTGCGCCTCGATGACTTCCAAGCCTTTGTTCATCATGCTGGCTGAGTCCACCGAAATCTTGCGCCCCATCACCCAGTTGGGATGCGCGCAGGCCTGCTCAGGCGTGACGTTTTGTAATTCGTCCAGCGGAGTATTGCGGAATGGGCCACCGGACGCGGTGAGCAAAATACGGCGCACACCGTTGCCGGCCAGATTGCCATCGTAGCCGCGCGGCAAGGCTTGAAAAATCGCATTGTGTTCGCTGTCGATCGGCAACAGCATAGAGCCGCTGGCGCGCACCGCATCCATGAACACATTGCCCGCCATCACTAGCGTCTCCTTGTTCGCCAGCAGGATTTTCTTGCCAGCACGCGCCGCTGCCAGCGTGGGCTGCAAACCTGCCGCGCCGACGATGGCCGCCATCACCGCATCCACTTCCGGCAATATGGAAACCTGTTCCAGCGCGGCGACACCGCTCAACACCTCGGTGTCCAACCCGGCATCGCGCGCACGCTGACGCAACTGTATCGCGGCAGCCTCATCCAGCAGCACCGCATAGCGTGGTTTGAATTGCTGACATTGTTGAAACAATAAATCGACCTGACGGTTCGCCGTCAAAGCCACAATTTTGAATTTATCGGGATGGCGCGCGACCACATCCAGCGTGCTGGTGCCGATGCTTCCGGTTGAACCCAGAATCGTTATGTGCTGCATGGATTTCATTTCAAGTACGGGAACAACATCGCCAGCGCGGCGAGCGGCAGGGTGGAAGTCAATGCATCGATGCGGTCCAGCAATCCGCCGTGACCGGGCAGCAATGCGCCGCTGTCTTTGACACCCGCCTGGCGCTTGATCGCCGACTCAAATAAATCGCCGAACACGGCCAAGCCCACCCAGCACCAGGAAGCCACAAACAGCACCGGCAATAGCTTAAAGCTGAGTCCGGTAAAGCTCCATGCCACCAGCACATACGCCGTCACTCCGAGCAGCGCACCCGCCACACCTTCCCAGGTTTTGCCGGGACTGATGCTGGGAGCGAGTTTATTCCTGCCGAATTTGCGTCCGGTGAAATAGGCAGAGATGTCGGCCATCCATACCAGACCCATCATGCCCAGCAACCACCAGGGATGATCCCCGCGCAAATCCAGCATTGCCAAACCGGTCGGGATCAGCACCACCCAGCCGACCAATGCCATCGGCAAGGGGCGCTCAACCTTCCAGCCTGCCATCAGCCAGGCCGGCACGATCACCAGCCAGAGCACGGCAGACACAGCATAGACCAGCACATGCGGCAAGGTTTGCTGTGCTACGGTGTGAGTGGCATCGAACCAAATCAGTCCCAGCATCATCACCAGCGTCAGCCCCCAAAAAACGTTCGCCCTTCCACTGCTGAATCTGGCCAGTCGCGACCATTCCGAAGCACCTTGCAACACCATCACGGTCACCAATGCAGCCCAACCGCCATCGGGCAAGACGAACAAAGCCAACAAAAAAAGTGCCAGCAAAATAATGGCCGTAATCACTCTCAACTTAAGCATCAAATTTTTCCCTTGGGACTTGCATTTCCTGTGTCCATCACTAGCGTCCTATGCACTTGGCTTTCCTTCAGTTTTGGCTTGCACCTGTTCGCTGGTCCGGCCAAAACGTCGCTCGCGCTGCTGATACGAGGCGATCGCCTTATCCAGTTCGTTGCGGTCAAAAGCCGGCCACAGTGTGTCGGTAAAATACAATTCGGTGTAAGCCAACTGCCACAACATAAAGTTGCTGATGCGCTGCTCGCCACCAGTCCGGATGAACAGATCCGGTTCTGGCGCATCGCTCATCGAAAGATAGGGCTGCAGATCTTCCTCGGTGAAGGTTTGCGCGAGTTGCGGATGTTCATTTAGCATGGATTTTATCGCCTGCATCACATCCCAACGCCCGCCATAGTTCGCGGCGATCGTCAGCGTCAGTGCAGTATTGTTAGCCGTCAGCAGCTCGGCATCCTGCATCGTCTGCTTGAGCTTGTTATCAAACCGACTGCGGTCGCCGATGATTTTCAGGCGGATGTTGTTTTTATGCAGCTTGGCGACTTCACGTTCCAGCATTTTCAGGAACAGGGTCATCAGGAAGGAAACTTCATCGGCTGGACGCCGCCAGTTTTCGCTGCTGAACGCGAACACCGTCAGATATTCCACGCCCAGATCTCGGCAGGATTTCACCACTACACGCAACGCTTCGACGCCGCGCTGATGCCCCGCCACACGCGGCATGAAGCGCTGTTTCGCCCAGCGCCCATTGCCGTCCATGATCACGGCAATATGACGGGGGATACTGGCGATATCCGGGATGGTGCGGGTGGAGCTAGGAATGAGGTTGGCCATTATTCCAAGTTATAGCTGGAATTAGACTGCCATCAAGTCGGTTTCTTTTGCGGCCAACGCCTTGTCAATTTCATTGACATAGCGATCAGTTAATTTCTGTATTTCGTCCTGGGTACGACGCTCGTCATCTTCGGCGATCTCTTTGTTCTTGAGGGCTTCCTTGAGCGTGTGATTGGCATCGCGGCGAATATTGCGCACCGCGATTTTAGCATCCTCACCCTCGGACTTGACCACCTTGATCAGGTCGCGACGGCGTTCTTCGGTCAACATTGGCATCGGCACGCGAATCATGTCGCCGTTGGTGGCCGGGTTCAACCCTAGGTCCCCATCGCGGATCGCGCGCTCGACGGGACCGACCATATTTTTTTCCCACGGCTGCACGCCGATGGTGCGCGAATCGATCAGCGTGACGTTGGCAACCTGCGTCACCAGTGTCGGGCTACCGTAATAATCCACCATCACATGGTCCAGCAAACCGGTATGGGCGCGTCCGGTGCGCACCTTGCCCAAGTCGGTCTTCAATGAGTCCAGCGACTTTTGCATTTTTTGTTCGGTCGTCTTTTTAATTTCCGCAATCATGGTTTATCTCCGAAATCAATCACAGCGTACTAATGTGCCTTCACCTTCGCCAAACACCACGCGTTTGAGCGCGCCGGGTTTGAAAATACTGAATACGATGATAGGCAACTTCTGGTCGCGGCACAGCGTCAGTGCCGTCGCATCCATAATCTTCAGATTCTTGCTGATCGCCTCATCAAAGCTCAGGCTCTGATAACGGATCGCATGCGGGTCTTTCTTCGGATCGGCGGTATAAACGCCATCCACTTTGGTGGCCTTGATCACCACTTCGGCGGACATTTCCACGCCGCGCAACGCGGCTGCGGTGTCGGTCGTGAAGAACGGGCTGCCGATGCCAGCCGCGAATATCACCACCTTGCCGTCTTCCAGATAACGCAACGCCTTGCCGCGTATGAACGGTTCGGCGACCTGCTCCAGATTCAACGCCGACTGCACGCGGCAATCCAGACCCGCACGCGTCATCGCATCCTGCAACGCCATCGAATTCATCACCGTGGCCAGCATGCCCATGTAATCGGCGGTGGCGCGATCCATCCCTGCCGCTGCCGGAGCCACGCCGCGAAAGATATTGCCGCCGCCGATCACAATCGCCACTTGCACGCCCAAGCCCACCACTTCCGCAATCTCGGCCACGATGCGCGCGATCACCTCGCGGTTGATACCGTAGCTGTCGTCGCCCATCAGGGCTTCGCCGCTGAGCTTTAGCAGGATGCGTTTGTAGGCGGGTTTGCTCATGAGGATTATCCCTTGGCCGCTGCGATGGTTGCAGCCACTTCAGCCGCGTAGTCTTCAACCTTTTTCTCGATGCCCTCGCCCACCACGAACATCTGGAACGCGGTCACTGTAGCGCCCTTTGCTTTGAGCAACTGCTCGATGGTTTGCTTGCCGTCTTCGGCCTTGACGAACACCTGGCCCAGCAGCGTGACTTCCTTGAGAAATTTCTGCACCGTACCGTCGGCGATTTTTTCCAGCATCGCTTCGGGCTTGCCGCCTTCGCGCGCTTTTTCAATCGCGATGCGGCGTTCTGTTTCGATGTCCACCGGATTCACGCCGGAAGCATCAATGGATTTTGGCTTGCTGGCGGCAATGTGCATCGCAAGATCGCGGCCCAGAGCTTCGTCGCCGCCGGTGAAATTCAACAGCACGCCGATCTTGCTGCCATGCAGATAGCTGGACAGCTTGCCGGTTGCGGTCGCGTAACGCTCGATACGACGGATGCTGACATTCTCACCCAGCTTCATCAGCAGCGCCTTGCGCGTTTCTTCCACGCTGCCCGAGCCATTGACAATAATCATGCCGGACAGCGCTTCGAGGTCGGCCGGGTTGTTCTTCGCGACCGTCTCGGCCACATTCTTTGCAAAGGCAACAAAGTCATCGTTCTTCGCGACAAAATCTGTTTCGCAGTTCACTTCCGCGATCGCACCGGTCTTGCCGTCATTTGCGATATAGGCGCTGACCACGCCCTCGGCGGTCACACGGCTGGCCGCTTTGCTGGCCTTCGCTCCGCTCTTGATGCGCATTTGTTCTTCGGCTACTTTCAAATCGCCGTTGGATTCAACCAGCGCTTTTTTGCATTCCATCATGCCAAGGCCCGTCATCTCGCGCAGTTCCTTGACCATACTTGCAGTAATTCCTGACATGTTCTACTCCGTATTGTCGCTTATAAAAAATTGCTTATAAAAAAAGGGGCTCGCGCCCCTTTATTGCGCCTCGTTTGAATTTAGGCAGCTTGTTCGGATGCCTGCTCGGCAACTTGCTCGACCAATTCGTTCATCGCGTGCTCACGGCCTTCCAGAATCGCATCGGCGATACCGCGCGCATACAGACGGATCGCCTGTGTGGAATCGTCGTTGCCGGGGATGATGTAATCCACGCCCAGCGGAGAGTTGTTGGTGTCCACGATGCCGATCACCGGAATGCCCAGCTTTTGCGCCTCGACGATGGCACCCTTCTGGTAACCGACGTCAATCACGAACAGTGCTGCTGGCAGACCCTTCATATCCTTGATGCCGCCCAGGCTGCGATCCAGCTTCTCCAGTTCGCGCTTCATCATCAACGCTTCTTTTTTAGAAACTTTTTCATTTGTGCCATCGACAGCCATCTGTTCAAGTTCGCGCAGACGCTTGATGGATTCCTGCACGGTCTTGTAGTTGGTCAGCATGCCGCCCAACCAGCGATGATTCACGAACGGGGAATCAGCGCGTATCGCTTCTTCTTGCAGAATGTCACGCGCCTGACGCTTTGTCGCGACGAACAAAATGGTGCCCTTCTTCGCGGACAGTTTGCGCACGAAGTTTTCCGCCTCGGCGAACATCGCGACGGTTTTTTCCAGATTGATAATGTGAATTTTGTTGCGATGACCGAAGATGAACGGAGCCATCTTTGGATTCCAGAAACGGGTCTGGTGTCCGAAATGCACACCAGCCTCCAGCATTTGACGCATAGTTACAGCCATGATTTTTCCTATATCGTAAGGGTTATAAACTACCGCTCGCCAGCTTGACTCTTAATGAGCACCCCAACTTGCGCGAACGGGAAATTAGCTCCGGATGTTTGTGACTATTCCGAAGCGGCGCGCATTCTATCACCAAAGCAGCACTTTGCTCAACCCAAACCGACATTCGCCTATTCGCGCAATATCGCCAGCGGCGGCAGCGCGGTCAGCCGGCGCGTGCCCAGCCACCCCGCCAGCATCACCACCGACATCCCGCCCAGAGCGCCGATCAACCAGATAGTGATACCTGTCCGATACGGGATTTCCAGCACGAAGCGCGCCAGCACCCAGCCTAACAGCACCGCGCCTGCGGCGGATAACAGTCCGCTCAACAATCCCAGCACCGCGAATTCGCTCAGGTGCAAGCGCCGCAAATAGCGGCTGTCCGCGCCCAATGTGCGCAGGATCGCGGCTTCGTGGATGCGCTCGTCCTGCGTGGAGAGCAGCGCCGCATAGAGCACCGCCACTCCACTCATCAACGTGAACATGAACACCGCACTCATGGCCTGAGAAATCTGATCCATGATGTGGCGCACCTGCTCGATCATCGCCTCGATGTCGATCATCAGCAGATTGGGGAAACGCTTGATCAGCATATTCGTAGACTGCGCCTTGTCCGGTGGCAAATGAAAACTGGTGATAAAACTGGCCGGAAAATCTTCCAGCATGCCGGGTGCGGCAATCACGAAAAAATTCACCTGCATGGAATCCCATTGCACCTTGCGCAGGTTCACCACTTTCGCGCTGAAATGGTTGCCCGCCACGTCGTAGGTCAACGTATCGCCCAGGTGTATATCCAGCGTCTTGGCCATGCCCTCTTCGACTGATAACTCCCCCCCGCTTTTCAATCCTAAATCCTCAATCTTCGGTCCTTGATCCTGAATCCTTGATCCTGAATCCTGAATCCTGAATCCTTTACTTTTCCACCATTCACCCTGCACAAGTTCATTGCCTTTGGGCAAATGATCCAACCAGGACAAATTGGTCTCGCGCTCCACCAGCGCGCGTGCGCGCGGGTCGGTATAATCGTCGGCTTTAATTTCACGCTGGTTGATCGTCACCAGACGCCCGCGCACCATCGGGAATAATTCGGGCGCAGATAGCATTTGTTTTGCGAAAAAATCCATTACCGCCGCGCGCTGATCGGGCTGGATGTTGACGATGAAACGGTTGGGCGCATCCGGCGGCAGGCGCGATCGCCAGCTGTCCATCAGGTCGGCGCGCACGAAGGTGAGCAGCAGCAAAGCCATGCCGCCCAGGCTGAGCGCGACGATTTGCACCGCGTTGCTGCGCCCGTGCCGCGCCAGATTGGAAAACGCATGACTCCCAAATTTTGCCAGCGAGTGCACCACCATCCACGCCAGCAAACCGAACAGCAGCAAGCCTGAAACCAATCCCCCCAGCACCGTCAGCCCTAATTTTAGCGAACCGGCCTGCCACAAAAACAGCCCGCACAGCACCGCCCCGCCGGAAGCGTACAACAATCCGGTGCCCGCTTCGGGCGCGCCCAGTTCGCGGCGTATCACGCGCAAGGGTGATACGCTTTTCAATTGCCACAGCGGCAGGAAGGCGAAGCCCAGCAACAGCGCCATGCCGCTGGCGGCGGCCTGGCACAAGGGCGTCCAGCCGGGCATCGGCAAAGCAGCATCACGCATCGAGGTGATGGATTGCACCAGCACTGCCTGCGAAGCATAGCCGAGCAGTCCGCCCAGCAGCACGGCACCCAAGCCGAGCAGCAAAAATTGGTACAGGAAGATGCGCAGCACCTGCGCCTGAGCGGCACCCAGACAGCGCATCATCGCGCAAGCATCCAGATGGCGCGCAATGAAATGCCGAGCCGCCAGCGCCAGTGCCACGCCCGCCAGCACCACGGCGGTGAGCGCGGCAAGACCCAGAAAATGCTCGGCGCGTTCCAGCGCGGTGCGTATCTCGGGGCGCGCATCGCGCACATCCTCCAGCTTCTCGCTGATGGTCAGCCGACTTTGCAACCATGAACGCAGATCGGCCACTTGCTTCGCATCGCCTGCCACCACCAAACGGTAGCCGATACGGCTGCCTTCCTGTACCAATCCGCTGGCGGATAAATCTCCCGCATTCAAGATCACGCGCGGCGCAAAACTGGCAAAGCCGACCGACTGATCCACGAAACGCACCACCCGCGCCGCCACCTTCAAATGCAACTCACCGACGCCCACCTCGTCGCCCAGTTCCAACCCCAGGCGCTGCATCAGGCGTTCATCCGCCCACAATGTGCCGCGCGCAGGAATTGTGCTATTTTCGTTTTTAATAACATGCTGCGCGCCATCATCAATGACGATCTTGCCGCGCAAGGGATACCCTTGCTCCACCGTCATGATGTCTGCCAGCAGATTGTCATTCTTGCCTGCCACCATGCTGGGAAAAGCATCCGAGCCGATCACGCGCAGCCCGCGCTGTAACGCAGCATCGCGATACTCTTTCGGCAATGGCCGCGTCGAGGAGATGCGCAAGTCCGCACCAATCAGGCTGGTCGCCTCCTGTTGCAGCGCCTGCCGCACCCGATCCGCAAACAGCCCCACGGTAGAAATGCTGCCCACGGCCAGCACCAGCGCGATCAGCAGCACGCGCCATTCCCCTGCACGCCAGTCGCGGCGGAGGAGGTTGAGGGAGAGGAGGAGAAGGTTCATTTTCTGTACACGCTAAATCGCCCACTGTTATTGGGTTTGCCTGGTAATCCCCTGTTCAAAAGACTTGATCTCTGCAATGGCAGGCACCCACGCCAATTGGCTCTCGCAATAAATATTTACGGTCGGCGCCATATTCAACGAGGCAGAAATACTGCCGAGATAAATCATGCACAAACCCGGATATCTCACATTCCTGTTATAGATCGGACTGCCGCATTGTTTGCAAAAATGTTTATGCGCATTTTCCTTGAACTGAAAAGCGGAAATTGAATCCTGCCCGGAGATGATTTCCAATACCGTTTCCGGGACAACCGCATAGGTGGCAAAAGCCGCTCCACTGTGCTTCCGGCAAAAATTACAGTGGCAATTCACCACCGCCTTAGGTGCGTCGCTCAACCTGAATTGCACCGTATTGCAAAAACAAGAACCCGAGATTTCCATGCTCACTCCTTAAAAATCCAGAAACGAAAAGTTTACATCACCCGCCCCGCCGCCAACTGCAATTGCCTGCCGCAGCGCCGCGCCAGTGCTTCGTCGTGGGTGACGAGTATCAGCGTGGTACCTTGCGCGCTGTTCAGTTCCAGCATCAGTTCGATAATCTGGCTGCCGGTGGCGGCGTCGAGGTTGCCGGTCGGCTCATCGGCAAATAATATCTTCGGCTTGACGACGAAGGCGCGCGCAATCGCCACGCGCTGCTGTTCGCCACCGGAAAGATGTTTGGGCAGATGTGACATACGAGGAGCAAGACCAACGCGCTCCAAGGCTTCCATGGCGCGTTGGCGTGCGTCGGATGCACCGTGCAGTTCCAGCGGCAGCATCACGTTTTCCAGCGCGGTCAAGGCGGGCAACAACTGAAAAGACTGGAACACGAATCCCGCTAGGCGTCCGCGCAGGCGCGCGCGACCATCTTCATCGAAGGAAAAAATATCCACGCCGTCGAGATACACCGTGCCACCACTCGGCACATCCAACCCGGCCAGCAGCCCCAGTAGGGTGGACTTGCCGGAACCGGAACTGCCGATGATGGCGAGGCTCTCGCCCGCCTCCAGGGTGAAATTGACCTCATGCAGGATGACCAGCGGCTCGGCCTCTCCATCCATCGAGGGACTTTCCACTTGCTTACCGAGATTCACTGCCTGCACAATGGATGCCATGAAAACCTTGTCCTGTAAAATTATCTGGTTGCTTGCCGCACTTTTGCTGCCGCTGGGCGCGCATGCCGAAAAAAATATCTTGGTATTCGGCGACAGTCTATCAGCCGGATACGGCATCGCAATAGAAAAAGGTTGGGTGAATCTGTTGCAGCAGGAATTAATGGGCACGCAATCCGGGTACCACATCGTGAACGCCAGCATCAGCGGCGAGACCTCGCAGGGCGGGCGGCAGCGCATCGCCCGTGCCTTGCAGCAATTTCACCCGGTGATTGTGATTGTGGAACTGGGCGCGAACGACGGCTTGCGCGGCAACAGTATCTCCGACCTCACAAACAACTTGGGTAAAATCATCGAGCAAGCGCAGGGCATCGGTGCCCGTGTATTGCTGGTCGGCATGAGACTGCCGCCCAATTACGGCGAAACCTACACCGCTCAATTCCAGAATGTATATCCGCTGCTCGCTAAAAAATACCATATCCCGCTGCTGCCGTTCCTGCTGGAAGGTGTCGCACCGGAACAATTTCAGGCCGATAATTTACACCCCACCGCAGCCGCACAAGCGCAAATCATGCGTCGTGTTCTGCGCTCACTCAACCCACTTTTTAATTAGCTCATGACAAATCAACTCGCTCAAGAAACCAGCCCTTATTTACAACAACACGCCGACAACCCGGTCAATTGGTATGCCTGGAATGCCGCATCATTGCAATTGGCGCGCGATCAAAATAAACCCATCCTGCTCTCTATCGGTTATTCCGCCTGCCATTGGTGCCATGTCATGGCACACGAATCGTTTGAAGATATCAACGTCGCCGCAGTGATGAATGAGCTTTTCATCAACATCAAAGTCGATCGAGAAGAGCGCCCCGACCTCGACCAAATCTACCAGACCGCGCATCAAATGCTGACCAAGCGCCCCGGTGGCTGGCCATTGACCATGTTCCTCAGCCCGGATGGCATCCCGTTTTTCGGCGGCACCTACTTCCCGAAAGAGGCGCGTTACAACCTGCCCGCTTTCCCAGAATTGCTCGAACGCGTCGCCGAGGTTTATAGCGATGAACGCGAGGAGCTGGTAACACAAGGGGAACAAATCATCGCCGCGCTCGCAAGCATGTTACCTAAAGCTGGCGGTGCAAATGTCGCGCTGAATGAGCAGCCATTGGGCCTGGCCGTAAAGCTACATCTGGATAATTTTGATCCGGTCAACGGCGGTTTGGGTGGCGCACCCAAATTTCTGCACCCCGCAGAACTCGATCTGTTGCTGCGTCGCAGCCGTGCCACGAACAATGCACAAGCCGCACAGGCCGTGCATTTCACGTTACAACAGATGGCGCAGGGCGGACTGTATGACCAGCTTGGCGGCGGTTTTTGTCGCTACAGCGTGGATGAACGCTGGGACATTCCGCACTTTGAAAAAATGCTCTACGACAACGGTCTGCTGCTCGGCCTGTATTGCGATGCGTGGCAAAGCAGTCAAAACCCCTTGTTTGCGCGAGTAGTCGAACAAACCGCCACCTGGGTGCTGCGCGAGATGCAATCGTCGGATGGCGGCTACTATTCTTCGCTGGATGCCGATTCGGAACATGAAGAAGGAAAGTTTTATGTGTGGCAGCGCGACGAGATTCGCCAATTATTGAGTGACGATGAATACACCCTGATCGCCGCCTACTATGGCTTGAATCAACCCGCCAATTTTGAAAATCACGACTGGAATCTGCGCGTGTGCGTGCCGCCCGATCAACTGGCCGCAGACCTTGAGCTGAGCCCGGCACAAGCCACCGAAAGACTGATCAGCGCGCAAAAAAAATTATTCGCGGCGCGTGAATTGCGTGTCCGCCCGGGGCGTGACGAAAAAATCCTTGGCGCATGGAATGGTTTGATGATTGCCGGTATGGCAAAGGCAGCCAGGGTTTTCAATCGTCCCGACTGGTTGCAGTCCGCACAACAAGCGATGGATTTTGTGCGCAACACCCTGTGGCGCGATGGCAAATTACTGGCGACCTGCAAGGATGGCAAAGCTCATCTAAACGCATACCTGGACGACCACGCATTTTTGCTGAACGCCCTGCTCGAACTAATGCAAGCCGACTATCGCAATGCCGACCTAGTCTTCGCCACACAACTGGCCGACGCGTTGCTGGAACGTTTTGAAGATGCCGATGCAGGCGGATTCTTCTTCACCAGCCACGACCATGAAGTGCTGATCCAGCGCAATAAAATCGGGCAGGACAACGCCACTCCATCGGGCAACGGCATTGCCGCACAAGCCTTGTTGCGCCTGTCTGTAATCACTGGCGAAACAAAATATGCCGCAGCAGCGGAACGTTGCCTGGAGTTATTTTTCCCCACCTTGCTGCAATCCGCCAGCTATCACAGCAGCCTGTGTACGGCATTGGCAGCGGCTCTGCAACCGCCTGTTTTATTGGTGCTGCGCGGCGCTGAAAATGCAGCCGCTGCATGGCAGGCCACCTTGCATGAACACTATTTGCCAAACGTGATGACGATTACTTTGACGAAAGATTTAACTGGTTTGCCTGCAGCACTAAATAAACCAGCCAGTGAAAAGATTACCGCCTGGCTATGCATGGGCACACAGTGCCTACCACCGATTAACAACCTTGATGAGCTGCTGGAAAAGCTGGACTGATTCTTCGCCCCCATTAACGTGAAACTCGCGTAGCGAACGTTTGCCACTTCCCTCTATACGGTTTTTTTCCGTGCGGGCATCGTCAGCGCAATCACGCCCAGCGCCACCGCGAACCACAGCGTCACCAGGCGGATCAGCACGGTCGCGGCCACGGCCTGCGGTTGCGCGACGTGGTTCAAGATCAGCAACGTGACCATCGTGACTTCAAACCCGCCGAGGCCGCCGGGCAAAAAACTGAGCGCGCCGACCAGTATCGAAAAAGCATAAATGAACAGCGCGGTCGACAGCGACAGATCGCTGCCCAGCACATGCATGATGTAGTAGAAAGCCAATCCCTCCGCGCCCCACGCGAGCAGCCCGAGGACAATGCCATACAGCAGCATGGGCAAGCGGAAACAGCGTCCGGAATGCAGCACGATCTCGATTGCCGACGTGATGAAATACGCCATGCGCGCAGGCAGCTTGTTTTGCGCGATGACCTTGAGCACCCGCAGCCATTTGGTTTGGTGCAGGACGATCAGTCCGGTCACGATCAGCACAGCCAGAATCACGACCAGCGGCTGGGCCGGCGGATACACCCACAATCCGATGGAGACCAGCAACAGTATGCTGATGAGATTGGAGAACTGATCCGAAAAATAGGCCGCCAGACTCTCCGGATAGGATACGCCTGGTGCTTAAGGAACAGGCTGCGAATCGCCTCGCCCGACTTGCCGGGGAGTATGGTCAGGCCGAATCCACCGATGTAGATGCGCAGGCTTTCCGGAGTGTGGACACGGTGTCCCAGCAGCGCGAGAAATTTCTGCCAGCGCACAAAGCGCAGTCCGTAGTTGACCAGCGAGAGCGTCAGCGCGATGGCCGTGCCGGCAAAGCCCACCCTGACCATCGCCGCCACGACCTCCTGCCAGCCGCCCCACAGCGAAAACATCAGATAGCCTGCGGCGCTCAACGCCACGCTCAGCAGCAGCGCGCGAAAACGCCATCCGCTCAGGACGGTATGCGTCATGCTGTCAGCGCAAGCTCACCCCGTTCGATCGCGCGGAGAAACCCAACGCGCTCATCGCACCGACGCCGAAGCGTTTGGCCAGACGATCGGCGAAGTTTTCCTTCACGGTGAAATCCACGATGTTCTCGGCCCTGATGACATCGCGAGCCACGGATTCCACGGTGCCATAACCGTCCGCCAACCCCATCTCCACGCCGCGCTGTCCGTTCCACACCAGACCGCTGAAAGTGTCCGGCGTTTCCTTGAGACGTTTACCGCGACCGCGTCTGACCACATCGATGAACTGCTGATGGATTTCCGCGAGCATCTGTTTGGCGTATCCCTGCTGCTGCGCCGCAACCGGAGAAAATGGATCGAGAAAACCCTTGTTGGTGCCGGCCGTGATCAGGCGGCGTTCCACGCCTAGCTTCGCCATGGTTCCGGTGAAACCGAAGCCGTCCATCAGCACGCCGATCGAGCCGATCAAGCTGGCCTTGTCCACGAAAATTTTGTCCGCCGCAGCCGCGATGTAATAGCCGCCCGAGGCGCAGATGTCATCGACCACCACATACAACGGGATGTTCGGATACAGCGCGCGCAGACGGCGAATCTCATCATTGATCTGTCCCGCCTGCACCGGGCTACCACCGGGACTGTTGATGCGCAGAATCACGCCCTGCGTGTTCTTGTCCTTGAAGGCATCCTGCAGACTGGGAATCAGATTGTCGGCACTCGCCATCGTGTCCTCCGCAATGACGCCCTGCAAATCCACCAGCGCGGTGTGTTTGCCGACGCCCAATGCGGTCTCACTTTTGCCCAGCCAGCCCATCGAAATGAACAGCACAAGAAACAGGAATGCCAGCGTCAGCGCCTTGAATAAAATACTCCAGTGCCGCGCCCGGCGTTGCTCCTGCAAGGCCGACATCGCCAGCTTCTCCAGCACACCGCGTTCCCAATTACTGTTTTGATCTGACATCATATTTCCTTTAATAAAAATTTATTAAGCGTGGTCTTTCAACCACGCGCGTAATTCCGTGAAATCCTGCACCAGCGCGAGCGGGTTCAACGCCTGCAACTGCTCCGCCGGATGCGCGCCGTGTCCCACCGCCAGCACATCTACATTGGCATTCTGCGCCAGCAGCACATCGTGCGTGGTATCGCCCACCATCAGAGTGCGCTCGGCACTGACCGCCAATTCGTCCATCAGTTCCAGCAACATGGTCGGATCGGGCTTGGAAAAAGTCTGATCCGCCGTACGCGTCGCGTGAAAATACTTTTTCAGGTCGGTGGATTCCAGCGCGCGATCCAGCCCCGCGCGATTCTTGCCGGTCGCCACGCCCAACTGGTAGCCGGCACCGTGCAATTCGGCAATGGTCTCGCGCGCGCCGTCGAACAGCGGGATCGCCTGATCCTGCGACAAGAAGTGATAACGATAGCGCGCCACCAGTTCGGGCAGCATCGCCTCCGTCAGTTTCGGCACGGCTAAACGCAACGCCTGATCCAGCCCGAGGCCAATCACATGACGCGCGGTTTCATCATCGGGGACCGTCAAACCCAGATCGCGGCATGCGGCCTGTATCGACCCCGCGATCACCGCAGTCGAATCCATCACCGTGCCGTCCCAGTCGAATACGATCAAATCGTAGCGTTTATTCATCACATCAAAGCCAAAAAAAGAGGCGCGGATATTACCACGCAACCCGCCTTGGCCGAATAGCGCACGCGAATAACCGCTCCGGCTCGTATAATGCCGAGCCTTTACCTTTTCGCTTCTGCCATGAATCTGATATATTTGCTGGATCTTTGCGCCGTTGCGGTGTGCGCGATCACCGCCACACTGGAGGCACGTCGCCGCGAGCTGGATCTGTTCGGCGTGATCGTCGTCGCGGTGATTTCCGGCATCGGCGGCGGCACGGTGCGTGACATTTTGCTGGGCCGTCTGCCGGTGTATTGGATACATGATCCGGTATACGTAGTGGTCGGCACGGTGGCGGGCACGCTCACGTTTTTCCTGGGGCGATACCTCAAGCTACCGAAAAACTTTTTCCTGATTCCCGATGCCGTGGGCCTGGCGTTGTTCACCGTGATCGGCACCAGTATCGCGCTCAAGCTCGACGCGCCCTGGCTGATCGCCAGCCTGATGGGGGTGATCACCGGCGTGTTTGGCGGCGTGATACGCGACATTTTATGCAATGAAGTCCCTCTGATCTTTCGCACCGACATTTACGCCACCGCATCGCTGGCCGGCGCGCTATTGCTGATCGCACTCGATCATTTCGATGTCAGCCAAAATATCGCCATGCTGTGGGCGATGGCCAGCATCATCGCGATCCGGCTCGCCGCGATCCGCTGGCATATCCATTTGCCGCACCTGCGCTCGGACATATAATTTAACTAACTTTACACAGACTGCGAACATGCAAAAAAAATCAAACACAAACTGGCTGTTATATTGCCGTCCCGGCTTTGAACAGGATTGCGCGCAGGAAGCACTACGCCAGGCGAAGCTGCAAAAGCCCATCATCGGTATCGAACAACCGGCCATCACAGCCGACAGCGGCTATGTGATCGCAGCACTCAACGAGCAATCCTTAAACTATCGCGAACTGATCTTCACGCGCCAGCTGATCCGCCTGCATCACAGCATCGCGCAGCTTTCGGAGCGCGACCGCCTGACACCGATACTCGATGCGATCGCGACCCTGCCCGGCACATTTGGTGCGCTGTGGCTGGAAGCGCCGGACACCAACGAGGGCAAGTTGCTGTCGACTTTTACGCGCCGCTTTCAACCCCTGCTGGAGACCCCGTTGCGCGAACAGGGCCGCTTGCGAGATGACGCCACGCACAACCAGTTACCGCGCCTGCACATTTTCTTCCCCGACAAAAATTCAGTTTTGATCGGCACCAGCGATCCGCACAACAGTGCGGATGCGATCATGGGAATCGTGCGCCAGTCCATGCCACCCGAGGCGCCGAGCCGCTCCACGATGAAACTAGCCGAGGCGATCGAGGTGTTCATGGATCGCAGCGAGCAGACGCGTCTGTTGCGGCAAGGCATGCAGGCGGTTGACTTGGGCGCCGCCCCCGGAGGCTGGACCTGGCAACTGGTCAAGCGCGGCATAAAAGTGACCGCGGTGGACAATGGCCCGATGAAGGGCGCGCTTGTAAATCATCCGCTGGTGCAACATCTCAAGCAGGACGGCTTCAAATACGCGCCGCACAAAGCGGTGGACTGGCTGGTGTGCGACATGGTGGAAAAACCTTCCAAGGTCGCCACGCTGATCGGTAACTGGTTCGCGGCCGGCTGGTGCAAACACGCGATCTTCAATTTAAAACTGCCTATGAAGCAGCGCGTCGTCGCCCTGGACAGCGCGCTGGGCGGGATACGCAAGCAACTGGATGAAGAAGGCATCAATTTCCGCATGGTAGCCAAGCAGCTCTACCACGACCGCGAAGAAGTCACGGTGTTCTTGACCAAGACTAAGGGTTAAAACAACACCGCCGGTGGCTGCGCCAAGACCGCCCATAAGGGCGAGTGTCTGGCGGTATACCTTTTACGGGTGCAGACCGGCAGCTAAGGCCGTTCGTGTTGAGTAAGCCGATGGCCGTATCGAAACATGAATGACCAAAGCAACTTCGCCGGTGGTAGACCGGCAGCTAGTCACTTTTTCTTGCTTCGCCAAAGAAAAAGTAACCCAAAAGAAGACGACCCCGGTTTCCCGCCCTACGGGTTCCCTCGATCAGCCGCAAGCAAGCGGGGCTGTGCAACTCGACCTAGCGGGGCGCACACCCCGCACCCCACTGCGGGACTCGAACAGTGCTCGCCTAAATCTCCGCCCGCTTGCGTCTGATCGAGGCGGCGCACAGGGGATGAAACGCAAAAACCGAAACCGAAAAATCGAGTGGGCAACAAGTTGCCCTTCATACTAAGATTGATAGCCAAAACAATACGACTCCGGTAAATTGAATTTTTTGTGCCCACCATTGGCTTTCAAACTGGAAAAATAAAATGAAACGCCCTACATTTTTTATTTCTTCTACGATCTTCGACTTCCAAGACCTTCGCTCAGCGCTGAAGTTTTACTTGGAGGAGCAAGGCTGCAAGGTACTTGCGTCAGAATATAACGACTTTACAAAGCCGTTGGATAAGCACTCCTATCAAGCTTGTATTGATGCTATCCACGCTGCTGACTACTTCATTCTTTTGATTGGTAGCCGCGTTGGTGGTTGGTACAACGAGAAGTCACGCATTTCAATAACCCAGCACGAATGCCGAGAGGCATATGCATTGCATAAAGCTGGGAAGCTTAAATTACTTAACTTTGTTCGTTTAGATGTATGGCGTGTGAAGGAAGATCGGCGCGAACTTGCCAAATATCTTGAGTCAATTTCAATTGATGAGTCCTCAAAAAAGGCCATTGTTAACTTCCCAAGCAAAAGCGCGGAAGATGCTGAATTTCTGTCGGCATTCATAACGGAGGTGGGCCGAAATCAAGAGACGAGGCTGTCCGTTAAAGATCAGGCACCAGCGCCAACCGGGAACTGGATTCATACCTTTTCTGGTTTTCGAGACATTATTGATGTTATGAATGGTGTGGTTCTTTCGTCCACACCAATTGATGATCTCATGCTAAAGCGTCTATTGCGGAGAGAGCTTCGTGAGTTCTTGGCGCAGTCGCTAGTTAAGATCAAGGCAGGTTCAGTGCACTCACCACGAAACCAGATTGACATGTTTCATGCGGAGCATCAAATAACCCTTGACGCTAGAAATAATAAATTCACTACAGTCAGCACTAAACGGTGGGACGGACTTGCTATTCTATTGATTCATCTGCTTGGTTTTCAACTTCATCCTGTTGTTCTTTCCAATGCAATTTCACAACCAACATTTCTCGACTTCGATTTATCAACGGATTCGTACAAGGAGACTCAGACATACGAGGCTTTACTCTTGCTGCAGGGGAAAATTAGGAAGTTGAATCGAGCCAACACGAATAAAGCTCTTGATTTCATCTTCGAGCATACGCCAAGAGCTCAGCCGCATCGTGGCGAAACACTGCAAATTGAGACGATGAGGTTGGTAACCGTCATGCACCTTTTGGACAGGTGGGCAAATGTGATCGAGCTATCGCGTAGTCTTCTTCGTCACATGGATGGAGAGCCGTTCCAAATGCCCAGCCTTCGCCCTGATTCGCCTATCCATGGGATGCAGGAAATGATTGAGCAAGAAAAACTTAGTGCGAGCGATTTGGATAAGTTTATTGCGGAAAATTAACGCGTGTAAGCCAGGTATGGTGGGCAACATGTTGCCCACCTGAATTTACGGTTTTAGGTTTTTGTTTTTTTCCCCTGTGCGCCGCCGAGTCGCGCAGACTGGTCAGGGAATTCTGACGAATATGTTTGAGCACGTGACCGCGAGCACCCGCAAGGATTACACCGTGGTTGTATGGGGCTGAAGCCACAACAACACACGCTGCGGATCGTGCGAGTTGCGCACTCACTTGCTAATATTCGTTACAATCGCAACATTATTCGCAACGGAGATTTGCTATGCCTACCATCAGCATGTTTTTTGGTATCCTCATTCGCATGTATTTCTTCGATGACAAGCAACATCATGCGCCGCACATTCATGCAGAGCACCAAAACCAGCAAGCCGTTTACCTGATCGAAACAGGCGAACGTATCTCGGGCAGCATGCCGCCCAATAAAGAAAAGTTGATTCAGGCATGGATGCTGATTCACAAAGAAGACTTGTTCACCGATTGGGATCTGGCCGTCAAAGGCGAAGAACCTTTCCGCATCGACCCACTGCGTTGATAGAACTACTAGCCATTCCACTAAGCAATCAAAAAACGATTGCCAAGTGGCTGGTTATAGGAGATAACATGAACCCCTATATTGCAACCGTCCAGCCGCTGGAAAACCATGAATTGCTGCTCACCTTCACCAACGGCGAACAGCGCATTTTTGATACAAAACCTTACTTGGACAAAGGCGTGTTCAAACGCTTGCGCGAACGCAACACATTCATGGGGGTGCGCGTCGTCGCAGGCTCAGTTGAATGGCCGGGAGAGATAGACCTCAGCTACGACACGCTCTATTTGGGAAGCCACCCTGTAACGCAACAGTTTCAAGCGAACACGCAACAAGCGTAAATCTCGAATTTTTTCGTGCTTTTCGTGGGAAACTAATTAGTTTTTCTGTGCATCCAGTTTCGCAATAAAACTCTCCAACTCCTTCGGCAGCGGCGCGGTCAGGTGCATCGCCTCGCCGGTCAGCGGATGCGCGAACGCGATGCTGTGGGCGTGCAGGAACATGCGCTTCAATCCCTCTTTCATCAACACCTTGTTGCGCGCGAAGTCGCCATACTTGTCATCCCCGGCGATCGGAAAGCCCAAGTGCGACAGATGCACGCGAATCTGGTGGGTGCGTCCGGTCTTGAGTTGCGCTTCCAATAGACTGAATTCCGCCCAGCTTTTTTGCAGCGTGAAAATCGTGTGCGAGGCTTGCCCGTCTTCCCGGACCATCACGCGCTTCTCGCCTTGCGGCGTGTCGAACTTGTGTAGCGGCAGCTTGACGTGCTGCTTGACGTTCTTCCATTGGCCCAGCACCAGCGCAAAATAACGCTTGTCGCTGTTGCCCTCGCGCATGATCTCGTGCATCGCGGTCAGCGCGGAACGTTTCTTCGCCAGCAATAGCACACCCGAGGTCTCGCGGTCGAGCCTATGCACCAGCTCCAGAAATTTGGCTTGCGGGCGTGCGCGGCGCATTTGTTCGATGACCCCGAAGCTCACGCCGCTGCCGCCATGCACCGCGACGCCGGAAGGTTTGTTCAGCACCACCAGCGCATCGTCCTCGTAAATGATCGGAAATTCCACCGCCGGGATATGCGTCTGCTCGACCTCGTGCTTTTCCGCGACGCGGATCGGCGGGATGCGCAGCACATCGCCCAATTTAAGCCGATAAGTCTGATCGATGCGCTTCTTGTTTACCCGCACTTCGCCGCGCAGAATGCGGTAGACATGGCTCTTGGGCACGCCTTTGAGATGCTTGAACAGGAAGTTGTCGATGCGCTGCGCCTCGCCACTTTCATCGATGGTCAAAAAAGTTACAGAATCTTTGCTTAAACCATTCATTATGCTTATACTTCGCCGTTCGCGCGATTTGGATTAGGTAAGTTTGGGATGAATTTCCCCGCCAAGAATTGTTTGGCACAAGCGACGGTGCACTGCACCGCCACCCTTCCAGCCGCAGCCCGGTTAATATCGCTCACCGGTACCAGCAGCGATAGTAATTGATTTATGCGCTCAAAGCACCTGTGGATTTTCCGTGAGGCAGCCCCCTGTTATTTTTTGAATAGGTGCTGTCTCACCCCTAAGGGACTTTTTGACACAGTCGGCGAAACGGATGCAGTACCCCGCAGCCACTGATACAGAAGTCCCGGAGTACAATTTTTTTAGACCAGCTACCGACTTGAGAACTAATTTGACCAACCGTTTGCACATTACAAGAATTTTTGCGCGATTGCTCACTGCTTGCTCATCTGGCACGCCTAACCGCGTGTAGCCTGGTCTTACCCGTGTCAGAGCGCGGGAGACAATAATAATGAAACGCATGTTATTCAATGCGACACAACCGGAAGAACTTCGTGTCGCCATTGTTGACGGTCAGAAACTCATCGACCTCGACATTGAAACCGCCGGTAAAGAGCAACGCAAAAGCAACATCTACAAAGCTGTCATCACCCGCCTCGAGCCCAGCCTCGAAGCCTGTTTCGTCGAATACGGCGGAAACCGGCACGGCTTCCTGCCTTTCAAAGAAGTAGCCCCGCAGTATTTCCAACCCGGTAGCGGTAACCGACCCTCGATCAAGGAAGCCTTGCGCGAAGGCCAGGAATTGCTGGTGCAAGTCGAAAAAGACGAACGCGGTAACAAGGGCGCGGCACTGACTACGTTCATCAGTCTGGCTGGCCGTTACATCGTACTGATGCCGAACAACCCGAGCGGTGGCGGCGTATCGCGTCGCATCGAAGGCGAAGAACGCGACGAGTTGCGCGAGGTGCTGTCGCATGTCGACGTGCCTCAAGGCATGAGCATCATCGCGCGCACCGCCGGTATCGGACGCAACGAAGAAGAGTTGCAGTGGGATCTGGACTACCTCAAACAATTGTGGGATGCGATCGACGGTGCGGCGAAATCCGAAAAAGCCCCGTCGCTGATTTATCTGGAAAGCAGCTTGGTGGTGCGCGCAATCCGCGACTACTTCAACCCTGAAATCAGTGAAATCCTGATCGACACCGAAGAAGTTTACCAGCAAGCCCTGGCGTTCATGAGCACGGTGATGCCGGACAACGTGAACCGCATCAAGCGTTATGTCGATGACGTGCCGCTGTTCTCGCGTTTCCAGATCGAGCATCAGATCGAATCGGCCCATGCGCGCGAAGTGCGCCTGCCCTCCGGCGGCGTGATTGTGATCGACCATACCGAAGCGCTGACCGCGATCGACATCAACTCGGCGCGCGCCACCAAGGGCTCGGACATCGAAGCCACCGCGCTCAACACCAACCTTGAAGCGGCGGAAGAAATCGCCCGCCAGCTGCGCTTGCGCGATCTGGGCGGACTGATCGTGATCGACTTCATCGACATGGAAAGCAACCGCAACCAGCGCGATGTCGAGGATCGTTTGCGCGATTCGCTGCATTACGACCGCGCCCGTGTACAGACCGCAAAGATCTCGCGCTTCGGCTTGCTGGAGCTGTCGCGTCAGCGTCTGGCTCCAAGCCTAGGTGAGAGCAACTACATGCCGTGCCCGCGTTGCAGCGGCATCGGCCACATCCGCGGCATCGAGTCTTCCGCATTGCATATCCTGCGCATCATTCAGGAAGAAGCGATGAAGGAGTCCAGTGCGGCGATCCACGTGCAAGTGCCGGTGGATGTTGCGACGTTCCTGTTGAACGAGAAACGCTCCGACATCCATCGCATCGAATCCAGGCTGAAGGTGGGCATCACGCTGATACCCAACCCGCATATGGAAACACCCAACTACAGCATCAACCGCCTGCGTCAGGATGACATGACCAGCGATGTGTTGCAGGCCAGCTACAAACTGGTGGAAAAACCGGTCGAAGAAAAACCGCTGACCGCTGCACAGGAGCAGCAAAAAGCCACCCGTGCGAAAGCCGTGGTGCAGGGCGTCACGCCTGCGCAACCCGCACCGATGAAGGCTGAAGCGGCCAAGCCTTCGATGTTTGGCAAGATTGTTTCTTGGTTCAAGTCGTTGGGAGAAGAAGAACAACCCAAAGCCAAGCCGACAGCCAGCAGGCCTCGCAACGGCCCTCGCCCAGAACGCGGTGAGCGTCCTGAAGGGGCCGGCGGCAAACGTCGTGAACGTGGCGGTCGTGGTGAACGCGGTGAAAAGGGTGAACGCAGCGAAGGTGGCGGAAATCGCGAACGCAACGAGCCGCGCACCAAGCCTGCGCAAGCCGAAGCCCGTCCACAGGAGCCGCGTGAACCGCGTCAACCCAAGCCGCCGCGCCCACCAAGGGTAGCTGCCGAAGGGTCACAGCCCGCTAAAGGAGCGCAGCAAAACGCTCGTGGCGCAGGCGGCGGGTCACCAGTACACCTTGTGTTGGCCGAAGAAAAACCGGTGCTGGAAAGCCAGGTTGCCGCTTCTGCTCTGGAACAAGGCGAAGCCGGCGCGCCACGCGAAGGTGCTCGTCGTCGCGGTCGCCGTGGCGGACGCCGTGAACGTGAACACCGCGAAAATGCGACGCAGAACACCACAGCATTGACAACGGATGGCGAAGCCGTCGCCATCCAGCCGTCCTTCGAACAGATCAACGCCGCACCGGTCAGTACAGGACCGACGGAATACATCGCCTTCCCCGACGGATTCGTTAAGCCAAGCGAATACATCGCGATGCCGACGGTTTTCACCCCTAGCCTGCCGGCAGTTGTAGCACCGGCTCCGGTAGCGAAGACCTCAGGCGGCGGCCTGGTTCAAATCGAGACCGATCAAGTCAAATTAGGTACCGTGGCTCAGGTCGCCAACGCCCCGGCGGAAAGAAATGCACCGCGCCGCCGCGAGCGTCAGCGTGAAGTGTATGTGGAGAATGAGCCGCTGGTGCAAATCGAGACGCAACATCCGCAAGGATAAAGTCGGTAGATGCTAAAAAGCCGCACGATAAGGATCGTGCGGCTTTTTTATTGGGGCACAACTACACGTTAATTCCTATCGCCCGTAGGAGCGCAATTCATTGCGCGATTGTTATACGAATAAAATTCGCCCGATGGCCTTGCATAGCCAATCCACTAACCCTTCAAAAAACGATGGGTAAGTGGCTGGTTAAATCGGGCTCCTACAAGAAGCAAAGCTAAATCGCGAAGTACTGTTGACGAATCTCTTCGAACAACCCTTGCGCCGCATCCTCGACCATGTCCAGCACGCGCTCGAATCCGTCCGCGCCGCCAAAATACGGATCGGGCACTTCGCGCTCCGCATGATGGCGCGCATAACCTAAGAACAACTGCGCCCGGGTTGCGCTGTCCGGCGGAGTCAGGCCTTGCAAAATGGCGAGGTTGGCGTGATCCATCGCCAGCACATAATCGAAACGGCGGAAGTCGCCCTCATCCACCTGTCGGTCACGCAGCAGGCTCATGTCATAACCGCGCAACTGTGCCGCACGCTGCGTGCGCATATCCGGCGGATCACCGATATGATAATCATGCGTCCCCGCCGAATCGATCAATATATGTTCGGACAAACCGGCCTGCTCGACATAGTGGCGAAACACCGCCTCCGCCGTGGGAGAGCGGCAGATATTGCCCATGCAAACAAATAAAACACTTATGTTCCGTTTGTTCCTCATTATGTTGAATTACTATAATTTACAATTAACGTTAAATTCTAGCGCGTTTCGCGTCTTGATGAGTTAAGAGATAGTTACTCCTCGCGCAACCATATCTGCGTTCTGCCCAGCATCGGCACGCCGATGTAGCCCCGGATGTTCAGCCTCATTCCATCATCAGTCAGAACCATCCGGCATCGGTATAACACGCCGTTATCAGGATCAAGAATCTGGCCTCCGGTGTACTCACCTCCTTCGCGCCTCATGCCGTACAAGATGGTCAATCCGACGATCGGTTGATCCTTAAATTTACCCTCGCACAGATTGCAAATTGGATTATCGGGCTCGCCAGGTTCAGGAAATATTTTTACTATCCGTCCCCGGAACTCGCCCGCGATTTCAGTGATCCGGATAAGCGCACTCGGCTTTCCGGTGTCGTCGTCTAAGCTCTTCCACAGTCCGATCGGCGATGTGCTCTGTGCCCAAACCGGCGCATGCATCATGGCCGTCGAGACGACCGCTAAAAATAGTAATATTTTATACATGTTTCCTTATTGGCAAGCCCGAAATAATTCTTGAGATTCGTTTCATCCACCCATTTATTGCGACGCATTTCCAATGAGTCCGTTTAAAACAATAAAATGCGTCACGCGAGTCAATATTTATTCCATCGCAGCATGGACATCGACAGGGCTCGGTTGTCTGGCTGGATTTCTCAACAGCAATATCAGCGGCACCGCGCATAGCGTGACCCACATCATCAATCTGAAATCCTGCAAATAAGCGAGGGTCGCCGCCTGCCTCGTCACTTCGCCGTTGATAGCCATCAATCCCTGCGGCGTGTTGAGATTATAGATACCGGCATCGGCAGCCTGCCGCAAGGGCAAACTGAACGGCGTGATGTAGTCGGCAAACGCGGCATGGTTGGCCTGGGTGTTTTGCGACAGTTTGGTGATGACCACCGAGATGCCGATGCTGCTGCCGATGTTGCGCATCAGGCTGAACAGTGCCGTGCCTTCGTTGCGGTAGTGTCGGGCTAGGGTCGAGAAGGTGATCGTGGAGAGCGGCACAAAGATAAAACCCAGCCCCAATCCTTGCAGGATGCCGTTATGCACGATGTCCCAGCCGGTGATATTGGTGTTGAAAATCGTCATCTCCCACAGCGATGCGATGGTCAGCATTAGCCCGAAAATAATGGTGTAGCGCGCATCGATTTTGCCGGAGAGCTTGCCTACCATAAACATGGCGAACATCGTGCCGACCCCGCGCGGCGCGAGCAGATAGCCGACATCGATCACCGGGTAACCCATCAGGCTTTGCATGAACGGCGGCATCAGCGCCAAGGTTGCGAGCAGGATGATGCCAACGATAAATATGGATAGCAGCCCCAGCGTGAAATTGCGATCCTTGAATAATCCCGGTTCGATGAACGGATGTTTATCTGTATAGATGTGGGCGACAAATAAATAGAAACTCAATCCCGCCAGCACACCTTCGATGAGCACTTCGCGGCTGGCAAACCAGTCCAGCGACTCGCCCCGATCCAGCATCATCTGCAAGGATCCGATTGCCAGAGTCAGGAAAGCAAAACCCAGCAGATCGAACTGGCGTTCATGTTCGATAGTTGTTTCCTTGAGGTATTTACCTAGCCCGTACCAGGCGAGCAAACCGAATGGCAGGTTGATATAAAACACCCAGCGCCAGCTGTAATGCTCGGTCAGCCAACCACCCAGCATGGGGCCGAGTATGGGGCCGACCATGACGCCCATCCCCCACAACGCCATCGCCGAACCGTGTTTTTCTTTGGGATAGCTGTCGAGCAGCACCGATTGCGACAACGGCACGAGGCTGGCGCCGAACACACCTTGCAGCATGCGCAGCACGACGATCTGGGTGAGATTTTGCGCCGCGCCGCACAGCATGGAGACGACGGTAAAGCCAATCACCGACCAGATAAAAATCCGCTTGCGCCCGAAACGCGCGCTCAAAAATCCGGTGAGAGGCATGAAGATGGCGGAGGCGACGATGTAGGAAGTCAGCACCCAGGAAATCTGATCCTGGGTCGCGCTCATGGTGCCTTGCATGTGCGGCAGCGCGACGTTGGCGATCGTGGTGTCGAGCGCCTGCATGATGGTGGCCAGCATCACCGCCAGCGTGATGAAGCCGCGATGCGCGACGGGTTCGGTGCCGGTCATGTGCTACAACGAGATGCCGAGCAGCCGGCGCTTATGGCCGGTATCGATTTCTACCCACGAACTCAGCCCGGCGCGCAGCGAGGGCGTGGCGGCGTTGGCTTCCAACCGGATACGAACCGCCACCCGCTGGGCGATTTTCACCCAATTGCCGGTGGCGTTCTGTGCGGGAATAACCGAGAACTCGGCGCCAGTAGCCGGGGAAAGACTCTCGACCGCACCCTGCCATTTTGCATCCGGGTAGGTATCAACGCTGACGTTCACCACCTGCCCCGGATGCACATAAGTCAGATCGGCCTCGGTAAAGTTGGCTTCGATCCAGACATCGTTGGCGACCAGCAGCATCGCGGTGCTGCCCGCTGTCACAAATTGACCGACCTTGGGCGGATTGCTCACCGTGCCGGGCATCGAAGCGCGAACTTCCGTGTCGGATAAATCCAGTTTGGCCCGCTCAAGTTCAGCCTGTGCGGCAAGATAAGCCGGATGATGCTCGACAGACATGTCGGGATTTCCGCCGAGCGATTCTGCAATCCGTCTCATGTCCTGCTCCAGCCATGCAATCTGCTGCGAGGTCACCTCGGTGCTGTGTTTCACATCGTCGAGCTTGGATGCGGAGATGAAATTCTTTGCCGCCAGATCGGCTTGCCTGTGCTGATCCTTGATCGCGTATTCGTTGTTGGTGCGCGCCAGCGCGACTTCCGCCTGCTTCGCACGGTAGCTGGCTTTCAGCTCGGCGAGGTCGATGCGCACCTGCGCCAGCCGGGCTTCGGCTTTGGCTTCCGCGATACGGAACTGGGCCTGGTCGAGACGAAACAGCGCCTGTCCTGCCTGCACCGCCTGATTGTCATGCACCAGAACCTCCTTCACCGTCCCCGCCAGCGGCGCGCTCACCGGCACTTTTTGCGCCTTGATGTATGCATTGTCGGTTTCCACGTAGCGTCCACCCAACAAATAAACCACCAGGCTGATCACGCCGACCAGCAACGGTACAACGATCAAAAGTATCACGCGCTTTTTTTGATGAAGCTTTGCAGGCTTGCTCATAGCGTGAGGCATTTCAAGGGAATGGTTGCGATTACTCAAAAGAATTTACTCCAGAATTGAACGAGGCATTAAACGAGGCGCGGTTTTTAACGCGATGAAAGGTTGTCGCGCACGATGCTCAAGCTCGATAGAACCAAGGTGACCTGCTGTTTGCTGAGGCCGCGCAGCATGTCGGCCTGGATGGCTGCCGCAACCTTTTTGATAGCGGACAGATGCGGGGCGGCGGCCGGGGCGAGAAACAACTGATAGGCGCGCCGATCAGTCGGGTCGGTGCGTCGTTCGACCAGGCCGTTCTCCGCAAGTTGATCGATCTGATGCACCAAGGTGATGGGCTGAACTTCCAGCAGGTCGGCGAGATCGACCTGGCGTATGCCTTCATGGCGGGAGATATACACGAGCACGCGCGCTTGCTCGAAGGTTAGCGCTACGCCCTCCATGCGCTGCTGAAAGGTACGTCGCAACAGGCGCGACACATCACCCAACAGGAATCCCAAGCTATCTGAACTCATAATACGACCTTGCATATAGTATATTTTATATACTATATGCAAGGCTTACCTGTAAGTCAAGCGCCGACACTTACTGCATAAGTCAGTGCCCGTAAGACAAAGGATGAAAATTATTATTGAGGTTAGCTGATGCGACGAAAGCGACTTGCACGAATCTCGATCAACCGTATCAGCTGCTGAATCGCCACATAGACCAGCAACACCACCGCCAGGCTCGATAAAAATCCCGCCAGAACATCCGCCGGGAAATGCGCGCCCAGACTCATTCTGGAAGCCCCTACCCACAACACAAACAGCACACCGGCCATGCGCCAGCGGCGATTCAGAACAGGCCACAGGCTGGCCGCAACCAGCATCGCAAACGACGAATGCCCGCTCGGCAGGCTGTGATGATATTCCGGGATGCCGACAACATTCACCGCACCCGGCAGCAGCGCCAGCGGCGGCCGAGGAAAATCAAGCCAAGGCTTGAGCAGACTCAGCAGCAAACCGTCGAACAGATAAGCGAGACTGAACACCGCGATCACCGCTATCCAGCGGGTCGCCCGAGCCCGATATTGCGCGGCATCCGGCACCGGCGTGTTCACAACCACCAGCGCGCACAGTGCCAGCAAACCAAGATAGAGCGGGAACAGGGCGTGATCCGCCAGCCCCGTCCCGAGCAGCATGACGCCATCGAGCCATTCAAAGCGGACATCATTGATGGCGTGAAACAGCCAGACATTGGCGCCGCCCCAGTCGTAAAAAATCTCTTTCATAGCCGCATCCAGCCTAGGCGTAAAGGGCCAATCCCCACATTGCGAGACCGCCCGCAGCCGCCACCGCCGCCACGACGAACAACCATCTCTTGCGCGTCAAAACAGTGATGGAAGCCAGCGAAATGGCGATCTGTATCAGCGTCATGGATTGCGCCAACATATGGTGAGGATGCATCGCATGCTCGCTCTCCTCATTGGCCTTTTCCGATTCCACTTCCAGCGCCTCGGCCTTTATCTTGATATCCTTCTTTTCTTTTTCGTATCTTTCGATCTGGCTCTTGTAAAAATCCTGTTTTTTCGCGGGAGCCAATTCGAGAGCAAGCTCCATCAAATGCCCCTTGTTGCCTTTGGCCTCATAAAAATTCCATTGATCGGAAGCCTGGGTTTTCTTCAGCACCGCCTCGTTCTTGAACAACATGGCCTGATTCTGCGTGTCGCCCCCTTGATAGCTGACGATCGCGCCTACCGAAGCCAGAATCGCGGTGAAAATAGCGACCTGCCCCGCGAGGCTATCCCCGCTCTGTGCATGATGTTCGACCGCGTGATCATGAGCACCGTGGACATGAAATCCTTCTGACATATTATTTCCTTAAAGTTGATGTGCCTAAAGCTGAGGTGTAAAGACAGCCGAGCATTTTATACCGGCACGCTTTAATATGCACCGTCAGATTCCTGAAGCAATCAGACAACGACATGGATGTCGCCCCGCCCCACCGCGTATTACAATAGCCGCCAACACACACCGGAGCCGCATCATGACTAACCCGTCCGATCTGCTGATTTTGCGCGACAAGTTACGCGCGTTCACCCGCGCGCGCGACTGGGATCAGTTCCATTCGCCGAAAAACTTGAGCATGGCGCTGATGGTGGAAGTCGCCGAGCTGATGGAGCATTTCCAGTGGCTCACCGAGGAACAGTCGGGCAATCTTGCGGCTGAAAACAAGGCCGCTGTCGCCGAAGAACTGGCCGACATCCTGCTGTATCTGGTACGGCTCTCGGACAAGCTGGGCGTGGATTTGCAGGATGCCGCACTGCACAAGCTGGAAAAGAACGCGCTGAAATATCCGGCGGAACAGGTACGGGGCAGCGCGAAGAAGTATTCTGAGTATTGATCAAGCCTAGCCTCTGTTAAGGATGCCTCTATAAATTCAGAGTTCGCCCAAATGCCCCACAAGGGGACGCCGATCCGCTACGGGAAAAGCCGCCCGTGCGGAGTCGTCAGCAAGGCGCGGAAAAAATTTCGCCGCGCCGCATATGTTATATATGTAAGCAAGAAATTTTTTCCGCAACGCAACAGTTGGGATGAAATCTGGGTTTAGAGAGGCACCCTTGACAAAAGAACGTTCGTTCTTTACAGTGACAGCACGTTCGTTCTGTACCAACCTTGCCATGACTGATTCCAATATTTCTGATTCCACCGCCCCCGAGTTCAATGCACGGGACGGCGAGTATCTCGCCAAGCTCCAGGACTATTACGCCGACTGGAAAAGCATTCCCTCTTACGCCAAGCTGTGCGAGGTGTTCGGCATCGCTTCCAAGTCCTGGGTCAAAGCCATCCTGACCCGCCTGAATGCAGCCGGATTCATCGAGCGCACCCCGGATGGGGTCTGGGTGCCGACCCGACAATTCTTCGCGCGCCCGTTGGCCGAGTCTTCCGTTCAGGCGGGCATGCCGGTTTCGGTGACCGCCACACAGGGCGATTATTTCATCATCGACGAGATGCTGATCGATACGCCCTCCAAGACCACGCTGATTCCGGTCAAGGGCGATTCGATGATCGATGCCGGTATCCATGATGGCGATGTCGCGGTCGTCGAAAAACGCATGAACGCCAACGTCGGCGACATCGTCGTGGCGATCGTGGACAACGAGTTCACGCTGAAGACGCTGGACAAGGAGCGCGGTCATTTCATCCTGCGCCCCGCCAACCCGGCCTACCCGGTCATCCGTCCGCAGGGCACGCTGGAAATATTCGGGGTGTTGACCGGCTTGATCCGCAAATACCGGAAGTGATCGCGATGCAAACCTCTCTTCATCCCTGCGCAGATCGTCAGGCACAACGTGCCACACGCGGCCTGCTGTCACTGACCCATCCCAACAAGGAATTATTTTCCCGACAGCGCGCCTTGCTGCGCAAAGCCGTACCGGCGGGCTTTCCCTCCCCTGCCGATGACTATGTGGAGCAGCACCTCAGCCTCGACGAGCATTTGATTCAGCATCGCGAGAGCACCTTCTTCATGCGCGTGGCGGGCGACTCGATGCGCGGACTCGGCATATTCGACGGCGACTTGCTGGTGGTGGATCGCGCCGTGCCGGTCACGCACGGGTGCGTCGTGATCGCGGTGCTCGATGGCGAATTCACCGTGAAGCAATTGCTGCACATACCCAATGGACAGGTATTGCGTGCCGCGCACCCGGACTATCCCGACCTGCATATCAAACCGGAGCAGGACTTTTCGATCTGGGGCGTGGTGCGCTGGAACGTGCATAAAGTCTAGTCATGCGCGCCATCGCGCTAATCGACTGCAACAACTTCTACGTCTCCTGTGAACGCCTGTTCCAGCCCCATCTGGAAGGCAAACCTGTGGTGGTGCTCTCCAACAACGACGGCTGCGTGGTGTCGCGCTCGCAGGAAGTCAAAGACCTCGGTGTCATCATGGCCGTGCCGTGGTTCCAATTGAAAGACCTGGCCCAACGTCACGGCATCATCGCCCTGTCCTCAAATTACACGCTGTATGCCGACCTCTCCAACCGGGTGATGCGGCTGTTGTCGCAGTACAGCCCGAATCAGGAGGTCTATTCGATCGATGAATGTTTTCTCGATCTGACTGGCATGAATGACCTGACACGATATGCGCAAACAATGCGCAGCACCATCAAACAATGCGTGGGCATACCGGTGTGCGTGGGCATCGCATCGAGCAAGACGCTGGCGAAGCTGGCCAATCATGTCGCCAAGAAACAGAAACACTTCGACAGCGTGTGCGACTTCAATGCGATGACGGCACAAGAGCTGGATGCGCTGCTCGCACACATCGAGGTCGGCGAAGTGTGGGGCGTGGGCAGGCGCAGCACCAGCCGCCTGCAAATGATGGGTATCAACTCGGTGCTGGAATTGAAGCGCTACGCTGCCGGGCGCATCCGCGCCGAGTTCGGCGTGGTGATGGAACGCATCGTCGCGGAGCTCAATGGCGAATGCTGCCTGGAACTGGACGAGGTCACGCCGCCGCGCCAGCAGATCATTTGCTCGCGTTCATTCGGCATGCCGGTGACGCAGCTTTCCGACCTGGAGCAGGCGGTGATCGCTTACGCCACCCGCGCTGCCGAAAAGCTGCGCGGCCAGCATTCGCTCGCGGGCGGCATACAGGTTTATATCCGCACCAATCCGCATAAAGAAAAATCACCGCAATACCAGCAAAGCTTGCTGCTGCCTTTGTTCGAGCCGACGAATGACACGCGCCTGCTGTGCCGCGTCGCCCTGAGCGGACTGCAGCAGATTTACCGCAGCGGCTACCAATATCAGAAGGTCGGCGTGATGCTGACCGAGATCATCGCCACCGCCGCAAGGCCGCGCACGCTGTTCGATGATGTCGCAGCCCAGCAGAAATCTGCAGCGCTGATGGAGACGCTCGATCGCATCAACCGACGCATGGGCAGCGGAACGATGCAACTGCTGGGCGAAGGAGTCAGAAAAAGCTGGGCGATGCGGCGCGGTAATGTATCGCAGCACTACACCACGGAGTGGGACGAGCTGGCGGTAGCGCGATGAAATATTGCGAGCCTCCGCTTCGCGGCTTGCCTGCTTGACCCGCTTCGGTTCACTGAATGGTGAATTTTAAGTAACCGGAATCCGGTGTTGAGAGGCAAACGCTCATTGAGCTGAACTTCAGCTAACGACACACTGCTGCCATTGGCGACTGTCCTCTATCTGGAAAACAATTTAGTGGGACTAATTCCGCCAATCGAGACATAACGGATTGTCGTGAAAAGGAATCAAACGTGCTGCTCGAAATTATGATTTCAGTTTCTTTGGGTCTGATTTAGAGGTGTCTTCTGTTGGTTCGCTCGTCCACTGCGTGAGCCATTGCGTCAGGTCTCCCGCAGTCATCTCATATTGTTCAATCACCACATTGTTAGGCATGCCGCGGACGATACCTAAAGCGGCGCGCCGCAGGGTTTGTGCGCGCGGCATATCATCGGTGCGTTCATATAGTGCCGCCAATTCCAGATACGCAGCCACGAAGTGTGAATCAAGATAAATGGCTTTATTCAGGCATTCTTTTGCCTGATTTAAATCAGCCTTGACCTGGGCCAGCTGGGCTAGCAAAAAATAAGGAGCTGCCGCTAATGGATTGACCGCTAATGCCTTATGGCATATCTGCTCCGCCAGACCGAACTCACCCCGGTCGGCATGTGCCCGCGATTCCTTGAGCAATACCTCGTCGTTGAGAGCGACCGGAAGCGGCGCCAGGGATGTGACTTGTACCGCAGCGGGCGGTACCTTGGCAGTAAGGCTTACCGAAGGCCGCGCCACGGGTGGTGCTCGCCATACCTCGGTGGCAACGCTAAGTGCAGCCGGTGACACGGGACGCGCTACGACGGGTTGATAGGAGGCTCGCTGATATACCACCCCCTCAACAAACAGCCTGGATTCCAGTTCACGCACCGGGTGGCCGATGAGTTCGGTGTGCGCGGTCAGGAGATAGCTCCCTTCGCGTAGCGTGGCCGCAAATTTTGCTGCGACTGCGTGCACGGCGGCGGGGTTGAAGTAGATGAACACGTTGCGGCACAGAATCAGATCCATGTCATGTAGCTCGGAAGCTAAATCCGGGAACGGCTCACCGACCAGATTGACAACGCGGAACGTCACCATGCGGCGGATACGCTCATCCAATATCCACTCTTTATCTTCAAGGTGGAAATAACGCTGCTGTAATTCCGCAGGAACCATACGGAACGACCATTGACCATAACGTCCCCGCTGCGCACGGGCAATCGCTTCGGAGTCGATGTCAGTACCGAGAATGAGAATGTTCCAGCCGTCACGCTTCGGCAACAGCATATCCACCAGCATGGCCAGAGAATAAACCTCTTCACCGCTGGCACAGCCCGCGCTCCACAGGCGCAGGGTTTTGTCATTGCGATGCTGTGCAATCAGCTCGGGTAGCAGACGCAAGCGCAGCAGGTCGATCTGCCCGTGGTCGCGGAAGAAAAATGTCTCGCCGCAGGTAAAGATGCGGGCGAGTTCTTCCCATTCTGCGGTTGCCTGTCGGCCAGCCAAAAAAGTTTGGTAGTCTTTCAGTGATGCATAACACAGGTGTGCGGTACGCTCGCGCAGTATGCCGACGAAACGATCGTGCGCACCGTCGGGAATTCGCAGGCCAATTTGACGCGCGGCCAATTGCGCCAATTCGTCAAACAGCGCTGTGTCGTTCATGCTAATTTTGATTGCGGAATGCTGATTGCGGATTTCGGAATGAACACCACCAGCTCATTCCGCATTCCGTATTCTCCAATCCGTATTTTATTCATTCCGCAATCCGAAATCCGCATTCAGAAATCAACCTGCGGTTCCATAACCGGGCTTCTTGACGACGCGCAAACATGCATCCACCACGGCGGGATCAAACTGGGTGCCGCGCCCCTGAGTCAGCGTATTGAGTGCCGCGTTCATTCCCAGAGCGGCACGGTAGGGACGGAACGCCATCATCGCTTCCAGCACATCGGCGACCGCCAGAATGCGTGCTTCCAGCATGGCCTGCTCACTCTTGAGTCCCTGCGGGTAAGTGGAGCCGTCCAGGCGTTCCTGATGCTGCAGCAGCATTTGCGCCACCAGCCAAGGGAGAGAAATGTCTTTCGCAATCTCAAACCCTGTCTGAGTGTGCTGCTTGAGGCTTTCAAGCTGCTGTGGAGAGAGCCCCATTTCAATGGCGATGGCTGCTGCGAGCCTGTCCACGCGCTGCTGGCGTTCTGCGTCGTAGGGATCGCGCTTTTCCAAGGTGAGGGCGATGGCCGTGATGGTCTGTTCCAATACCTGGCGCAGTTCGGCGGTGCGTTCGCGCACCTGTTCATTCAGGTTGTCATTAAGAAGATTAAGCTGGGTCTGGATGTGCGTCAGATCGCGGTTCTGAGCCAAGCTGTTCCCGTACACCGAGAGCATCAGGCTCAGTATTTGCTGGCCGCCGCCGGTGATGGCGTAGGGCTTGCCGTTGTACTCCACCTTCTCCATGCGCCGCTCTTCGGCCCGCTTCCTGCGGATCGGCGTGGCCAGCAGGGAATGAACGCGTTCCAGCAGGCTGGCTTCGACGAAAGGCTTGGTAATGTAGCTGTCGGTGCCGGCATTGATCGCCTGTATGATGTTTTCCGGTTCCGATAGCGACGTGAGCAATATAACCGGGGTATTCCACAACACCTCGTCGTACTTGATTCCTCGGCACAGGTCGTAGCCGTTCATCACCGGCATGTTGATATCGCTCACCACCAAGGCGGGGCGGCGCGCACGCGCGGCCTGCAGCCCTTCCTCGCCATTCTTCGCCACGGTTATCCGGTAGCCTGCCTTGTCCAGGCAGCGGCGCAGCAACTCTGCTTCCAACGGGCTGTCTTCAACAATCAGGATTTCCGCATTCGACTCATTCTGCACTTGATTCATTCCACACTCCGCATTCTCAATTCCGCATTCGATTTGTTCAACACTCCGAACTCCGCATTCAGCATTGCTTCCAGTGCCGGTGCGATTTGTTCCAGCGGCAGTATGTGCAGCACTGCACCCAGTTCCACAGCTACCTTGGGCATGCCATATATCACACTGCTGGCCTCGTCCTGAGCGATGGTAATGCCGCCCGCTGCGGCGATGCTCGCCATGCCCTCGGCGCCGTCACGTCCCATCCCCGTCAGCAGCACGCCCACCGCACCGGCGCCGAAACAATGTGCCGCCGCGCGCATGGTGATGGTCACCGAGGGGCGGTGGCAGTCGAGGGGCGCTGCCAGAGAAAGTGCGAAGCGTCCGCCATCGTCCAATTCCAGATGAGCATCCTCGGGTGCGAAATAAACCACGCCCGCTTGCGGTGTCTCGCCGTGTGCTGCCTTGCGTACCGGCAGCGGGCTAACCTCGTTCAGCCACGTCACCATCTCAGACAAAAAATTGCTGCCGATGTGCTGAACGCACACTATCGGTACTGGGAAAGTGGCAGGCAAGTGTGCCAAAATTTCGTGCAGGGCTTGCGGGCCGCCGGTGGAGGCACCGATCACCACCATACGCACCGGGGTTTGTGGTCGGGGCATAATGATAGGCTTTGAAGCAAGTTTTGCGGCGGGTGTGCCGCGCGCGTTATTTTTTCGCCGAAAGACATGCACCCCGGCCAGAATGCGTATCTTGTGGGCCAGTTCATGTGCCAGTTTGTCCATGTCGACATTAAGTATGTCGCGCGGCTTTGAGTAAACATCTACCGCTCCCGCTTCAAGCAGCCGGAAAATATTGGGCGAACCTGGTTCCACCGCGACGCTCACCACCAGAATCGGGCGCGGATAATTGGCCATGACCTCGCGGATGAATTCCAACCCGTCCATCACTGGCATGTACAGGTCGGTACAGATCACCTCGGGGTTCAAGTACGGCACCAGTTCGAGCGCCTCCCTGCCATCGGCGGCGGTGCCCACTACCTGAATTTCGGGTGAGCGGGACAGCAGGCGTTGCAGGATATGCAGCACGATGGGGGAATCATCTACCAGCAATACGCGGATCATATTAATCTCTTTAAAGTTTCCAGCAGCACGCGCTGGTCGAATGAGGGCTTGGGGATATAGGCATTGGCGCCGACTTCCAAGCCGCGCCGCTTGTCCTCGTCGGAAGAAAGCGCGGTCACCAGTATCACCGGCAGGTCTTTGTAACGCGGTTCCTTGCGGATGCGGGCAGTGAGCATGAGTCCGTCCATGTTGGGCATGTTGATGTCCGATACCACTGCGGCGAAGGAATGGCGACCGAGCGCATTGAGGGCATCCAACCCATCCTCTGCGGCGACCACCTCGTATCCGGCATCTTCGAGGATGCGTTTTTCCATGGCGCGCACCAGCGCCGAATCCTCCACCAGCAGGATGGCGATCTTGGCCGCAGCAGCAACCCGCTCCGACTTTGTCTCGCTCGGTACGGAGGCAAGCTTGTGTGCAGAGCGCAGCAGATCGGCGGGGTTCAGCACCGCACAAATCTCACCGCTGCCCAGTATGGTCAGGCCGGAAACGTTGCGCACCCGAGTGAGTAGCGCGCCCAGCGGTTTGGCTACCACCTCTTCTTCGTCCAGAAATTCGTCCACCCGCAATCCCAATCGTTCATCGCCCACTTGAATCACGATGCACACGGTTTCGCTGCCCCGATTTCCGGCGGGCAATGCCAGTAGATCGGCGAGGCTCGGAGCGATCACTGGTTGCCCGTCCAGCTTGATGGCGGGGCGGCCGTCGAGGATAAAAATATCTTCCTCGCACACGCGCAGTAAGGAATGCACGAATTCAATCGGCAGCCCATACAGACGATCGCCCACGCCGACCAGCAGCAGGCGTGTGGTGGCTAGGCTCAACGGCAGGTGTATCTGCATCGCCGTACCCTGCTGCGATGAGGATTCCATGCGTATGTCGCCCTTGAGGCGCTCCACGGTGACCCGCACCACGTCCAACCCAACACCACGCCCAGACAGCTCGGTGACGAAGGTGCTGGTGGAGAAACCGGGCAAAAAAATCAGTTGTTGCAATTGCGCCGGGGTCATGGCGGCGAGCGTGGTCTCGTCGTGCAGCCCGTGCTTCAGCGCTACCTGCCTGATTGCTTCCATATCTAGGCCACGACCATCGTCGCGCACCTCTAGCCGCACGCCACTGCCTTCCCGCACCGCGCGCAGCCGCACCACGCCGCCGCGCGGCTTGCCTTGCCGCTCGCGCTCAGGCTGCGGTTCGATACCGTGGTCAAGGGCGTTGCGCAGCAAGTGCATCAGCGGGTCTTTCATTTCTTCGAGGATGCGCTTGTCCACACTGATCTCCCCGCCTTCGATCACCAGTTCTACCTCCTTGCCCTGCTGTTTGGCGAGATCGCGCACCATGCGCGGGAACAGCGCAAACAGGGTGGACAGCGGCAGTAGGCGGGCGGCATGCACATGCTCTTCCAGCGTATTAGCCGTAGTTTCCAGCCTCGCGCCATCTTCGTAGAAAGCATCGCGCGCTACCCTGATCCGGCTACCGAGCTGCGCCAACACTTCGTTTTCGGCGCGCAGTGCCTCGCTCGTCCTAGCATCGACTTCAACCCCGCGCAGCATGGACTGAAATTTCCTGCGGCTGCGTTCCAGCATCGTCCATTGTTCCAACAGATCATCCATCAGCAACAACCGGTGTTGCCCACGCCCCTCGATCACGCTGAGTTCACCCACCAAGGTGAGCAGATCATCCAGCTTGCGTGTTTCCACCCGCACAGTTTCAATGCGGAACGGCTCGCCAGTAGTTGGGGTCGGTTTGTCTGGAGTTGAAGCTATTTCGGATTGTCCATTAGCCGGTGTACCATCAGCGAAATCAAAAAGTTGTAGGTCGGGTTTCAACCCGACATCTCGGGCTAAAGCCCGACCTACGCCTAATGAATAATCCGTGGTTATGGCGCTACTCGCTCCGTCAGGCGCACCGCTGAGTGCCTCCTCTACCAGCTTACGCAAATCACCCAGCACGATAGTCATGCGCTCGATCACATTCGGAGTGAGCGGCGTCTCGCCCTTGCGCGCCGTGTTCAGGATAGTTTCCAAACCATGTGCGGCAGCCTCGATTTTGGACAGCCCCAACATGCGTGCCGCACCCTTCAGGTTGTGGGATTCGCGGAACACTTCTTCCAGCAATGGTTGGTTGGCGGGAGTTTTTTCCAGACGCAGCAAACCGTCGTCGAGACGCGCGAGATGCTCCGCGCTTTCCGCCTTGAAAAGTTGAGCCAGTTCCTTGTCGTCAATCATATTGATTGCAGAATGATGGGGTGCGGAGTGCGGAATTTTCCACTCCGCATTCCTGTCACGCTATCGCCTTAAGACTTACCGCTGCTTCGTTTAATTTCTGTATCCCGATTTTGGTTTGGCTGATACCGGCGGCGGTCTCCTTGGCACCGGTGGCAATGCTGTTGGTCGCTTCCACCACCTGAATGAAGGCGGCGGACTGCTGTCTGGCGTTGAGCATCACCTGCTGGGAGTTCTCGTTGACGCTGCCCGCCATGCCGGACAGGTTATTGAACAGCTCGGCTACCTTTTGCGCCAGTTGCATCACCTCACTCACGGTGCGGGCGCCTTCCTCGGTCATCATGATCGAGGAATGGGTCGATTTCTGGATGTCTGCCACCAGTACCGTGGCCTGCTCGGCGGACTTCTTGGTCTGGTCGGCGAGCTTGCGCACTTCGCTCGCCACCAAGGCGAAGCCTTTGCCGTGTTCACCTGCACGGACGGCTTCCACTGCGGCATTCATGGCCAGCATGTTGATTTGCCCGGATAAGTCCTTGACCAGCGTGGCGATGCTGCCAATCTGGCCGGTCTGCTCGCCCAAGCGCAAAATCTGATCGGACATGGCGGCAATCTTGTCCTTGAGACTACCCATCGCCACCACCGTCTGATGGGTGATTTCGCCGCCCTGCACCGTCGCCGCGCTGGCTTTTTCCGCAACGAGAGCCGCGTTCGCCGCCTGCTCCGCCGATTGGCGTGAAGAGGCGGATAGTTCGGTGACGGTGGCGGAAGTCTCGTTGGCTGCTGCCGACTGCTGGCTGGCGGTGCGCTCGTGCTCCTCCATGGTGACGAGTATCTCGTTTGTGGACGAAGAGATGGCAGCTATCGCTTCATTGACCGGAAGCATGAACTGACTGATGACATTACGCCTGATAAAAAAGAAAATATACAGCCCGGTAGCGAATGCTGCAAAAGTCCCGCCCGCAACAAACCAGGTTGATAAGCTTTGAGCGGTATTCGCCTCCTGCGCTCTTTGTTCAAGCAGGTTGCTCTCCTCAAGATTCATTTCATCAACCGCCGCACGGATGCTATCCATGGTCTTTTTACCCTTTCCCGCTACCACGTAATCCCGCGCCTCAGTTTTCTTGCCGGCTTTTTGTAAATTAAGAGCTTGCGCCATCTCCTCAAACTTCTGTTGGGTTAAATCGCCTATAACCTTCAGCCGCTGAATCTGCACCGGATTGTCTTTGATTAGTTCAAGGGTGGCTTTATGGTTTTCTGAAATCGTACGTAGCGCATTTGTGTAGGGTTCAAGATATTCTTCTTTCTCGGTATATAAAAACCCGCGTTGACCCGTCTCGGCATTCGTTAATTCAGCCGTTATATTTTCCAAATGCAATTTAACATTGTAGGTGTGCGAAACCCAGGACAAGTTATCAGCCAATTTATGCATGGTCCAAAATATGGAGGCACCATTGACAAGGATTAATATCAAAATCACCATGAAACCAATCCGAATAATTTTATTAAGACTTACCTGTTTTATAGCCATGACCCACCTCCAAATTATATTTATACTTGCCTGAATTACACGATTTCATTAACGATCCACTCCTCCCGCGCCAGCAGCGCGGACAGGTTCAATACAGTTATCATCTTGTCGGCGTAAGGCGCGGTTCCCTTGACCTCTGCCGCATGTTGTTCGCGCAACGCGGGTGGTAGCGCCTGCAATTCTTCCTCACGCAAATAAATTACGTCATGCACCTGATCCACCGCCACGCCCACCGCCTGCTCGACCAAGCCTGTGCCGAGCCTGATCGAAGCACGGACGATCACGGCTTTGTCGCTGCTCTGCGTCGCACGCGGCAGGTTGAGCGCGGCGCGCAGATCTAACAGCGTGAATAGATTGCCGCGCAGACTCATGGCACCGAGGATGTGCGGCGGACAGCAGGGAATCGGGCAGGGGCGGACGATGTCGCGGAATTCCTGTACCGCATCGAGTTCAATGCCGAAGTATTGGCCGCCCAGCACCACCACTGCCAATGCGAGGCGTACACCTTCTTCATCGGTAGCGACTTCCATGAGCGCCTTGGCGCGTGCGCGGAAAACAGAGTGTTGTTCCGGCGTGGCTTGTGGGCAAAAGTGGTGGGCGGGAGACAGCTGCTCCGTATCCGTCTCCGCCAATTCTTGCGGCAGATGCATCAGTTGTCGCGCATCCAGCAACGTTACCTGACGCGCATCCAATAACATCACGATGTCGTCGCCCACTCGCACTTGTGCTTCAACCAAGGGGGGATCGACAGGAGCGTCCACAACAAATTTCGGCGGAGCTTGAATGGCTTCAGCGGAAAGCTCGATCACCTCGCGCACCTCGCTGACAATCAGCCCCATCAGACACTGATCCAGTTCCAGTACCACGATTTGATCGCTGAGGCGATAAGGCCGGGCCGGATGACCGAAGCGCAGATTGAGGTCGGTGACGGGAATGATCTGACCACGCAGGCTGAAGATACCGACGATGTAAGGCGGTGCTTCCTCGACCGGAGTCAGCTTGGGCAACCAGACGGATTCACGCACTAGCGTGGCGTCCACGCCGAAACGCACTTCGTCCAGATCAAAAATCAGTAAGGTGCGGGTGGGGGCAACGTTCATCATTAAGCTATGCCGGTTGAGTTAATGGTTGCCGCAGGTTTTAATGTTATGAAATTGCCAACGATTATTCTCTGCGCTGGCGCGCACAGTGGCATTCCGATAAAGCAGTTCAATTATAGCGCCGCCAGCCTGAACTCGCCCAAAATATATGGCAGATCATGCAAAATCTTCTAATCTTGATTGGCTGGAATTGGCACGCTGTTGCCGGTCATGAACGACCGCAATATTGCTGCATATTTTACGCGTCGACAGTCAGCAAATGGCACAAAGTAGAATCTCGAATGTCAGCTCACCGCCACACGCGCCGCGCCCGTTTTCATCATGCCGATCACCGCTGCCTGCGCGAACCCGGCATCCTTGAAGGCCGACAACACCGCCTCTACAGTATCCGGCGCAACGGCCACCAATAGCCCGCCGCTGGTTTGCGCATCGGCCAGCACACGGCGCTGCCAATTGTCCAGATGCGATGCGAAATCCACTTCATGGCCGTAGCTGGCCAGATTGCGGTCGATCGCGCCGGGGCCATAGCCCAGCTTAGCCAATGGCAGCGCTTCGGACAAAATTGGAACTTGGTCGAAGTTCAGCTCGGCACCCAAACCCGAGCCGCGACACATTTCCAGCAAGTGGCCGAGCAGGCCGAAGCCGGTCACATCGGTCAACGCATGTACGGCTTGAAGGTCAGATAGTTTGCTGCCCACCGTGTTGAGCTGGGTCGTGGTGGCGATCATCTGCGCGTAACCATAGTCTGACAGCGCGTTCTTCTTCAGCGCGGCAGCCAACACGCCAACACCCAGCCCCTTGCCGAGTATCAGCACGTCGCCCGCCTGTGCGCTGCTGTTCTTCTTGAGCTTGTCGGGATGCACGATTCCGATCGCCACCAGCCCGTAGATCGGCTCGACCGAATCGATCGAATGCCCGCCCGCCAGCGGGATTCCGGCAGCTTTGCACACCGACTCACCGCCTTGCAAAATCGCGCGTATCGTCTCGACCGGCAGCTTGTTGATCGGCATGCCGACGATCGCCAGCGCCATGATAGGCGTGCCGCCCATCGCATACACGTCGGACAGCGCGTTGGTCGCGGCGATGCGCCCGAAGTCAAACGGATCATCGACGATGGGCATGAAAAAATCGGTGGTCGCGATGATCGCCTGCTGGTCGTTCAGGCGGTACACCGCCGCGTCGTCGCTGGTCTCCGTGCCGACCAGCAGATTGGCGAACGGGAGTTTTTCTTTGGCTACTCCTAAAATTTCCTGCAACAGGGCGGGCGCTATTTTGCAGCCGCAGCCGCCACCGTGCGACAATTGGGTTAACTTCACTTCGGACACGACTACCTCTTTAATAATGCTGTTCAGAACCGCGAACTTATCACAGCTAGACCAATTTGACGAAATTATCGACGTGCGCACCCCGCAGGAATTCGCTGAGGATCATATTCCCGGCGCGATCAATTGCCCGGTGCTCACCGACGAAGAGCGCATCACGGTCGGCACGCTATACAAACAAGTGTCGCCGTTCGAGGCGCGCAAAGTCGGCGCGGCGCTGATCGCGAAAAACATCGCGCACCATCTGGAGACGCGCTTTCACAGCCACCCTAAATCATGGCGGCCGCTGATCTACTGCTGGCGCGGCGGACAGCGCAGCGGCGCGATGAGCATCATTCTGGCCCAGGTTGGCTGGGCGGCGCACAAGCTGGAAGGCGGCTACAAGACTTACCGGCGCGATGTGCTGGATAAGCTGGAGGCGCTGCCGCAGAGCCTCACCTTTAAAGTCGTGTGCGGCCCCACCGGTTCGGGCAAGAGCCGTTTGCTCACCGCGCTGGCTGATAGCGACCACCAAGTCCTCGATCTGGAAATGCTGGCGCAACATCGCGGCTCGGTGTTGGGCAGATTACCCGGGCAAGCCCAACCTTCGCAAAAACTTTTCGATAGCGTACTGCTGCTGGCTTTGCAAAAACTCGACCCGGCTCGCCCCGTCTACGTGGAAGCGGAAAGCAACAAGATCGGCCTGATCACGCTGCCCCCTGCCCTGATCGCCGCGATGCACGCCAGCGCATGCCTGATGGTGGAAACGCCGCTGGATACACGCGTCGCCGGGCTGCTCGAAGATTATCGCCATTACCTGGCCGATCCAGAAATGTTAATCGCGCATCTGGAGTCTCTGCACCGTTTTCATGGCGCCAAACAGCTGGAACACTGGAATGCGCTGATTCACGCCGGAGACTTCGCAGCGATGGTCGCGGAACTGCTCACGCTGCATTACGACCCCAGCTATTTCCGCGCAACCTCCAGGCATTACGCGCATCTCGACAGCGCACAGCGCGTCCCGCTGGTCAGCCTCTCACCAGAGGCACTGAAAGAAATCGCGAAGGGTTTGTAGGGGCGAGCCCTACTCAGGGTCGAACAGCCACGCATCCATCGCCAGCATGCCGTAGGTCATCACATGATTCAGGCGCACCGCGCTGTCGACGTTGCTCGCCGCACCCAGCGCCACGAACAGCGGCAGCAGGTGTTCGTCGGTGGGATGATTCTGCACGGCATAGGGCGCAGCGGTGCGATATGCACCGAGCGCGTCCAGATCGCCTGCGGCAATTTTATTGTCGATCCAGTCACAGAACTCCGTCACCCAGTCCGGTGCGGGAACACCTTGCGGATGTTTGAACAGCGCTCGCAGATTGTGCGTGATCGAACCGCTGCCGATTATCAGCACGCCCTGCTCGCGCAACGGGCGCAGCGCGCGGCCCAGCGCGATGTGCCATGCCGGGTCACGGTCAGGCTGGAGTGAGAGTTGCGCGACCGGGATATCCGCTTTCGGATATATCAGACTCAGCGGCACCCAGGCACCGTGATCCAGCCCACGCGTGTCATGCTGCTGCACGGGAATTCCAACCTGCTGCAACGCGATCGCAACAGACTGCGCCAGCTCCGGCGCGCCGGGTGCGGGATATTTCAGCTGGTAGAGTTCCGCCGGAAAACCGTAGAAGTCGTGGATGGTTTCCGGCTGCACGACGCGACTGACGGTCGGGACGGGCGTATCCCAATGCGCCGAAATCACCAGAATGGCGGAGGGTTTGGGCAGTTGCTCACCCAGCTTGCGCCACGCCGCGCCGGTCTCGCCTGCGTCGAGCGGCAGTGTCGGTGCGCCATGTGATACGAATAGGACGGGCATTTTCATGGGCAAATGCTAACACGGCGAAGCCGAAACCTGAATACGGTATTCTGTACTAAAATACTAAGCATTATCGAATGACAACATCTACGCGAGGCAATCATGGAACTCAGGCAATTAGGCGGAAGCGATTTGCGCGTGTCGGCATTGAGCTTGGGCACGATGACCTTCGGCGAACAGAACAGCGAGGCGGATGCCCACGCGCAGCTCGATCTGGCGGTGTCGCGCGGGGTGAATTTCATCGACACCGCCGAGATGTACCCGGTCGCGCCGCGCGCCGAAACGCAAGGTAGCACCGAAAGCTATATCGGCTCGTGGCTGAAACATCAGCGACGCGACAATCTCGTCGTCGCCACCAAGATCGCCGGGCCGTCGCGCGGATTTTCGTGGATACGCAACACCCCGCGCATCAACCGCGAACACCTCAACGCCGCGATAGACGGCAGCCTGAAACGCTTGCAGACCGACTACGTGGACTTGTATCAAATCCACTGGCCGGATCGCTACGTGCCGATGTTCGGCGCGACCAGTTATGACGCGACGCAGGAGCGCGACACGGTGCCGATCACCGAACAACTGCAAGCGCTGGCGGATCTGGTCAAGGCCGGCAAGGTGCGCCATATCGGCCTGTCCAACGAGACCCCGTGGGGCGTTGCCGAATTCGTCAAGTGTGCGGAGCAATTGGGCCTGCCGAAAATCATCACGGTGCAGAACGCCTACCACCTGATGAACCGCAGTTTCGAGAGCGGCCTCGCCGAAGTCTGCCGCCACGCGAACGTCGGCCTGCTCGCCTACAGCCCGCTGGCGTTCGGCCATCTGTCCGGAAAATACCTCACCGACCCGAACACGAAGGGTCGCATCACGCTGTTCCCCGGCTTCGGGCAACGCTACAACAAACCCAATGTGCCGCATGCCGTCAAAGAGTATGTGCGCATCGCGCGTGAGGCCGGATTGAGTCCGGCCACGATGGCTCTGGCCTTCGCGCGCACCCGCTGGTTCACTAGCAGCGTGATACTGGGTGCGACCAGCTTGCAACAGTTGAAAGAAAATCTGGACAGCGCCGAGGTGATGTTATCGGCAGAGGTGCTGGATCAAATCGAGGCGGTGCATAAGCGGTATCCGAATCCGGCCCCGTAAGCAATCCTTCACAACGCTGTAATTCAAAACGCACAGACCAATTTGTAAAAATTCAATTCTGTATAATCAGTCGATCGAAGTAAATGATTGAGTGAGCAAGTATGGCAATCCCAAATTTCCAAGCACTGATGCTTCCGGTTCTAAGGGCGTCTGTCAATGGTGAGGTAAAAATTTCAGGCGTAGTTACCCAGCTTGGCACAACGTTGGGGCTGACAGATCAAGAGCTGTCGGATTTGCTTCCTTCTGGCAAGCAGGCGACTTTTGCCAATCGGGTGAATTGGGCAAAAAGTTATCTTGGAAAAGCCGGGTTGGTGACACTGACAAGACGCGGACACTTTGAGATCAGTGATCTGGGCAGGTCTGTTTTGGCATCGCCACCACAGATCATCAACATCAAGTTTCTGGAATCCTTTCCTGAGTTCAAAGCATTTCGAGAAGACAACGGACAAAATTCGACCTCTCAGCCACAAAGCGAAGCTAATCTCAAAGACCTAACGCCAGATGAAATCATTCGTTCTGCGCAGGCCGAACTAGTTGATACACTCAGCTCCGAATTGCTTAGCAAAATTCTCACATCACCCCCAGATTTTTTTGAACGCCTAGTTGTTCAGCTTCTTATCGCAATGGGTTATGGCGGTTCAGCAATTGAAGCAGGAAAAGCCTTGGGAAAAAGCGGGGATGGTGGGGTTGATGGTGTCATCGACCAAGACGCGCTTGGACTTGATCGAATCTACGTGCAAGCCAAGCGCTATACCGAAAGCAAGGTTTCATCAGGAGAGATTCGTGATTTCTTCGGATCGTTGGATCGTTTTAAAGCTAGCAAAGGTATTTTTGTTACCACATCTTCGTTTTCACCCTCTGCCAAGGAAACCGTTGAAATGCTAAGTAAGCGGATTGTACTAATTGATGGACACCAACTCACCAAGCTAATGATCCGGTTTGATATTGGCTGTCGGATCGAAGAAACCATTCACATCAAAAAAATGGATGAGGAATTCTTCGAGTAGCATCATGCTAGCCCACGTAGCTTACCTCGCGAGCGGGTTCGGCGTAGGCTCCGCTATCTTGCTCAGGATGTTGCGATCGGTGTGATGAAAGGGTTCGGTTTTGCCCCGGATCATCAGCACGGTGTCCTCGTCATAAGACCAGGTGCCGTCGGGATTGATGGTCACCTTGATCCGATATTCGACGGTCTTGAACGCATATTCCAGAAACGGGGTCGAGCAGATGCCATAGGTATCGGAACCCCGGGTCGCGACCAGTTCAAAACTCTGGTCCTCCGCTCTGGCACGGCCAACCGCCATCGCGGTCTGCGCGCGCGGGATCGCGAGCGTCTGGATCACCGTGCCGGTGGCCGGCTCCCATAGCCAGTAACCGATCTGGTCGTGGTAGGTCTTGACCTGATCCGGCTTCACTACTTGCGTGTGGTAGCGCAGCCCATAAAACAGTTGCGGCCCGTTGGTCTGCGGGTCGATAGGCTGGAGTTCAATGCGCTCGACAAAGACCTGCTGTTTTGGGCCTTCGGCCTTGGGCTTGGTGTCCATACCCCGGACGCCGTGCCAGATTCCGGCCATGCCGGTGAGCGGCCCGAGATTCTTCAGCGTGTCGACATCAATATTTGCAGGCTCGGTATAAATGTCTTCCGGAAATTCGCTCATGCTTAGTCTCCTTAACAGTTGACTTGGTTGGGCGCCTGCCTCGCGGTAATGCTTCTCGCCCGGTTGAATCTGAAGCAGCACCACTTTATCAGACCTGCGCATTGATGTCAGAAAGAGTCGCGTGATCATGCGTGCCGCTTAATTCCCCTCAATGAATTCCAGCGCATTGCCATCCGGGTCGCGACAGAACAACGCACGGCGACCGGACTGGCTGAGCGTGTAAGCAATCCCCGCTTGGGTTAAGCGCTCGATCAACTTTGCCATATCGGACACCGCCAGCGCGACATGCCGATCGCGTCCGCCGTGGGAGGGGCGCTGCAAGCCCGCTTCCGGGTTGGGCAGCAACATCAAATGAATTTGCTGGTTGGGCGCGATGTTGTACCACACGCCGTCGTAGCTCATCGACGGGCGGTCGGGGTTGGGCTGCAAACCGAGCACGCCTTCATAAAAAATGCATGCTCTGACCAGGTCGGAGGTTAAAAAAGTGGCGTGTAGAATTCCGGTGAGCATCACACTTTGACCGGAACAACCTTGCCCGCCGCCAACTTTGCACGACCACGCGCCTCATCGGTGTCTTTGCCCGTCGCCAACGCCACGCCCATGCGTCGGCGCGCGAAGGATTCCGGTTTGCCGAACAGGCGGATGTCAGATTGCGGCACGCGCAGCGCCTCTTCCACACCTTCAAAGGCGATGCCCCGCGCTTCATGCTGCCCGTAGATCACCGCAGAAGCACCGGGTGCGCGCAACGACACATCGACCGGCAGACCGAGGATCGCGCGGGCATGCAACTCGAATTCGTTCTGCACTTGCGAGCACATCGTGACCATGCCGGTGTCGTGCGGGCGCGGGCTGACCTCAGAGAACCACACCTCGTCGCCTTTGACGAACAGCTCCACGCCGAAAATACCCAGGCCGCCCAAATCATCGGTGACTTTCCTGGCGATGTCGCGCGTGCGCTGCAAGGCCTGCGGCGACATGGCTTGCGGCTGCCAGCTTTCGACATAATCGCCGTGCACCTGAACATGGCCGATAGGATCGCAAAAATGCGTTTCCGTATTTCCATCAGCACCGATCGCGCGCACGGTGAGCTGGGTGATTTCATAATCGAAACGGATCAGCCCTTCGACGATCACCCTGCCCTGATTCACGCGGCTACCGCTGGCGGCATAGTCCCATGCGGCATCCACCTCGGCGGCATTATCCACTTTGGATTGCCCCTTGCCGGACGACGACATCACCGGTTTGATGATGCACGGGTAGCCGATGCGTTCTATCGCGGCGCGCATCTCGGCCAGACTGTCGGCGAACTGATACGGCGAGGTCGGCAAACCCAGCGTCTCGGCGGCCAAGCGGCGGATGCCTTCGCGGTTCATCGTCAGACGTGCGGCCCGCGCGGTGGGGATCACGCGCGCCAGCCCTTCTCGCTCGATTTCGTCCAGCATGTCGGTGGCGATGGCTTCGATCTCCGGCACGATCAGGTGCGGCTTTTCCTGTTCGATCAGCGCGCGCAACGCCGCGCCGTCCGCCATGTTGATGACGTGCGCGCGATGTGCGACCTGATGACCGGGCGCATCGGCATAGCGATCCACCGCGATGGTTTCCACGCCCAGGCGTTGCAGCGCGATGATGACTTCTTTGCCCAGTTCGCCGCTGCCGAGCAGCATGACTTTTGTGGCGGAAGGACTGAGCGGCGTGCCGAGAATGAGCGGTTTCATAAGGTTTGATGAAGGATGAATGAGTGTGCAGAATTATACACAGAGGTTTGCCAGGTCACGGGCGAGAAGCAGGATAAGCCAGCGTCTCAGGACAACCTGATTTATAAATTCGGAGCGTTGAATTCGGAGTGTTAAATTCATTACATTCCAGAAGCCGAAGCAGTTCACTCGCCCTGTCTGGTTGCACTTCTATTTCCAGATTGCGCCTGCTACACTTCGCGGCACTCATTCGGGGAGGGTCGATATGTCGTTGTTCAGGTATTGTGCTTTTATTCTTGGAGTATCGGCGTTTGGTATGGCCTGCGCCGATGAAACACCCGTCAAGAAACCTCCCGCCGAAATCATATCGGTCACCGAATCCAACTTGCGCGGCCACCAATCACTTTACCGCGAGGGCTGGTTCGTGGTCAGCTCCACCGAAAAAGCCTTCAGCTATGCCAAGGAACATTCCATCACTTCTTCCGGTGAGGCTGTATCGCGCGCGATTGCGGATGCGGGCGGGCACAGCACAGCGTACGGGGAAAATTTAAAAGCAGCGGGCCGGGGCGGCGTGCAGACCGGCGCTGAAGTTTTCAAGAGCGGAACCGATTTCAGCAAGCAAGAATTGGCTATTACTGCGGGGCTGACAAAGGCCGAGTGGGATTATGGTTCGCGCAATCTGGGTCTAGCCTGGGAGCGTTTCGTCAAAGGCAATATGACACTGGCGCTACGCACGGAAGAAGACCGGCAGGCGCTCATGGCTATGCCGGGCAACTGGTACAAGCATCTCGAAAGCGATTTTCGCAACCTGAATGAACTCACGGATGACGCCAAAAATGCCATGTCTACGCACATCGAAGGGCGCTGGGGCGAAGCGTTTGGCGAGGCACGCGCGGATTTCAATGAGTCATACCAGCAATCCGGAATGCGCCGCAATTCCCTGTCCGGTCTGGGCGACATCATGGTGGGCTACATCAAGGTGCTCTACTCCGGCCTGATCAAACCGGCTTCACGGACGGTGGTGCAAGGCGCTGAGGGTACAACCAAGGTCGCGGCGAAAGTGGTGTTCCTGCCGGTAGCCGGACTGTTCATCGTCAGCGGTCGCACGATCGAATCGACCGGCCTCAGCCTGTATTACACCACTTCGATGGGCTATGAACTGGTGTCGCCGACCGTCGAGGGCGGGCTGCTGACCGGATTGTCGATGCTGTCATACGGCGCGATACCGGTCACCGCTGCCGTGGGCGGTGCGGCGGGCGTGGTCAATCAGGTCGCCGTCACCGCAGCGGCTCCGGTGGTGGGTGCAGGCAAAGCCGTTGCGGCGGGCGCTGCCGATACCGGCGTGTATGCCGCACAGGTGAGTTACGACCTGCTCAAGGGAACTACCCTGGTTACGATGAATCAGGCGCAATCCGGAATCGTGCTCGGTTACAACGCGCTCACCGCGCTGCCCACCCAGATGCTGCTAGGAACGGCGAATAGTGTCGTATTCCTGGCTTACGACGGCCCGCGTCTGGTGCTGGCCTCGGTCAAGGGCGAAGTGCAATGGACCAACAAGAACGGCGAGAAAGGCAACGTGCCGGTGCAAAGCCTGCCGGTCGGCAGCGTAGTTGACCTGAAGGCCTTGGGCCGGGAGCCGGGTGTGCAAGTGCAAGTCATCAGCGACGATCCCGACGTGGTGCAAAAGGCGTTGGAAAAATTGTCCGACGATTTGCGTGTGGGAGGACGACTATGAGAGCTCAGATAATGCTGGCACTGATGTGCGGAACCTTGCTTGCCTGCGCCCAGCAGCCGGGGCGGCCTGATCCCTTGCAGAACACCAAAAAACTCGCCGCCGAAGGGCATGCCACGCTTTACAACAACGGCGCTTTTGAAGTTCCGATGACCACCATCCACCTCATTCCACCCGGCCCAGACGCGCTGGACCTGGCATCGGAAATGGCCGGATTGCGTGCAAGACAATCGTTCCAGGAATCCATCAAACACGCCCGTGAATCGGCAGACTTTGCACAGGCGGGCGTTGCAAAATCCAAGGGGGCTGCGCTGGCAATGCATCAGGGAACCACCGAAATGGCTGAAGGGGCGCGTGAAGTCACGCGCTTTGGTGCGCACATGGCAGGCACAGCGCCGGGCATGGTCAGCGACATCGTTGGTGCCTCGGTCACCTATTCAGGCCGGGCTTACACGGCAACATCGCTGGCCGGTGATACGCTGGCGTCTGGCTCACTGATGGTTGGCGGCAAGATAAGCGAGGGCACCACGGAGGTTTCGAAAGAAATGTGGACAAGCACTCTGGCACTGGCAGGAAAAACTTCAAAAGCCAGCAAGGCTGCCTCCAGCAGACATACTTCGTTTGCAGCCGAACGCTTCGTCAAGGGTTATGCGGCCTTGCCCGAACAACTCGGGCAACGTGCTGATGCGGTAAAAGAGAGCGCCTCTTTAATAAAATTTGCGGATGCCTACCAGCGCTCCAACGAGTGGCGCTCGGAGCAATCAGGCAAGATGGCCGACATCGTGGTCGGGACGACGTCCGATTATTCAAGGGATGTCGGGGAATCGTTCAGTGCGGCCAAGCGGGAAATCAGTCAGGGAAGCAATGAATCAGGCCCTACGCTGGCGGTACTCAAATCTATGCGCTGGGTGGTGCAGGGAATCTTCTGGGATGCCACCATCAAGCCGGCGGGCAAGCTGGCGGGCGCATCGCTCGGTTATATCACCGTCAATGCCGTGGCTTTCCCCGCATTGATCACGATGAAAGAAGGCGTAGCCGTGGCGAACGTGGCCGTGCAGGTCACCTGGAACAGCGCGGCTTCGGTCTATGACGTGACCGCCCCCAGCGCAACAGCCGCACTGGTCGGGCTGTTTGGCGCAGTGGAACTGGTTGGCGGACAAGTGCTGGCAGGCGGGGAGTTGGTGGCAGGTTCGGCAGCAACGGCGGGCACTTATGGCGTGGGCAAGACAACGGCGGCCGTGACCGCAGGTGGCGGATATCTGACGGGCAAGACCGTGCAATATATAGGCGCACCGCTATCCTCAATCGGTGTTTTTGCGGGAGGCAGCACCTTGGGCGTGGTTGCCGGAACCGCCACGGCCGCAACCGGTGTCGGCTTGGCAACGGTGGGTGCTACGGGAGAAGCGCTAACTCAGGTGACTGGGAATGTGGCTGCGGGCACTGTGCTGGTGGGAGGCAGTGCCGCTTCCGTGGTGGCCGGAACGGCACTGGGTACGTATGAGCTGGCCAGTGCGGTGGTGGTGCCTACCGGCTATGAATTGGGTTCGGGTCTGGTACTGGGCTACGGCACCCTGTCGCAACTGGGCGCACAGGCCGTATTGGCGGTGGCCGATGCATCCTATATGGTGCTGTCGCTGGAAGGCCCAAACTGGGTGTTGTACGCGGTCAAGGGCAATGTGGACAACGGCGAAAATGTGCCGCCCGGTGCGATACTCGATCTCAAGGCCATGCAACATGCAGGCGAGACATTTGTCGCTGTGCCGGTAAGCCGCGAAGAAATGAAACGGATCGTCGCTACGGTTCCCGGCCAACTCCCGCTCAGTGCCCAAGCCGCGCCAGCTTCTGATTTAATCCAGCACAACAAATAAAGAGAGTAACCTTCCGAAATCCACAACCGATAGGAGACTGCCATGACGAACATCGTGCAATTATTAGGTGATGAAGCAGAGCATTTGTTGAAATATCGTTGCACCGGCATTCCCCGTGAATCGCTGCATTTGCCGGGCGCGGATTATGTTGATCGTGTGGTGGCGATCAAAGACCGCCAGACCGGCGTGCTGCGCAGCCTGCAAGCGCTGTATGGTCATGGCCGATTGGCGAACAGCGGTTATCTGTCGCTGCTGCCGGTGGATCAGGGCGTGGAACATTCCGCAGGAGCCTCGTTCGCGCCCAACTCGATGTATTTCGATCCGGAAAACATCGTCAAGCTGGCGATCGAAGGCGGTTGCAACGGCGTGGCCTCGACGCTCGGCGTGCTGGGATCGGTGGCGCGCCGTTATGCGCACAAGATTCCGTTCATCGTCAAAATCAATCACAACGAAATGCTGACCTACCCGAACATCTACGACCAGACGCTGTTTGCCAGCGTGGATCAGGCCTTCGACATGGGCGCGGTGGCGGTAGGCGCGACGATATTTTACGGCTCAGAGCATTCGCGCCGCCAGATTCAGGAAGTCTCCGAGGCATTCGAACACGCGCATGAACTGGGTCTGGCCACCGTGCTGTGGGCCTATTTGCGCAATCCCGCATTTAAAACCGCCGACAAGGATTATCACGTCGCCGCCGATCTGACCGGACAGGCCAATCACTTGGCCGTCACGATCAACGCCGACATCGTCAAACAGAAAATGGCCGAGAACAACGGCGGCTACAACGCGATCAAGTTTGGCAAGACCAGCCCCAAGGTCTACAGCGAGCTGACCACCGATCATCCGATTGACCTGGTGCGCTATCAGGTGGCAAACTGCTATATGGGACGGGTCGGCATGATTAATTCCGGCGGCGAGTCGGGCAAGGATGACTTGCATCAGGCCGTTCGCACGGCGGTGATCAACAAGCGCGCCGGCGGCATGGGCCTGATCTCGGGACGCAAGGCATTTCAGAAACCGATGCCCGATGGCGTAGCGCTGCTCAATGCGATTCAGGACGTGTATCTGGACAAGACAGTAACGGTGGCGTAGTAACTTATAGAAAGGTTTACTCAATGAATAAGAACATCTTGATTGCGGGTGCTGCAATTGTCGTTGTTGGCGGCCTTGCCGCTTATTTTTACGGGCCGTATAACGAGCCGAAACCTGAACCGGTGCACGTACAAGCTCCACCGCCCCCGCCGCCACCCGCGCCGCCCAAGCCGGAAGTGCGTCAGGTGGTCGAGGCTCCCCCGGCACTGCCCCCGCTGCCCGCGCTGGCCGATAGCGACAGTTTCGTGCTTGATGCCGTGGCTGGGCTGGTTGGCAATAAATCGTTGATGAAGTTTTTCCATACCGACCGGGTAATCCACAACATCGTGGCCACTATCGACAATTTGCCGGGCAGACGCGCGCCGATGCATGTGATGCCGATCGAACGGGCACCGGGCACGTTTATCACCGCAGGCACGGAAAGCGACCCTGTCATCGACCCCAAGAACGCGGCGCGTTACGCGCCTTACGTGAAAATCGCCGTGGCGGTCGACCCAAAAAAACTGGTCGGGCTTTATATGCGCCTTTATCCGCTGTTTCAGCAGGCCTACGAAGAACTGGGCTACCCGAAAAAATATTTCAATGACCGCCTGATCGCGGTGCTCAACGAGCTGCTGGCCGCGCCGAACATCAAGGAGCCGGTCAAACTGGTCCAGCCCAATGTATTTTTCCAATATGCCGACCCCGATCTTGAAAGGCGTTCCATTGGCCAGCGCATCATGATGCGGATAGGTAACAAAAACGAAGCTCTGGTGAAGGTCCGGCTGCGCGAGATCAGACAGGAACTGATGCTCCACATGCATGACAAGAAACTGGATAGCGCCAAATAATCGGGGATATAGCCGTGACGGTGGTGTAATCACACCAACAGACAGAAATACGGGCACAAAGACTGTTTTGTGCCCGTCACTGTTTTTCGTGGGGATCCGCTATTGACCAGCGTAATAACAAGATTTTCTGGCAACTACGTGCCAAAACCGTAACTTCATCATTCATTACCGCATCTAGGTGATGGCTATATTGTGAAAGTGCGGTGATATTGCATTCATGCAAGCTCGATGATATATTAGAATACGGTTATTTACTTAAGGATTGAGTGCAATGTATCAACTGACACTGAATGACAGTAATCAAGTCCGAGTAAGCTACAAAAATCATGTTATCAACTACGGGTTAGATGGAAGCCTGCCCAATCCTCTGGAAGCTACTTACGCAGCACTTGCTGGTTGCGCGGGCGTGTATTCACGCAAAGCATGTAAAGCACTGGAGATAAGCGCAGACGGTATCGAGATCAATTGCAAACCGGTGGTGCGTAATGGAAACACATTTGTTCCGACCCGCTTTGTGACTGAAGTCCAATTTCCAGAACGATTTACGGCAGTGCAGCGTGAACGCATTTTGGAAGAGATCAACAATTGTGCAGTTAAGAGGTTGATTCACGAAGGCGCACAGATCGAGTTTATTACCACCGAAGCTGATTACGTGTGATGCTTGGCATAGATTAAAGAGCCGTCGCAGCATTAATTATTAATAATGTGAAGAGTAGTGTTCCGAAATTTACTCATTTTAAGGAGAAATATATGTCACGAATCGTGATTTTGGGCGCAGGCATTTCCGGGCATACGGTCGCTCGGAATTTAAATAAATGGCTAGGCAAGCAGCACGAAATTATAGTTGTCTCGCCCAATGCCAAATGGAATTGGGTACCTTCCAATATCTGGGTAGGTGTTGGTCAGATGAGTGAGGAACAGGTTACCTTTGATCTTGCGCAGGTTTACAGCAAAACTTCGGTTCGCTTTCTTCAGGCCAAGGCGCTGTCAATCAACCCGGAAGGCAATGCCGAGAGTGCGAGCCCATTCGTATCTGTCGAATACACGCACCCTGCCAAAGCTGGCGAGCAGGAAAACATTACTTACGACTTTCTGGTGAATGCTACAGGGCCAAAACTCAATTTCGGTGATACTCCGGGGTTGGGCCCGGAACACGGTCATACGGTATCCGTGTGCACCGCAAGCCATGCACTGGAAGCGAATAAAAAACTCCAAGCGTTAATCGATGCCCTGCGTGCAGGTGAACACCGCACTATAGTCATTGGCACGGGCCATGGGATGTGTACCTGCCAAGGTGCCGCGTTTGAATATATCTACAACGTGGATCACGTTTTGCGCGAGGCCGGGATTCGTGACAAGGCTCGCATCATCTGGCTCAGCAACGAGTATGAGTTGGGCGACTTTGGCATGGGTGGCGTGCATATCAAGCGTGGCGGCTACATTACCAACGGCAAGACCTTCGCAGAATCGCTGATGGTTGAGCGCGGGATCGAATGGATTACTCGTGCTCACGTGACTAAAGTCGAAGCCGGGAAAATTCATTATGAGACTCTGGATGGGAGCTTCCACGAACAAGAGTTCGATTTTTCGATGCTGATCCCACCCTTTGCCGGGGTTGGACTGAAGGCTTTCGACAAAGCTGGCGCTGACATTTCCAGTCAGCTTTTTGCGCCCAACGGTTTCATGAAGGTGGACGCTGATTACACTCCACGCCCGTATCTGGAATGGTCGGCCCGCGACTGGCCGAGGACGTACCAGACACCGAGCTATCGAAATATTTTTGCGGTCGGCATCGCTTTCGCGCCGCCGCACATGATCAGCAAGCCGATGCAAAGTACAAATGGAACGCCCATCAATCCGACAGCTCCCAGAACCGGGATGCCATCGGCTGCCATGGCGAAAGCGGTTGCCATGAGCATCCGCGACATGATTGGCGGTGCAGAAAAACCAACCCATACAGCGTCGATGGCTGAAATGGGTGCGGCGTGTGTGGCGTCTACCGGAGCGGATTTCTTCAAAGGTACCGCGGCCACCATGACCGTGTTCCCGGTCGTGCCAGACTTTGAGAAGTACCCGGATTACGGTCGTGACATTGATCTGACTTTTGGTGAAATCGGATTGGCCGGTCACTGGATGAAGTATTTGTTGCACCACGCTTTCATTTATCAGGCAAAACTGAAACCGGGCTGGTCAATAATCCCGGATTAATGACCCCCAAAAAAATTAAGGAGCAAAACATGCCAGGAAAAATAACCAATAGAGAGCCTTACCAACAGGCTTATTATCCTCCGGCTCCGACCGGATTTACCCGTTACATGCGGACATCGCTGATATGGCAGAGTTTCCGCTTTCTCGTGATTAATCTGAAAATACTTAAATTGATGGCTAAATCCCATCATTAAATTTCCGACCATCCCGACAATCCCTATTTCATTGAGCTAGGTTTTCCATGCCTGCCGTTCGCATTTCCTGTGGAGACAATACAGGGTATAGGCAGCCATGGAATTTTAATCAGTGCTGTTATGGTCTAGCTGACGCGGTGAGTGCCTGAACGTCTGATTCTTAACAAGCTGAAGGCCGCTTCAGGGTCGTTTTCCTATCGTCATGTGTATACGTTTCGCAGAAATCTCACCATGTTAGTGGCGAATTTCGAGCAGCGAAATAAAAAGAATGTCTGGCAAGTGGCGCTGCCATTCATCGAGCGAGTGGATGCGCTCCACACATCAGAATCACCGTTGCATAAAGTGCCGCCTATTTTGATTCCGAGTGCAACTTCCCCGACAACAAACTCGCTGAAATAATCAGCAACGCGCCTATCCAGTCGCGCAGCTCCATCGCTTCATTGGCGAGAAAGTACGACGAGGCGGCAGCGACCACCAGCTCGAACAGAAACAGCAGCATGGCGCGATTGGACAGCAGCTGGGTGACCCCGTATTGCACGGCAAAGCTGGTGGCGCACAGCGCGATACCGAGCAACCCGAGTATCAGCCAGGATTGCGCACTCATCGCCAGCAGCTGAACCGGTACCCCGCCTTGCCACCACAGCAGCGGTGCGGTCAACAAGGCGGTGCCGAACAACACGCTGTAAGATTTTCCCTCCACGCTAAAATGCGTGGCACGCCGTGACAGCACATTGGAAAGCGCGAAACTCATGCCCGCCGATAACCCTATCCATTCGGAAATATTTTGTGGCAGCGGCAAACCGCGCTCCGGTTCCCACAACATGATGGCTGCACCGCAAAAAGACAGCGCCATGACCAGATAGCCGTAACGATTGAGCCGTTCACCCAGCAGCCAATAGGAAAATATAATCGTCCACAACGGCGCGAGGTAGAACAACAGCAACACGCGCATCACTTCGCCATGCAGCATCGCCAGCACATAAGCTAAATTCGACCAGCCTGCGCTCAACAACAAACCGGCTGACCACCACCCAGCCTGGGGGAGTTCGCGCCACACGCGAGGCAGCATGAACGCACCGAACAGCATCGCCATTACATAGGTGATCAGCGTCGCCAGCGGGCCGGTTACGCCCGCATCCTGCAACACGCGGAAGGGATACCAGATCAGCCCCCACACCAGCGCACCACTCAGAATTCCGGCAATCGGCAATACATTTTTTTTTGATGGCACTGGACAGTCCCTAATTATGCAATGCGCCCGTATAATGCGCGCTAAATTTTGCGCATCATTGAGATAACAAATGAATCCGGATTTACCCAAATGAACCCAGACTTACAACGACTACAACCCTACCCTTTTCAGAAACTCGCCGCATTATTTCGCGACGTTCCGCCCAACCCGGGTTATAGCCCCATCAGTCTGTCCATCGGCGAACCGAAACACGCCACACCACAATTCATCCGTGACGCGCTGACGAACAATCTCGACGGGCTGGCGAATTATCCCACAACTGCCGGCAGCAACACGCTGCGCGGCACGATAGCCGACTGGCTGGCCGCGCGCTATGGCATTCCAGCGCCCGATGCCAAAACTCAGGTCTTGCCGGTGAACGGCAGCCGCGAAGCACTGTTTGCCTTTGCCCAAGCCGTGATCGATCGCACGAAAAGCAATCCCGCCGTGATATGCCCGAATCCGTTTTACCAGATTTACGAAGGCGCGGCATTCCTTTCTGGTGCTACGCCCTACTTTCTCAACACCATCAGTGGCGACAACTACGCGTTGAATTTTGCGCAACTGCCCGAAGATGTCTGGCAGCATACTCAATTGATCTACGTGTGCTCGCCGGGCAATCCGACCGGACGCGTGATGCCGCTGACAGAATGGAAAACCTTGTTCGAGATGTCCGATCGCTACGGCTTCGTGATCGCCTCGGATGAATGCTATTCAGAAATTTATTTTGACGAAAAACCCTTAGGCGCGCTGCAAGCCGCACAGCAACTGGGGCGCAGCGATTACAAGAATCTGGTCGTGTTCTCCAGCTTGTCGAAACGCTCCAACGTGCCGGGCATGCGCTCCGGCTTTGTCGCGGGCGATGCTCAGGTGATCGAAAAATTCGCACTGTACCGCACCTACCATGGCTCGGCGATGAACCCGGCGATACAGGCCGCCAGTATCGCCGCCTGGAATGACGAAACGCACGTTGCGGAAAATCGCCGCCTATATGCGGAGAAATTTGCCCGCGTGGTTGAGATTCTGAAACCGGTGTTGCCGGTCACGCTCCCGGATGCCGGCTTTTATCTTTGGATTAATCTGTCCGCAGCGGGGCTGCGCACGCCGATGACCGACACCGCCTTCGCGCAGGCGCTATATCGCGACTATAATGTCACGGTATTGCCGGGCAGCTATCTCGCACGTGATGCGAACGGTGTGAACCCAGGCGAGAATTTTGTGCGTCTGGCTCTGGTTGCGAGCACCAAAGAGACCGTCGAAGCCGCACAGCGTATCGCCCGATTCGTTTCATCGCTGTAATTAACTTTAATCAGGAAATTATCATGGATCAATTGCAACAAATCATCGAACAAGGTTTTGAACGCCGCGCCGAGATCACCCCGCGCAATGCCGATGCGCAACTCAAGGAAGCGGTCGATAGCGTCATCACCCAACTCGACGAGGGCAAGCTGCGCGTTGCTGAAAAAATCAATGGCGAGTGGGTGACGCACCAATGGCTTAAAAAGGCCGTGCTGCTGTCGTTCCGGCTGGAAGACAATGCCTTCATCAAGGGCGGCTTCACCAATTACTACGACAAGGTTCCGTCCAAATTTGCCGACTACAACAGCCGCGATTTTCGCGAAGGCGGCTTCCGCGTCGTGCCTCCGGCCGCAGCGCGCCGTGGCGCGTTCATCGGCAAGAACGTGGTGCTGATGCCCTCCTATGTAAACATCGGCGCCTATGTCGATGAAGGCACGATGGTGGACACCTGGGCGACGGTCGGCTCCTGCGCACAGATCGGCAAGAACGTACATTTGAGCGGCGGGGTCGGTATCGGCGGCGTGCTCGAACCGATTCAAGCCAACCCGACCATCATCGGCGACAACTGCTTCGTCGGCGCGCGCTCGGAAATCGTCGAAGGCGTGATCCTGGAAGATAACGTCGTGATCTCGATGGGCGTGTTCATCGGTCAAAGCACCAAGATTTACGACCGTGAAACCGGCGAGGTCAGCTATGGTCGGGTACCATCCGGCTCCGTAGTGGTTAGCGGCAGCCTGCCTTCCAAGGATGGCAGCTACAGCTTGTACTGCGCGGTGATTGTGAAGAAAGTGGATGCCAAGACCTTGTCCAAGGTGGGCATCAACGAATTATTGAGGGGTATTTGATCGTAGGTGCGTATGGCATTACGCCCTCGCCATTTACCGTCGTGACGTTAAGGCGTATTGCCATACGCCCCTACGACCTTTAAAAAAGGAGATAACATGATCATCACACCATTGCTGCAACTGGCCGCCAGCAAACAGGCTTCCGACTTGTTCTTCTCGGTCGGCGCGCCGGTCAACATCAAGATCGACGGCATCGCAATGCCGGTCAACGCGCAGACTCTGGACGCCGATGTCATCAAGCGCATCGCCTATGAGATGATGTCCCCGAAGCAGATCGCCGAGTTTGAATCCGAAATGGAGATGAATTTCTCTTTTCATGCCGAAGGCACCGGCAATTTCCGCATCAATATTTTCCGCCAGCGCGGCGACATCGCCATCGTGGTCCGCCATATCAAGGCCAAGATCGGCAGCGCTGAAGAACTGCATTTGCCCGAAATACTAAAAGATCTGGTCATGGAAAAGCGCGGCCTGGTACTGGTGGTCGGCGCAACCGGTTCAGGAAAATCCACCACTCTCGCCTCGATGATCGAGCATCGCAGCAAAACCGTGAGCGGACATATCCTGACCATCGAAGAACCCATCGAATACATTTTTAACCACGGCAAATCCATCGTGAACCAGCGCGAAATCGGCGCCGATACGCGCTCATATGAAAGCGCATTGTCCAGCGGGATGCGAGAAGCCCCGGATGTGCTGATGATAGGCGAGGTGCGTGATCGCGAAACACTCAAGCACGCGCTGATTTTCGCGCAGACCGGGCATTTGTGCCTGACCACCCTGCACGCCAACAACAGTTATCACGCGCTGAACCGTATCGTGAATTTTTTTCCTTACGATTCGCGCCGCGGCGTATTGGCCGATTTATCGATGTGCTTGCGCGCAGTGATCTCGCAACGCCTGGTGCGCAATGTGCAAGGCAAGCAGGTTCCCGCCGTTGAAATTTTGCTGAACACCTCGCTGATTGCCGATCAGATCAAGAATGATGAACTCGACAAAATTCGCGAATCCATCGAGAAGAGCGTTTCCACCGGTTCGCAAACCTTCGAGCAAGCCCTCTACAAACTATTCAAGAAGGGGCTGATCACCAAAGAAGAAGCGCTACGCAACGCCGATTCGGCAAGCAACCTGTCCTCGCTGGTCGATTTTTCGGAGCGCACAGACACCCAAAAAGTGCCGGTATTTACTGCCAACCCGACCTCTCAAAAAGGTTCGACGTCAAACTCAGATCTCGACAGCATCAAGCTTAACCTGAATGACCCTAAATGAAGTTGTATGGCATTCCCAACTGCAACACCGTAAAAAAAGCGCGCGACTGGCTAACGCTACATGACATCGCGGTCGAGTTTCACGATTTCAAGAAACACGGACTGGATGCCACCATTGCGCAAAGCTGGCTGCAACAAACCGACTGGACTAAACTGATCAATCGTAGCGGCCTGACCTGGCGCGGCCTGCCGGAACAGCGCAAACAAGAGATTCAAGACGCAACTAGCGCACTTGAGCTGATGCTGGAAAAAACCAGTGTGATCAAGCGCCCGGTGCTAGAGCAAAATGGAAAGCTGCTGCATGTTGGTTTCGACGCGGCGACTTATTCTGAAATTTTCAATCTGCATTCCTGATCACTGCCATGTCCGATACGCTAAAACTTTCCCAAGCCCTGATCGCCCGCCGCTCACTCACGCCCGATGATGCGGGCTGCCAAGACATCCTGATCGAACGCCTTGAAAAACTCGGCTTCCATATCGAGCGCATGCGTTTCGGCAACGTGGACAACTTCTGGGCGCGGCGCGGCACGGCCGCTCCGGTCATGGTGTTTGCCGGACACACCGATGTCGTGCCATCTGGACCTGCCGAGAATTGGTTCAGCCCGCCGTTCGAGCCAACCCTGCGCGACGGCATGCTGTTTGGGCGCGGTGCGGCAGACATGAAGACATCCGTCGCGGCCTTCATCACCGCGATCGAAGCGTTTCTCACACAGCACCCGGACCACAAAGGCTCGATCGCGCTTCTGATCACCTCCGACGAAGAGGGTGTGGCGGTGGACGGCACGGTGCGCGTCGTGGAAGCCCTGCAGGCGCGCGGTGAGCTGATCGATTATTGCATCGTCGGCGAACCCACTTCTAACAAAAAAGTTGGCGACATGATCAAGAACGGCAGGCGCGGATCGCTGTCCGGCACGCTGATCGTCAAAGGCATCCAGGGCCACATCGCCTATCCGCATCTGGTGAAAAATCCGATCCACATGGCAGCACCGGCGATCGCCGAGCTCGCCGCCACCACCTGGGACAACGGCAACGAATATTTTCCGCCGACTTCCTGGCAAATCTCCAACATGAATGGCGGCACCGGTGCGACCAACGTCGTCCCGGGCACGGTCGATATCTGGTTCAATTTCCGTTTCTCCACCGCCAGCACCGAGCAAGATTTGAAAGATAAAGTCCACGCGATACTGGACAAGCATGGTTTGAAATACGATTTGAAGTGGGAGTTATCCGGCAAGCCGTATCTCACCGCCAAGGGCAGTCTGGTGGCCGCAATCAGCCGCGCGATCGAGCAGTCTTACGGCATCACGCCGGAACTCTCCACCAGTGGCGGCACCTCGGACGGACGATTCATCGCCGACATCTGCCCGCAGGTGATCGAATTTGGCCCGTTGAACGCCACGATCCATAAGCTCAACGAATGCGTGGCCGTGGCCGACATCGAGCCGCTCAAACTGACTTATCAGCGCACTCTTGAAATTTTACTTGGGAAAAATTCACTTTAAATTATGAATGATTATTTTTCACAGGCCGCTCAAAACCTGCACACGGTGCGCGACTATCTACGTTTTGCGGTAAGCCGCTTCAATCAGGCTAAGCTGTTTTTCGGGCACGGCAGCACCGATGCCTACGACGAAGCCGCCTACCTGATCCTGCATACGCTGCATCTGCCGCTGGATCGACTCGAGCCGTTTCTCGATGCGCGCCTGACCGACAGCGAGCGCACCGAAGTGCTGAACATCGTTCATCGGCGCGTCGAACATCGCATCCCTGCGGCCTACCTGACCCATCAGGCGCTGTTGGGCGAATTCAGTTTTTATGTGGATGAACGGGTCATCGTGCCGCGCTCGTTCATCGCGGAATTGCTGTTGGAACAACTCAGCCCGTGGATCGCCGAACCCGAACAGATCGGCAACGTATTGGATTTATGCACCGGCAGTGGCTGCCTGGCGATTCTCGCCGCACATGCTTTCCCTTATGCCAGCGTGGACGCAGTGGACTTGTCACCGGCCGCACTGGCCGTCGCCGAACGCAACGTCGCCGACTACAAACTGCAAGACCGCGTACATCTGATTGAATCGGATCTGTTCTCCAAGCTAGGCGACAAACAATATGACCTGATCATCAGCAACCCGCCCTACGTGGATGCCGAGTCAGTCGCAGCACTCCCGCATGAATATCTGCACGAACCCAAGCTCGCGCTCGGCAGCGGCCATGACGGGCTGGATGCGACGCGCATCATCCTCAAACATGCCGCGCAGCATCTCACCGACAACGGAATTCTGATCGTCGAGATCGGCCACAACCGAGACGTGCTGGAAGCTGCCTACCCCGACCTGCCGTTCACCTGGCTGGATGTCAGCGCGGGCGATGAGTTCGTGTTCATGCTGCACAGAAACGATCTGCTGTAATCTGGAACTATTAGATGTCGGTTGATCACTACGAGAATTTCCCGGTTGCTTCTATTTTGATGCCCAAGCGGCTGCGCAAGCCGGTCGCGGCAATCTACCATTTCGCGCGCGCGGCGGATGACATCGCCGATGAAGGCGAGTTGTCCAACGAACAGCGCCTGAAACAACTCGACGAATTCCGTGCCGAGCTGGCGCGCATCAACAACAATGAAACGCCGCTCACGCCGCTGTTCCAGAACTTGGCCTACGAAGTCCGTCAGCACGCGCTGCCGATGCAGCCGCTTTACGATCTGCTCGATGCATTTTCGCAGGACGTCGTAAAAAAACGTTACGCCAATTTTGAAGAATTACTCGACTATTGCCGCCGCTCCGCCAACCCGGTCGGCAACCTGCTGCTGCATCTCTACGACGAAGCCACTCAGGTCAACCTCGCCTACTCGGATGCGATCTGCACCAGTTTGCAGCTCATCAATTTCTGGCAGGATATCGCGAAGGATTACGCGATCGGGCGCATCTATCTGCCGCTGGATGAACTCGCGCAATACGGCGTCAGCGAAGACCGGATCGCGCAGGGCATCAGCGACGATGCATGGCGCAAACTGATAAAGTTTCAGGTGAATCGCGCGCGTTCTCTGATGCTTACCGGAAAACCTTTGGGCACCATACTCACCGGACGCATCGGCCTGGAGATGCGCATGATTATCGCTGGCGGGTTGCGCATACTCGACAAGCTGGAAAGCGCTGAATACGACATGTTCCATCACCGTCCGGTATTGCGTCCGTTCGACTGGGTTATCATGCTGGCCAAGAGCGCGCCATATTAATTTTGCAAACCGACATGACCCCAGACCAATACTGCCAGGACAAAGCCGCTGCCAGCGGATCGAGCTTCTATTACAGCTTCATGTTCCTGCCGAAAGAACAGCGCCGCGCGATCACCGCGCTGTATGCCTTTTGCCGCGAGGTGGACGACGTGGTGGACGAATGTTCGGATGCTAATGTTGCTCGCACCACGCTCAACTGGTGGCGCGCTCAGGTCGCAGAAATATACGGCGGCAAGCCTCAACACCCCGTGGCTCAGGCACTGGTGCCCATCGTTCAGCAATTTAATATGTCCCAGGAACATCTGCTGGAGATCATTGACGGCATGGAGATGGATCTTGACCTGCCGCGCTACGCAGATTTCAAATCGCTGCAACTGTATTGCTACCGCGTCGCCTCGGTGGTCGGCCTGCTGTCGGTGGAGATTTTCGGCTACACCGACCGCCAGACGCTGAAATACGCGCATGATCTGGGGCTGGCTTTCCAGCTCACCAACATCATCCGCGATGTCGGCGAAGATGCGCGGCGCAACCGCATCTACCTGCCGCAGGACGAGATGCGGCAGTTCGGCGTGACTGAGGCGGACATTCTGAATTCGCATGAAACCGAGAATTTCCAGAAGCTGATGGCGTTCCAGATCGAACGCGCGCAGCGCTACTACCAGCAGGCGCTGGCGCATCTGCCCGCAGCAGATCGCAAGACGCAACGCACCGGGCTGATCATGGCGGCGATCTATCGCGCCACGCTGGATGAAGTAATCGCCAGCGGCTGCCATGTGTTGAAGGAGCGCGTCTCGCTCGGTACGGGTTACAAACTTTGGCTGGCCTTCAAGACGTGGTTCAAGAAATGAAAGTCGGAATCATCGGCGGCGGCTATGCGGGCATGGCCGCCGCAGTCGCGTTGGCTGAACGCGGCATCGCGGTCACGGTGTTCGAAAGCGCGCAGCAACTCGGCGGACGCGCGCGCGGTGTGATGCACAACGACACGCAACTCGATAACGGCCAGCACCTGCTGCTCGGCTGCTATCGCCAGACGCTGCGGATGATCGAGAAGGTCGGCGGAAATATCGAACAGGATTTTTTGCGCCTGCCGCTGCAACTCGATTTGCACGGCGAGTTTTCGCTCAAAGCGCCGCGCCTGCCCGCCCCGCTGCATCTCTTGATCGCGCTGCTCGGCGCGCAAGGTCTGACCTGGGGAGAACGCATCAATGCCGCGCGCTTCATGCTCACGCTGCGCCGCACCAACTTTCATTTGGCCTGCGACATCACCGTCACCGAACTGCTCGCGCGACACCGGCAAGATGCCGCGCTGGTACAGAAACTCTGGGAACCGCTGTGCATCGCCGCGCTGAACACCCCGGTCCACAAGGCTTCCGCGCAAGTGCTGCTGAACGTGTTGCGCGACGCGCTAAACCAGTCGCGCGCCGATTCCGACATGCTGCTGCCACGCATCGACTTCACCGCGCTGTTCCCGCAACGCGCCGCAAACTATATCGAACAGCACGGCGGCAAGGTGTACACATCCTGCGGCGTGGAAGCGCTGCGTCCGCTTGATGACGGCATCGAAATAACCACTGCACAAGCCTGTCCTGAGCCTGGTCGAAGGAGCACAGAAAAATTCAGCCACGTCATCTGCGCCGCACCGCCCGTGGTCGCCGCCAAGCTACTGCGCCCGATTGTTGCATCAGAAAACCATGATGCACTCGCAGAAACCGTCGCGCAGATCGACGGTCTGGAACAACAGCCGATCTACACCGTGTATCTGCGCTATCCCGCTCACGTCACCCTGCCCCAACACCCGCAAGGGGTACGCCGGTGGGTACCCGGCAGCTCCGCTGCCACCCTTCCGCAGCCGATGCTCGGCCTGCACCAACGTTATAGCCAGTGGCTGTTCGACAAGGGACAAATCAGCGGTCAGCACGGCCTGTTCGCCGCCGTGATCAGCGCGGAAGGCATCCATCAGGAATTGTCGCAGGACGAGCTGGCGCAAAAAGTGATCGCGGAACTGCGCGATGAATTCGGCATCAATGAGCCACCGGCATGGTACAAAGTCATCGCCGAGAAGCGCGCGACGTTTTGCTGCTCACCCAACCTGCAACGTCCCTCCCAACTAACACCTTTGCCCCGCCTGCTGCTGGCGGGCGACTACACGGCGGGCGATTACCCCGCCACGCTGGAAGGCGCGGTGATGAGCGGATTAAAATGCGCTAATGCGATCAGTATGTAGTTTCGGTTACAGATTCACCACGCAACCCAAGCTACGCAGGCTATAGAGTTGTTCAAATTTTCACCCCCAACCTTAACGCAGAAACGATCAGCTTTTATTCTGAGAGATTGCGCAGTGATGTTTTTGGGCAGAAAGCGGGATCATTCTCATGATCCGCACTCCAGGTTGTGTCGAACTGGAATCATTGCCCGCAAAAAATTTTGGCTTCGGGTATTGAAATGGAGGATTTACCCCCCATAATCCACGAATCGAAATTTGGAGAACGACATGGAACAGAACGATACCAACCCGCAAGTCGAACCTAAACCAGCCGCAGACGGTGCATCGGAAGTGATGCCCGGCCCGGAAGATCTGCTACAGGCCACCGAGCGCAAGGCGCAGGAGCACTATGATGCCTGGATGTATGCCAAGGCAGAGGGAGAGAATATCCGCCGCCGTGCGCTAGAGGACGTGAGCAAAGCGCGTAAATTTGCCGTGGAGCGTTTTTCCAATGAAATTCTGGCAGTGAAAGACAGCCTGGAAGCCGGCCTGGCGGTGGAAACCGCGACCGTGGAGAGTTTCAAGAGCGGCATGGAATTAACGCTGAAGCAATTGTCCGACGTTTTCGAGAAATTCAATATCACCGAAATCAACCCGGTCGGCGAGAAGTTCGACGCGCACAAACATCAGGCCATCGGCATGCTGGACAGCGACCAGCCCGCCAACACTGTGATCAGCGTGATGCAAAAGGGTTATGCGCTGAGTGACCGCGTGTTGCGCCCTGCGCTGGTGATGGTCGCCAAGGCAAAGTAATAGAAGCACCGGTGTCGGGTTGAAACCCGACCTACTTGAAATATCCAGCGCCGCCCTGATGTTAGGCGGCAGGGCAACAACCTTATTCAATTTTTACGCATTCAACTGAAAGGAAACATCATGGGAAAAATCATCGGTATCGACTTGGGCACGACCAACTCCTGCGTGGCCATCATGGAAAACGGCAAGACCAAGGTGATCGAAAACGCCGAAGGCACGCGCACCACGCCTTCAATCATCGCCTATCTGGAAGACGGCGAAGTGCTGGTGGGTGCGCCCGCCAAGCGTCAGGCCGTGACTAATCCGACCAACACGCTGTATGGCGTGAAGCGCCTGATCGGTCGTCGCTTCGACGAGAAAATGGTACAAAAAGACATCGCGATGGTGCCCTTCAAGATCGTCAAGGCCAAGAACGGCGACGCATGGATCAAGGTGCGCGACAAGGAATTCTCGGCACCGGAAATCTCCGCACAAATTCTGATGAAAATGAAGAAGACCGCCGAAGACTATCTGGGCGAACCCGTCACCGAGGCGGTCATCACCGTTCCGGCTTACTTCAACGATGCGCAGCGTCAGGCCACCAAGGATGCCGGGCGTATCGCAGGGCTAGAAGTCAAACGCATCATCAACGAGCCGACCGCAGCCGCGCTGGCTTTCGGCATGGACAAACAGGAAGGCGACCGCAAGATCGCGGTGTATGACTTGGGCGGCGGCACGTTCGACATTTCCATCATCGACATCGCCGAGATCGAAGGCGAACACCAGTTCGAGGTGATGTCGACCAACGGCGACACATTCCTGGGCGGTGAAGATTTCGATATGCGCGTGATCGACTATCTGGTCGAAGAATTCCAGAAAGAGTCCGGCATCGACCTGCGCAAAGATATGCTGGCGTTGCAACGCCTGAAAGATTCGGCGGAAAAAGCCAAGATTGAATTGTCCAGCGCGCAGCAAACCGAAGTGAACCTGCCTTACATCACTGCGGATGCGAGCGGTCCGAAACACCTGGCCGTGAAGATCACCCGCGCCAAGCTGGAAAGCCTGGTCGAAGACCTGATCGCGCGCACCATCGAGCCATGCAAGATCGCGATGAAGGATGCCGGCGTGTCGATCACCGACATTGCTGACGTGATTCTGGTCGGCGGCCAGACGCGTATGCCGATGGTGCAGGAAAGAGTGAAGGCGTTCTTCGGCCGCGAACCGCGCAAGGACGTGAACCCGGACGAAGCCGTGGCCGTCGGTGCCGCGATCCAGGGCGGCGTGCTGCAAGGCGAAGTCAAAGACGTGCTGCTGCTCGACGTGACCCCGTTGTCTCTGGGTATCGAAACCATGGGCGGCGTGATGACCAAGCTGATCAAGAAGAACACCACGATCCCGACCAAAGCCTCACAAGTATTCTCCACCGCCGATGACAATCAAAGTGCGGTGACTATCCATGTGCTGCAGGGCGAGCGCGAAGTGGTTTCCGGCAACAAGAGCCTGGGACAATTCAACCTGTCCGACATTCCGCCTTCACCGCGCGGTATGCCGCAGATCGAAGTGACTTTCGACATCGACGCGAACGGCATCCTGCACGTGTCGGCGAAAGACAAGGCGACCGGCAAGGAAAACAAGATCAAGATCCAGGCCAGCTCCGGTTTGTCCGAAGCGGAAATCAAGCAAATGGTGCAGGATGCCGAACTCCACGCCGAAGATGACCGCAAGGCCATCGAATTGGTTACCGAGCGCAATAAACTCGATTCTCTGATCCACTCCACGCACAAATCGCTGAAGGAATACGGCGATCATCTGACTGCGGAAGAAAAGGCTGCGATCGAAGCCGCCTTGAAGGAAGCCGAGGAAGTCGTCAAGACCGACGACAAGGAAGCCATCGCAGCCAAGGCTGAAGCGCTCTCGACTGCCGCACAAAAACTCGGCGAAAAGATGTACGCCGCCGAACAAGCTAAGGCACAAGCCGGTGAAGCGGGTGCACAACCCGGTGCGCACGCTGAAACCAAAAAAGACGAAGGCGATGTGGTGGATGCCGAATTCACCGAAGTGAAAGACAAGAAGTAAGCAGGTATACCTGAGACGTAAGACTTAAGACGTAAGTTGTAAGCAACCTCTGGGAAGCTTTTCAACTTACGTCTTCCGACTTACATCTAGCAACTAATTTATAAAATAGTTTGAAAACGTAAGGCGTAAGTGACATGCGAATCCGCTTTTCAACTTACGACTTACGTCTTCCGACTCACGTCTAAAAGACCATGAGCAAAAAAGACTACTACGAAGTCCTGGGCGTCAACCGTGACGCTTCGGACGAAGAAATCAAAAAGGCTTATCGCAAACTGGCGATGAAGCATCACCCTGACCGCAACCCGGATAACCCGAAAGCCGAGGAACACTTCAAGGAAGCCAAGGAAGCCTATGAGTTATTAAGCGACGCTCAGAAACGCGCAGCTTATGATCAGCATGGTCATGCCGCATTCGAATCCGGCGGCATGGGCGGCGGCAGCCCGTTCGGTGCGGGCGCACAGGGCTTCGATTTTTCCGACATCTTCGGCGACATCTTTGGCGGCGGACGCGCTGGCGGCGGTCGCAGCAATGCGCAGCGCGGTGCCGACCTGCGCTACAACCTTGAGATCACGCTCGAACAGGCCGCACGCGGCACCGAGACGCAAATCCGCGTCCCGACGATGTCGGAATGCGGCACTTGCCACGGTTCGGGCGCAAAACCCGGAACCAGCCCGACCACCTGCACCACCTGTGCCGGTCATGGTCAGGTGCGCATGCAGCAAGGTTTCTTCTCCATCCAGCAAACCTGCCCGCGCTGTCACGGCACCGGCAAGATGATCACCGCACCGTGCAAGGACTGCAACGGTAACGGACGCATCAAGCAACACAAGACGCTGTCGGTAAAAATCCCGATCGGGGTGGATAACGATGATCGTATCCGTCTGTCCGGCGAAGGCGAACATGGCACGAATGGCGGGCCGCCCGGCGATTTGTATGTGGTGATCCAGATCAAGCCGCACGCGGTGTTCCAGCGCGACCACAACGACCTGCATTGCGAGATGCCGATCAGCTTCAGCACGGCCGCACTCGGCGGTTCGATCGAAATTCCCACGCTCGATGGGGTGGCCACGATCAAGATTCCCGCCGAGACCCAGAGTGGAAAAATATTCCGCCTGCGCGGCAAGGGCATCAAGGGCGTGCGCAGTACCAGTCACGGCGATTTGCATTGCCACGTGGCGCTGGAAACCCCGGTGAATCTGACCGAACGCCAAAAGGAACTGCTGCGCGAGTTTGAAAGTATCAACGACAAAGACAGCGAGCGCCACAACCCGCGCGCAAAGTCCTGGATGAATAAAGTGAAAGATTTTTTCGCGGGGTAATCACCTCACTCACATAGGAATTCATACCAATATGACGCGTTTAAAAGCCTCACTCATACACCTGACAATCAGCGCGGTTATCGCGACGGCGGTACTCGCACTGATGCTGCTGGTCTGGTATCCATACCCACTCTTCACTGCGGTTGGGGGGCAACAAGTTTTGCTGATTCTGCTCGGTGTGGACATGACGCTGGGGCCCCTCATCACCCTGATAATCTTCAATACAAAGAAGACACGTCTGGCGCTGGGTTTTGATCTGTCGGTCATCGCCCTGCTGCAAACCACTGCATTGATCTACGGCATGAGCATCGTATTTCACGCGCGCCCGGTGTTCGTGGTGTTCAGCCAGAGCTCGTTCGATCTGGTTACTGCTAATTTATTGAACGACGAGGATATTGCCAAGGCCAGAAACCCAGTCTACCGATCACTGCCGATCACTGGTCCGATTTACGTTTATTCGGAAATGCCAAGCGATATCAAAGAAAAAAATGCGGTAGTTTTTAGCATATTTTCCGGAAAAGATTTTCCGCAACTTCCGCAATACTATATGCCGTATGATGAGCATAGTGCAACCGCAGGTCGGGCCGCAAAATCACTGGCCGGGTTAAAGGCACTGAATCCGGATCGCAGTTCAGAAATTGATAACGCGGTACACGCCAGCGGGCGGGCTGAATCTGATGTTGGTTTTTTGCCGCTACGCGCCAAATATCAAAATCAGGCGGTACTGGTGGGAAAGAGCGATGGCCGGGTGCTGATGATATTACGGATGAATCCGTGGCCACCCTCCGCCCTGCATAGTGACGATAAAAAATAACTGACTGAACTTTTTTTCCTCAGGATTTCTCCTCGGAATTTTTTCTGGCGGATTCAATTATGAAGTGCAATTATTGCAAGTTGCGCTTACCGATAAAACTTCCTGCGAAACTTCCAGCGTCGCCAACCCCAGAAGCCTGCCCCCCCGACCAGAATCGCGAGTAGCACCACCTCTTCGACCTGCTTCAAATCATGCAACCACAGTTCAATCGCCTGCCCAAACAGATAGCCGGCACCGCCGATACCAGCCGCCCATATGGTCGCGCCCAGCGCGTTGAATAACACAAAGCGCCAGGCCTGCACCGCACTCATGCCAAAGGCCAAGGGCCCTACCGTGCGCAAGCCATAGAGGAATCGTATGCCCACGATGAGCACCTCGTGATAACGCTCTATCAATAGATTGATGCGCGCTACCACCGGGGCAAATCGAGGAAAACGGGTCAGCACCCACGCGCCGTGCCGCCTTCCCATCCAGAAATAAAACTGGTCGCCGAGGAAACCGCCGAGCAGCGCGATGACGATCACCCAGTGCAGTTGCAAATAACCCTGATGCGCGGCAAACCCCGCCAATATCAGCAGTGTCTCGCCCTCCAGCAGCGTACCCACAAACAGTGCAACGTAGCCGTATTCCGCGATAAGGCCGGGGAAATTTACCACGGGTATTTCATCTGTTCGAACATTGCCAAGCGCTCACTTCGCGGCGAACACTTCATGCAAAAACACCTTGGCCTGTTCCCATGAATCCTTGTCGGCAGCTGCATTGTAGGCCATCGGCAGATTGAATTTTTTACCCAGCTCATCCGCCTCCGGGTTGGTGAACGCATGCTTCGCACCGGGATAAGTGACTACCCTGAAATTCGCACCCGCAGTTTGCATTTCCTGTTTGAACGCGGCAACTTTCTCAGCCGGAATAAACGGGTCCGCTTCGCCGGTGAACGAAATAATGCGCGCGGTTATTTTGCCCGGCTGGGCGGGAATGTCTGCGCCGAGCGAGCCATGAAAACTCGCCACGCCTTTCAAATTCATACCCAGTCGTGCCATGTTCAACGCCACACCGCCGCCGAAACAATAGCCAAATGCTGCAATTTCATTGGCATCCACCGTATCCTGTTCGCGCAACAACTGCATACCGGCTTCAAAACGCGCCTTCGCCATCGGCATGTTTTTACTCACCTCGGTTGCAAACTTGCCTGCCTCATCGGGATGATGCGCCTGCTTGCCGTCGCCATACATGTCCACCGCCAGCGCGGTATAGCCCAACTCCGCCAGCATACGCGCGCGCTTGCGCGCATACTCGTTTTGTCCCCACCATTCATGCACCACGATCACCCCAGGGCGCTTGCCCTTGATAGCATCGTCATAGGCGATATAACCTTTGAGCGTAACGCCGTTCGCTTGATAGCTCACGTCCCGGCCCTGCACCGCGGCCTGTGCAGCGGCACTAAACAGACAGCATAACGACATCGCCAATAAGAATTTTTTCATGTTGCTCTCCTTGAATAAAATATGAGAAATACCCGGAACTTAAAAATATAAGTCCCTACATTCCACCAGTTTGTACCGACTGCCTCACATAAAAAATCTTCATGCTTTGACTGCGAATTCGTTCTAACAACTGGTCTGCGAGCACATCATCGATGATGAACTCGACCTTGACCGCCAGCTCTCCGGCCAGCTCGAAAAAAGTTTCTTCATGCATTTTTCCATGTCGGCCAAACCCGGCAATCGCGCGGAATGCGGAGCCACCGTGAACACCCAGCGACTTGGCCTCTTCCAGCAACCATTCATATAGTGGCATACCTGAATGATGTTGTTTCTCACTGATGTAAAACGAAAGCAGGTTCATGATCGCTCCTATGTGTGCAGCCATTTGAAAGTATGGATACCCAGCACCGTCATCAGCAACGAGCCGCTGAGATGCGTAAAAATAATCGCCGATCCCCACGCATACTGACCGCGCATCAGCAGCGTGACGGTCTCGGCCGAGAAGGTGGAAAAGGTGGTCAGTCCGCCGAGAAAACCGGTGATGATGAGCAGCCGCCATTCAGGCGAGAGGCCGGGATGCTGCATGAAGAAGGCCACCGCAAGACCGATCAGATAACCGCCGATCAAATTGGCGGCGAGCGTGCCGAGCGGCAATTCCGGCAGCGCCGGATTGAGCCACAGTCCCAAACCCCAGCGCAACCATGCGCCGAATGCCGAGCCGATTCCTATTGCGAGAAAAGCGTAAAGCATCACCGTGACCCCGTGAAAATTCCGTCATTTCTGTATGACATAGGCATTATTCTACAACACGCACTAGCGCGAAGCCTCCCCCCGGCGTGCGGAAGTTGGTGGTCTGCCCCTGATACAGCCGCGCCGCAACCAGTTGCACTTGCCCGTCATACACATAGCAGCGCACATCGCACTTGAGCGACACCGGCACGTCTCCATTCACACAAACGCTGAGCTCACCCGGAGGCGCTAATTTCTGCGCGACATAATCACCCTGCATTATTTCTCCGAACACGCGCCGGGTCAGCTTCTCGCCGCGATACGCGCCCTTGCCGCCGTAGCCGCTGTTCGGCTTGAAGAATAAACTTTTGCGCTCCGCCCACAGCGACTCTTCCATGTCCGGTCGCACAACGATGGTATGCGGAATACCCAAGTGCAGCGTGGCGATGTCGGATTCATCGACACCCAGTGAGCGCAAACCATCCGCATCGGTCAGCCGTGCCAGATTGCGCTTGTCCGCATAGCATGCATAGTGCGAGGGGCTGGGTGTCAACACCACTAGCCCGTCCTGATACGCCTGCCGCAATGCGGGATGCTGCTGCAGCGAAAAGTCGGTCAGGCGGTTATATACCAGATCGATTTTGTTATCATTGCCAGAAAAATATAAGCCGTCATCGCGCGCTTGCAGCACGGCAGGATCGACGATATGCGCCGCAATCCCGGCACGCTCGAACAAATCTTTCGCCAACAAAAATTCGGGATAAAGATATTGCGCTTCCGGCTGCTCGTCCACGATGGCGATGGATTTGAGCGGCGCGGCGCCGCGCACCAGCCGCCACTCGTTGCGGAACATATCCAGAAATACCTGCTCAAGATTTTCAACTGCCGCCGCTTTGCCGGGCAGTCCAGCGCCACGCTGGCTGTCGATCAGAAATGCATTCAAAAATCCGCCGCCCGCATTGGTATTAATTTCGATCAGGTGCGCGCCCTGATCGTTGAGGTGAAAGTCGTAGCCGTAGAACACACCTTTGGCAGAAATGCCTGAATTGGCATCTCCCCATCCAGGCAACTTAACTATCCGCTCCACCGCCGCGATCACCTCGCGCATCTGCTGCAACTGAGCGGGAGCAATGAACAGCGGCGCATCGGCAAACAGATACGGGCAACGCTCCATCACCAGATGGTGCCATGCCTCGCCCTGAGCGCGTAGCGCACTGTCGAATGTTTTGCGATCAATCCTGGCCGAGTGGCAATCGCCATTCAGGCGCAAGGCTTCATCCATCAGGATGCCGCGCCCAACATCTCTTTCTTCAAAGAATCCTGCACCGGCTTCTCACCCAGCCAGACTTTCAGCATGGCATGATAAAAATCCGCCCCAAAAATTCGTTCCCGTTCACGGCCATTCACCCCCACCACCGTGACCCCATTATCTTTATCGGTGCCAGGCAAATAATCGATGGTGATCACGTCACCCTTGTTCACCACGCCTACGACAGTAAATACGTGCGTAAACTTAACCAGGCGCCCGAGGATGCCGACATATTCAGCCGTAGTGTGATTGGCTTTGATGGCCGTGATGAATGCATCCATGAAATCCCCCGCCTCCACATGGCGTAACATATGCAACTCCACGCGCTTGGTCCCGGCATCCATCAGCACAGCTTCGGCGCTGTTTTTCTTTTCTCCCAGATACAACGCGGAGACATAGACCTTGAATACCATTTTACTTCGGATACCCGCGCCGTTTAACAGCAGATCACTCGATCCGATGCGAATTTTTTCATCCAGATTGACATCGCCCACCTTCACGGCAAAGGCCTGCGAGGATAGACACAACAATAAAATCGCAATCAGATTTTTCATAAATAACCCCTTAAAATTCACATCTAATAAATTTTATTCCGCTTGCGGCAAAAACTAAAACAAGCCGGTTTACAACGCTTCAAATATTCCGGCAGCGCCCATACCCGTTCCGATGCACATCGTCACCATGCCGTATTTCAGCTTGCGGCGGCGCAGGCCGTGCAACAGGGTTGCTGTGCGGATCGCACCGGTCGCGCCGAGCGGATGCCCCAGAGCGATTGCTCCGCCGAGCGGATTCACGATAGCCGGGTCGAGGCCGACATCACCGATCACCGCCAGCGACTGTGCAGCGAAGGCTTCGTTGAGTTCGATCCAGCCCATGTCGGCAAGGCTCAAGCCCACTTGCTTCAACGCGCGCGGGATTGCCTCTTTCGGGCCGATACCCATGATTTCAGGCTTCACGCCCGCCACCGAAAAGCCGAGGAACTTGCCGATCGGCGTCAGGTTGTAGCGTTTGAGCGCGGCCTCGGAGCACAGCAACACGGCACCCGCGCCGTCCGACATCTGCGAGCTGTTGCCCGCCGTCACCGAGCCCTTTTGCGCGAACACGGTTTTCAGCTTAGCCAGCGCGTCCAGCGTGGTGTCCGCGCGCGGCCCTTCGTCCTGACCCACCTCGCGCACCTTTATTTTCACCTCGCGGCTTTTCATATCCGGCACATGTTCATCTATGCGGTACGGCGTGATCTCGTCCTTGAATTCGCCGTTGTTGATTGCCGCAATTGCGCGCTGATGGCTCTGCAACGCGAACGCATCCTGCGCCTCGCGCGAAACCTTCCACTGCTCCGCGACCCTCTCCGCCGTCAGCCCCATGCCGTAAGCGATGCCGTAATGCTCGTCCTCGAAGATCGCAGGATTGAACGCGATCTTGTTGCCCATCATCGGCACCATGCTCATGCTTTCCATGCCCGCCGCGATCATCACGTCGGCCTCGCCGAGCCGGATACGATCAGCCGCCAGCGCCACCGCCTGCAAGCCCGAAGCGCAGAAGCGGTTCACCGTCAGCCCCGGCACCGTGTTCGGCAACCCGGCCAGCAGCACCGCGATGCGTGCCACGTTGATGCCCTGCTCCGCCTCCGGCATCGCGCATCCAACGATCACATCGCTGATGCTCGCCGCATCCAGCGATGGTGCCTGCGCCAGCACGCTTTTTAACGCATGCACCAGCAGATCATCGGGACGCGTGTTGCGGAACATCCCGCGCGGCGCCTTGCCGACCGGTGTGCGGGTGGCGGCGACGATGTAGGCTTCCTGTA
>JADGRL010000031.1 GCA_017880865.1 Gallionella sp.
GGCTGGTATTTTTTCCAGTGATCCAGCGTGCGTACCAAACGTGCGGCCACCTGCGGATTGAGCTTGTTCAGCGCGATCACCTGTTCTGTCCAGAACTCATAGCCGCTGCCATCCGCCGCATGGAACTGTGACGGATTGGGTAAAGAAATTGCCGTTGGAGACATACAGACCCATCATCGAAGTATTCTTCTCCGGCTCAACCAGTGTCTCGATCTCCAGCGTGATCTCGTCCGGTGCGTTGGCGATGCGCAATTTTCCGTCGGCTATCGTGTAGCCGCCTTTGTTATTATTATTCGGGGCACCTTTGCGGAGTGTCTTGGCGTTCATGCGCAAGGCCACCAGCTTCGCGCCGTCACCCAGCAGTTCCACATCCTTGTTGGGCGATGCGCTATTGCGCTACAGGGTGATGCGCGTGGCCACAAGGGTTGCCGCGGGGTCGAGATCGAAACCCATTTCCACGGTTTTCACCCAATAGGCCGAGGCAGTGTAGTCTTTGCGATGGATGGTAACGTGTGGCTTCGTGGTCATGAGCGGCTGGTCAGCAGGGTGTGAGAAGGAGCTGATTTTAACAGGGGCGGGGCTGGCATGGATGCCCCCTATTATTTCTATTCAAGCCACCTCTGCTAAACGAATTTCATAGCACCAGGTTCTTCCTACTCCAGCGCTTGTCTCTCTTGAATATGATGTTGAGAACGGGAAGATTATGCTCGCCGGCTGATTCCTTAATTCCATTATGTAGAAGAGAGCAAACCCAAGTGTTTGAGGCTTTGTGGCGAGTGGGCTTAGATAGATGTTGTCCACGGAATTACGAGCGCGAAGCTGCTGTAATTTATCTGATAGCTCTGTAGCGACCACAAATGGATCATTAGCAGGAGCAAAGAACACTCGGTCTTCCATGTCTGGATTGTCAGCCAACGGGGTCTTGTCTAGTCGCAAGATGCTTTCTTGGTACATGTCCGCACTTAAGGAAGGCAAGCTTCGCAGCTGATATAGTCTGGCACCATCCTTTTCATTAACTACTCTGGAAATAAGTTCGTCGTCATAGCCAACTCCCACAACCAAAATGTCGTTGGCGATCTCATCAATATGTGTGCCCTCAAATCCAGAAACTTGGCGCACCGCATCCACATCACGCGAAAAATCAGTATGTTCCTTTCGACCATATTGTTCCGGCTCGGTGTAGATCATATCGAATGATTCTAGGCCAACCGCCTGCAAATACTGCACTAGAAAAAGTATATGCGGTCGCATAAATCCAGTGATATCTATGCAAAACTTTTTTCCTTGAAGTGCTTCAATTCCAATATGTTGTTTAATCAAGCTAAGAATCACCTCTGCCTCATTACCATCAGCAAAGCTGACCACATCTGGATGGTTAGGTAATTCATCCTTCGCGTAGCCATATTCTGGCAACGCAACCCAATATTTTCTACTTGCCACTACTCGCTCAAACACTTGCTGCACTCGTTCACTACTGTTATAAGCCGAGATAAATACATCCCACGACTGAACACTTGGCTGACCGAAAGCTAATACCTGCTTCCGATTTAATAGGTAACGTAGATTCATTATGATCTTTGAATTAGAAAAGTTTATTTTGAATACTGCCGTTGCCAACATTTTCTTTGACGTACGGCTCCTCCATCCCCTTGATTCGGTCGCTGATGAGCGTCCTCTGCGCTTGTCGGCATGTCGGATCAAATAATGCATTGAAGAGTGGCTCCTGAAGTTCAATCGAGCCGCGCCGATGTTCGGACACCTCCCAACGAGCCACCAGCATTGGGCTAAGCTGGAACTTGTCGTCTATGGAAGTACTGTCATTGCGACTGACACCGCCATCGCGAACACGAATAAGATATGACCAATTTTCCGCATGGGTCAACACTTCTCGAGCAATCTCAGTTCCCACTTTTTGATTTACAGAAAATGTCGCCAAATCACACTCTGCGGGCTTCAAGCTATAGCGGACGCCACGAAACAGTTTTGCCAAAGATTCGACAGATGCTCTTACCTCTGATCCATGTCTATCTGGCTGCGCATCATCCCAAAACCACGCAGCAGCGTCTCGGATACCTTCGCCTTGTGATGAAATTGATATCTGCCCTCCTTCTTGGAAAGGGCGTTCGCCTGCGAAATGTGATCTCCGGTAAATTTGCTTGAGCAGCCCAAGAAGATTTCGTGGAACGCCTTGTGAAAGGTGTATCAAAGTATCAAGGCCTGCATACACTATATGCTGCTTGGAACAGTCTTGATATATTTGAGCCAGAAAATCCGATTTGAAGTGATCCAATGACTGAAAATACTTTGGCTCCGCAGCTTTGCCATTTTCAAGAAAATTGCGTGCTTGCTTTCCTATTACGGTCGCAGCCTCAAGCAAATTTTTTGTTGTACGCCATTCCTTATATAAGAGATATAGATTTACTTTTTCGAGCAGCGGATCATTAGGCAGTTGAAGCGACTGCACAATATTGTCTGCTATTTGCTGATTCGATGATTCATTGCCATGATCCGCCAAGCTGCTGATGATGTCTTTCAGCTTTTTGAAATATGGTCGAACTTCACCTTTTTCGTCATATTTTTTTACTAACGCAAGTGTTGGAATCCGGTAGTTGTTGCTCGGATCAAGTTCCTCGAACTGATTCTTTAACCAGCGGGCACAATCTTCCTCACTCGGAGCCAAATGAAATTGTTGGAGTCGCTTTAAAATTAGATCGCGCGCCAACCCCTTATATCCTTCATCGTGATCACGAAGCCAGGCATCAAGTTCCACTTCCTCATACTCGGCATCTCGCTTGATTTCTTCTCCGGCTCCTAACGTTTTCTTGGTATGGAGGCCATAAAGTCGCGCACCAATTTTGATTGAAACGGGACCATGTCGATAGCGAATCAATGAGTTTAAGAACTTCTGTTGCGTAACGGTGAAGTTCTCAATTTCATCAATCATGTAAACAAACAACACCTCTTTAAATAAATCAGTGCAAGAGTTAATCAGTACTGGCAGCTGAAAAACTAAGGCTCCTGGCGAGATACAGATATTGATTTCTTGTAGGCTTTGATGGATTGCGCAGTTAGCAACAACGTGGTCGACCTGCCTACGGAGCTCGGCCAAGTAGTCAATAAGCGCATCTATGGTTTCGATTGACGACGGAACATCGGTAGTGAAGAGGCTTCTTGTGCCAGCAATCAATTTTCTTTGATCCAACCCGTCGGGATATTCAATCAAGCAATCTTGAATATGTTTCAACAGATGTGTCGCCAGCCAAAGCTCAAAGTAGTAGCTAAAAACTGCCGCCCAAGCATCGTCATGCTGGCCTTTTCCAGCAAAGCGACCTACATTTAGGCCGTCAGCTCGCACATATATGCCCATGTGCTTTTCCTCTTGCGCGGCCTTCAGCAAGCTTCCGTTGAAGCGCAATTTCTGAACGGCAGACGAAAAGTACCTCATCAGATGTGTCTTTCCACTTCCCTTGCCCCCTAACAAAAGCATGGGCATCGTCAATCTTGGTTTAAACAAGTCTTCAAGGCCAGCAGCGCCGGCCAAATCAACCCAATACTGTTGAATTTGTTCATCAGAAAAGTCGCTAGCCTTCGTCAGATCAAACGGGTTGCCAGTTATGCGTGTAGTATTCATATGCTTTCTCCGTAAATCTTTGGATAGCGTTTAAACACTGGCTTCCACGGCATTGTGCCCTGACAGGTAAGGCTATCATGCCAAATGATCCCAATTGTGTTGTCCGGAGTGTTGTGGTGAAAACCCATCAGCATTTGACCATCTTTCCAGCCACATGCATATTTCGGATTCAGTAGCAAACCATATTCTTTCACAAGGCGCACGGCCAGATCACGATCAATGTCGTCCGGAACAATTTTCAGATATCTAGAAACGTCTGAAAGACAGCGATAGCTTGAATCCAACTCATAGACGGCACCGCAATTGCTGCCAAATAACGTTTTATTTGCCACCTTTTGAAGTCCTGTTTGTGTCGCAAATAGGCTGTAATACGAGACTTTAGCATTGGGATTAAGCTTCATCAGCTCAGCCAAGACCTCCTTGGAATAATCGATCGCGGTATCCCCTGATCCGCAGATATCATCCAAGAAAACATAGCGACGCACATCCGGATCCCGCAACCGTCTGGAATTTCCAGTTACAAAGTTAACTATCGCTTTGCAAATCTTTTTGATCCACGACCACGAGTGATTTGAAGACCTTGTGAATATTTGAACAGAGTCTATAAACAGTTTCTTCGACAATCCGTTTTCTTGGCGAAAGTAATAGAGCAAATGAACGCCGCTTTCAGAAGGATTCCCCACCCCGATAAAACGCGTATGCTTCAATTCGTCTCGAATTGCCGACTCTATCTCGCTTTCTGTTGCGGTTGATGGGAGCCTGGAACGCACCTCTTGAACCACGGGATACAGGAACAGGTCTCGATACATTGATTTCAGTAAGACGCGAATCTCTCTTCCACCAAAATACATGAATTGAGACAACCAAAACAATGCATGTAACCGCTCAACATCAGTGTCAGCAATTCGTCCGGTAAAATTTTCCAGCCATTCCTCGATAAAAGGCCAAGATAGCCGCCCCTCCCATACTTTTTCGTTAAGTATGAGTATGCGTTTTTTTAGAATCTCAAAAGAATCTGACATAGGCTAATTACCTGCCGTTCCTTTCTGAATATTTCTTCCTTTTGGCTTCTCAAAGAGAAGTACCCACTCTCGAGTAATTACGCTCGCAGTCTTATTTCGTTTCGTCATAAGGCCGCGAGATTTAATTTCATCAATCAGCTTGAGCTTTAGCGACAAGCCATATTTTTCGCAGATTAAAGCCAAATATTCTGAGGATTTGAAGGGTAGCCCGCACACTTCATTATTCCCAATCACCAGAACCAAATGCCCATCAGGCTTTAATACACGCGCCATTTCTTTAATCGCAGCATCCATTTCAATAATATAGGTAGCAACAATGACGCTTCTTAATGGATTTACCTTGAATATCCTTTTAATTAGGCGATCCGCTACCGGCAGGCCCGTCTTTGGACATTCCCTATGCGATGACGTGGAAAAATGTTCACGGCCAATAGATAAATTTTCCAATGGCTTCAGTCCATCCTTGCTAGCCAAGCCCAGCCAACCCAAACTGAGGCTAGATGCACGAATGTATTTTTGCGCCCCAGCATATGGCGGGGAGGTGATTATCAAGTCGACGCAATTGTTGGAGAGCGTTTCAGGGGACAAATCAAAATTATCAGTTGGCGACCTCAAGCACCTTGCATCATTACCAACATAGAATACCTTGCCAAAGGATTTAGGCATTCCAGAGAGACTCTGCATTCGCTTTATATTGGTGGAAATCTGATTCGAGAACTCTCTCCAGACATCTGGAGCTCTATCCCGACTTTGTGTGTCTGTAGCTTTAAGGCGAACCGGAACGGACAGACGAGGGTCAGCAAGACTAACCTTGCGGCAAACCGTGGAAAACGATACCAATAAAAAGTCCTTTATCGCGCCATCTTCTTCAACCTCGATAGCATTTTTTATGCGGCAAAGACTCTTAATAACATTCGGTTCATACCAGTATTCAAGATTAATTACTGAAGGCACTGAGCTTTTGACAAATTTAGAGAGGCGATAATCATGCTCGACCCGTGCATAAGCCTCGGAAATTGCTGTCACACATATTGCGTGCGTTTTTACACTTGCAATCATGCGAGCCAATGGATTGGCATCAGCGTAGTAAGCTTTTTTGCCAGACATAATTGCTTCTAGTGCGACGGTCCCAGACCCACCAAAAGGATCCAGCACCACATCATCTAACTTAGATAGGCTTTTAGCTGCTAAAAAGAAATGAGCAATTTGAGGGAGTAGTTTCGCTGGATAAGAATGTATGTAATGAGTGGCTCGCTCACCCATTTTTACCCAAGGCACAAGGTTTCGAAATGAGACGTTCTGCGCTCTCCTTCTCTGCTCATAGCGAGCAATCATAAGGGCAAGTGCTTCGGTTGTATCTACTGGATAAGCTTCGAATTTAAAACCGTCCGAAAGCTTTTCATTGCCACTCAGAAATGTGCCGGCCGATGACACCTCTCCCACCGTTACTTTATTACCATATGAGATTCCGTCATCCATATACTCAGCCACTTTTTTATGCTCAATTCAATTTAATGAACCCAAATAATGGGCACTGATTCCAAATACTTCATCGACCCGCTACCTACCGCCCCGAAGACTAGCAGCAAAGTCCCGCTTCGCCTACAGGCAAAAAGGTATTGACCGAGCTAAAGGTGTCAGATTCGCATTGTTTTCAAGCGAGGGTAGCCGACATTCATTTCGCGAATTTCTCCAAGTAACCATTTACCCGAGGTTGCCGCTATTTTTGGCGATAGGGAGTCCAACGCAGGTCAGTGGTGTAATATGTCGCAGGGCAGTTGCAGGCAACAAACGGTCATCTGTTCTATTTATTGATATTAGGAGGTTACGTTGGAACTGACCGGCAGAAATGTCCGGGGAGGCTGCCTCGCACCATTCGCTTACATAACGAACAAAAATTGACGAGATGACCGCCAACGCATTCCACAACATCACCCAGATCGAGTCCAGCCTGTGGGAAGCCGCCGACCAGCTCCGCGCCAACTCCAACCTCACCGCTACCGAATACTCCTTGCCGGTGTTGGGCGTTATCTTTCTGCGCCACGCCACCAACCGCTACCAATCGGCGCTACAAGCCATCGAAGCAGATCAGGCCGCAGGCACCATGCCCAAGCGCCCCTTGAGCAAGGCCGATTTCATCAAACGCCGCGCCCTCATGCTGCCCGAGGCAGCGCGGTACGACACCTTGCTCAACCTTCCATCAGATGCCAGCCTGGGCGGAGCACTGGTGGTCGCCATGAACGCCATTGAGGCTGACTTTCCCCCGCTCACCGGCAGCCTGCCGAAAGATTACGACCGCTTTGATAACAAGCTGCTCGAAAACCTGCTGCGATGCTTCGACTCTCAAGCTCTGCGCAACGCCACGGGCGACGTGTTTGGCCGTATCTACGAATACTTCCTGATGAAGTTTGCCATGCAGGGAGCGCAAGACAACGGCGAGTTCTTTACCCCTCCATCACTGGTGCAAACTCTGGTCAACGTCATCGAGCCTGACCATGGCGTGGTGGTCGATCTGGCCTGTGGCTCGGGCGGCATGTTTGTGCAAAGCAGCCACTTCATTGAGCACGAAGGCTTCGAGACCATGAAGCGCGTCACCTTCTATGGTCAGGAGAAGACCCCCACCACCATCCGCCTGGCCAAGATGAACCTGGCCGTGCATGGTCTGGAGGGCGACATTCAAGAAGCCAACACCTTTTACGAAGACAAGCATCGCCTGCAAGACGGCCGCCCGCTGTGGGGCAATGTGGACTTCATGATGGCCAACCCGCCCTTCAATGTGGACAAGGTCGATGCCGAATCCATCAAGACCGACCGCCGCCTGCCCTTTGGCCTACCGGGCGTCAACAAAGACAAACATGTCTCCAACGGCAACTACCTGTGGATTTCGTACTTTTACAGTTACCTGTCCCCCACCGGCCGCGCGGGCTTTGTCATGTCGTCCCAGGCCAGCAGCGCGGGGCATGGCGAAAAAGAAGTCCGGCGCAAGCTGGTAGAGACCGGCGATGTGGACGTGATGGTCGCCATTCGCTCCAATTTCTTCTACACCCGCACCGTGCCCTGCGAGCTGTGGCACTTTGACCGCTCCAAACCCGCCGAGCGCAAAGACCAGGTGCTGATGCTGGACGCTAGAGGCGTGTATCGCAAAGTCACCCGCAAGATTTACGACTTTTCACCCGAGCAGCAGGCCAACCTGGCGGTCATTGTGTGGCTGTACCGGGGCCAGCAGGAACGCTTTCTGGGGCTGGTGCAAAGCTACATCACCCGCCTGGGCACTGAGGCCGCCGCAGTCGATGCCGCGCTCACCGCGTTTGAGGCCACGTTGACCGCCAGCCGTGCCCCTCTGGTGGCAATCATGGATAGCGTGAAAGGTATCGAAGCCCTACCGCAAGACAAACGCCAAGGGTTGGCCGACGCTTTTGACGAGTGGACCAGCGCCGCCACCGCCTACGCGACTGACCGCGCCGCTTTGGTAACTGGGTTGGCCGCGTTTTGCAGGAACGTTGCCAAGCCTGTTCAGACCAACCAAGCCCAGCACAGTGCCCGACAGGCCTTCGACCCCTTGGCCGAATCCGCCCGTGGCTTGGTCAAACAAATTGACCTGCTCTACAAACTCGCCGCTCGCGCCGCGCAGCTGGCCCAAGAGCTGGCTACCCATGAGGACGCCGCCGAGTTTTACGATCGCCGCGCCATCAGCAAACTCACCAAGCAACTCGACGAAGAACGCAAGTCCGCCGTCGAACAGCTCAAAGATTGCGCCTATCTGCACCGTCAGATCGCCTGGCTGCAAGACCGCTTCCCCAAGGCCGAAATGGCAGACGTTCTGGGCCTGTGCAAAGTCGTCACCCGAGCTGACATCGAAGCCGCCGACTGGAGCCTCACCCCTGGCCGCTTTGTCGGCGTGGCCCCGGCCGAGGTGGACGAAGACTTCGATTTCGAGCAAACCCTGCGCGACATCCATATGGAGCTGGCCGACCTGAACCGCGAGTCGGTGGACTTGGCAGTGAAGATTCAGACCAACTTTGAGGAGTTGGGGGTATGAGTTGGAACGTGTCGTCACTCGATAGCCTCTGCACCCGAGTCTATTCTGGTGGAACGCCTCCAACCAATATCGAAACCTACTACGGCGGGGAGATTCCATGGTTACGGACGCAAGAGGTAACCTTCAATCGAATTACAGACACTGAAGTAAAAATTACAGAAGCGGGTCTAAAAAACTCTGCGGCCAAGTGGGTACCAGCCAATTCTGTAATTGTGGCGATGTACGGTAATTCTGCAGGCCGGTCGGCCATAACGGAAATTCCTTTAACGACGAATCAAGCCTGCTGCAATCTTGTCGTCGATGAAACAAAAGCGGATTTTCGATTCGTCTTTTATTCTTTGTTGCTGGGCTACGAGCGCCTAAAAGGATTCTCAAGAGGCGCTGCGCAAAATAATTTGAATGCAGCTCAAGTTAAAGCATTTGAAATCAATGCACCCTCTGTTCAAGTGCAACGAGCCATTGGCGATCTAGTGTCGTCATACGACGACCTGATCGAAAACAACCGCCGCCGCATGGCCCTGCTCGAAGAGTCCGCCCGACTGCTCTACCGCGAATGGTTCGTCCGCCTGCGCTTCCCCGGCTATGAGCATACCCCCATAGTGGATGGCGTGCCGCAGGGGTGGGAACGTAAGATGCTGGGTGAATCGATCACCTTGAGCTACGGCAAGGCATTGAAGGCTGAAATTCGCGTCGAAGGCGACTATCCGGTTTATGGCTCTAGTGGCATTGTCGGGACCCACGAAAAACCATTAGTTCAAGGCCCTGCAATCATTCTGGGGCGCAAGGGGAATGTGGGCAGCGTGTACTGGTCCAGCAAGAGCTTTCACCCCATCGACACAGTCTATTTTGTGAGCCCAGAAAGCAGCAGCCTGTATCTTTTCTACGCACTGAAGAACATGCACTTCATTAGCACCGATGTTGCGGTCCCTGGTCTGAATCGTGGTTTTGCGTACAGTCGGCCATTGCTGCACCCGCCGGTCACGTTGCTTCGCTCGTTTCATGAGGTCGTTGAGCCAATTCATGCACAGTTAGACAAGCTCGATGAAACAAATCAAAAACTCCGTTCCGCCCGCGATCTATTGCTACCTCGCCTGATGAGCGGCGAACTTGCCGTCTAGCTTATCCCAAGGACAACAATGAACGACACTGCACAAACCGCATCCGCCGCCACCCCAGAAAAGCCGGTGCTGCTTCAGCCAGACAACCACAACAAAAAGTATGAGGCGCTTTTCGTTGAGATCGACAGCGGCCAGATCAAGCTGCCGATGTTTCAGCGCGAGTTTGTGTGGGAAAAAGAGCAGTCGTCCAAGCTGATTGATTCGATTCTCAAAGGCTTCCCCATTGGCACTTTCATTTTCTGGAAGACCAAGGAAGAATTGCGCAGCTACAAGGAGGTGGGCAACCACAAGTTGCCGGAGACCGATAAGGGCGACTACGTGCAGTACATCCTAGACGGGCAACAGCGCATCACCTCGCTCTACGCCATCCGCAAAGGCATACGCATTACCAAAGATGGCAAGGTGGTTGATTACCGCGACATTTTCATCAATTTGGACTATGACCCTGAAAATGATGAGCAGATCGTAGTAACCGAGCAGCAAACGGGCAAGCGTTACGTTTCTGTGCACCGCGTGCTGACCAGCCAGGTGACTGATCTATTGGATGAGTTCCCCAACCGTGAAACGCTCAAGCAAATCGAGACGTACAAAAGCAAGCTGACCAACTACGATTTTTCCACCATCACGATCAAGGACTATCCCATTGAGGTGGCTTGTGAGGTGTTCTCGCGTATCAATACCGGTGGCAAATCGCTCACTGTATTCGAGATCATGGTGGCCAAAACCTATGATGAGGCCAAGAAGTTTGACCTGGCCGAAAAGTACGAATTGCTGCGTGATGGCTCCGATGATGCCAAGGAGTGCCTGACCACGGCCAAGTTCGAGACCCTGCCCGAGTCAATCATCATGCAGTGTGTAGCGGCCATCACCCTGCGGGCTGTACGCAGCAAGGACATCCTGAAGATTCGCCGCGAGACCTTCATCGACCAGTGGGAGCCTATGAAGGCGTCGTTGTTCACGGCCATCGACTTCATTCGTTCAGAACTGCGTGTGCCAGTCTCGCAACTGGTGCCATATCCTGCGTTAGTAGTGCCGCTGGTGTACTTTTTCAACGCCACTGCCAACAAGAAGCCGAACATTGAGCAGGTGCGGCTGTTGGAGCAATTCTTCTACTGGGCGGGACTGACGGAGCGCTATGGCTCGTCAACTGAATCCAAGATGAGTGAAGACTTCAACAAGATGGATGCCATTGTCAAAGGCACTGGACCCACCTATGCCAGCACCGAGCTTTCAATTGCACCCCAAAAGATTGCCGAAACCTGGTTCTCCGCAGGAAATGGCTACTGTAAGGCCGTCTTGTGCCTGTTGGCTTATCAGCAGCCAAAGTCCTTTGATACAAATGGTCTCGTCATCCTGGATAACAGCAACCTGAAGATCGCCACCAGCCGCAATTACCACCACTTCTTCCCCAAGGCTTACCTGGACAGTGTTGACAAGAGCAAAGAGCCTAATCTGATCGCCAATATCACGCTGATTGACGGTTACTCCAATAAACACCGCATAGGCAAAAAGGCGCCGAGCGAATACACAGGCAAGTTTGCCAAGGCCAATGAAGCGCTGGCCAACACCTTGCAAACCCACCTTGTCCGCGACGTAGAAGGCTATGGGGTCAACGCAGACGATTACGACTTGTTTATTAAGCGGCGCTCGAAAGCCATTGCATTGGCGCTAAACGTCAAGTTGCTGTCGATGACACCGACTCAAGCGCTGGAAGCCGAGCAGGTCAACTAAAAGAACGTCCGGGAGCAACTTCGCATGGCCTACACCGACATCAATAGTGAAGACCGTTTGGTACAGGCCACCTTTGCCGAGCACTTGGAAAAGACGCTGGGCTGGGACAGCGTCTATGCTTGGAACCAGGAAACTTTTGGCTTCACCGGTACGCTGGGCCGCACGTCTGAGCGCGACGCCGTGCTGCTGCGCGACTTACGCTCTGCCTTGGTCAAGCTCAATCCGCAGTTGCCGCCTTCCGCCATCGAAGAGGCCATCACCAAGCTGACTCACCACGACTTTTCTCGTTCGCTCTTACAGCACAACCAGGCGTTCCATAAGCTAATCCGCGACGGTGTGCCAGTGAGTTACCGCAACGCCCAGGGTCAACTGACCTATGCGCAGGCGGCTGTAATCGACTTTCGCGACGCCGCCAACAACCGCTTTCTGGTGGTGCGTGAACTCAAGCTGACCGGCCTGCGCACCCCCAACTACAACCGCCGGGCCGATCTGGTGTGTTTCGTCAACGGCCTGCCGCTGGTGTTCATCGAATTGAAGGCGGTGTACAAAAACATCCGCGCCGGTTTTGATGGCAACCTGCACGACTACATGGACGAAAACGTGATCGCCCATGCGTTTCACCACAACGCCTTCTTGATTGTCAGCAACGGCGACAACGCCCGCTTTGGCTCCATCACCAGCGCCTGGGAGCATTTTGGCGAGTGGAAGCGTCTCGATGAGAAAGACGTGGGCAGCGTTGCCGCCGAGGTGCTACTCAATGGCATGCTGGCCAAAGACCGGCTGCTGGATATATTGGAGAACTTCATATTGTTCGACGCCAGCAAAGCGGGTTCGGTGCGCAAGGTGGTGGCCCGCAACCACCAGTTGCTGGGCGTGAACCAGGCCGTGGCCGCCGTAGTGCGACAAGAGGCGTTGAAGCGCGAATTCCCTACCGGCAAACGCCTGACCCATCGAACCATCGAACTGCCTTACGCTGAACCCGACAGGGCGGCCAATGATGCCTTGGTACCTTACCCAATCACCGCAGAGGCGGAGCCGCAGTACCTGCAAATCATAGAACGTGCTCACCCGGACTTGGGTCGCCTAGGCGTGGTGTGGCACACGCAGGGCAGCGGCAAGTCGTATTCGATGGCCTTCTTTGCCGAGAAAGTGCGCCGCACGATTCCGGGCAATTTCACCTTTGTGCTGATGACCGACCGTGATGATCTGGACAGCCAGATTTACAAGACCTTTGTAGGCTGTGGTGTGGCCGATGAGCAAACACCGCGAGCAGGTTCTGGGCGCGAGCTTCAGCAGTTGCTATCCCAGAACCACCGCTATGTGTTCAGCCTGATTCACAAGTTTAACCAAGAGGTGGCGCCAGACGCACCCTACAGTGACCGTGACGACATCATTGTGGTATCGGACGAGGCGCACCGCACGCAGTCCGGCAAGCTGGCCCGCAACATGCGCATGGCCTTACCCAATGCCGCGTTCATCGGTTTCACGGGCACGCCGCTGTTCAAACAAGACGAGATTACCAAACGCATTTTTGGCGACTACGTGTCGCGCTACGATTTCAAGCGCAGCGAAGAAGACGGCGCCACCGTCAAGCTGGTCTATGAGAACCGGGGCGAAAAGCTGGGCCTGGCCAAGCTGGACCTTAACGAAAAGATAGCAGCGGCCGTCGATGCCGCCGATTTGGACCCGGACCAGACGGCCTTGCTGGAAAAACTGCTGGGCAAGGACTACGAAGTAATCACTGCCGATGAGCGGTTGGAGCGCATCGCCACCGACCTCGTGGAGCACTGCAGCACCCGCTGGGAAGCGGGCAAGGCCATGATGGTGTGCATTGACAAGATCACCTGCGCCCGCATGCTCAAGCTGATTGGGCCGATGTGGAAGACCAAGGCCGCCTCTGTGCGAATCGAGGCGCAAGCCAAACTGGCAGCCATTGCCACCGCTGCCGACGATGAAGCCCGCCAGTTGCTGCATGCTCAACGCGACCGGCTGCTGGCCAAGGCGACTTGGATGGATGAGACCATCATCGAGCTGATCATCAGCGAAGCGCAAAACGAAGTGTCTGACTTCAAACACTGGGGCTTTGACATCATCCCCCACCGCTCGGTGATGAAACTGGGTTTCGAGACTAATGACGGCCAGCGCGTGGATGTGGAAACCGCGTTCAAAAACCCCAAGCACCCATTCCGCATTGCGGTGGTGTGCGCCATGTGGCTCACTGGCTTCGACGTGGAATGTCTGTCCACGCTCTACATCGACAAGCCCATGCGTGCGCACACGCTGATGCAGGCCATTGCTCGTGCCAACCGGGTGTATCCGGGCAAAGACTTTGGTTTGATTGTGGACTACAACGGCATGCTCAAGAGCCTGCGCGAGGCACTGGCGCAATATGCCCTGGGCGAGGACGGCGGCGAGGCCGATATCGTGGCCCCCATCGAAGAACGAGTGGCGGCGCTGGCAGACGCCATTGCCGTCACTGAAGCACATTTACGTGGTCTGGGCTTTGAAGCCAATAGGCTGCTGGGCACCAAGGGCTTCACCCGCATCCAACTTCTGGCCGATGCGGTGGAAGCTGTTTACACCAGCGACGAGTCCAAACGCCGGTATGAAATCATGGTCCGCGTCGTGTTCAGCCGCTTCAAGGCGCTGCTGGTTGAGCCCTCTGCGTTGATCTATGCTGAGCGTCATGACAACATCGAGGCGATCTACAAAAAGCTGACTGAACGCCGCGACACGGCCGATGTCAGCGAACTGTTGAAGATACTGCACCGCATCGTCAACCAGGCAATTGCGTCTCAAGGTGCCGGCGGCGACCAGACCAACGGTGTGACCGTGGACCTGTCGCAGATCAACTTGGAAAAGCTGCGTGACGAGTTTGCCAAAAAGGTTAAACGCAAAGCCACGGTGATTGAAGACATTCGCCTGATTGTTGAAGAAAAGCTGGCCCAGATGCTGGCCCGCAACCCGCTGCGCATGAACTACGAAAAGAAGTATCAGGAGATCATCGCCGCCTACAACCAGGACAAAGATCGTGCCACGGTGGAAGACACCTTCGCCAAACTAATGCTCCTGGACGCCCGTCTGGATGAGGAGCAACGCCGCGCTGTTGATGAGGGTCTGAGCGAAGACCAACTTGCCCTATTCGACCTGGTACGACGTGCTGACTTAAGCAAGGCCGACCGCGAGCGCATCAAGCAGGCGAGCAAGGAACTATTAGCAGGCGTGCTGGCAGTCATTGCGCCACTAGATCGATGGACCGAGAAAGAACAAACGCAGGCTGAGGTAGAAACGTTCATCCTAGATCATGTCTACCAAACGCTGCCAGAGCCGCCCTACACTTCAAACGACAAAGCAGAAGTGGCACAGTTGGTGTACCGGCATATCTGGCAGCAGAGTGTGCGGGATCAGTTGCCACAGGGCACCTCGGCTTGAATAGCGCCGACGCACTCGATGCGCAGCAACTCCACTTACAGCGATCGCTACGCAACCGCCTTTCAGTAAAAAACTCAAATTTCGGGCATTGAACGGCAGCCCATTCTTTGGCTTTTTCGACGAATGGCCGCTACCAACTTTTTGCGAGCGCCGAATTTGGGTCGATAGCATCAATTTTCAGATAAATCTGAATCTGACCGGCAGGTTTCAGGCTTGACCAACCCGATAACTTCAGCGGTCGAATGGCTCCATTGGCACATAGTACGCGTTCATCATTCGCTACGCAAAGCGGTCATTCTGGAATATTGTGGCGCTAACCTCAGAGTCCGGATAGGCCGAGAAGGTGCATTCATGGTCATTCTCGCAACGGTCGGCAGTGGGTCGTGAGCCGATAGTCATGATCCGATTCTGCCTTCCAAATACAGGAAGCTTAGAATGACCGCGCATTCAGTTTGACAAAAGAACGATCGTTCTCTATGATTCAGCGAACGTCCATCCTGTACGTTAACTCCCATGCCCAGCACCTTGCAGCAAAACTCCATCCAGCAACCTGCGATGGGCAGCCAGCCCATCCGTGCGCCCTTATTCAGCCACAGTGTCACTGCCGGATTCCCATCTCCTGCTGACGACTATATCCAGGGCAGACTGAGCTTGGACGAGCATCTGATTCGCCACAAAGATGCAACCTTCTTCGTGCGAGCCAAGGGCAGCAGCATGGTGGGCGCGGGGATTTTTGAAGGCGATCTGCTAGTAGTGGACAAATCACTCACGCCGTCATCAGGCGACATCGTGATTGCCGTGATCGACGGCGAGCTGACGGTGAAGCGCCTGATCCAGCGCAACGGCGCGGTCATCCTCAAACCGGAGAACCCGCTATTCGAGGAGATCGAACTCAAGGATGGGCAGGAGCTGCAAGTGTGGGGGGTAGTGACCGCCACAGTGAAGAAATTCATTTAAGGGCTGCTGCCATGCCCATTGCTCTCGTTGACTGCAACAATTTCTATGTCTCCTGCGAGCGGGTGTTCAACCCCAAGCTGGAGGGCGTGCCAGTGGTCGTGTTGAGTAACAACGATGGCGTTGCCGTTGCCCGCTCCAACGAGGTTAAGGCGCTCGGCATCAAAATGGGCGAACCGTGGTTCAAGATGGAAAAGATTGCCAAGCAGCACAGCATCATCGCCCTCTCCAGCAACTACACGCTCTACGGCGACCTGTCAGCTCGCGTGATGTCCGTACTGTCTACCTTCTCCCCCAAGCAGGAAATCTACTCCATTGACGAATGTTTCCTCGACCTGAGCGGTTTCGATCCACAATCGTTAATGGCCTATGGCCAGACAATACGCCAGGCCGTTAAGCGCAACGTCGGCATTCCGGTCTGCGTTGGCATTGCTGATACCAAGACCCTCGCCAAGCTGGCCAACCACTGCGCCAAGAAAGGCTTCGCGGGGAGAGACGGCGTATGCGACTTCGGGCGGGGGACTGAAGCACAACTGAGCAAACTGTTTAGCCGCATTCCAGCAGGCGATGTGTGGGGGGTCGGACGGAAGATTACCGAGAAGCTGCTGACCATGGGCATCAAGACTGTTGAAGACCTGCGAACTGCAAACCCAGAACGTATCCGCTCCCAGTTTTCCATCGTGCTTGGGCGTACCGTACAAGAACTCAACGGAACCCCTTGCATCGAGCTCGATGATGACGGCACACCCAGACAACAGATTATGGTGTCGCGCTCGTTTGGCACGACGGTAACAGGTCTAGCAGACCTTTCTGAGTCAGTTGCGAGCTTCGCTACCCGCGCAGCAGAGAAACTCAGAAGTGACGGCTCTGTGGCTGCCAGCGTGTGCGTCTATGTTCGCACCAACCCCTTCAAGGAAGACGAGCCGCAATACCAGCACTCGTTGATTGTGCCGTTGAGCCAACCCACCGATGACACCACGAGGTTGGTCTCTGCCGCGCTTGTAGGGTTGAAGGCGATATACCGCAGCGGCTACCAATACAAAAAAACTGGCGTGATGCTGATGGGGCTACAGGCTAAGGGAACGATCCAGACAACCCTGTTCGACGATCCAGTCGATCAAGCACGGTCAGACAGCCTGATGAACGTGATGGACGCCATCAACCGAAAAATGGGTCAGGGAAGTTTGACCGTCGCCGCCTCTGGAATTAACCAGCGCTGGGCAATGCGTCGGGAGAGGAAGTCACCAAATTACACGACGGAGTGGGATGAGTTGCCGATGGCAGGTTAGAAATCCAACTCTGCGACGGCATCGGTGGCGAAGCTGCCGGTGCTGGAGCCGTGGTCTGGTTCATCACTTCCGCTGCCGCCAGCCTTTCTCCGCTTCATCGTAGCGGAGGCTACGCCGACGCCGATGCCTCGGCGTCGTTGCCTGTTCATACTGTTTAGTTAAATTATTTCCCAACGAAAATCTGTACCGAGATGGGAAGTTAATCTTGAACAATCTCTTTGTAAATTTCATTCTATTCCGATGATCTGTTTAAACCAATAGAGGAACAAAAAGATGGGCGGCCGCTTTTGGCCGCCCGAAACTATCAATTACTTTCTTAAAATCTTTTACTCTTATAATCTTATGCCAAATCTCGGAATGGAGGAAATCGTCGGAACCCTTATGCTGTCTTGCTTATAAACGAGGTGGCATTTTAGACGCCCCCGGACACACCCCGAAGACAACCTTCGACATGCCCCCATAACCCCCCGTCATCCAATTATTGAGCCGCTTCAACTTGTCCAGAACTGTTTTCTCATTCAATGGTGGTGTGCCGGCAATGAGTCCACCTAGTTCGGCAATATCCTTCATGGATGTGTTTTGATCAAGCAACTCACGCGCCAACCATAAATCCTCATAGACTTGGCGGTGGGGAATTAAACGCTTGTCCTTGCTGCACCATTCCCGCATAGCCTTCCTGGCAGCGACAATTTTAGGCCGAACCCGAACTACTCCGCGACCAAAGCCATTTTCAGCTAGCTCAAGACGATCACGGACATCTGTTCCCTTCATTGTCTTCAACTGACATTGCTGCCGTGCAGTCAAAATAAATGCTTCGTCAGCGCGGTGCAGCTTTGTCCAAACCTCACTGGCAAACAAAGCCGCCAGATCAAATGAGAACGGTACAGCGATGTCAAAAAGAGGTTGATATTTTGCGTCTCTGGGCCAAACATTTTCGCTACGACTTCGAAGCCAGTGGCAGTCGATCACCAACAAATCTCTATGCAGCGTCATGTTGGCCTGCGTCCTTCGATCCTTGAGCTTAGGAATTGTTGGTACTGGCCTGAAGGCTGGTGCCTTCAGACCCTCACGGTTTAGTGCGCTAGCCAGACAGCAATACTCATCACGAATTCGCATATATTCGCCATGCGTCTTCCACTCAGCAACTAACCTTGCCATTTGCTCACCAAGGCCACCTACGCCGTGATGATCAATACCGTCCATCCTAGCTGGGAAGGCATAAGGCCGCTCCGAAGTCGAAGCCAGCTTAATTGTCAACGCAGGCAGAGACACCACAACGCTTGGTTGGTCGTCTAGTGATGAGTTACGGAACAATGGCACAACATTATCTTTAACCTCGCTCTTGGCTGTAATCGGCAGGCATGCAGATTCCGCCGTCGGCAGAGGCTCCTTCTGCTTCTCAAGCTGTCGCTGTTGGTGGAGCTTTGTTCCAATTGATACAGCTTGAATCGCCTTCGGTTCCTCTTCCAGATCGTCTAATAGATCATCAATACTATTACGGGATAAAATTAAATGATTCGAGCGAGCATGAAATATCTTGAGAGCATCAAGGTCGCTCTTGGTTATAGGCTGTTTTAGTAAAGATAAGTCAGCTGGCAAGAATGTTTTGATGCTAGCCATGAATCCGATTGGGTCACTTGATACACCCTCTAGTTCGATAGCACCCTCTTCAACAGCGCGCACCATTAGGAGTGCCGTAACTGCACAATTACTCCGGCCCCTGCACGTCAAGCAATTGCTAGAATGCTCATCACAAACATAGGGCGCTCCAAAGCAGTCCGGTGTGGCAGCGATCATTTTTTTCACTGCTGTGTTCATATATATTTACCTCCACAAAAAATACCCGCCACCAGGACGGGTAAGGGCGATGCATTAATTTAATTGATGAGTGAACGAATCCGATCAGCGATGTTGTGGATCGCTTTCAGTAGAATCGGTTTTTCGTTGTTGTCGAGGCTTATATTTACATCAGCATCAGGGGTCACCTTGAGAATCGAATTCCCTCTGTTGCAGGAATGATTTTGACCGTGCCCAAGCTCTTCCAAGAGTTGATCCAGTTCGCTGTCGAGCTCATTCTGATCAGGGCGTTCCGCGTCTATGATAAAAGCGATCTCTTCGGCGGTAACGTCGCAGCCTTGTCCAAACTTGACTGCAAACATCTCAATATCACCAAGTTTGTAAATAACCGCGTTTGCCTCCTCATTAAATGGGATCGTATTAAACCCATCGGACAAACAATCAGAATTATTTGGCAGAACCCAGTACCAATTTACAGCGGGAAAGATTTCATAAAGCAAATTCATGCTTTGATAAAACGTTATGTGGCTATCTCGATTCATCATTGCAGAGTCTCCCCGCCAACCGTGTTGCGCTCGATAAATGAATCCAAAGTGTTTTTATGGTATTTGCATAGCCTGCCGATCTTGACGAAGGCAAGGTTATATCGCTTGGTACATGACCACGCTGCGAGCGTGGAAGTTGTGACGCCAAGATAATTAGCCGCCTGCTCACGAGTTAGCAAGGGAGATGATTCTTTGATAATGTTTAGCATGATTACTCCGGTTAAATGTTGATATAACTAAACTGAGGAAACTCAATAAAGTATGATCAAGATAACCGGGGTATAAAAAGATGTCAGGGCAAACAAATGCTGATTCATCTGTCCTAAAAGGAGCAGAATTCTAGCATTAAGTCTTTTTGGGCTAGCTTTGGGCTATTTCTTTAATTTGTAGTAGTGCTTTTTAATGGAACTCTCAGAAAGCTTGGGAGGTTTATCTCCCTTGTCCACGGTCATTTCGACCACCATTTCGGCAGCCTTTTCCACGGCTTCTTCCACGGTGAGATTTTCTTTGAACATAATGTCGGCAACTGTGTTGTACGCCTGTGTTTGCTCTATGCCGGCAATTATTTTGTTTTTTTTCTGTGCACCTTTTTTTCTATCAAATTTACCTTCTAGTAAATCTGCCAAAAAGCATAGGTCTGGAATTTCATGTGGGTCATGGAGCTTGCGAAGCAACTTCACGATAGCTGATTGGTCGTGGCAAATCCTGAAGAGTCGAACAGCATCTTCCCATTCTGTTTGGTTTTTTGATTCGTCCACTGTTGCCTCCGGGGGGCAGAATCTAAGGTTTAAAATTATTCCAGCGTAGCAATGGTGTAGCAATAAGAAAAATGGGTTAGATCATTTCTGACCTAACCCATTGATTTATTGGTGCGCCCGGAGCGATTCGAACGCCCGACCCCTTGGTTCGTAGCCAAGTACTCTATCCAGCTGAGCTACGGGCGCGGTGATGTGTTGCTATTCTTCTTACGTGCAAAAAGAACCTTGGCGGAGAGGGAGGGATTCGAACCCTCGATACGAGTTTGAGCCCATATGCGCCCTTAGCAGGGGCGTGCCTTCGACCTCTCGGCCACCTCTCCGAAGGCCGCGCATATTAATGTAACTGGGCTAAAAGGTCAAACGATTATGCGTCTTTCTTATGCATCTTCCTGATCGAGGCCGAAGGCTTTATGCAACACGCGCACGGCCAGCTCTAAATATTTCTCGTCGATCACCACGGAAATCTTGATTTCAGACGTGGAGATCATCTGGATGTTAATGCCCTCTTCGGCCAGGGTGCGGAACATTTTGCTGGCGATGCCGACGTGCGAACGCATCCCGACACCGACCACGGAGACCTTGGCCGCCTTATTGTCGCCGATGACCTCGCGTGCGCCAATGTGCGGCTGAACCTTATTCTTCAGGATGTCCATCGCCTTGGCGAATTCATTGCGGTGCACGGTAAATGAGAAGTCGGTGGTGCCGTCCACGCCAACGTTCTGGATGATAATATCCACGTCGATGTTGGCATCAGAAATCGGTCCCAGAATCTGGTAGGCAATGCCCGGCTTGTCGGGCACGCCCATCACGGTGATCTTGGCTTCATCGCGATTGAACGCGATCCCGGAAATAATGGCTTGTTCCATTTTGTCGTTATCCTCAAAAGTAATCAGCGTGCCTTCGCCTTCTTCTTCAAAGCTGGACAGCACGCGCAGCTTGACCTTGTATTTGCCGGCGAATTCCACCGCGCGAATCTGCAACACCTTGGAGCCCAGGCTGGCCATCTCCAGCATTTCCTCGAAGGTGATGGTTTTTAAGCGGCGCGCTTCGGGAACCATGCGCGGGTCGGTGGTGTAAACGCCATCCACATCGGTATAAATCTGGCATTCGTCGGCACGTAGCGCGGCTGCAATCGCCACACCGGTGGTATCCGAACCGCCGCGCCCCAGGGTCGTGATGTTGCCGTCTACATCCACGCCCTGAAAACCCGCCACCACCACCACGCAGTCATTCGCCAGATCGGCACGAATATTCTGTTCGTCGATGGAAACAATCCTTGCCTTGGTATACGCGCTGTCGGTCAGAATCTTGACCTGCGTGCCGGTGTAGCTTTTTGCGTTCAGCCCAATATCCTTCAGAGCCATCGCCAACAGGCCGATGGTAACCTGCTCACCGGTCGAGATGATCACATCCAGCTCGCGCGGATCGGGATGTTCCTGGATCTCTTTGGCGAGGGCGACTAGGCGATTGGTTTCGCCGCTCATCGCGGAAAGCACCACCACCACCTGATGCCCAAGCGCCTTGAATTTAGCGACGCGACGCGCCACGTTTTTGATGCGGTCGGGACTGCCGACCGATGTACCGCCGTACTTCTGCACTATTAATGCCACGATGTTTTCTATGCCTGACTTAAAAAGTGAGCGCGATTCTAGCTCAACTGACCAAAAAAAACGAGGCTATGAAATGTGGCGACGCATTTTAGCTCGCATAAGGCTTTCATGTCTGAGGGTGTTAAACTCGTTCAACTTAAGGTGTTTATACAGATATAACCATGACTGAAATCGCTCCTCGCAGCATCCCCACAGCCGCCGTGCAGCATTTGCAGGGCAGCGGTTCTTCGTTCGCGCTGGCGAAGATTTTTGCGGCGCGTGGCATTACGGACAGCAAGCAACTGGACACCACCTTTGCCGAACTGTTGCCGTTTGACGCACTGAAAAACGCACGCGAAATGGCCTGTTTGCTGGCTGATGCGATCGCCTCAAAAAAGACAATCATGGTCATCGCCGACTACGATGCCGACGGTGCAACTGCCTGTGCGGTGGCGGTACGTGGCCTGCGCTCCTTCGGTGCGCGAGTCGATTTCATCGTGCCGAACCGCTTCGAATACGGTTACGGGCTGACGCCAGAGATCGTCCAACTGGCCGCGAAGAGTGCGCCGGATATTTTGCTGACCGTGGACAACGGCATCGCCAGCGTAGACGGTGTGGCCGAGGCCAATCGGCTCGGTATGCAGGTGTTCGTCACCGACCATCATTTGCCCGGCGACGCATTGCCGGATGCGGCCTGCATCGTCAATCCCAACCATCCCGGCTGCGCATTTCCCAGCAAGCATCTGGCCGGTGTGGGCGTGATGTTTTATGTGCTGCTGGCGTTGCGCGCCGAACTGCGCACACGCGGCGCATTTGCCGAACAAGCCGAACCCAAACTCGCCGAGCTGCTTGATCTAGTGGCGCTCGGCACCGTCGCCGATGTGGTCAAGCTCGATCAGAACAACCGCATCCTGGTGCAACAGGGTTTGCTTCGCATCCGCGCCGGACGCGCTTGTGCGGGTATCAACGCGCTGTTGCAAGTGGCAAAAAAAAATCTGGCTAAAGTCTCCAGTCAGGATTTGGGCTTTACCGTCGGGCCGCGCCTGAATGCGGCGGGCAGGCTGGACGACATGAGTCTGGGCATCAATTGCCTGCTAACCGATGATGCGGCGACTGCGCTACAGATCGCCGCAAAACTGGACGCGCTGAATCGTGAGCGGCGCAGTATCGAAACCGATATGCAGGAAAACGCGCTCGCGGCACTCGAACATATAGAGCCGAAAGATAATTATAGCCTGACGTTATTCGATGAATCCTGGCATCAGGGCGTGATCGGCATACTCGCTTCGCGCCTCAAGGATAAATTTCACCGCCCGACTATCGCCTTTGCCCGTGCTAACAATGGAGAAATAAAAGGTTCGGGACGTTCCATCGCCGGACTGCATTTGCGCGACGCGCTGGATAGGGTGAGCAAACGCCATCCCACACTCATCAAAAAATTCGGCGGCCATGCGGCGGCAGCAGGGCTGAGTATCGCGGAAGCTGACTTTGAAAGCTTCGTCGCGGCCTTCGAGCAAGTCTGTGGCGAACTGCTAGACGCTAACGATCTGGCTCAGCGCATCGAAACCGACGGCGCGCTGGATATTGCCGAAATGAATCTGGACGTGGCGCGCATATTGGATGAACAAGTGTGGGGGCAGGGTTTCCCCGCCCCGCAATTTTCTGACGACTTCAGCGTGCAGAATCAGCGCGTGGTTGGCGAAAAACATCTCAAGCTGCGCCTAAGCGCGCAAGGAAAACTCCTTGAGGCCATACTGTTCGGACACAACAAACCCTTACCTGAACGCATCCATGCCGTGTACAGCCTGAGCATCAATGAATACAACGGCTCTCAGAGTTTGCAACTCATCGTTCGTCATTGGCAGAACGCAAAGGGGTAGCGCAATGGAAACCTTATTTCTGCAAAACAGCGGCATCGAAGCCTTGCCGCAGTTCCTCACCAGCCTTGCGATCGGCCTGTTGATCGGCCTGGAGCGCGAGCGCAACCCGTCGGCCAAGGCCGGTCTGCGCACCTTCGCGCTGGTCGCCTTATTCGGCACGCTGACCGCGCTGCTCTCCACCAAGCTCGGCTCCCCTTGGCTGCTAATCGCCGGTTTGCTGGCCGTGGCCGGCATGATCATCGCGGCATACATCAATAATCGCGGCGAGCCACTTCGACAGGCTCAGGACAGGGAAAACGATCCGGGCACCACCACGGTGATCGCCCTGCTGCTGTGTTACGGGCTGGGCGCGATGATCTGGTATGGTCTTGCCACGCTGGCCGTGATGCTGGCGATTGGCATCACCGCGCTGCTCTATTTCAAACCCGAATTGCGCGGCTTGTCGCAGAAACTCACGCGCCGCGATCTGGTGGCCGTGCTGCAATTTTCCGTGCTGACATTTATCGTGTTGCCGATTCTGCCTGATCAGGATTACGGCCCCTACCACGCCTTCAATCCTCATCAGGCCTGGCTGATGGTGGTGCTGATCTCCGGCATCAGTCTGACGGGTTATGCCGCATTACAGGTGGTGGGTACCCGCTATGGCGCGCCGCTGCTGGGTTTTCTCGGCGGTCTCGTGTCCAGCACCGCGACCACCTTGATCTACGCGAAACACAGCAAGAGCAATCAAGCCATGTCCCACCTGGCCGCCTCGGTGATCGTGATTGCCAGCATGGTGGTGTTGCTGCGTTTGCTGGTGGTCAGTGCCGTGGTCGCCTACGGCACGCTACCCGGATTGTTCCCGGTGCTCGCGGGCGGATTTTTGTTCGGTTTGATGATCGCGCTGTATAACTGGCGCAAGATGGACAAGGCCACCGAACTCTACGTCCCGGAAACCTCCAACCCCGCCGAACTGCATACCGCCATCAGCTTTGGCTTGCTGTATGTCGTCGTGTTGCTGGGCGCGGCCTGGATGGAAAATCTCGCGGGCAGCCGCGGCCTGTATGTCGTGGCTTTGGTATCGGGCTTGACCGATGTGGATGCGATCGCGCTATCGAGCCTGCGCCTGTTCAATCTCGGACAATTGAGCGAACACCAGACCGTCACCGCGATCGCACTCGCCTTTCTTTCCAACCTCGCTTTCAAGTTCGGCATGGTGGTGTTCATCGGCGGCTGGAGTCTCGCCCGACACGTAGCCACCGGCTTTGTCGCGATGGTCTGCGGAGTGCTGATAGGCTTGTTTGCGCTATAATCGCGCCCTTTTAAGCACGCGACAAAATCATGGAAGCCGAACAACTTAATTCACTCTCCCATCAACTGCAAGACCTGGCAACACGAAGCGCAGAATTACGGAGGTATCTTTGACTACGATGCCAAGCAGGAACGCTTAGTCGAAGTCAGTGAACTCGCCGAAAATCCCGCCATCTGGCAGGATGCCAAGCGCGCTCAGGAGCTGGGACGCGAACGCAAGTTGCTCGAAGGTGTGGTGCTGGGCCTGAGCAAAATCCAGCAAGACCTCAGCGATGCGGGCGAGCTGTTTGAAATGGCTAGAGCTGAAAACGACGATGACAGCCTGAACAGCACCGCCGCCGACATCCAGGACATCGAGAAGCGCGTCGCCGCGATGGAATTTCGCCGCATGTTCGCCCACCCGATGGACCCGAACAACTGCTTCGTCGACATTCAATCCGGTTCCGGCGGCACCGAGGCGCAGGACTGGGCCTCGATGCTGCTGCGCATGTATCTGCGCTATTGCGAGCGCAAAGGCTTTACCGTCGAAGTGCTGGAACAATCCGACGGCGAAGTCGCGGGCATCAAGGGCGCATCGCTCAAGGTGATAGGCGACTATGCCTACGGCCATCTGCGTACCGAGACCGGCGTGCATCGGCTGGTGAGGAAATCGCCGTTCGATTCCGGCAACCGCCGCCACACCTCGTTCTCCAGCGTGTTCGTCTACCCGGAAGTTGATGACTCCATCGAAGTCGAGATCAACCCCGCCGATCTGCGCGTCGACACCTATCGCGCATCAGGGGCTGGCGGACAGCACATCAACAAGACCGACTCGGCGGTGCGCATCACCCACATCCCGACCAACATCGTCGTGCAATGCCAGAGTGACCGCTCGCAACACCGCAACCGTGCCGAGGCGATGGCGATGCTCAAATCGCGCATGTACGAGGAAGAACTGCGCAAACGCAACGCCGAAAAACAGGTGCTGGAAGACGGAAAATCCGACATCGGCTGGGGCCACCAGATCCGTTCTTATGTTCTGGACCAGTCGCGCATCAAGGACTTGCGCACCAACCATGAAGTCGGCAACACGCAAAGCGTGCTCGACGGCGACCTTGACGATTTCATCTCAGCGAGCCTGAAGCAAGGCGTTTAAGCAAACCGGGGTGGTCGCTTGTGTGACCACCCCGGTTAATTTTGCAGGTCGGATTTCAACCCGACACCGTTGTTGCGGAAGTTGCCACCCATATCAAGGAGCGCGCTATGACAGACCAAAATTTGATTGCATCCATAACGCAAATCGAATCGCGGATATTTCTGATTAGAGGGCAGAAAGTCATGCTGGATGCCGATCTGGTGGAACTCTACGAAGTGGAAACTAAAGTATTGAACCAAGCTGTCAAGCGCAATCTTGAACGCTTCCCGGAAGATTTTATGTTTCAACTCACCGCCGACGAATATGCCGCATTGATGAGCCAATCTGACACCTCAAGTTTGAGGTCACAAATTGTGACCTCAAACAATACAACCGGTCGTGGTGGACGAAGAAGCCTCCCCTACGCCTCCACCGAGCAAGGCGTGTCCATGCTCTCCAGTGTGTTGCGCAGTGATCTCGCCATTCAAGTCAACATAGCAATCATGCGCGCCTTCGTGCAATTGCGGCAGATGCTCGCCTCCAACGCCGAGCTGTCGCAAAAATTAGTCGCGCTAGAAAAGAAATACGACATCAAATTCAGAGCGGTTTTTGAAGCCATACACGAATTGATGACTCCACTGGAACCGAAGAAGAAGCGCCCCATCGGCTTTGCGCCGTGGTAAGACAACACGCCACGTAGCGGCTTGTTGCGGCGGAGGCTAACCTTTAGGTTATGCCGGAACCAAAAATGATGCGGTCCCTTTATTAGTTTTGTGATTCGGCAAATGTCATGGTCTGCGGGATGGGTTTGACGGTATGATTCGAGATGCCATAAAAAAGGGCTGGAAAGAATAATGATACTCAACACCGACCACCTCAAACGCTGCATCGGCACGCTCGAATCCTCACTCGCGTTCTATCAAAAAGCCGAGCCGGATAGCATCGACCAAGAAGTCTTCCGCAATGCCATCGTCAAAGGCTACGAGCTCGCTCAGGAGACCGCCTTCAAGCTCATCAAGCGCGCGCTCAAGGACTACGGCCACGGCGGCAAGATACTTGATTCAACGCCGGTCAAAGATTTTCTGCGCCTCGCCGCGACTCACGGCCTGATGAGCGTGGAAGAAGTCGAGCGCTGGTTCGCCTACCGTGACAACCGCAACAGCACTGCCCACGATTACGGCGAAGGCTTTGCCAAAGAAACGCTGGTACTTTTGCCGGGTTTCGTTACCGATGCGAAAACACTGGAAACTGTGCTGCGCGTGAAATTCGGCGACACGGAATAGTCATGTCAGCACGCCAAGCCATCTCGCTCGACTTGCCGCAAAAGTATCTGGAACAGGTTCAGGCTCTGCTGAGTGCTCACGTCCCGCACGCGGAAGTCTGGGCCTACGGCAGCCGCGTCACCGGTGGTGGACACGAAGCCAGCGACCTGGACCTCGTACTGCGCAACCCGCAAAACCTGCTTGAAGAAACCGCCGTGCTTTACGACCTCAAGGAAGCCTTCATCGAAAGCAATCTGCCGATCCGCGTGGACATCATGGACTGGGCGCGCATTCCGGCGAGCTTTCACCGCGAGATCGAGCGTGCGCATGTGGTGGTGCAGGAGGGGTGCGAATGAGTCCAAACCGAATTAAAAATGCCCAGCGACTTTGCGCCGTGGAAAGAAAAATGATGCTGAGCCTTTAAATTGGTTTTGTGATTCGGCAAATGGCATGGTCTGTGGGATGGATTTGACGGTATGATTCAGGGAGCTGCTGACGGGAATATAGGCGGTTAAGTATTTTGAACTCGCTCTCTTTAATTGTTATTGGTATTTAGACCATGCCTAAAGTTTTCATCAGCTATAGCCACAAAGACGAAGATTGGAAAAATCGGCTGCAAACTCAGCTTGCGGTGTTGGAAAACCAAGGCTTGTTGTCGGTTTGGGAAGATCGAAAAATTGCAGGGGGCGATGACTGGTATCCAGAAATCGAACATGCCATAGAGTCAGCGCATGTTGCCATTCTGCTGATCAGCGCCGACTTCCTGAGTTCAAAATTTATTCTTGGCAAGGAAGTACCACCCTTGCTAGAACGCCGTAAAACAGAAGGCTTACGGGTCATTCCGCTTATCCTCAAACCCTGTCCGTGGCAGACAGTGGAATGGCTAAGCAAAATTCAGGGAAGACCGATTGATAACAAGCCTCTATCCGGTTTTAGTGAACATGATACAGATCATCTCCTGAATGAACTGGCACTGGAAATCAATAAGCTACTCAGCACCATTCCACCAAGCGCAAAATCTGACGCACCAACAGATGCTGCTCCAACACCATCGTCCAAGCCCAACTACGACCCACGCAATCCGGCCTTTCTGGTGCCCTTTCGCGCCAAGGGCAAATACATGGTGGGGCGAGATACGGCTTTGGCAAAAGTGCGCCAACAACTTCTGGCAGGTAAGCCCACCAGCATTGGACAAACTGCGTTATTTCAAGGCATTGGAGGGTTGGGCAAGACCCAGCTTGCGGTTGAGTATGCATACCAATATCGCGATGAATATCCCAACGGAGTTTATTGGATCACTGCCGACGAAAACATCGATGCCCAATTGACCCAAATCGCCGTCGATGCAAACTGGGTAGCCCCTGCATCGGAACACGCGACCAAACTGGATATAGCCCGTCATCGTCTCAAGACCTATTCGGATTGCCTGATTGTTTTCGACAATCTGGAATCGGTGGATGCCATACGCGATTACCTCCCTGTACCATCGGCCAATCCTCACATACTAGTGACCAGCCGCCGCGAACAGCCGGACTTCGCCGATGTTGAGCTTGATCTGCTTGATGCCGAGCAGTCTTATGCGATGCTGATTCAGGAGGCCAAGTCGCAACCGACTAACGAAGCAGAAAAGTCCGCTGTTCGTAAAATCGTCGCAACGCTGAGCGGTCTGCCTTTGGCGCTGGAATTGGCGGGCGCTTTCCTTGCACGCCGTCATATCGGCTGGTGCGCTTATCGCGACCTGCTTCTCGAAGACTTGGGGCAAGCATTCCCCGCGCAACTTCCCAGCCTGACAGGGCACGAGGCTGATCTGTTCAAGACACTGAGAATCAGTGAACAGGAAATCAGCGAAGAACCGTTGCTGGCCGACGTGCTGAATTTGCTTACCTGGAGCGGTTCTTCACCCATGAGTCTGCGGCTGATGGCGCACCTCATCGACGTTAAGCCAACCGAGTTATACGGCGCCCTTGGCTTGGGCGTTGCACTACGACTGTTGCAACAAGTGCCGGGTAACGAACGCTACGCAGTCCACCGCTTGGTACAAGAAGTTCGTCGCAAGGATTGCCCACTCACTCAGCGCATTGACTGGGTCAACACGATAGCGCAACGTTTGGGCGACTGGTTCGAGGCAATTCGTAAAGACTTCTATGAACTGCCAATTTTCGAGCTGGAGTTCGAGCACTTGCGTGCATGGCAGCTTCACGCCGAATTTACCTCGCCTATGGCATCTGTCCGTCTTCTCTGGTTGCAAGCCTATCCGGCCTACCACCGTGGACGTTACAAAGAAACGCTGCAAATCGTGCAGCAAGCTCTCAAAAAATATGAAACTCAGAATTTTGGCCATACACTCCTGAAGGCGAACCTGCTCAATGATTTTGCTACCTGCTATGCAAGCCTTGGGGACTATCTCCTCGCACTTAAGCTTAGCAAACAGGCACTCGAAATGCGCTGCGAACTCTTAGGAGAAAAGCACTCGGATGTTGCAGATTCACTTAGTAACATAGATGGTCACTACGCTGACCTTAATGACTATCCCCGTGCCCTTGAATGCGGCAAACAAGCACTTGAAATACGGCGCGGATTTTTCGGCAACAAACACCATGATGTAGCTACATCACTTAATAATATCTCCATGACTTACACGAGTCTTGGTGACATTCCACGTGCTCTTTTACTTTGCAAACAGGCATTCGAGATGCGGCGTGAACTTTGGGGCGAAAAACACCCTGATATTACAGAATCACTCAGCAATCTTTCCAATATCTATAAAGAGCTTGGTAATTCTGCCCTAGCCCTTAATTTCGGCGAACAAGCACTCGAAATACAGCGCGAACTCCTTGGTGACAAACATCCAAATATTGCCCGTCAACTTAACAACCTTGCCAATTGCTACGCGAAATTCGGAAACTATAATCGCGCCCTTGATCTCGGCAAACAAGCACTCGAAATGCGACGCGAACTCTTGGGGGAAAGTCATCCTAGTACCGTTAGCTCTCTGCAATTTGTCGCAAAACGGCTATATGGAAATCCATTAACTGTTCGGCAAGGAAAAGTATTGGTCGACGATTTTCTTAAACACATTTCGCACGATCACCCATCCCGTGCAAAGGTATTGGTCTTCCTCAACTCCCGCGACGGATTCCGCAAGCAGGGAAAAATTGGCCACAGTACGAAGGGAAAGAAAAAACGCTAACAATGTGGTGGGGTGCGCCGTACCCATGTTCTTGCCACGATGAGATTGCCGCCGCGTCCGAAAAAATATTGTGACTTCAGCCCGTAGGTTGGGTTAGCAGTTTCACCGCGTAACCCAACATCATTTTAAAAGGCTGTTGGGTTACGCGAAAATGCCGCTAACCCAACCTACGGGCTGAATGCGGGAAGGTTCTCTCCTCACCACAAATGCGAGCCCTTAAAAAAACCGTCTAAGTTAGTGTAGGTCGGGTTTTAACCCGACATGTCGGGCTGAAGCCCGACCTACGGAAAATCGCGTAATGCTACGAATTAAGGAAACTTAATAGTTCTCGAAACAGCATACAGTGTTGGAACCGAATTTTCCCGATAAAATAAAATCCCGCACACTGGACTGTCATATGATGAAAGTGGATTTAAAGAAAATAGTCGAAGGCATGGAATTTCAGGGCGATGAATCACGGTCGTACCTGAAAATATCTACCGGTGAAGTTGTTCTGTTTACGGACGAAGCGATTGCCGCTGCAGAAAGCGATGAAGATTTGTCGGTGCATGCGGAATGGCACAGAGAGGCCATCGAGCAGGCCAGAGAGTTCATCAATCATGAAGATGACTACATTCCGCTGCCGTCCAAATTTGATTTTCACGAACACCGCGTAATGGAGGAATTTGTACTTTCATTGCCAATAGAAGAGCAAAGAGATGAGCTGTTGTCCCTGTTAAAGGGCAAAGGCGCTTTTGCCAGATTCAAGCATGGGCTGGAACGCTTCCAGTTGCAGGATAAATGGTACCAATATAAAGATCAGGCGCTAGCCGCGTTGGCTAAAGACTGGTGCCGTGATAACGGCATCGAGTCCCAGTAAGTTGTTGGGGGTCTGCGAGCTCATTAGGGCAGGTTAGCATTGTTTTTCGAGCGCACCAAACCAATCAGACAGATCGCAGCAGAGCTAAAAGGGGCCGATTCAATTTACATCCCCCACAGCTGCACTTCGCCAAATTTTGCCCGCCCCAAATATCTTGCCAAATTTTGCCAAGCCAACTAGACTTGCCGACATGTCAACAATGAATATATCTCTTCCTGCCGTCCTCAAGGAATTTGTGGATCAGCAGGTCAGCACGGCGGGTTATGGCACCTCCAGCGAGTATGTGCGCGAGTTGATCCGCCGCGATCAGGAGCGGACGCAACTGCGCAACTTGCTGCTGGAGGGCGCGCAGTCCAAACCCACGGGCTTGGCCGATGCCAACTACTTTGCCTCGCTGCGTTCCGGCATCAAGAAACGCTTGACCAAAACCAGATGAAGCCGCCCAGATGAAACCGTTGGTTCGCCACGAGCGGGCAGACCGAGATGTGCAGGAGGCAGTCGAATACTATCTGCAAAATGCGCCTGAAGTAACCTTGGCGTTTATTGATTCTCTGGAACAAACTTATCTCCATATCCAGCGCCGTCCGGGTGCGGGCTCTCCGCGTTATGCCCATGAATTGAATTTGCCCGGCCTGAGGTTCTGGCGTTGCAAGCGTTTCCCCTATCTGGTGTTCTATGTGGAGACTGCCGATCAAATCAGCATCTGGCGCGTGCTGCATGGCAGCCGCGACATTCCCGCATGGCTTGGGGATGAGGCATGATGCATGATGCTCGACTACGCGAACCATGACAGGAAGTACACAAAGTGACAGCATTGCGCTGCACACAAAAGCTTCTGACGGCGATGAAGGCAGCACCCGCTGAACCGCCTTCACCGGGCGCGAACCGTCTGGGCGACTGGTCGCTGAATCTGTTGCACACGCGCCCGAAACTGGTGGTGGCGATCAGCGAGCATGACCGTCTGGGGCTGGTGCTGGAAGCCGCGCCCTACGCCACGTTGCCGCAGCGTTTTGTCGATGCCGTGTTCGTGCAGTTGCTCGCCATCGGTGTGCCGCCCGATGAAGCACAACGCGAATGCGATGCGATGCAGCCTTTGACCATCACGTCCACCACGCCCTACCCCAATCGCCTGAGCCTGCAAGCCAACCTGAAGGATTACGCCTGGCTCACGGAACTCATGTGGTCGGAACGCGACAAGTCGCTAGCAGAGATCAACGCGCGGCTGGCCGATAATCTCGTGAGCATCAACGGCAAGCTGGAGTTTCCGTGGCAGTTTGCACTCAACAGGCTGAATCAAGGCGAAAAGTTTGCACCAAATTAAGTAGCATAGCCCGCAAAATCCGCCACTGTGCTATATTTCACGCCGCTTAAATTTAACTCGCCATTCAGATCATCATGACTACCGAACCTACCCTTCCCCCATCCGAAGAACTTTTGATGGAACCACTAGCCATTCGACTAAGCGAGCAAACAACACTCGATAAGTCGCTGGTTATGGCCGGGCACCCGCAAGACGACAACCAGATCTTCGCGGAACGCCGCAATAAGCTTGCCGAGATACGCAAGGCGGGCGTGGCTTTCCCGAACGACTTCGAGCGCAAGCATCTGGCGGGCGAACTGCATGCCGAGTTCAGCGAGAAGACGCATGACGAGCTTGAGGCCGCGCAGATTCACGTTGCGGTGGCCGGACGCATGATGCTCAAACGCGTGATGGGCAAGGCCAGCTTCGCCACGGTGCAGGACATGAGCGGGCGCATCCAGTTGTTCATCAGCAATAATGATACCGGCGAAGATGCGCACAACGCGTTCAAGCATTACGATCTGGGCGACATCCTGGGTGCTATGGGCGTGCTGTTTAAGACCAAGACCGGCGAGCTTTCCGTGCGCGTCACGCAAATGCGTTTGCTGACCAAGGCGCTGCGCCCGTTACCGGAAAAATTCCACGGCCTGTCCGATCAGGAACAAAAATATCGCCAGCGTTATCTCGACCTGATCACCAACGAGGACACGCGCGAAGTGTTCAGAAAACGCACCAAGATCATCCAGACGATACGCGAATTTTTCATCCGTCACGGCTACATGGAAGTGGAGACG
>JADGRL010000032.1 GCA_017880865.1 Gallionella sp.
AATCCGACCTGACCTGCACTCAGACTTTCGCGCGGCTGCGACTTAGGGGTAAACACGCCGACATGCTCGGTCAGATACTGCGCGCCTGTGGCCATAAACAGAATCTTTTCCTTGGGCTTGAGCGTGCCGTTCATCACCCGCACCAGCATCACCACCCCGACATAATTGTCGAACCACGAATCAACAATCAACGCCTGCAACGGCGCATCTGGATCACCTTTAGGGGCAGGCACTTTGACAATCAGCGCTTCCAGCACATCCTGCACGCCTTCACCCGTCTTGGCAGAACAGCGGGTCGCATCATGCGCGTCGATGCCGATCACTTCCTCAATTTCCTCGATCGCGTTTTCAGGATTGGCCGACGGCAAGTCGATCTTGTTCAGCACCGGCACCACTTCGACACCCAGATCCAGCGCCGTATAGCAATTCGCCACGGTCTGCGCCTCCACGCCTTGGGATGCATCCACCACCAGCAGCGCACCCTCGCAAGCCGATAGCGAACGCGACACTTCGTAGGAAAAATCCACGTGTCCCGGGGTGTCGATCAGATTGAGGTTGTACACCTGACCGTCGCGAGCCTTGTAACTTAACGCGGCGGTCTGCGCTTTGATGGTGATACCGCGCTCGCGCTCCAGATCCATCGAGTCGAGCACCTGCGCTTCCATTTCGCGGTCGGATAAGCCACCGCACAACTGGATGATGCGATCAGCCAACGTAGACTTGCCGTGATCGATATGAGCAATGATGGAGAAATTACGGATATGCTGCATAGAGTCCCAAATAAGTCACGCCGTCCCGCTTCCCCAACCTTCTACCAAAGGCAGGTATCTGCTATCGAGCAAACTCGATGGGGAGAGGGTGCGGCATTTTCGCAAAGCGCGAATTCTAGCCGATTTAGGCATGACACGCAGGACTGTGTACCTTCTCCGGGATTACTTCTCGTCCAGCTTGATCGCAATATATGTAGCGTTATCACCCCTCCGCACCAACAATGCGACATTACGCCCATTGGGAGCCTGCTTGAGCAGCTCGTTGACCTGCGCCAGCGAATGAATTGGCACATTTCCGATAGCCAGCAGCACATCGCCCTGATGCAATCCGGCGGCATGCGCTGATGATCCTTTGACATCCTCCACCAGCAAGCCCCCACCCACTTGCAGCTCCTGGAGTTGCTCGGCGTTCAATTCGCTGACGGCAATGCCCATACGCGAAATCATCTCCGTCGCGTCGTCTGACTGCTTTTTGGTGGCGTGCGCCAACTTGCCATCTTCGGGCATCTCAGCGACCACAACGGTGACTTGCCTGGATTCACCCTTGCGCCACAATTCGACCGCCACCTTGGTTCCCGGCTTGATCGCCGCCACCATGCGCGGCAAATCACTGGAATTAATCACAGGCTTGCCGTCAAACTTGAGAATCACATCGCTGGCCTCGATGCCCGCCTTGTCGGCAGGCGCATTCTTTTCCACACTGCTGATCAGCGCCCCATTGGGTTTGCTCAAGCCGAATGATTCAGCTAACTCGCGGGTCAACTCCTGTATCGCCACTCCGATGCGCCCACGTGTCACCCGGCCACTGCGGCGCAGCTGGTCAGCCACTTGCGTCGCCACATCAATCGGTATCGCGAAAGACAGGCCCATCGAACCGCCGGAGCGGGTATAGATTTGCGAGTTGATGCCGACCACTTCTTCATTCATATTAAACAATGGACCGCCGGAATTGCCGGGATTGATTGCCACATCCGTCTGAATGAAGGGCACAAAATTATCCTGCGGCAATGATCGTCCCTTTGCACTGACGATGCCGGCAGTCACACTGCTATCGAAGCCAAACGGAGAGCCGATCGCAACGACCCATTCGCCTACTTTTAGCTTGTTCGGGTCGCCCACCGTGATTTTCGGCAAACCCGTCGCATCTATTTTCAGCAAGGCCACATCGGTACGCCTGTCCGCACCAATGACCTTGGCGCGAAACTCGCGCTTGTCGGTCAGGCGCACGGTGATCTTGTCGGCATGATCCACCACATGCGCATTGGTCATGATGTAGCCATCGGCACTGATGATGAAACCCGAACCGAGCGATTGCGACTCTTGCTCGCGCGGCATTTGCGGCGCGAAGCGCTTGAAAAATTCGTAGAACGGGTCGTCCTCGGGAATATTGGGGATCCCCTGTATATTTTGAATAATTTGCGTAGTACTGATGTTGACTACAGCCGCACCCTGCTTTTCCACCAAATCAGTGAAATCCGGCAATTCCTTGGCCTGAGCTGATGTGCTGCAAATGATTCCGAAGAGCAAAACCAACATACCTGAAAATTTTCTCAACATTTAGTCATCCTCCATAACAAAAGAATTAACGGTCCATCTGCCACGTGAAATAAAAATAAGTATTAAGCGTCAATCTGTTCCCCTGCATTACATCTTTCTTCCTGCGTCTTCATGCTCTAATCCTCACGCCATGGCCGCGCAATATAAGGCTGAAAATGACTCCTGACCTGACGCGAGGAAATCCATTTGGCAATAACGAAGCCGACAGCCAAACCAAACAACGCACCCGCAGCGGCATATCCATCACGTTGTTCAGGCTGAACCACCCCGATACTGCCAAGCATCGCGCCTATTACCAACAATAACAAGGGCAACAAATAAACCAAGCCTATTCCGCGCAATACCGCACCCTCGGCAACCGATATGACGACTTCATCGCCAACAACTGCATTGATTGGATTATCTACCTGAAATTGGCGGGGTTTGCTGCAAAACAATTGGGACAGCTTGCCCGTCCCACAACCTTTGCCGTTGCACTGCTCACAGCCATTAGCCTGGGTGGCCCGGACAATGGCAAATTGCCCTTCAATCTGTACAATTATCGCGCGCGTTTCCAGCATGGTCACTTACCGTTGTAGCGTACCGAATCGAGCACCTGCATCACGGTATGCGGTGGGACTTCTCCGACTACGGTAATCAGATTCTTGTCCACTACCTTGTGATACAGATTCACTGCGCCACGGCTGGACAATCCGTCCACATCATCTTCATCCTCATCATTTGGCTCGATGAATATGGAAATTGCGCTCAACCCATCGGAGAACACTATTTGCGTGACGGGGGCATGTTTGCCGTGCATCGGACGCTTAACTTCCATGGTTTTCTTGAAGCCAGACGGCAGCGTATCGGCCACCCAACCGCTATTGATAGGCGTGATGTCCTTAGCCGCTTCTGGCGGCTTGGGTAAACTTTTACCGGGCAACCCCACCGAATTAAATTCTCGAACCCAGGAACGATCTATCTTTCCGCCAATTTGCAATTGTGTAAAAGCGTATTGTTCGGCAACTTGATTTTTGTCACCCAGCACGACAGCTTTCAATAGCAAACCTGAATCGGTATGCACCCATATTTTATGCGTATAACGCAAATTATCTTTGGGCTGGAACAAAATAACTTGTGCGTTGTAACCCGCCACTCGCTCCACCCCCAGCAGCTTGGCCTGATAGTTTGCACTCAATGCGGATAGCTGCTCAGGCAACAAAAACGGGAACCCGCTATGCCCTTGCTGGCTGTCAACCAGTACCATTTTGTGGTTAATGTAGTTCCAGACATGCCCATCATGTTGAATGATTTCGCGCTTGGGCCCGTCGAGACTTTCCAGCTTCTCATATTCGCCATTCGCTTCAGTAACGTGAATGATGTTTGACGTCTCGACTCGATTATCATATTGATAAACGAACACCCCGCTGTAATCGGTCTGATGCCCGGCAAAGACAACGGTCTCAAGCCAATCAAGGCTGACCGGGGTCTCTTCTGCATAGACGTTGGCAACGACAGCCAGCAGCAGCCCACAAAACACAACGAACAACTTCATCGCTGTTTTTCCCCTGTATTATTTTTCATCTGGGCTATTTTTCACAGGGGCTTCATCGCGGCTGTACGAAACCGTGCGAATGTAAGATGCACTGCCATTCATATACGTGCTGGGAGAGAATTCCTGATGCGCCATCAAATAATCATTGGATTCATTCTGGATTTGCATGCTGACCGGACGTATAGCCGACTGTTGCATCGCCATTTTTGGCGCCACCTCGGGACTGATCTGCAACGACATCCAAGCCACCACACCGACCGCCGATAGCGAAGCCGCCGCTGACAACGCAAACGTACGAATTCTCTGTTTCACCGCACGACCACGCGGAGCCAACACAGTAGGCTCATCCTGCATACGCTCGCGCACTTTCGCACTCAAGCCGCGATGGATGTGTTCGGGTTGGCGCAGCACATCACCAATCAGATGATAGACTTCCCAATCCATATGCACATCGGAACTTCGTTTGATATGGTCGAACAAACTCGCCGCTTCATCCTCAAACAATTCGCCGTCCATCAATACTGAAATTTGCTGTTTCATACCTACCACCTCGTACCCTTACTGGTTTCTAACAATGGGCGCAGATTTTCCGCTACCGCCTCACGCGCCCTGAAAATTCTCGACCGCACTGTGCCGATCGGACAATTCATCACGCTGGCAATTTCCTCGTAACTCAAACCCTCGATCTCGCGCAACGTCAACGCGCTGCGCAAATCCTCCGGCAATTGCTGCAACGAAGCTTGCACGACATCGACAACCTGTTTGCTCATGAGTTCATTTTCCGGCGTATTTACTTCACGCAACAGGCTGGCTTCCTCAAAAGACTCTGATTCCTCCGCATCAAACGGCGTACTGGTCGGCGCGCGGCGCTTGTTCGCCAACAGGTGATTTTTGGCCGTGTTGATGCCGATGCGATATAACCAGGTGTAAAACGCGCTCTCGCCGCGAAAACCGGGCAACGCGCGGTATGCCTTGATAAAAGCATCCTGCGTGACATCCTCGGCCTCGGCCGAATCCCGCACAAAGCGTGAAATGAGCCGCCCGAGCTTGCGTTGATATTTGGATACCAGCAAATCAAAGGCATGCTTATCACCACGCTGAACGCGCTCTACCAACTGCTGATCGACTTCCCGGTCTGTCATCCCTGACTATTCCAAATTTATTGTTGATATTATGAGACTTCCTCTGCGGTGCAAGTATAACCGCTCCGCCCCATCCACGTCAGCTATCACAAGGACCAATGACCTTGCTTATGCCGTCTGTCTGCTATAGTCCTAGTATGAATATTTACACCGTGAACCGAATTGCTGAAATTTGACACCCTGATTATCGGCAGTGGCTTGGCCGGACTGACAATGGCCATCAAGCTGGCCGAGAGCCAAAAAGTTGGACTGATCACCAAAAAATCCTTGCAAGATGGTGCCAGCGGCTGGGCACAAGGCGGCATTGCTGCGGTATTGTCATCCGACGACTCCCTAGATGCGCACATTCAGGACACTTTGATCGCCGGTGCCGGCCTGTGCGATGAAGCCGCCACCCGCTTTGTGGTCGAGCATGGCAAAGCCGCCATTGATTGGTTGATAACCCAGGGTGTTCCCTTTACCAAGGACCTATCCAACGGCATGGGCTATCACCTCACCCGAGAAGGCGGGCACAGCCGCAGACGCATCATTCATGCCGCCGATGCGACCGGTCACGCCGTGCAGGAGACCCTCGCCGCACGCGTGTTGAGCCATCCGAACATTACGGTTCTGGAAAATCATATGTCGGTCGATTTGATCACTGGCAAAAAACTGGGGCGGTCAGATAATCGCTGCTACGGTGTTTATGCGCTCGATTGCCTGCGCGATGAAGTCATCACCATCACCGCGCAAAACACCATTCTGGCAACGGGCGGGGCGGGCAAGGTCTATCTTTACACCACCAACCCTGACACGGCGACAGGCGATGGCATCGCGATGGCCTGGCGCGCTGGTTGCCGTGTGGCCAACATGGAGTTCATCCAGTTCCACCCGACTTGTTTATATCACCCGCATGCGAAATCTTTTTTAATCAGCGAGGCCGTGCGCGGCGAAGGCGGCATCCTGAAGCTCCCCGACGGTACACGCTTCATGCCGGGTCACGATGAACGCGCGGAACTTGCTCCGCGCGATGTGGTAGCACGCGCAATAGACTTCGAGATGAAGAAACACGGGCTGGATTGCGTCTATCTGGACATCTCTCATCAGTCGGTCGAGTTTCTGCAGGAGCACTTCCCGACCATTTATGCGCGCTGCCTCAGCTTGGGCATCAACATCAGCAAAGAGCCGATTCCGGTAGTTCCCGCAGCGCACTACACCTGCGGTGGTGTTGTCGCTGATTTACACGCGCGTACCGATGTGGAAAATCTGTATGCGGTGGGAGAAACGGCCTACAGCGGATTGCACGGAGCCAACAGGCTGGCCAGCAATTCGCTGCTGGAATGCCTGGTGTTCGCGGATGCCGCAGTTCGCGATATTTTAAGCAAGCCGCATCATGCATCGCCCACCTTGCCTGCGTGGGATGAAAGTCGCGTGACCGACGCAGACGAACAAATCGTCATCTCGCACAACTGGGCCGAATTACGGCACTTCATGTGGGACTACGTGGGGATTGTGCGCACCAACAAGCGCCTGCAACGCGCCCAACACCGCATCCAGTTGCTGCAAGATGAGATCAACGAATATTACGCCAACTTCCATATCAGCTCGGACCTGCTGGAACTGCGCAATCTGGTGTTGAATGCTGAATTGATTGTGCGAAGCGCCTTGCTACGCCACGAAAGCCGCGGCCTGCATTTCAGCAAAGACTATCCGGGATCGCTGGCGAATCCGCAACCGACCATACTCTCGCCCAAAACTGATTAATCCCAATTCGCAAACATTTGTAGGGGCGTATGGCAATACGCCCTTATTACCGTCCTTATTTTTCCCTCGCGCCGCGTAAAAATGAATCACACCATAAAACGTCCGGTGCAATACGCTACGTTCATTGACACCCTACGGCGGATTGCGCCTTACGCGAACTTCAGATGAACGCATAACTCACGGAACGCACCCGAACTCATCGCATCCGGAAAGATAACGCGGCAAACCAGCAGGCGATGTCCTTCCAATCTCACACACAACACGATGAAATACGGACTGATGAAGGACTGGTTTGCGACTTGACCTACAACGCTGGATCCATCTCGGGTGATAACCGACACCGCATTTTGCTCGAGCGAAATCTCACGCCATGAATCAGGCAAGAATAACAGAGCATCGCGTGCCAGATAATAAAACAGGCTCAATGAAAACAGCAGGAGCATCACCAGCTTGGCCGGCAACGGCATAGCAGTCACACACACCACGATCGCCGCTATCACATGCAACAGCAGCAACGACACGGCGAAATACAACGAGGGTTTAACCGGATGTTGAAGAACTACTGCGCTGAACATTTTTTTAAAACAGTAGGCTTAAAACTAGGAAAATAAATCAGAAAACAAAAAATACGATAATTCCCAACAACACCAATACCACGAGGATAACTACCAGCAAATTCCCGCCACGAGATTGAGTCGAAGGTTTCACCAATATCTGATGTGTGGTTTGACGAGGCTTGGCAATAGGTACTGAACTGGCGGTCGACGCTGGCCGTCTGGCCTGAATGCCTGCCAGATTGATTGATTCCGCACTCGGGCGCCCAATTTTGAGAGTCTTGGACAACTCGTCAACATCTTCACTGGTGGCAGTCAGGGCCGCCAGCCTCATGGTCGCGGCCGCCGAATCAAATGCTTTAGACAATCCCGCATGCGTTGCTGATTTAGCCTCTTCCTCATCAGCGCCCATCCGTCCGGCACTCTCGATGGCATCCGGCAATTTTTTCTCGCCGCCGACGGCAGAATTTGACAACTCCACTGATCGACCGGAACGCGGCAGGGTGTCGCGACAGGTACGTAAATCAGCGGCAAAATCCTTGGCATTCTGGTAACGATCCTCCACCCCTTTGGCCAAGGCCTTGGCCACGATGAAGTTAACCATTTCCGGCACAGCCGAATTCAGCGCATTGGGAGGTGCAGGTACTGCATTCAGGGTCTGATACATGATGGCGTTGACGTTCTCGCCATTAAAGGGAGCTTGCCCGGTCAGCATCTCGTAGAGCATCACGCCCAGAGAAAAAATATCCGAACGTTGATCGATCGACTTTCCCATCACCTGCTCGGGCGACATGTATTTGGGTGAACCCAGCACCATGCCGGTTTGAGTGCGCACCGACGAAGAAGCCATGCGCGCAATGCCGAAGTCGGTGATTTTTACATGTCCATCACGTATCACCATGATGTTTGATGGCTTGACATCGCGATGCACGATGTCATATTCATGCGCATAAGCCAGCCCTTGCGCCACCTGAGCTACGATGTCCAGCACCTGATCAACGGGCAATAATCCGCTCTCGTTCATGATGTCGCGTAACTCGCGCCCTTCCAAAAACTCCATGGCAATATAAGCTACGTTACCACTCTTGCCCACATCATAAATGGTCACGATATTTGGATGATTGAGTCGGCCGGCCGCACGGGCTTCCTGATAAAAGCGCCCCTCATATTCTTCTTTTTCATCCATTGCAAGGCCGAGGTTGATGGTCTTGATCGCAACCACGCGGTCGATCAGCGGATCCCGGGCCTTGTAGACAACGCCCATCGCACCCTGACCCAACTCACCCAGCACCTCATAGCGTCCCAATTGGCTAATCATCATGCTCACCCGAACGAGTCTTTATTGGCAGATACATTTGTATTAACTTGGCAACCATGCAAGTTTTCATTATTTACACAGGCTGGGCTTAAGATGCACGGTCTTGCCTGAATTGAGCTCGACACTCTGAGTAAAAATACCCCTGCTCGCATGACTCACAATCACCGTATGCTTTCCTGGTGGAACCGCTACGGTTAATGGCAAAGCACCGACCCGCCCCTTCCGGATACCATCGACGAACACCTCGGTTCCTTCCGCACAAGTGACCGAAACAGTGGCATCCTTACTACCACTTGGTGTCGTAACGGCCTCATTTTTGTCGATATCTTTTTTACTTGTTATTTTTGCCTGAGTCGCTGAATGTTTTGGTTTATCCAGGTGCTTAGCTTTCGGCTTGATCTCGGCTGTTGATGTCTCCGGGATTACATTTTTCGTTTTAACATCGGATGCTTTTGTAACAGACGACACAGGTGAAACCGTCAAGTTAGGTTGGATCACTTTTACCGTCTGCTCGCCCATGCTCGTTGGTTTAGCGGGCACTTCGCCATGCCGCGCCAGATTAGTCAATAATGCGACGAGCAACAGCAAGGGGACGGCGACGACAACCACGTACAGCGCGCGCTGCCAGGATTCTGCCTGCCGAAAATGGGTAAGTATCAGATTGATCGCGGCATCCAGCCCGGTAGCAGCTGAATGCCAAATCGTTTTTGCGTGCTGCATTGCCCTGGTCAATGTGCTATCAGCCTGTCCCGGCAGAGGGGGTGCACGACGCGTCGTTTTATCACCCGGATAACCAATCGCATAAACTTCATGTTCGCGCACATGCTTATCGGTGCGTGAACCCTGATAGTGAAACATCCCGACATACTGCGGTGAAAGGCGCGAGACCGCATCGTAATAAGAACGCGACACAAGTATCTGGGCGACATCCGCGAAACCCATTACACGTTGCGCGACGTTGATTCCATCGCCCACGATATTGGGCTGGCCATTGATGTCTCTGACCAGGCGCACTGGACCTAGATTAATCCCCATGCGAATCAGCAAGGGGTGATCTACATCAGGTCTTTCATTGAGCAGACTTTCACGCAAGCTGAGTGCCGCTTTTAACGCGTCCTCTACATCCCCGAGAAAATTGATGGCCGCACCGTCGCCGGTATCCAGAATGATCCGGTCAGTCATAGGCACATTGCGAATAGCAGCGGAAAGATAGCTGTTAAACCTATCTTTCAGCGATATCTGTCCAGTCACCGACTTCTTGGAATATTCAACAATATCCAAGAACAGCACACTGCACATAATGGTCTTGTTACCGCGCTCTTCCATTCAAATTTCCAGTATCTCGGCGTCCGCCGTTATCCCAACACTTCGGCGGCGTTATTTGCCGTATATATTTTACGGATTTTAGTGGTAGTCAGTGTTTAACACCAGATTTACTTTTCTTACCCATTGCGGGACCGGCGCGTGTTGATCCGCCGCGCCTGCCCGCCCTCGCTGCGGCGGGAGTTTGACGCCCGGGTTTTTCGGATTTCACCGGGTCAGATTGGCGAGGGGCTTGCGAGTCAGGCTGTAACTCATCGCTGTCAACGGTGATTCCCACCCAATCCAACACCTGAGCCACCTCGGCCTCCCCTAATTCGGTTGTCATACCTCGCTTCAGGCGCGGCGGCAAGTTGATTATACCGAAGCGTATGCGCATCAACCGGCTCACCGGCATGCCCAGCGCGTCAAAAGTACGGCGCACCACGCGATTGCGGCCTTCCTTGAGCATCACGCGGTACCAGTGGTTAAACCCTTCGCCGCCCTGATCCTCAAGCTTTTCAAACTTCACCAAACCATCTTCCAATTCCACACCCTGCTTGAGTGCCAGATTCATCTGCGCTTCGGTCAATGTCCCTTGCACGCGCACCGCATATTCGCGCTCTACCTCAAAACGTGGGTGCATCAGCCGATTCGCCAACTCACCTGAAGTCGTAAAAATCAACAGGCCGCTGGTATTAAAATCCAGTCGCCCAACCGCAGTCCATTTCTGGCCGCGCAATTTGGGCAGTTTATCGAACACGCTGGTACGATTCTCTGGATCATCGCGACTGACGATTTCACCTTCAGGTTTGTGGTACAGCAGCACTCGTGCGGCTTGATCTCTTTCACCCACGCGTAGGGTACGCCGTTCGGCCTTCACCAAGTCGCCTTCCACTACGCGCATCCCCAGAGTCGCCGGTTCGCCGTTTACGCTGACGCGTCCGGTGGAGATCCATTCCTCCATCATTCGGCGTGAACCTAATCCGGCTTGAGCCAGCACTTTCTGTAATTTTTCGCCTTGTGATTTTTCATCAAACAATTGTTCATCGTCAAGTGCTTCGTGAGGCAGGTTTTTATCAACCCGAGTTCCATGAGTGACAGTTTCTTTGGAAAGTGCTTTGACATTTTTCTTCATGCTATTACCTCGCGCCGCTCTAATACGGCTTGCGCCAATGTACCACTATCCACCTGCTCCAGTTCACCACCAACGGGTAAACCGCGCGCTATGCGCGACACTTTCACATTCTGTGATTGCAGCAAGGTTGCCAAATAATGTGCCGTGGCATCACCTTCCACGGTAAAGTTTGTTGCCAATATCACTTCGCAAGTTTGCTCCTGTACTCGCCTGACCAGACGGTCGAGATGCAATTCTTTTGCACCTATCCCATCCAGTGGAGACAGTCTGCCCATCAGCACGAAATAATGCCCGCGATAACACTGCGTCTGTTCCATCATCAGCAGGTCGGCGGGCATTTCGACCACGCACAACAAACCGGCATCGCGTTTGGGCGATGCGCATAATCCGCATACTTCGTGTTCAGAAAAATTATTGCATTTGCTGCAGTGCTGAATATTGCAGGCGGCCAACTCCAGTGCCTGCGCCAAATGCCGCGCCCCGGCGCGATCACGCTGCAACAAATGATAGGCCATGCGCTGCGCGGATTTCGGCCCTACGCCCGGCAAACAACGCAAAGCAGCAATCAACGCGTCAAGATGTGAAGGCATCACCAGATGAGTGGGCATCAAAACGGCAACTTCATCCCGGGCGGCAAGCCCATTCCTGTGGTGAATCCGCTCATGCGCTGCTGGGAAGTAAGCTCCACTTGTTTCAACGCATCGTTGACGGCCAGCACGATCAAATCTTCCAGCATCTCTTTGTCATCGGATATCACGCTGTCATCCAGCACCACCCGACGCACCACATAACCGCAGGTCATGGTCACTTTGACCATGCCTGAACCCGCCTGACCGTCCACTTCCACGGTTGCCAATTCAGCCTGCGCCTTCTGCATATTCTGCTGCATCAGCTGCGCCTGCTTCATCATGCCACCCAATCCGCCCTTCATCATTTTTACATCCTCCTAAAACTTAACTACCCTGAACTCATTGTCCAAAATCTATTGTATGGGTTTAATCGATTCCACTATCAGATTCGCACCCAATTCGGCTTGAGCCTCACGCACAAAACTATCCTGCGCAATCGAGTCGCTCGCCTGCTGCTGCTTAAATTGCTTGCCCTGCTGTTCGATCACCGCAGGGGTTGCTGCATCGGTTTTACCCGACACGATGCTCAGCTTCATTGGTTTGGCAAAATATTCGGTCAGCGCGGCCTGCAATTTCTCAGTCGCCATCTTGCTGGTTTGCAAATGCTTATGCTCTTGCGACAAGCACAGCGTGATTTGACGATCTGAAAAACTTTGCAACACGCAGTGTTTCGCCAATTGCTGTGCCATACCTTGCACATTCAACTGCGTTAATAATACGCTCCAATCTAGCTGATTGCCTGACACGACCTCGCCGCTTGACTGTCGGCCATTTGAAGCTGACTCTGCCAAGACAGGTGCCGGGCGAACCGGAGCGACTTGGCTGGCTATCGCAACAGGTTTCGCACTGGGTTGCACGGCAGCGGGCGCGACCCATGTCGGCTGCGCTATGCCCTTGGCAGGTGCAAACGCCAACATACGCAGCAGCGTCATGGTAAAACCGGCATATTCATCGGGGGCCAGATCGATTTCGTCGCGCCCATGGATCGCGATCTGATAATACAACTGCACTTCTTCCGCGGTGAACGCCTGCGCCAACTCCAGCAGACGCGCGCGTTCCGGTTCATCGTCCGCAATCGCCTGCGGCACGGTCTGCGCCAGCGCGATGCGATGCAGCAAAGTGGCCAATTCCTGCAAAGCAGCATCAAACGCCACGCTGCGCGCGGCCATATTGTCGGCAATTGCTAGCAACCCTGCGCCATTCCCCTCACGCAAGGCCACCAGCAAGTCGAACAAATAACCCTGGTCTATCGCACCCAGCATGGTGCGCACCACCGCTTCATCCACTTTACCGGCAGAAAAAGCAATCGCCTGATCCATCAAACTCAGCGCGTCGCGCATACTGCCCTGCGCGGCTCGCGCAATCAAACCCACTGCGGCAGACTCGAAGGCAATCTGCTCTTGCCCCAGCACATACTGCAAATGGGTGGCAATCAATGCGGGCGGAAGTTGCTTCAAGTTGAACTGCAAACAGCGCGACAACACCGTGACGGGAATTTTCTGCGGATCGGTGGTGGCAAGAATGAATTTCACATGTGCGGGCGGCTCTTCCAGTGTCTTCAACATCGCGTTAAAGGCCGACTTGGACAGCATGTGCACTTCGTCGATGATATACACCTTGAAGCGCCCGCTGGACGGTGCGTACAGCGCACTTTCCAACAGCTCGCGCATGTTGTCGACCTGCGTGTTGGACGCCGCATCCAATTCGATCAGATCAACGAAACGTCCGCTATCGATTTCCTTGCAGGCGCTGCACTCCCCACACGGCGTGGCGGTGATACCGGTCGCACAATTGAGCGACTTGGCAAAAATGCGCGCGATGGTGGTCTTGCCGACGCCGCGTGTGCCGGTGAACAGATACGCATGATGCAGGCGATTCTGTGTGAGTGCATTGCTGAGCGCGCGAACGACATGCTCCTGCCCCGCCAGTTGTGCGAAAGTCTTGGGACGCCATTTGCGGGCTAGAACCGTGGTTGCAGACAAGATTGAGCCAATTTAAAAGGTGGATGGGGAACATCCATAAACACTGGCAAGAACACTAAAACTGAACGATACATCATCGTGCACTCACCCCAATAGGAGGCGAGCCTTACCCCGGCACTTACAGTAAGTGGCTGTGGCTGCTTCCTTCCGGACCTGACCAGATTCACCACCCTGCAATGCGGGGAGACCCGCCAATTCAATAAAGTGGCTCAATAACCCGCTGCTGAAACGGCTATAGTTCTTGAACCACTTGTTTCTGTTGCTCTATGACACTGAATGCACCGGAATCATACCGATACGCTTGTGCCATTCTGCCGGCCCGATGTCGTGCACTGATCGCCCCTGGGCATCCACTGCCACCGTCACCGGCATATTCTCAACTTCAAATTCGTAAATCGCTTCCATACCCAAATCGGCAAACGCGATCACTTTCGCGCTTCGTATCGCCTTGGATACCAGATAAGCCGCGCCGCCAATGGCGATCAAATATACCGCGCCGTGATTCTTTATCGCTTCAATGCCATCCTGACCGCGCTCGGCCTTGCCTATCATGCCGATCAAGCCGGTCTGCGCCAACATCATTTCGGTGAACCTATCCATACGTGTCGCGGTGGTTGGACCCGCCGGACCTACAACCTCGTCGCGCACCGGATCAACCGGACCGACATAATAGATGAAGCGGTTGGTAAAATCCACGCCATGCGGTAATTTTTCACCGCGCGCCAACATCTCTGCGATGCGTTTATGCGCCGCGTCACGCCCTGTCAACAGCCTGCCGGACAATAGCACGGTTTCACCCGGCTGCCACTGCGCGATTTCATCACGCGTAACCGTTTCCAAATTGACGCGCCGCGCATCCTCGGCCGGCTGCCAATGCACATCAGGATAATCCTCCAGTTTGGGCGGCGTGAACTGCGCGACACCACTACCGTCCAGCTCAAAATGAATATGTCTCGTGGCCGCACAATTGGGAATCATCGCAATCGGCTTGGAAGCCGCGTGAGTCGGGTAGTCCAATATTTTGACATCCAGCACGGTGGTCAACCCGCCCAACCCCTGCGCACCAATCCCTAGCGCATTAATTTTATCGTGCAACTCAATGCGCTTTGCTTCGAGGTGGCTCTGTGCACCGCGCGCCTTCAATTCATGCATATCGATGGATTGCATCAACGCCTCTTTAGCCAGCAGCACGGCTTTTTCTGCGGTACCGCCGATGCCGATGCCCAGCATCCCCGGCGGACACCACCCCGCGCCCATTTCCGGCACGCACCGTAACACCCATTCGACGATATCGTCCCCGGGGTTTAGCATCTTCATCACCGCTTTATTCTCTGAGCCGCCACCCTTGGCCGCGATACGCACATCGACTTTATCGCCCTGCACCAACTCGACATGAACTACTGCTGGCGTGTTGTCACCTGTATTTTTCCGTCCACCCGCAGGATCAGCCACGATTGAAGCGCGTAGCGGATTATCCGCATCCAGATAGGCCTTGCGCACCCCGGCATTGACCATCTCGGCCACATTCAACACCGCATCCCAGCGCACTGCCATGCCGACCCTCACGAAGGCCACCACAATCCCGGTATCCTGACAAAGGGGCCGATGCCCCTGCGCGCACATACGCGAATTAGTCAGAATCTGCGCCATCGCATCTTTGGCAGCGGGGGATTGCTCAGCGCGATACGCCTCCGCCAACGCATGAATATAGTCAGACGGGTGGTAATAAGAAATAAATTGCAGTGCTTCTGCAATGCTATCGATGAAATCCTGTTGGCGAATGAGGGTCATGACGAATCTGGCGTGAAGGTGTTGCGGATGATTATGTTCATCAATGAACACAGCGTCAATCCGCACCAGACGATCACACGAGTCTAATTGGGTCCAATTTTTAGGGAGTCATCAGTATTCAAGGGTATCCTGAAACAGGCTTGAAGATACTAACTTGTTGATTTTACTTGGTGCGAAAGGAGAGACTCGAACTCTCACGCCTTGCGGCGCTGGTACCTAAAACCAGTGCGTCTACCAATTCCGCCACTTTCGCGCTGTATGTTTCCAGCAAGGGCGCGGAGTATATCACTAACCCGCCGGTTTTATTTCGACCACCGAACGCCCGCGCAGCTTGCCTTGCAGCATTTGCGGGAATACTTGCGGCAAACCTGTGAACGGCACGGTATGCACCACCTGAGCCAACTGTTTAGGATAAAGGTCAGAAGCGAGGCGTTGCCATATCTGGCGGCGCAACGGCATCGCGGTCGCGGCGGAGTCGATGCCGATCAGCCGCACGCCGCGCAAAATGAACGGCAGCACCGTGGTGTGCAGCTCGATACCGCCCGCGTTGCCGAAGCTGGCGATCACGCCGTCCTGCCCCATCGTGCGCGTCAGCCACGCCAGCATCTGTCCGCCCACCGCATCCAGCGCACCCGCCCACTGCGCCTTTTCCAGCGGGCGGGTACCCATCACCAAATCCTTGCGAGGCAATATCTCCGATGCACCCAGCGATTTCAGATAATCGTGTTCCGAATCTTTTCCGGTCAGCGCCACCACGTGGTAACCCAGTTGCGAAAGCATCTGGATCGCCAGACTCGCCACCCCGCCGGTCGCGCCGGTCACGATCACTTTTCCTTTTTCAGGCGTCAATTCGTTTTGCTCCAAGCGATGAATCGACAGCGCGGCGGCAAACCCCGCCGTGCCGATTGCCATTGCGTCGAACAACGATAATCCTCGCGGCAGCGGCACCACCCAATCGGCGGGAACCCGCACGTATTCGGCGAACCCGCCGTCGTGATCCACGCCCATGCCATAGCCCGTCACGATCACTTCGTCGCCCGCCTTGAAGCGCGCATCCTGCGAGCTTTCCACCACACCCGCCACGTCCACGCCGCCGACGCAGGGGAAGCGGCGGATAACTTTTCCCGCGCCAGTGGCGGCGAGCGCGTCCTTGTAGTTCACGCCGGAGTAATGGGTTCGGATGACGACCTCACCGGGGTCGAGATCGTCCAAGGACAACTTGACGAAGCGCCCGGCAGATTTGCCACTTTCCTCGAAAATTCGATATGCGGAGAATTTTTTCATTGGGGTTGCCCGACATTAACGCCGTTCGTGCTGATAACCAGCGACTTGGCTATCGTTGTTTGATAGCCTAGTCGAATGGCTATGTCGAAACATGAACGACAGAAAACAAGTCAACTTCGTCGGGGGTAGCCCGACGGTTTTGTTTTTGTAAAAACTGGATTCCCGCTTTAGCGGGAATGACAACAACTTTTACAAATCCAGCAACACCCTGCCCGGAAACTCCAGTGCTTCCTTGATCGTGGACAAGAACTGCACCGCTTCGCGGCCGTCGATGATGCGGTGATCGTAGGACACCGCGAGGTAATTCATCGGACGGATCACCACCTGGCCGTTCTCAGCAACAGGCCTGTCCTTGGTGGCATGGATGCCGAGGATCGCGGCTTGCGGCGGGTTGATGATCGGCGTGGAGAGCATCGAGCCGAACACGCCGCCGTTGGAAACGGTGAACGTGCCGCCGGTGAGCTCTTCCATCGTCAGCTTGCCGACCCTGGCGCGTGCGCCAAAATCGGTGATTTGTTTTTCGATGTCGGCGAACGACAATTTGTCCGCGTCGCGGATGATCGGCACGACCAGACCGCGCTCGCTGCCGATCGCCACGCCGATGTCGAAGTAGCCGTGGTAGATGATGTCGGTGCCGTCCACCGAGGCGTTGACGATCGGGAATTTCTGCAACGCCAGCACCGCAGCCTTGACGAAGAACGATGAGAAACCGAGCTTCACGCCGTGCTTCTTCTCGAACACATCCTTGTAACGGTTGCGCAGATCGATCACCGGCTGCATGTTGACTTCGTTGAAGGTGGTCAGGATCGCGGCATTCTGTTGCGATTGCAGCAAGCGCTCGGCGATGCGCTGGCGGATGCGCGTCATCTGAACGCGCTGTTCGGGACGGTTGCCGGATGGCGCAATCGCCGGCACGGACGGCGAAGCATTCACAGTGGCCACTTGCTGCATCGCATTGAGCACATCGTCTTTGGTGACGCGCCCGCTGCGTCCGCTGCCGTGTAAGTTGCTGGCATCGATCTCGTTTTCACGCGCCAGTTTGCGCACTGAAGGCGGCACGGCAGAAATGGCTGCCGCATGCGGTGTTGCAGTGACGGCTTGGGCCGCCTTGGCCGCCGTGTCGATCTGCGCGATCAGTTCGTTGCTGGTCACTTTCTCGCCATCGCCCTTGATGATCTTGCTCAGCACGCCGGATTTGCTCGCGGGCAGTTCCAGCACCACCTTGTCGGTCTCGATGTCGATCAGATTTTCGCCCTCGAGGACGGCATCGCCGACTTGCTTGTGCCAGGTCAGCAAGGTCGCTTCGGAAACGGATTCGGAAAGTTGCGGCACTTTGACTTCAACCAAATTATTATTAGTGGTGCTCATGGTGTGATGCTCCCGGATTAGGTTTGTTGTCGAGATCGTCGCGGAATGCGGCTTCAATCACCGCCTTCTGTTGTTCCTGATGCACCGCCAGATAACCCGCCGCAGGCGCGGCAGACGAAGGACGCAGCGCGTAGTCGAGATGCATTCCTTTGCGTAAATGGCGCAGCAAATAATGCTGGATGCGATGCCACGCACCCTGGTTGCCGGGCTCTTCCTGGCACCACACCACTTCAGTGGCATTCGGATACGCGGCGATCTGCGCGGCAAAATCATCGTGCGGGAACGGATACAGCTGTTCGATGCGTATGATCGCCACCCCCTCCGGGGGCAAGGACCTCTGCGAGGTATCGTTAATGCCCTTGGCGCGGCGCGCGGCGATCAGGTCGTAATACACCTTGCCGCTGCACGCGATGATGCGGCGCACTTTCTTGTTGTCCAATGTATCGACTTCGGGTATCACCATTTGGAATTTTCCCTGCGAAAATTCGGCAAGCGGTGAAGCCGCATCCTTGCTGCGCAGCAGGCTCTTGGGCGTGAACACGATCAAGGGTTTTCTCATTGGGCGCAGCATCTGGCGGCGCAGCAGGTGAAACATCTGCGCAGGCGTGGAAGGGATGCACACCTGAATATTGTAGTCGGCACACAATTGCAAATAGCGTTCGATGCGCCCGGAAGAATGCTCCGCGCCCTGCCCTTCGTAGCCGTGCGGCAACAGCATCACCAGTCCGCACATCCTGCCCCACTTCACTTCCCCTGAGGCGATGAACTGGTCGATCACCACTTGCGCGCCGTTGGCGAAGTCGCCGAACTGCGCTTCCCACAGCACCAGCGAATTTGGCTCGGCGGTGGCATAGCCGTATTCAAAACCCAGCACCGCTTCTTCGGACAGCAATGAATCGATCACGACAAAATCCGCCTGGTCGGGTGCGAGATGTTGCAACGGCGTGTAAGCGCCCTCATGCCACTCCCGACGATTCTGGTCATGCCAGGTGGCGTGGCGGTGAAAGAACGTGCCGCGCCGGCTGTCCTGTCCGGAAAGCCGCACCGGATAGCCTTCGGTCAGCAGCGTGGCATAAGCCAGATTTTCCGCCATGCCCCAGTCCAGCGACAATTCGCCATGCGCCATCGCGATGCGATCCTCGACCACTTTCTGCACACGCGAATGCAGGACGAAATTTTCCGGGACGGTAATCAGCGGGACCGACAACTGCTGCAAACGCTCCAAGGACACGGCGGTATTCACCGCGACATCCGGCTCGTCGCTGTGAAAGGGAGCCCAGTTGACGAGGCTCGCATCGCGACTCGCCCCGCCCTTTTTTTCCAGCGCGGGCTCTATCGAGTTGCGCCCCTCATCCATCGCACTGCGATAAGTCGCAATCATCGCGTCCGCCTCGCCGGCGCCGATCACGCCCTGCTCGGCCAAATGCTGCGCATACAGCGCGCGCGTGCCGGGATGCTGGCGTATAAAGCGATACATGAACGGCTGGGTCACCAGCGGCTCGTCCTGCTCGTTGTGTCCCAGCTTGCGGAAGCACACCAGATCGATCACCACATCCCTCTGGTATTTCATCCGGTAATCCAGCGCGATTTCGGTGATCAGCAATACCGCATCGGGATCGTCCGCATTCACATGAAAAATCGGCGCGTCGATCATTTTCGCCACGTCGCTGCAATAGGTGGAAGAACGGGTGTCGCGCGAGTCGGATGCGGTGAAACCGATCTGGTTGTTGATGATGATGTGCACTGTACCGCCGGTTTTATAGCCGCGCGTCTGCGACATCGCCAGCGTTTCCATCACCACGCCCTGCCCCGCAAATGCGGCGTCGCCGTGCAACAGTATCGGCAATACTTTTGCGCCTTCGATATCCTTGAGGCGGTGCTGGCGCGCGCGCACCGAGCCTTCCACCACAGGGTTGACGATTTCCAGATGCGAAGGATTGAACGCCAGCGCGACATGCAACACGCCGCCCGGTGTACTGATGTCGGCGGAAAAACCCTGGTGATATTTCACGTCGCCGGAAGTCAGGTGCTCGGCGTGGATGCCTTCGAATTCGGCGAACAACATCGAGGGCTGCTTGCCGAGAATATTGACCAGCACGTTCAGCCGTCCGCGATGCGCCATGCCGATCACGGCTTCCTGCACGCCCAGGCTGCCACAGCGTTGCAGCAAATGATCGAGCAACGGGATCAGCGTCTCGCCGCCTTCGAGCGAGAAGCGTTTCTGCCCGACAAACTTGGTGTGCAGATAGCGCTCCAGCGTCTCGGCCGCGGTGAGGCGCTCCAGAATGCGGCGACGCAGCGCGGCATCATATCCAGCCAGGCCGCGCACACTCTCCAGACGATTTTGAATCCAGCGTTTCTGCGCCACATCGCTGATGTACATGTATTCCGCGCCGATGCTGCCGCAGTAAGTCTGGCGCAACAGCCTGAGGATTTCGCGCAACGTCATGCGCGCCCCGCCCACCAGCGAACCGGTGTCGAAGGTGGTATCCATGTCGGCATCATTCAGACCGTAATGCGCCGGATCGAGCTCGGCGATCACCGGTTTGGCATGACGGGCCAGCGGGTCGAGATTGGCGACACGCACGCCGAGGAAGCGGTGCGCGTTGATCAGTTGCAGCACGAAAACCTGCTTGCGCTCCAGAACGGCATCCGGTGCGATTGCATTGCTGACAGTCGTTTTGGGCATGGCCGCAAAGGCGCGCTGAATCTGGCTGTGCGATTGGTCGTGAGCACCATTCGCCCGCGGCGGCAGCGCATCGAAATAACTGCGCCACTCGGCAGGGACGGCATTCGGATCGAGCAGGTATTGCTCGTACAACTCCTCGACGAACGGCGCGTTGGTGCCGAACAGCAACGAGCTGTCCTGCATCAATTGCATGAAATTGACTGGCTCGTTCAACGCATCTTCACCGGCACGAAATCGCGCTTCACCGCGCCGCGATACAACTGGCGCGGACGGCCAATCTTATGTTCGGCATCGCTTATCATCTCGTTCCATTGCGAGATCCAGCCTATGGTGCGTGCCACCGCAAAGATTACCGTGAACATATTGCTCGGAATGCCCAGCGCGCGCAGCACGATGCCGGAATAAAAATCCACATTCGGATACAGTTTGCGCTCGATGAAATACGGGTCGCTCAGCGCGACGCGCTCAAGCTCCATCGCCAGTTCGAACAGCTTGTTGTTTTCCAGCTTGAGTTCGGCCAGCACTTCGTAACAAGTCTGACGCATCACCGACGCGCGCGGGTCCATGTTCTTGTAGACGCGATGACCGAAACCCATCAGGCGGTATTTTTTGTCCTTCACGCCTTGCACGTATTCCGCGACGCGCGACACGTCGCCGATCTCCTCCAACATTTTCAGCGCGGCCTCGTTCGCGCCGCCGTGTGCCGGACCCCACAACGCGGCGATGCCGGACGCGATGCAGGCGAACGGATTCGCGCCGCTGGAACCTGCCAGGCGCACCGTCGAGGTGGACGCATTCTGCTCATGGTCGGCGTGCAGAATGAAAATGCGTTCCAGCGCGCGCACCAATACCGGGTTGGGCACATATTCCTCGGCCGGTGTGGCGAACATCATGTACATGAAGTTTTCCACGTAGCTGAACTTGTTCTTCGGATACATGAACGGAAAACCGGTGTGGTATTTGTGCGCCATCGCCGCGATAGTCGGTACCTTAGCGATCAGACGCAGCGCGGAAATATCGCGGTGCTCGGGATTGTTAATGTCCAGCGAATCATGATAGAAGGCCGACAGCGCGCCCACCACGCCGACCATCACCGCCATCGGGTGCGCATCGCGGCGAAAGCCGGTGAAAAACTTCGCCATCTGGTCATGCACCATCGTGTGCGCCGTCACCTTCGCGTTAAACGCGGCTTTCTGCGTCGCGTTCGGCAACTCGCCGTTCAACAGCAGGTAACTCACCTCCAGAAAATCGGAATGCTCGGCCAACTGCTCGATCGGATAACCCCGGTAATAAAGCAACCCGGCATCGCCGTCGATAAACGTGATCGCCGAGGTGCAACTGGCGGTAGCGAAAAATGCCGGGTCGTAAGTGAAAACGCCGAGCTTGTTCAGCGTGCGCATATCGATCACATCCGGCCCCAGCGTGCCCGACATGATCGGCAATTCGATGCTGCGCCCGTCATCCATTGTCAAGGTTGCAACGCGATTCTTTTCCATAATATCGAGACTCCCTAAAATAACTACTAGCCATTCGACTAGGCTATCAAAAGACGATAGCCAAGTCGCTGGTTAAAATTTATGCGGCTTTTTTAAACGGCCCTGATCTTGTCCAGCAACGCCTGCTGTTCGCTGTGCGCCGCCTCCGTCCTGCCCGCAATCATATCCCAGAGCGGGTTGTCGGGCATATCCAGCAACGCCTCAAACACTATCTTTTCTGCTTCATCAAGTTGCATGTAATGCGCCTCGATGAAACGTCCCAGCACGATATCCAGCTCCAGCAACCCGCGTCGGCTGCGCCAGCGCACGCGTTCTATATTCTTCATGCGGGTTCCAGGTTTTTCATACCATGCGCTTGACCATCATGTCCTTGATTTTTCCGATGGCCTCGGTCGGGTTCAATTCTTTCGGACACACATCCACGCAATTCATGATGGTGTGGCAGCGAAACAAACGATACGGGTCTTCCAGATCGTCGAGGCGTTCGCTGGTGGCCTGGTCGCGCGTGTCGGCGATAAAGCGATACGCCTGCAACAATCCGGCAGGTCCCACGAACTTGTCCGGGTTCCACCAGAATGACGGGCACGCGGTGGTGCAGCAACCGCACAGGATGCACTCGTACAAACCGTTCAGATGCGCGCGCTGCTCCGGCGATTGCAGGCGCTCGGTTTCTGGCGGCGGATCGTTGTTGATCAGGTAGGGCTTGATCGAATGATATTGCTTGAAGAACTGCGTCATATCCACGATCAGATCGCGTATCACCGGCAAGCCAGGCAGCGGGCGCAATTCCACCGGCTCGCTCAGGCTGGACAACGGCGTGATGCACGCCAGCCCGTTACGCCCGTTGATGTTCATCGCATCCGAGCCGCACACCCCCTCGCGACAGGACTTGCGCAGCGACAGGCTATCGTCCTGCTCCTTGATCAACAGCAGCGCATCGAGCAACATTTTATCGCCTGCCTCGACGTCCAGATCGTAGTCCTGCATATACGGCGCAGCGTCCACATCCGGGTTATAGCGATAGATACGAAACTTCATGACCCACTCCTAATCAACGCGCCCAACCAGATTGATCGGCACGACTCATTTTGCCTGACATGTGCCGACACGCTTGCCGGAAATGATCTGGGTCATTTGCATGTTCATCATCGCCATTTTTATCGTGCCGTCCATCTTGTCTGCGCTGCGTGTCACCTCTCCGCTGCCCTCCATCGCATCCTTGCCGGAGCAATGCATTTTCCAGCTCGTCTTGTTGCCGGACACTTTGAGGTCGGTGATTTCGCAATTCTTTTTCTGCTGCTCTTTTGTCGGCTGGTACGCGGCGCCCTTGGGCAGACAAACAGTCTGTGTCACCCCCGGCATTTCCATGCCCGGCATGTCCATCCTGGTCGTCATTTCCCACGACTCGTCGCTGCCCGCCGCCAAGGCTTGAGCCGAGCTCATTAAACCCAAAACTGCGATCGCTGATAATAATTTTTTCATGTTGTCATCTCCTGATATTCGATTAATAAACCCGCGCCTTGAGCGGGAACGATTCTACGGTAAGGGGTTTCAAGCGCACCGGCTTGTAATCCAGCCGATGTCCTTCACGAAAATACAGGCTGTGTTTGAGCCAGTTCACATCATCGCGCAGCGGATGGTCGTCGCGCGCATGGGCACCGCGACTCTCCGTGCGCGCCGTTGCGGCCACCATCGTCGCCTGTGCGACCTCGATCAGGTTATCCAGCTCCAAGGCCTCGATACGCGCGGTGTTGAACACCCGGCTCTTGTCCTGAATCTCGGTGTGCGCGACACGCTCGGCGATCTGCTTGATCTGCTCCACGCCCTCAGCCAGCAGCTCGGGAAAGCGGAACACCCCGCAATGTTTCTGCATGGTTTTCCTCATCGCATCACCGACCTCGGCGACGCGTTCGCCGTTCTTCTGGTTTTCCAGGCGCGCCAGACGCGCCAGCGGACGCTCGACGGCATCGGCTGGCAAGTGCTTGGGATGCGGGTTGCGTTGCAGATCGTCGATGATCTGCCTGCCGGCTTCGCGACCGAACACCATCAGATCCAGCAAGGAGTTGCAACCCAGACGATTCGCGCCATGCACCGACACGCAAGCGCATTCGCCCACCGCATACAGGCCCTGCACCACCTCGTCGGGGCCGGTCTTGTAGGGCGCGACAACTTGGCCGTGAAAATTGGTCGGGATGCCGCCCATCATGTAATGCGCGGTCGGCACGACGGGTATCGGGTATTTGGCCGGATCGACGTGGGCGAATTTCAGCGCGATCTCGCGTATGCCGGGCAAGCGCTGCTTGATCACGTCATCGCCGAGATGATCGAGTTTGAGCAACACATGATCGCCGTGTTTGCCGCAGCCGCGCCCCTCGTTGATTTCAACCGTGATCGCGCGCGACACCACATCGCGGCTAGCCAGGTCTTTCGCGGAGGGCGCGTATTTGGCCATGAAGCGCTCACCGTCCTTGTTCACCAGATAGCCGCCTTCGCCGCGCACCCCTTCGGAGATCAGCACGCCCGCGCCGTACACGCCGGTGGGGTGGAACTGGAAGAACTCCATGTCCTCCAGCGGGACGCCCGCGCGCGCCGCCATGCCCAGCCCGTCGCCGGTATTGATGTAGGCATTGGTGCTGGACTGAAAGATACGCCCCGCCCCACCGGTCGCGAGCAAGGTTGCGCGCGCCTGGAAAATCATCGTCTCGCCGGTCTCGATTTCCATCGCGGTCACGCCGAGCACATCGCCGTCTTCATCGCGGATCAAATCCAGCGCCATCCACTCGATGAAAAAATGCGTGTTGGCTTTCACGTTCTGCTGATACAAGGTGTGCAGCAACGCATGGCCGGTGCGGTCGGCCGCCGCACAGGCGCGTTGCACCGGGGTCTTGCCGTATTCCTGCATGTGGCCGCCGAACGGTCGCTGATATATCTTGCCGCTGTCGAGGCGGTCGAACGGCATGCCGAAATGCTCCAACTCGTACACCACTTCGGGTGCGGCACGGCACATGAACTCGATCGCGTCCTGATCGCCCAGATAGTCCGAACCTTTCACCGTGTCGTACATGTGCCAGTGCCAGTTGTCTTCGGTCACATTGCCTAATGAGGCGGCGATGCCGCCCTGTGCCGCGACGGTGTGCGAACGGGTCGGAAACACCTTGGATAGCACCGCGACCTTCAGCCCGGCCTGCGCCAGCTGCAACGCCGCGCGCATCCCGGAACCGCCCGCGCCGACTATCACTACATCAAAAGTTCTTTTCGCTACAGCCATTACATTCCCCACAAAATTTGCACCGACCAGATCGCATACAAAATCAGCGCCAGTATCACCAGCACATGCATCACCAGACGCACGGCGGCCGACTTGACGTAATCCATCACGACATCGCGTATGCCGACCCAGGCGTGATAGAACAGGCTCAACAGGAACAGCAGGCTGAACGTGCGCACCGGCAGGCTGGCGAACAACCCGGTCCAGACATCGTAATCAAAACGGCCTTTCAGCAACAGATAGCCTGCCAGAGCCACGGAGCCCACCGCCATCACCACCGCCGTGATGCGCTGGATCATCCAGTCGCGCAGTCCATAATGCGCGCCGACGACGACACGATTTACCATAGCTTCACTCCCATAAATACAGTCAATATCAGGCTCACCGCTATCACCACCTTGCTGCTGCTCTGTGCCTGCGCGAGATCGCGCACCCGGTGCATATCGATTGCCAGATAACGCAGCCCGGCGCAAAAGTGAAACAGGAACGCCCACAGCAAGCCCAGCAACATCACCTTGAGCAGCGGATTCGCCAGCACCGTCATTAGCTGGGTGTAAGTCTCGATCGAGCGCAGGCTGTATTGCAGCATCAGCAACAGCAACGGCAGCGCGATAAACAACATCAGGCCGCTGATGCGATGAAGTATGGATACGATACCGGGGAGTGGTAATTTGATCAGGTGCAGGGCGAGGTGTTTCGGACGCTGTTTATTCATTACGGGTCTGTGCCATGACAAAAAACGGATGGGCATAATCCTACACCACTTTACCCAACAAAAAAGCGGCGAAGTGATTATCATGCCAACATAATTCAAGTTCAAGGAGGAAATCATGAAAGCACCCGTCCGCATCACCGTAACAGGCGCCGCCGGCCAAATCGGCTATGCCACGCTGTTCCGTATCGCCAACGGCGACATGCTGGGGCACGAGCAGCCGATCATCCTGCAATTGCTGGACTTGCCGCAGGCGCAGCAAATGTTGCGCGGCGTGATGATGGAACTGGAGGATTGCGCTTTCCCGCTGCTGCAACAAGTCATCATCACCGACGACCCCAAGGTCGCTTTCAGGGACACCGAGATCGCGATGCTGATCGGCGCACGTCCGCGCACCAAGGGTATGGAACGCAAGGATTTGATTGAGGCCAACGGCGCGATCTTCTCCGCGCAAGGAAAGCTGCTCAACGAATATGCGGCGCGCCACGTCAAGGTGCTGGTGGTGGGCAACCCCGCCAACACCAACGCGCTGATCGCGATGAAGAATGCTCCGGATCTCGACCCGCGCAACTTCAGCGCGATGATGCGCCTCGACCACAACCGCGCGATCGCGCAGGTCGCCCTAAAATTATTCCAGCCAATCCGCGACATCAAGAAAATGGTCATCTGGGGCAACCATTCCGGCACCCAGTATCCCGATCTCGACCACGCCGAGATTCGCGGTCGTCTTGTGCGTGACATTCTGCCCGATCAGGACTGGGTAGAACGCGAATTTATCCCCACCGTGCAAAAGCGCGGCGCGGCGGTCATTGAAGCGCGCGGGCTATCCAGTGCCGCGAGTGCCGCGAATGCGGCTGTGTCGCACATCCACGACTGGATGTTGAGCTCGCACCATAACGACTGGGTGACGATGAGCGTGCCGTCGGACGGCAGCTATGACATTCCCGAAGGCGTGATCTACGGGTTCCCCGTCACCTGCAAACACGGCCATTACTCCATCGTGCAGGGATTGCCGATCAGCACACTGGGGCGCAAACATATGGAAGAGAGTTACCGCGAACTGACCGAAGAACGCGACCATGTGAAGGGGTTGCTGGGGTGAGAGGTCATCGCGCAACCTATCCAGCGACTTGGTCGTCGTCTTTTGATGACCTAGTCGAATGGCTAATTGTTTCATCAAGTTGCGCTCCTACAAAATACCGTAGGAGCCCGATTTACCTCGAAGAGGTTAGCTTTGCATAGCCAACTGACTAAGCTGGCAAATAACGCCAGCAAGTCATTGGTTATTGTGCCCTGCGGGTATCGGGCGATTGCACTGCTCGCCCTGTCCGCAATGCTCGCCGGATGCGGTAAACCCGATACTCAGCCGGTCGCGGCGGACGAGACGAATAAATTATGCGGTGCGATAACCGATACCGGCCTCACCAAACAATGCTCGGTCAACAAACGTGACAGCACGGTCAATATCGTGATCGACACCAATGACGAGGCGGCCAGGAATCTCTGTGTAGATATCGCAAGCAAGACCAAACCGCTGACATCTGACCTCACAGGACAATGGAAGCTGCAAATATTTTCTCCGTATCGTGACGACAAGCCGCTTAGCTATTGCGCTATTCATTAGCGTTATAGGATTTCGCTCACACCAAATTCTTCGGATTTGCCCAGAATAAACCTGGGCTCAGCCCGGAATAGAAGTGTGTAAGTCTCGATGGAGCGCAGGCTGTATTGCAGCATCAGCAGCAGCAACGGCAGCGCGGCAAACAACATCAGGCCGCTGGCGCGATGCAGGATGGAGACGATGCCGGGTAGCGGCAATTTGATGAGATGCAGGGCGAGGTGTTTCGGGCGTTGTTTATGTATTGATGATCTGTGCCATGATAAAAAATGGATAGGCATTATCCTACACCACTTTACCCGACAAAAATGTGACAAAGTGATTATCATGTCCGAATCTTCAAACTCAGGGAACGATGACTATGTGGATTTCCGATATGCCCAATGTCCCGCCGCAAGATGTTCCCGTTATGATCGCCCAGGCCAACCAAGCCCAGTCAAGCACAGCACTGACAGTGCGCACCGTCGGCATTTGTTTAGGGATATTCAATGGCGTGGGCACCAGCCCCACCGGGGAAAATATAGTCGAGCCAAAAGGAGAAGCACGAGCTTATGTACGGAATTATGAAAAAAAGAATATCGCTGACACCGTCCCGGCAACCATCACCATCCTGCAGCAGCCAGCGCATGGCATCTTGCGCCTACTTACGCAGGCCGATATAGGTACTATCTTACCGAATACCGGTGGCACCTTTGATTCGGCCGACCCTGGTTATATCTACCTTCCCGAAAAAGGTTACATAGGCCAAGACAAAGCAGTTGTATTGGTCGAAATCGGCGGTGTCAAGGTCAAGGAGATCTTTTACTTTCATGACATAGTTGAACAGACAAGCCCGACAAGCCCCTGCGGCGGCGGAAACGATGGTATCTACAGTACTTGGAAAATCTCCAGCACCCTAAACCCCGACGGCACCCTCACCTCCGTCGAATACCAGTCGCCCATCATCCGATTGCCAAAGGGCGGCATCGCCTCGCTGTACTGAAGTGATCTACCCGAAAACAGCCTTCGCGGCACTCGCCCTGACCGCCGCGCTCGCCGGATGCGGCAATGCCGATACGGCTGCGGCGGACGAGACGAATAAATTGTGCGCGGCGATCAAAGACACCGGCCACGCCCAACCCTGCTCGGTCAACCCTCGCGACCGCACCGTCAACCTCGTGATCGACACCAACGACGAGGCGGCAAGGAATCTGTGCGCCGCTATCGCCAACAAGATCAAACCGACCGAATTATCCGGCCAGTGGAAACTGCAAATATACTCCCCGTATCGCGACGACAAACCGCTGGTTTTTTGCAGCCTGCGATAAAGCTCATAGAGGCGTATTGATAAAGCAACTAGCCATTCGACTAGGTCGGTAAAAAACGCCAACCAAGTCACTGGTTATGCCATACGCCCCTACGATATTTCAATTTTGGAATGGAATTACACGACTTGATTCTGTCAGGTATGCCCTCATATCAGCAACATCGCTTGAATGGAGATCGCCATGTCAGCTATCCGCCCCCCTGCCGTCGCAGGGATGTTCTACCCCGCCGAACCCCGGCAGCTCGCGCATGACGTGCGGCAACTGCTGGCCGAAGCACGCCCGTTCGATCTGATCCCGAAGGCGCTGATCGTCCCGCATGCCGGCTACATATATTCCGGCGCGATCGCGGCAACAGCTTATGCCACCCTCAAACCCATCGCCTCACGCATCCGGCGCGTAGTGCTGCTGGGTCCCACCCATCGCGTCGCGGTTCATGGCTTGGTGCTGCCCGGTGCGGATGCCTTTGAAACGCCGCTGGGCCAGGTGATGCTGGACACGGCAGCAGCGCATGCCATCGCCCAGCTGCCGCAAGTCGGCGTCAGCGCTCAGGCACATGAGCTGGAGCATTCGCTGGAAGTGCAGATGCCCTTTTTGCAAAGCGTGTTGACGGATTTCACGCTGCTGCCCTTGGCGGTCGGCATGGCAACGCCAGAGGAAGTCGCCCAGGTGCTGGAGGCGGTGTGGGGCGGTGATGAAACGCTGATCGTGATCAGTTCGGATCTCTCGCACTACCTGCCTTATGCCCGTGCGCAACGCGTGGATAACGAAACCGCGCAATCCATCCTGAAGCTGCAGCAACCCATCAAACATGATCAGGCCTGCGGCGGCACGCCAATCAGCGGGCTAATGCTCGCGGCGCAGCGGCATCAGCTCACCCCTCATTTGCTCGATTTACGAAACTCTGGCGATACCGCCGGGTCTCAAGACCGTGTAGTTGGGTATGCCGCGTTTGCTTTTACCCAAGCGGCTGAATTTACAGATGGGACCAAATTTTCTGCGGAGGCCAAACATGTCGATTGAAGAACGAGGCAAAGTATTGCTGCCGATCGCACGTGCAGCGATCTCACGTGTCCTGAACGTGCCCCATGCTGCGGATGAAACCGCGACATGGCTGGTCGAGCATGGCGCATGCTTCATCACACTCACGCAAGATGGTGAGCTGCGCGGCTGCATCGGTACGTTGCAGGCCCACCGGTCGTTGCTCGACGATATCAAAAGCAATGCTGTGTCCGCAGCAACGCGCGATCCGCGCTTTACGCCGTTGAGCGTGGAAGAGCTCGACATCACAGCGATTGAGATTTCGCTGCTTTCGACTACCGAGGCGATGGAGGTTAGGGACGAGGCCGATGCGCTGGCTCAGTTGCGCCCCAACGTGGATGGGGTCATATTTGAGTATGGTCATTATCGCAGCACTTTTTTGCCTCAGGTCTGGGAAGATTTGGCGCAGCCGCGCCAGTTTCTCGCGATGCTCAGAAGGAAGGCCGGGCTGCCCGATGACTTCTGGATGGAGGGCGTGAAACTGTCGCGCTATACCGTGACCAAATGGAGCGAGAAGTAGCACCAGCACAGATGATCAGGAAGGCAGGTCGGGTATCAACCTGACCTACCTGATTTTTGAAAGAGGTGAATAACATGGACGAACCGATCAGCATCGCCGAACAATATCCGGCCCGGTACTGGCACCGGCTCAATGACGGGCGCATCCAGTGCGATCTGTGTCCGCGCGACTGCAAGCTGCATGAAGGTCAGCGCGGCGCATGTTTCGTGCGCGGGCGTGTCGGTGACGCGATGGTGCTCACCACCTATGGACGCTCCTCGGGTTTCTGCGTCGACCCGATCGAGAAGAAGCCGCTCAACCATTTTTATCCGGGCAGCAGCATCCTGTCGTTCGGCACGGCGGGCTGCAATCTCGCCTGCAAATTCTGCCAGAACTGGGATATTTCCAAATCGCGCAGCTTCGACAAACTCGCCGACCAGGCTACGCCGGAAGCCATCGCACACACCGCCGAAGAGCTGGGCTGCAAGAGCGTCGCGTTCACCTACAACGACCCGGTGATTTTCGCCGAATATGCGATGGACGTGGCCGATGCCTGCCACGAGCGCGGCGTCCAAACCGTTGCGGTCACGGCGGGTTATATGCATGACCAGCCGCGCCGCGAGTTCTATGCCAAGATGGATGCCGCCAACGTCGATCTCAAAGCGTTCAACGACGAGTTCTATGTCAAGCAGACCGGCTCACACCTGCAACCGGTGCTGGATACGCTGAAATATCTGAAACATGAAACCGGGGTATGGTTCGAGATCACCACGCTGCTGATCCCCGGCCTCAATGATTCGGATGAAGAGCTGACCAGGATGTGCGCTTGGATCGAAAAGGAACTCGGCGTGGATGTGCCGCTGCACTTTTCCGCTTTTCACCCGGATTACAAGATGACCGGCATCCCCGCCACTCCGCCTCAGACGTTGGTAAATGCGCGAAACATCGCCCTAGCTGCGGGGTTGCAGTATGTCTATACCGGCAATGTGCATAACATTGAGGGAGACACCACGCATTGCCCGTCATGCAACAGCGCATTGATTGTGCGCGACTGGTATGAGATCGAACAATACCGCCTCACACCCGACGGCCATTGCCCAGATTGCCATACCCAGATCGCCGGACGCTTCCATAAATTCAGCAAAGCATTCGGGGCGCGACGCATCCCGGTGGTGATGAAAGGAGCCGCATGAGTACCGTACATATCCCGGCTGGACTCGTCGAACTGGATGGCGAACTGGTTCTGCCGTCGTCCGCAAAGGGCGTGGTGCTGTTCGCCCACGGCAGCGGCAGCAGCCGCTTCAGCCCGCGCAACACTTATGTCGCCGAAGTGCTGCAGCAACGCGGCATCGGCACGCTGCTATTCGATTTACTGACGAGTGCAGAGGACCAGAATTACGAGACGCGCTTCGATATCGCGCTGCTCACGAAACGCCTGCTCGCGGCAACCGCGTGGCTGCAAAACAACCCGAACACGCAAACCCTGAACTTGGGCTATTTCGGTGCCAGCACTGGTGCTGCGGCAGCATTGCAAGCTGCCGCCCAAATGGAAAATAAAATCTCGGCGGTGGTATCGCGCGGCGGACGCCCCGACCTCGCCGGGGAGATCGCGCTTAGCCGCGTGACTGCGCCGACCTTGCTGATTGTCGGCGGTGCGGACTACGGCGTGATCGAGCTGAACCAGCAGGCCGACGCGCTGCTGAACTGCGATAAAAAACTCACGCTGATCCCCGGCGCGACACATTTATTCGAAGAGCCCGGCACACTGCAACAGGCGGCGCATAGCGCAGCCGACTGGTTCGCGCAGCATCTGTAAAATCCCGGCATGTCACACAGTTTTAAATGTTTATGTCACATGTCCAGAGTTTCCCGCCGATAGCAAACCCAAACGCGCATATATTGATTCTCGGCAGCATGCCGGGCAAGGAATCGCTACGGGCCGTGCAATACTACGCGCATCGTCGTAATGCCTTCTGGCCTATTATGGGCGAACTGGTCGGCGCTGCGGCTACCCTGCCCTACGACGTGCGAACCCGGATGCTGAAGTCCGCCGGCATCGCGCTCTGGGATGTGCTCGCCTCATGCACGAGGCGCAGCAGCTTGGATACCGATATCGAAGCGGACTCGATCTGTGCTAACGATTTTGTGACATTCTTCCTGAAACATCCGAACATCACACAGGTCTTTTTCAACGGCACGATGGCTGAAAAATACTTCCACAAGCATGTGCTGCCTTTGCTCGAACCGCAGCTTGAACATCGTCCGCTGCACTACCGGCGACTGCCCTCAACCAGCCCCGCCAATGCGTCTATGCTATTCGAACAGAAGCTTAGAGCATGGAAGGTGATCCTGCGAGGAAATCCTTAGCGTCATTCCTTAAGTGTAAAAAACAAATTGCCAAGAAATAAAAAAGGCCTACGTTACCGTAGGCCTTGATTTGATTGGTGGGCCGTGAAAGATTTGAACTTTCGACCAATAGATTAAGAGTCTACTGCTCTACCAACTGAGCTAACGACCCATATTATTGTGCGTCAGAAACGGCGCGCATTATCTGAAATGCCTATTGCGTTGTCAAAACAATTAATTTGAAATGACAATTTTGAAACAACAACGCCCTCAATTACGAGGGCGTTGTTATTTGTAAGGAGTCTGACGATGACCTACTTTCACATGGGTAATCCACACTATCATCGGCGCGGAGTCGTTTCACTGTCCTGTTCGGGATGGGAAGGAGTG
>JADGRL010000010.1 GCA_017880865.1 Gallionella sp.
ATCTTCCATCATATGGCGTAGCTTTTTCGCCAGTGGATTGCTAAAGCAAAGTGCCAGAATTGGTTTCGTGCAAACCTGTGCCAAATACATTGCGCGATACCCAAGGATATGAGCTGGCAATAACTATATGGCATGAACTTTCCCATATGTGCTCTTTATTACGGAAACCAACACACGTACCGGTTCAAACTGATGAAGCCTAATGAACTCCTACTTGAAGTTGCTTCACCTGATTGAGAAGTCCGACAAATATCTTTTCAGATACAACAGTCGGGAACCCGGCCGGAAGCCCCTTCGATACCGATTCGATCACTTCGGGTGTAATGGCAATAACCCGCTGGATAACCGCTTCAAAATCAGCCCCCACAGCATTAGCCTTGGCAACCTCATTCCAATGTCGGCGTTGGATTTCAGCCATACGATAGTGGACGTTCTTAGTGCGAAGCGCCATGGCCATCTTCACTTTTTTCCACTGAAACTCACGTGCCCCTTTTCCGATTATTGGCCAAGCAGACATGACATCGTAGATCGGTGTCATCAAGAAATGATCCTGCTGTCCAATGAAGATACTGAAATTCTTGGCATGCCCATCAGGTGCCGCGAGCATCCAGAAGATAAGCTGAGCTGTCATAAAGTTAGTGCGATCAACTTCTGCGGTATCACTGCCCCTTAATGCATCGAGGATAGCGGAGATCCCAGGGCCTCCATTCTCTTCGTACTTTTGATCCGGTGACATTCCTGTCGCCTGGCAAAAGTCTTCCTGTGGCAGGCGAGCCCACCAACCATCGAGGAGACGCCGGTCAAACCGCGTAACCACCAATGCCTTGTGGCGACCAAACATCCCGAAGGTTGAGTCTGCAACTGGAAGCCCGTAGGCGCGTAACAGCTTTGCACAAAGCCATTCGTTCTCTACAGAGGTGGAAAAATCGGCACGCATTCCTCCTACCTCGCCCAAGGGAAGCTTCAGGATGTGCGTTGTAGGAGTCGTGCCTCGCGGTCGGCACCATTGATCGTTGTGCCAGAGTAGCGCAGTTTTTTCCTGTGCGCCGGCAATTGAAATCCGTAGTTCGTCTTCTTCGGGCACGCCGATGCTTCGATTACTTACTGTATCGTCGAGAATCCTCTCGATGGCGGATTCAGAGAGCGGCTCGGCATCAATTCTGCGAACGTCAGGCGCAGCACTCCCCTTGGGAAGAAGTTGAATGGCACCAACGCAATCGCGACCGATCTTTTCGAGGAGCTGAAATGCATGGGTCGATTCGGCGCCAAACTTGGATGCCAAACGTTTGCGAATGCCTATGCTGTCGGGAAGCAGATTGTCGAAATAGAATTCAACGACTTTTCCTGAAAACGGTTCTGTCCCTCTGGAAAAGGGCAACGAAAGCGATAGTGAGCGTCTCTGCGGGTTTTCTAGCCAAGATGGATCGTAGGCGAACGAGTGTGCTCCGGCAGAAGAAAATATCCATTGCCCCACAAGCTCACCGTTCATCCAGACATCCAGCGCTCTTTTGGATGAGGGGCGCCCGGCCATTACCAAGACTCCCGAGGTATGTTTTTACGTTTACCAGTTGGCACAACGCTTAACGCTTCCTTATCAGACAAAGACTGACGCAGCCCAACCTGAAGCTCAGCCTCAAGCGCCATCAAAACAGTAAGCAGTTGGTCGATAGATGTTTTCTCGGGATGATTTTCAATTGCCGATATGCGTTCCTGAGACAAGCCAATTCTCTTGCCAAGCTCAATTTGCGACCAGCCTTTGGCTTTTCTAAGTTGCTTTAGAATTGGGCTGAGCTGCCCGGAAGTACGGATTTTGTTAACCATGGCAAATATTCCTATTTACGAATAGGCTAACTATATTCTTCATAGCGAATATATGCAATATATTCCTGATTCGTTATATCCAATTATTTTCCGGAATATGCCCCGTTTCCGGACAGTTCGAAATTTCAACCTTGAATGTATGTGGTTCTGGTGCCTGTCTCATAACGTCTTCCAAGCACTGTAATCTAGATAGTTCAAAGTGCCATTTCGCCACCCAAAGCCAGTAATGACGAGCTTGTTGAGAGTACGATCAAATTTATTTTTCGGAAATATCATCTGAACACTCGCCTATCGATGCTCCATTATATTGTTGGGATTGTTGCAATCGGTCGATACCTTTTGAGAATCAATGGCAGGGAATGCAACAGAGGCCTTGCTTGCTGGCAAGTCTGAGCTTAGGCCTTTTGAAAATATGTACGTCGCAAATCCAGCGCTTTTGTCTGACTACACCCCAAGAAAGTACGAATTCATTTCACTGTAAGTTTGATCTTGCCTGACGAGATTGCATTTTCAAGATCGTCAGGCGAATTGCCTTTAGATGGCTCAATACACCGCCCCGACATTGGCTATTCCATTGGGCATGGGTTTACATAGTTCGTCGTTGCGTAGGTTTGAATCCTCTCGCCACCACTAGAAAATCTTCCGGGCAGAGACTGCAATTCGCTCGTCGCGTATCCGGCAAGTGCCGGTGGTTTTAATGGTCTGGATTTCGCCGAACCCCCTCAATTACGATCCGCCTATGGTGCAAGGTGGGTTGTTTTAGAAGAGTATCTGATTGCAGCCGTTGAGAATGACGTGCCTATCATTGTCAATGGTGCCTTTGAGAGTACCGTGCTCAAGGGGCTCGTCGTCTTTAGCCCTGATCTAGAAGGTTCATTGAACGGCATCATCGATCGGTTGGTGAACCTGCAGCCATGGCTGGATTTGCATATAAGTATTCAATAAAGAGCGTTAATACATAACATCCGTTATAATCGTTTATATGGGAACGTTTGACCTTTTAACACATCAGGAAATCTGCATCGAACTTGGCCAACGCTGTCGCCATCTGCGTCTGCAAGCCAATCTCAGTCAGTTTGAACTGGCGAAGCGTGCGGGGGCATCACTTTCCTCAATCAGGCGGCTGGAATCCTGCGGGCAAGCTACGCTGGAACTGCTGGTGCGGGTCGTCCAAGTGTTGCACCTCTCCCATCATTTGGAAAACCTGCTTGTTTTGCCCGTGCTCAGTATTGCCGATGCCGAGCGCGATGCCAATACCATCAAGCGCCAGCGGGCAGCATCGCCGCGCCGTGCCCGGAAACCAGCATGAAAAAACTTCAGGTTATCTACGCCGGTTGGGGCGAACTCTGGACACTCGGAATTCTGGCTGATACAGGGCAGCAAATACTTTTCGAATATTCTCCGCAAGCACTTCAACAGGGCTTGGAGCTTGCGCCATTGCGCGCACCGCTCGCACATGTCGGAGCCATCACCGGAGAGCAGTTTTTCATGGGGCTACCGGGTCTAATCGCCGATGCACTGCCCGATGGCTGGGGGCTGTTGCTGATGGATCGCGCCTTTCGCAAGGCAGGTCGCCAGCCGGAGAACATTTCTCCACTCGAACGTCTGGCCTTTATCGGCGATCGCGCCATGGGGGCGCTGGTTTTTGAGCCTGCTGACGATGTTGTCGGCGAGCAGAATGACTTGGATTTGCAACAGCTGGCCAAGGATGCCGCCCTAGTGCTCAATAACGAAGATGCCGACGAAGCGTTGCGCCACCTTCTGTTGCTGGGCGGATCGCCGCAGGGCGCGCGCCCCAAAGTGCTGGTGAATTTCAATCCCGAAAGCGGTCGCATTAATTGCGGAACAAACCACGGGGATGGTGAACCTTGGCTGATAAAGTTTCCTGCCAGGGACGAGCATCGCGATGCCTGCGCCATCGAAGAACTCTACGCGCGTTTGGCCGCACATTGCGGGCTGGAGATGCCGGAGTCTCGCTTCTTCGATCTCGATGGCCATTACAGCGCTTTTGGCGTGCGCCGATTCGATCGCGAAAGCGGTCAGCGCATTCCGATGCAAAGCCTCTCGGCAGCCCTCCATGTTGATTACCGCATGCCGTCGCTCGATTATGAAATGCTTCTGCGTCTTACCCGCCGTCTGACGGGCGACGAGCGCGAAGTCGGCAAAGCCTTCGAGCGCTGCGTGTTCAACGTGCTGACCCACAACCGAGACGACCACAGCCGTAACTTCGCTTTCCGCCTTGACCGCCAGCGGCGCTGGAAACTGGCGCCACCCTTCGATCTGACCTTCAACGAAGGCCCTCGCGGCGAACATTTCACTACCATTGTCGGCGAAGGGCGCGCACCGGCACGCGGCCACCTGCTGGAACTTGCCCGTCGCGCCGGAATCAACGCCAGACAGGCAGAAGCGAGCATAGATCGAATGTGTGAGGGGGTGAGCGCGTTGCCGGAACTGGCGCAGGATCTGCCTATCCGCAAAAACCGGCTTGCCACGCTACGGCGAGTGCTGGAGGAAGATAGGCAGCGGGTGACGCAATCTAAGAAAGGTTAGCAGCCATCTTTTAACCTAATCGTCATTTTTTGCCACAACGTCCAAACGTCTGTTGAGTGCGGCAGGGAAAGTAAGCTCAGCGCAGCGTCGTACTGCTCGGCATGTCTCTTTGCACGAATTCGGATATGCTTGCAGTTGCAAATACACACCGTCGTTTTTTATGTCGTAAACCCGGCACACAAAATAATGATCCTCTTTCTCGATTTCGATGGAGTTCTGCACCCGCAATATGAAGGTGAACCGACGCCCGTCGACCGAGTGTTTTGTCATCTGCCGAGATTTGAAGCGATCATACGGGACTTCCCCAGCGTAGAAATCGTTATTAGCTCGACCTGGCGTTACCAATTCACACTCGACCAGATACGAGCGCGTTTTTCTTCCGACATCGCTGCTCGCATTATCGACATGACACCGCAAACAGAAAACATAGACAGCCAGTATTTTCCTGCTCGCAGGGAAGGGGAGATTCTTGGCTGGCTCCTCGCTGCTGGACGCGAATACGTGCCGTGGGTCGCCCTTGATGATGCTGCCTGGCAGTTTCAGCAGCACCGTGACCGACTCATTGCTTGCACTTGGTATGTTGGATTGGATGATAAGGTAGAGCTGAAACTAAGGGCTGCGTTGACCTCAATTGGTGGATAAATTAATGACATCCTCCTGAGCCACAGAATTATTAATGTCGCTCCTGACCAAGTCTAATTACAACATTCCCCAGTACCCTGACCAGAGCATCCATTCCAACAGTCATTAGCTGTAATTTCTCATCATTGAGTTCGGTCATGCCGATCATAGCAAGAGTTTCGTCTAAGGCTATGGCGGTGTCACTTTTCTGCATTAAGGCGCCACTGATTTTCGATGTAATGGCGCCACTTTGAAGTGTCAAATCAGGGGCTCAAACTGTATCCATAAATCTGTTGGCGCGAATTCAAAGCTGATCATTTTTAGGTCGTCATTATCCTCGAATTGGATTTGCCAGAATCGTGGATATGATTGGCAGGGCTAAAAAATTGCATCCAGTATAATGAGCCGTTTTTTGAGTATCCTGCCATGTGGTTTAAAAACATCTTCATTTATCGTCTGCCCACTGACTCCGTCCTTACCTCTGCCGCACTACAAGAAAAATTGATACTCAAGCCGCTACTATCATGTAGCGGGCTGGATAAACAAAGCCGGGGATGGGTTTCCTGCCGTGGCGATGACCGCCTTGTTCACGTAGCGAATCAACAAATCCTGTTTGCACTAGGCGTAGAGCAAAAATTACTCCCTGCCACCATCATCAACCGATTTGCCAAAGAGCGCGTTGCCGACATTGAAGCACAGCAGGGCTACAAAGTCGGTCATAAAGTGCTGAAGGATATCAAGGAAGTTGTTACCAAAGAACTGCTCCCCAGAGCCTTCGCACTTCAGCGCGCAACCTATGCATGGATATACCTCAGTTTGTTTACGATGAACCACCACTCATAACGATACCTAACCCACCACCAATAACGATCACAAGTCCCCTTAAGTTGCTTGCAATCCAAATTAAATGTGATTATACTTTAATATAACTTTATTTGATTAGGTAACATCATGCACACAACAAATCTGCGCAAGGTTGGAGGATCGGTCATGTTGGCTGTTCCGCCAGCATTCCTCGATCAACTGCACTTGCAAGCTGGGGCCACAGTGGGCGTGGTCGTCTCTGATGGTCGCTTGGTAGTTGATCCCAGGCCACGGACGCGCTACACGCTCGCAGAGCTGCTTGCTACCTCTGACTATTCACAACCACAACCGGCTGAAGAACGTGAATGGGTCGATGCGCCCGCCGTGGGTGGTGAGTTGATATGAAGCGGGGAGACATTTATTTGGTCTCACTTGATCCAACCGAAGGGCGCGAACAGCGCGGAAGTCGCCCTGTCCTGATCGTATCTCCGAGCGAATTCAACGAAGCAACCAAGCTGCCAGTGATCTGCCCTATCACGAGCGGCGGTGACTTTGCCCGTCGCATTGGGTTCGCCGTCCCCATCACTGGTATAAAGACAATCGGTGTTGTTCGTTGCGATCAGCCTCGCGTCCTCGATCTTGGTGCTCGCAACGCGCGCAAGGTGGATACCTTGCCAAAATCCATTATGGACGAAGTGCTGGCGAGGCTCGCTCCGATTTTCGAGTGAACTGACCATCAATATTTCTCAAGAATTTTTTGTGTCGCTTTTCAATTGGAATTGGTGGCGACCTTCTGACTCTCTGATCGACTTCCTGAAGAGGCTGTAATTATGTGAAGTTCGGAATTTGCGCTAGTCACCGGCAATCAGCGATTGGAGCGGATTTCAATCTTCACTACATAAGGCCGAGGAGCAGACGGTTGAGTTGGCTAAGGCAAACAGGCAGAATAGTGCGCTGCGGTCAGTCAAGTCTTTCCTCTAAAAGACATGACAATTATGAGAGTGAAATTTATTTGCAGGACAGTGAACTCTCTGCGCGAATAATGGTTGCTAGCATCAAGGCAAGGCGATGAGTGTCCCGGTAATCCCCCACCTTCGATTTGCGTTTCTGCATAACTCTAATGCCGAATTCAGAAACTCGAATCCCACCTAGCCCAGAACTGATACGGGTTGATTGAACTTTTATGCTGCTTGGTTGAAGATCGGCGAGTATTTTACGCAAACGTGAAGTATCAAAATTGCATTGGCAGAATTCGAGTTGGTTGTCCGCCACCCCGATTTCATTAAGCATGTTTTTTACTGATAAAACTTCGTTTTCGTTTTTCGCAACAAACCACGGATCAATAGGATTTGTCCGTTCAGCCCAATGTGACATGACAGTACTTAGGGTGTCAGCAAAAGATTCTGATAACTGTGCAAGTTTGTGAGCAGCAGTTAATCTGCTTTCTCGCTCTACAGCGCCACGTAAAACACCATCACTTCGTCTGTGTTTGGCTGATGAAATTTCTGAATTAGTAGGTTCGAAATCATCAAATCCAGTTGTTTCAACAATATCCCGATATGCCTTGATGAAAGTACTGGCAATCTTCTTTTTGAGTCCGAGCTCAGGTGCATAATCTTCCAGTTCCGCAAGCGAAAGACCATCGCTTAGTCGGCGACAGAGCAGGCGGTCATATACAACCCAAGTTATAGGAATGTCTTCGTAATCGTTGGTGGAATTATTTTCTGGCATTTTGTTCTTTCTCTTTTTTTCCGCTTTAATATTTGGACCGCCCAATTCCTGTAAATCTGATATTGATACGTAATGAGAAATGAGAGGTATATAGTTATTCGGATGTTCAGCACTAGGTCCGATTTTCTTGAGCAAGTCTAATCGCATGTGAACAATTGATGTCCTGTCGCGACCGAGCATCAATGCAATTTGATCACCGGTAAAGGGAACATTTGTGGCCGCGTGCCAAGTATGTTCGGCGAGTCTCAAACTTGAAGTGTGCCAGTAGGTGTTAAGAAGTGTACTCACATCGGCGTGTCCTAGCAGCATCGCTATGCGGTCAATCCAAAATGGCCAAGAGTGGAAGCCGCCATAAAAGCAACTGAACAATTGTTTCGATTCCAATGATCCTTTTATGGATTGCTCGGCGTGCTTTGATAATGTTATCTGGCGTGGCGTCTCGAATGCAAAATGCGCAAGTCGAGTGGCGGCCATGTGTCTCATGGAATGAGGAACTACATCGTAATTGCCAGTGGCTTTTCTGAGCGCATCACGAACAACGACCTCAATTTTTATAGTCGAATAAAGCTCGTTGCGTTGCTCAGGGTCTGCAAATATAAATTTCTTTTTGGCAGGAGAAGCTGTTGTTTGCGCAACAATCTTAATGAGGTGTTTACATTGTTGTTTTCCTGATAGTAGGGATGGGATAAGACGAGTTGAAGAAGACGATTTTAGGTCGCGCACATTATTCGGTTTGACCTGTATTCCTTCTATCGATTCGTTTTTGGCAACAAAAAAATGCCCGGATTCTAACCCAAAGATTTCCTTGCGACGTAGCCCATAGTCATAGCCAATATCGACTGAGTATTCTTTGAATCCAATTACATCTAATATTTCACGAAAATTGTCTACTACAGATTTTCCAGCATCAGTGTCTGTTAGGATATCAAGTTCGATGTCTTCGAGGGTGACCAAGGGTTATTCCCTGAAAGTGTCAGTGAGCGAAACCAACTCTTTAAGTTTTGGTGGTGTGGGCGCGAAACTTAAGATTGCCTTGACCGAATCATTCAGCGTACAAATTACACGCCCAATGTCTGTGCATTCCGGAGGCGCATCGATTAGCTTCAAAAAATTAATAAGCTTTTTTACATCGACGCCCTCGTCTTTGAGCTCTTGAAGTGGGATTTTGAATGAGGCCAATGGTCATTACTCGTGGTGGTTGCCCAGCATCGTACACAGGGGAAATATTTTCAAAAAGTGCAAATAACTGTTGTTGCCACAATGGGGTGCCAGTAATGCACCATGCTTCGAAGAAGTGAGACTGATCTGTCCTTGACCTCGCAGCCTAAATTGCACCTCAATGTAATGGTATCTGGCCAGCGCGTACATGCATCTTCTATCTATTCAGCAGGCCGGGATATTTCTTTGTCCGCAGCTCTTCGAGCACTTTGCCCGTCAGCTTCCACGCATCGCCATTGATGCGTGTGATCAGTTCCATCCATACTCGCTCGAAGGCCAGAACCGCGTCGTCGTCGTCGAAACGGACACCTGCTGGAAGCAGCGGGGCGATGTCCTCAGTCAGGCTGCGCGTGAGCTTTTCCAGCATGCGCTGCTCGGCCACGGCGCGAGTGATGGAATTGCCTTCGAGCGCCAGGTAATGATCGAAGCACGTGATGAGTTTATTCGGATCCAACGACAGTTGTTCAAGCCCGTGATAAAGGTCGAACAAGTCGCGATTCTTTCGACGCTGTAGGAGTGCGCGCAGTTTGGTGCCGAACAATTCCTCAGGCTCGAAGGACGCGATCTGGGCCTTGCCCTGATACCAGTCGTTTTCCATCTCGAAGGGATACTGCTTGATGCCGAACAGGCTGCTGTGTTCGCGAGTGTTGATCTCGACCTTGAGCTTCAGCGTTGTTTGCGTATCGGCCTCGGGCGCAAACTTGAACACCAAATGCATAGAGTGCCCTGCCTGCTCCCGGTTGCATTTGCCGAGCCAAGACAAGGCATCGCGGATCGCATTGACTGTTGTGCCGATGGGCTCGGCTTGTGTCTGCACGAGGTCAATGTCTTCCGAATAGCGCAGCGATTGTTTGAACAGCAGTTTGTTGATTGCTGTGCCGCCACGGAAAGCGATCTTGCCGTTCAGTGCTGGTGCATTGAACAGGTCGCACAGCGCTCGACAGATGATCAAGTCCTGTTCGACCTGCCGCAAGTCGGGCCATGGTGCCTTCGGACTCCAAGCCTGGATGTATGAGTTAGGAATCAAAAGTCGATCTCCACGGGTTCATTGATTATTATCTTCCACTTGGTATCTTTCTCGTAAAGTTCGGCAAAAGATTCGAGCAGAGGTTTAACGGAAGGATCCAGTGGCACAGCCGTTTTAGCCTTCTTGGCGAAAGGTTCCAGCGCATGGGCCTGGCGCACGTGGCCGGCACGGTCGAGCAAATAGCCGAGCCTGCGCACGGACGAGTTCTCGTAGGCAGAAGCCACATTCGCAAGGATGCGCGGATCAGCCTTGGCCCCGATATCCTTGGCGATCTGCGCGACACCATTGATTCCGGTCGCCTTGTGAAAGTAGCGGGCGCAGTCTAGCAGCGTCAGTTCGACGCCGGACACCTTGGCAAAGCCGGTATCGCTTTTCATTTCGTCGAGATAATCGGGCTGGTTGATCTGCGCGAAGGCCTTGGGTGCTTGGTAGAGGAACTGGAGGCGGTGGCGTCCGATCTCGAAGTCGCGCAACTGCTGGGGCGCGACCACCTGGAAGACCATGGCGGCCTGATGCGATGAGCCGTGGAATGCCGCCGCCCGCAGCAGTGAAATACGGTAGTCGAGTCCTTGGTGTTTCATCAAGGGATCAATCCAGCGCACAGGGTCGGGTGCGCCGGTAATTTGGTCTTCTGGACGCAAGATCAGATAGAAGCCGTGGCGGGGGTTCGCCAATTTGTTTTTTTTCATAAGCCGGGTAATGGCGGCGGCCAAGGCTTCCGGCTTTAAGTCGAGCGCGGCCAACGCCTCTTCGCGGGAGAAGTGGGCGCGACCTCGGATAAGTCGCTCATCGATGAATTGCTCTAGGGAAGTCATTCCCAGATCATACGCAAAACTCGACAAAAAACCAATGTTTTAGCGTATGACTTGGGTGTGCCCGTGAATGTGTATACGATGGTCGGTATTCAATAGTGACTGCCTAGAAAGAAACCCGCACGAACAATTTTCATGACCATTCTCCGCAATAATGAAAGCAGCCTCCATAGCAATGCCATTTGTGCCCAGTGTTTTGCTGAAATTGGCAAAACGTTTGGGATCGAGTGTTGTGTCCAGTCACAAGAGTTTGCTATTGGGCTGCAGACCAAAGGTCATTATAGGGTCTTCTTATTAGATACTGAAAATGTGACAATTAATAAACTTGATTTAAATAATAGGGGATATGAGTGGTTATTAGTGTCACAAAAATAAATTTAGTGAAAGGCTTCAATCCGCCAATATAGTTGATTTGACATATTAAAATATAATTACCGTCTCAGTACGCCAAATAATATACATGCGGTTTCAATGGATTCCGAAGCCAGATATTGCATCTGTCCATTTTTCATCTAGCGATGAAATATTTTTCAACGCAATCTTGGTCAAGCGTACTCGGGCACCCTAAACCAGGTCACGATCCGCCGCTGACCCGCTCGATACCCGACAAATCACATGCGGATAATATTCCGATAAATCCGGCCTGCTGCAACAGCGCGCGTACCTGAGCCGCTTGGTCGTAGCCATGCTCGAACAACAGCCAGCCATTGGCATTGAGATGCGATTTTGCTTGTGCGCAGATGCGCCGGATGTCGTCCAGCCCGTCTGCGCCGGAGGCCAGGGCAGAGGGCGGTTCAAAGCGCACATCGCCCAGCGACAGATGCGCATCGTCCGCGGCGATGTAGGGCGGATTGGAAACAATCATATCGAATCGCTGATTCTGCAGCGCGCTGAACCAGTCGCTTTGCAACAGGCGCACGTTATTCAGATTAAGTTGCTGTGCGTTGAATTGCGCCACTTCCAGCGCGGCGGGCGAGGCATCGACTGCCACCACCTGCGCATCGGGACGCGCATGGGCGATGCTCAACGCGATCGCGCCGCTGCCGGTGCCCAGATCCAGCACGCGGCGAGTACCTTTTTGCGGAATATTTTGCAACGCCAGCTCGACCAGCAATTCGGTATCAGGTCGAGGAATGAGCGTGGCGGGCGTAACCTTGAAAGTCAGCCCGTAGAATTCGCGCTCACCCAGCAGATAGGCGATCGGCTCGCCGCCCAGACGGCGCTCGAATAAAGCGCTCAATCGAGCATTTTGTTCGTCGTTGAGCAGCTGTTCCGGGTGGGTGAGCAGATAGGCGCGGTTCACGCGCAGCACGGCTTGCAACAGGCATTGCACCTCGATACGCGCGCCGCTGTAATCCAGATTCAGCGCGGCTTCCAGCTGCTTGCTGCGGTGTTGCAGTATTGACTGGATGCTAATTGAGGACATCTTCCGCCATCGCGGCAAGCTGTTCGGCCTGATGCTCGGCCATCAGCGCGCCGGTCAGCTCGTTGATGTCGCCGTCCATCATCTGATCCATTTTGTACAAGGTCAGGTTGATGCGATGGTCGGTGATGCGGCCCTGCGGGAAATTGTAGGTGCGGATGCGTTCCGAGCGGTCGCCGCTGCCCACCAGGCTCTTGCGCGTCGCGGCGGTCGCAGCGTTCTGCTCGCGAACCTGAGCGTCCTTGATGCGGGCCGCCAGCACGCGCATCGCCTGCGCCTTGTTCTGATGCTGCGAGCGACCGTCCTGGCATTCCACCACGACGCCGGTCGGCAGGTGGGTGATGCGCACCGCCGAATCGGTCTTGTTGATGTGCTGACCGCCCGCACCCGAAGCGCGAAACGTGTCGATGCGCAAATCGGCGGAATTGAGCACCACGTCGTTGACTTCATCCACTTCCGGCATGATCGCGACGGTACACGCCGAGGTATGCACGCGGCCCTGCGTCTCGGTGGTTGGGACGCGCTGCACGCGATGCGCGCCGGATTCGAATTTCAGCACCGAGTACGCGCCCTGACCTACGATGCGCGCGATGATTTCCTTGTAGCCGCCCATTTCACCGGGGCTCTCCGAAATAATCTCCACCTGCCAGCGCTTTCGTTCGGCGTAACGCGAATACATCCGGAACAAATCGCCGGCAAACAGCGCGGCCTCGTCGCCGCCGGTTCCGGCGCGTATTTCCAGAAACACGCTGCGCTCGTCGTTGGGGTCTTTGGGCAATAACTGCTTTTGCAATTCGCTGTCGAGTTGCACCAGGCGCGCCTCACCCTGCTTGATCTCGGCATCGGCGAATTCTTTCATCTCGGGATCGCATGCCATTTCCTGTGCGGTGGCTATGTCGGACAGACAGCTCTGATAGGCGTGATACAGCTCCACGACCGGTTCCAGTTCGGCACGTTCGCGGTTCAGACGGCGAAACGTGTCCATGCTTTTGGTGGCTTCTTCGGTACTCAGCAGTTGATTGACTTCAAGCAGACGCTCGCTGAGTTGGGCGAGTTTGGCGCTAATACTGGGATTCATTCAGGGGTTGTTACTCGTCTGGGTGGAGGTGATACAGGCGATGGATCACATTGAGGAAAGCCTCGCGATCATCGCTATGCGCTTGATTCAGCGCGTGGGTGGGTGCGTGCAAAAATTTATTGGTCAAGCCGCTGCTCATCGCTTCCAGCACTTTTTCCGGACTCTCGCCCTTTGCCAGCAGGCGCAGGGCTTTTTCGAGTTCATGGCGGCGATCCCGCTCGGCATGGTCGCGCAGCGCGCGTATCGTCGGCACCGCTTCGCGCGATTCCATCCAGTGCAGGAAATCGGATACGCCGGAATCGATGATGACTTCGGCTTCCTTGACCGCACCCTGACGCGCATCCAGCCCGTCTTTCACCACTTCGGCGATGTCGTCAACGGTATACAGGAACACATCGTTCAGTTTGGCGACTTCGGCTTCCACATCGCGCGGCACGGCCAGATCCACGATGAACAGCGGGCGATGCTTGCGCGCCTTGAGCGCGCTCTCCACCATGCCCTTGCCCAGAATCGGCAACTGGCTGGCGGTACAGGTGATGATGATGTCGTGCAGCGCCAGTTGTTCGGGCAGATCGGTCAGCGTGATCGCCGTGCCGTTGATGCGCCGCGCCAGCGTTTGCGCGCGTTCCAGCGTGCGGTTGGCGACGGTGATGTGCTTGGGGTTACGCGCCGCGAAGTGCACCGCGTTGAGTTCGATCATCTCGCCGGCGCCGATGAACAGCACGCGCTGCTCGGAGATGCTCGGGAAAATTCGCTCGGCCATTTTTACCGCAGCGGCGGCCATCGACACCAGATTCGCGCCGATTTCGGTTTGGGTGCGCACATCTTTTGCGACCGAAAAAGTGCGCTGGAATAATTTGTGCAGCAAAAACCCCAACGTGCCCGCCTGCTCGGCCTGACGCACGGCCTGTTTCATCTGTCCCAAGATCTGCGGCTCGCCCAACACCATTGAATCCAGCCCGCTTGCGACGCGGAACGAATGCTTGATCGCCTGTTCGCGCGGCAGCGTGTAGAGATAAGGCTCGAGATCTTGGCGCGGCATGTGATGATATTGCGCCAGCCAGTCGATCGCGTGATCGGGGCTCGCGGCGTTGCAATACAGCTCCATGCGGTTGCAGGTGGACAGGATCGCCGCCTCTTTGACCGCGCCGTTTTCGACCAGGTCGCGCAACGCGCTCTCCATCCCGTCCGCATTGAACGCGACTTGCTCGCGCACGGCAAGCGGCGCGGTCTGATGGTTGATGCCAAAGGTGAACAGCTGCATCTTTAGGGTATGTCGAACAGTAAGTCCAGAAAGTGCCGCGAATTATAGACGGAACGGCGGCGCAATACCATTCCGCCACAATGCCCTTCACCCTATTCATGTCAACTCGCATAGAATGCGCGGCTGCAATATTCCCACACTAACGACACATGGCTATCAAAGCTACCGTATTCAAAGCCGCCCTTCAGGTCGCCGACATGGACAGGCACTATTACGCCGATCACGCGCTGACGCTGGCGCGGCACCCATCGGAGACCGACGAGCGCATGATGGTGCGCCTGCTGGCCTTCGCGCTCTATGCCGATGAAGCCCTGACCTTCGGCCAACGCATGAGCAGCGACGACGAACCCGACCTGTGGCACAAGGACCTCACCGGCGAGATCAAACTCTGGATAGAGGTCGGCCTGCCCGACGAGCGCGCGATCCGAAAAGCTAGCGGCCGCGCCGATCAGGTCGGGGTCATCAGCTACGGGCGCGCCGCGAATATCTGGTGGAATGAGAATAGCGACAAACTGCTGCGCCTGAAAAATCTCACCGTGCTCAATCTGGCCAGCGAAACCACGCTGGCTTTAGCCGCGTTGGCCAGCCGCACGATGCAACTGCAATGCTCGATACAGGAAGGCCACATCATGATGACCAGCGATGCCGGCATGATAGAGGTCGAGCCGAAAGTATTGCAAGGAAGTTTTCGCTCCGATTAACCCGGATAATCCATTAAGACCAAAATGTTTTGTAGGAGCGCAATTCATTGCGCGATAGCTTGTCCACAGAATCGCCCGATGAATCGGGCTCCTACGGGTGCTTGGCCATAAGTTTTTCGGACATTGAATATCCAAGCTGTACAGACGTATCAAACATGATTAAAACAAATCTAAATGAATTATTTGGGATTAAAACAATGGCCGAAACCCATGCCTTGCCCCTGCGGCGGCGCTGACTACGCCGCTTGCTGTGGGCGTTATCACCACGGCGCACCGGCACCGGATGCCGCATCACTTATGCGTTCGCGCTACAGCGCCTACGTGCTCAAGCTGGAAGATTATCTGCTGGCCACCTGGCATCCCGGCACACGTCCCGCCGCGCTCGATCTCGCGGCGGACAACACGAAATGGCTGGGACTCGAAGTCAAAAAACATACCCCGGAATCAGAAGACAGCGCCACGGTGGAATTCGTCGCGCGCTACAAAACCGGTGGTCGCGCACATCGCCTGCACGAGATCAGCCGCTTCGTGCGCGAGCAGGGGCGGTGGTTCTATGTGGACGGCGAATTTATAGAGTCGGTTTAATAGGAACTGATTAGCCAATAAAATGATCAAGCTGAAGCCCTTGCGGAGCGTGGGCACGATAAATTCTGTCTCTGAAAATAAATTTTTCGGATTACCTTCTGCTACAGTCGCGCCATGAGCAAATTAACTTTAGACCGCATCCTGCAATCGCAGGGCTTTGGCACACGCAAGTGGTGCAGTGAACTGGTCGCCGACGGCGAGGTGAGCATCGCGGGCGTGCCCGTGACCGACAGCCGTGTCGCGATCGAAACCGATGGTCTGGTATTCACGATATTCGGCGATGACTGGGTTTACCGCGAGCACGTCTATATCGCGCTGAACAAGCCGGCCAATTTCGAATGCTCCAGAAAGGCCAGCCATCACCCCGGCGTGCTGACCCTGCTGCCCGAGCAATTCAAGCGGCGCGATGTGCAGCCGGTGGGACGGCTGGATCACGACACCACCGGCCTGTTGCTGATGTCGGATGACGGGCCGTTCATCCACCAGCAATCCTCGCCCAAACGGCACATTCCAAAAATTTATGTCGCCACCACGCACGACCCGGTCACACCGGAGCTGGTCGCAAAACTGCTGGCCGGGGTGAAGCTGCACGATGAACCCGCGCCGCTGGCCGCGGTGACCTGCCGCATCGTCGATAGCCACCAGATCGAGATCGTGCTGGAGCAGGGCAAATATCACCAGGTCAAACGCATGCTGGCCGCCGCCGACAACCATTGCGTCGCGTTGCGGCGGACTCAGATCGGCAAACTGAAACTCGATGAGCTGGAACTGGCTGAGGGCGAATGGTGTTTTCTGTCCGATGCGCAACTGGCGCTGCTGGTGCCGGACAACAATGTTGCGTAGCCCAACTTGAGATGAAAAAAGTTTTATATTCCCCTGAATTTTTATCCACCGGCCCCGATAAAAGATTAGGTTTTTTATCGGGGGCTATTTAACGTTCGGCCCCTTAATCTGCCATGCCTACCGTAGCTCGTGACGAAAGAACACATCAGGCCTTGCTTGAGTTTGCCGTTTGGGTGGACTCAGGTATGAACCCCTCGATTCAGAATGTTATTGAACTTAAGAAGATCAATCCTCCCGGGCTGAAGAACCCGGTTCTGCTTTTCATAGTTCCTCGCGCGATGAACTATGTTGTTGAGCGGTTCGCCGTAGAGGTCGTTCAAGCCTGGGAGCTTTTGAACAAAGAGCTAAAGCGCCAGGGCCGACGCACGCTGGGTGTCACAAACAAGGACTATCGCCATCTCAAGCGCATTCGTAACAAACTGGTCGCGCACAAGATTGAGAACTCTCTCGCCAGTTCAAGGCACGAGACTTGGTACCGAAAGACCTATGGGAATTTCGAAGGTGTCTTGGCGCTCATTGCTCGCGTCGCCGAAAGGCTTGCCGACAGAATCCGCCGCCTAGAATCAAGAGGGGAGCTTTGGGCGAAATCAGTGAGGGCGAAAGCCGTTACGCCCTTCATGCTCGCTGACGTTCAGGCACTCTTGGTCGCGGTCAAAGCTCATGGCATTTACTGAGCAAAGGGGCCGAACCCATCATTCCACCGGACCTGCGCGAAAGGCCGCGCAGGCCGGTGAATTCAAACGTTGGAGGTATATATGGCATGGCTTCCCGCAGTAAAAGTAATTCTTCCCTACTTAACGCAAATTGTTGCTGCGGCTATTCCCGCTTTCACAAAGAAGACTGATAAAACCGGAGCAGACGATATTACCCGCAACCAGATATCAGAGCTTCAAGATGCCGTAACTCACAATGCAGAGTCATTAAAAATACTTGCGACACAATTGCAGCAGGTCATAAACGATATTGATTCTGGCTCGGCCAAAATTGAAAAGGAAACCCAAGTAGTTAAGCGGCTTGCAATACTTGCAATTGGCCTCTCGATTATTGCAATTATTTTTGTACTTTCTTCGTGGGTACATTAACCTCTAACCCTGTGCTCAAGCGGGACTGCGCAAAAACGCAGCCCCTATCAACCTTAACATAGCGACAGAAATCGTAGCGAGCGGGCTGGCATTGGGGAAGCCCGGAGCACAGGCACCGGAATGTACATGAGTACATGAGGATGCCGCGCACCGCGCGACCCCGATGCAGGTTCGCGCAGTAGATTTATGCGCTATGTTCTACGCCGTACTGGCAAATACGCCAACCACACCACGCCCCAGCGGTGCATGCACAGCCCCAGCAAGATGAACGCGGTGCCGAACCACACGTGCGGCAGCACTTCTTCGTGGTTCAGGCCGTGGCCGAGCAGCAAGGCCATCACCGGCGTGATCAGCGCGATCAAGGCAACGTGCCCCGCTTCCATGTGCTTGATCATGTAGTAATACAGCACGAATCCCAGCACCGAGCCGAACGTGGCCAGATATAGGGTCGCTATGACAGCGCGCTCGGGCAGGGCTGCGGGCACGTGCCCGTCGGCCAGCCACCAGGCGATGAGGAAAAACGGCAGCGCAACGACCAAGGTGCCCAGCGTGGTCGCCAGCGGCGGGCTGTCATCATTGATCTTTTTAAGCAATACCAAGCCCAGCGATTGCAGCGCCACCGCGATGAACAGCGCGGCCAGCCCCATGGGCGCGCCATCACCCAGCCCGAGCCCGCCCTGAAACACCAGCGCCAACCCGGCAATGCCCAGCAACATGCCGGCCAGTTTGGCGGGCGTGAGCGTTTCTTCTTTGAGCCACAGCATCGCGCCGAAGCTGGTGAGTAACGGGGACAAACCGAACATCACCGAGATCATCCCGGAGCTGACGAATTGCGCCGACCAGTAAGTCAGCGCCATCGCACCGAACATCGACAGGCCGCTGACCAGATAACTCAGGCGCGCCTTAGCGTGCAACGGAAATCGTTCGCGCAGCAACGCCAGCAGCACACCACACAGCAGCGTGCCGAGCGCCATGCGCGATAGCACCGCGAAACTCGACCCGACACCGAGCGAACTCCACTTGATCGCAAGCGGCGTGGTAGACCAAATCAGAATGACCGAAACGAACGCGGCGGGAAGCGACATACGATTTCTCCAAATAAAAAACAAACGACAAAAACAAAAAGGCCACAGATGGGTTCTGTGGCCTCGGGAAACAACTTGTATCAATTTAACTTGATCGCTAACTCTCCAGACCACCCCATGCGCTGCACATGACCGCGCAATGCCACACCGCGCGCAGATGCGCGCGAGTGCTGACTCGAATGTGATTGAAGGTGTGCGAAGAATTCATGGACAGATTATCGGGCAGCCAGAGTGGTGATGTCAAATGTTACAAGCATGCGCAGGCATCGCAGGGTAAAATCCGCTTTTGCACAATCAGCCCAGCACATAATGAGCATACAGTGGTTTCCCGGTCACATGACCTCTGCGCGCCGAAAAGCCGCCGAGGCGATGGAATTTATCGATGTCATCATCGAGGTGCTGGACGCGCGTCTGCCGGAAGCAAGCTGCAACCCGATGATCCGTGAGCTACGCGAACATCGCCAGCGCCCCTGCCTGAAGATACTCAACAAGGCCGATCTCGCCGATCCCGCCGCCACCCAGGCCTGGCTGAAGTTCTATAACAGGCAGCCGGGCGTCAAGGCGGTGGCGCTGAGCTGCAAGCATGCCGGCGATGCTGCCCGTGTGCCGAACCTGTGCCAGCCGTTAGCCCCGCATCGCGACAATAACCACAAGCCGCTGCGCATGATGATCATGGGCATCCCCAACGTCGGCAAATCCACGCTGATGAACATGCTGCTCAAACGCCGTGTCGCCAATGTCGGCGACGAACCCGCCGTGACCAAATCGCAGCAGAGCCACAACATCAACGAGCACATGACGCTGACCGATTCACCGGGTCTGCTGTGGCCGAAGATCGAAAACCCGGAAGATGGCCTCAAGCTGGCCACGATCCACGCGATCGGACGCAATGCCACGATCGACGAAGAGGTCGCCGAATATCTCGCCACTACACTGCTGGCGCGCTATCCTGGCCTGCTCGCCGCGCGTTTTGATTTTGTCGAACAGGGGCTCGATGGCGTGGGTGTGATCGAAGCCGTCGCGAAAAAACGCGGATGCCTGATCAAGGGCAGGGGCGGTGAACCGGATCTGGAAAAGGCGTCGATGATATTGCTGACCGAATACCGCAGCGGCAAACTGGGCCGCATCAGTCTGGAGACACCTCACTTGGAAACACCTGCGCTGGAAACATCCGGCATTGTGTTGGAGCCTTCATGTGGGAAGCCGGACTCGAATTAAGCAAGCCGTCAAACCGAGTAGCGGATGAAAATTTTTCGTGCTTCATTGAAGCGTAAAAAATAACACACTGAAAAAAACACACAAAGACCCTCCATTGACTTCAATACAAAGCGTGCTGGCCGCGTTCGCGATCATACTGATCGATCTGTTGGGCAGAGCCGGGTTGGACAAGGTGCTGGCGCTGGCCGGTGGCCCCGCGATGGTCGCGTTGTGGGCGCAGTTGCAGTCGGTCGTGGAATTGGTCAGCGCGGTGACCATGGCGGGTGTGTTGCAGGGGCTGACGGTGCTGATTGCCCAGGTGAATGAGAAACGCGACGAGCGCAGTCTGCTGCGTGACGCGCTCAAGTTGGGTCTGATTACTTCGCTGGCCGTGGCGGTGATTGTCGTGCTGGCCGCGCCTGAACTGGCGGCTTGGCTCACCCAGAGAAAGATCGAGGCGGAGTTGTTCTGGCTGGCTGCATTGGCCGGCTGCATCACCGTCGTCCCCGCCACGCTCAACGCATACTGGTTGGGTAAACATCAGCAGCAGCGCATGCTGGGGCTGGCGCTGCTGACCAGCATGGTATGGCTGCTGGTCGCGGCGAGTGCTTGGTCCGGGCTGAACCTGCGCGGGCTGATCTGGGTGCAAAGCCTGGCTCTGGCGGCCATCGGCATCGCGATCTGGAGATATTTGCGCCAGCTGACGCGGCCTCGCGATGGGCAAGAAAAGCGCTCGGCCTATTTTCGCAAACTGGTGAAGTTCGTGCCGGTTGGTCTGGCGATCGGCATCATGAGTCCGGTATCGATGCTGCTGGTGCGCGGCATGTTGTCGGACACGCTTTCCTGGAGCGATGTGGGATTTTTGCAGGCGCTGTGGCGTTCCACCGAGTGGGTGACCGCCACGGCGGCAGGCGTGCTGTCGCTGATCTTCTTGCCGCGCTTAAGCAAAACTTTCGGCTCGGCGCGATTCACGAAAGAGATGACGCGTGCCGGAGTGATCGTGCTGGTCCCGGCGGCGTGTTTGCTGCTGCTGATTTTCTTCAACCAGCGCGCGATGCTGGCGACGTTGTATGACGCGCGCTTCGTCGTGAGCGATCAGACTGCCGCGCTGATTCTGCTGGGCAGCTGGATACGCATCGCCTCGTGGCTGTTTCTGTTCGGCCTGTTCGCCGCGCACCGCACCTGGCTGATCGTGGCAGGAGAACTGTTGTCGCTGCCCTTGTTTGCGCTGCTGCTGTGGATGTTTGCCGACGACATGACGCTGGAGCGGACCGCGTTGCTCTATTTTGTCAGCTATCTTGTTTATCTCGGCTTCAACGCCATAGCCTTGCTGTACTCATCGCGCAAGTCAAAAGACAGCGGGGGTGCAATAGCCCTTGTTTAAAGACTGCCGATACCAAATCGACTGTACAAATTGTGTACAATCGCATTCACAAAAAGTTTCGGTGTTATCTCAGGACAGGTAGGGTCGCCTGAATGACAATCTTCAATCAAGGTTCTGCAAAATGAACGACAAGGAGCGAGTGATGGCGAAGTTCACACAGACGGTGCGTGCGGTATTGATGGTGGCCACAGTTGCCGGGCTGACCGGTTGCGATATGTTCGAAAAGGCACCCCCGCCACCCCCACCGCCCTCTCCACCACCGGCACCTCTCACCATCGGCGGTTCGGTCGCAGGTCTTTCCGGCAGCGGGTTGGTACTTCAACTCAACGGGGCGAACGATCTGGCCGTCAGCGCCGCTGGAAAATTTAATTTCGCCAAGGCACAGGCCAAGGGCAGCGCTTACGCCGTCACCGTCAAATCCTCTCCAGCCACGCCGGTCAAACAAACTTGTACGGTCAGCCAGGGCAGTGGCAGCATCTCCGGCGTTCCCATCAACAACATCACGGTCACCTGTACCACCAATACTTTTGCAGTCGGTGGCACGGTCTCCAAACTTTCCGGCAAGGGACTGGTGCTCCAGCTCAATGGGGCCAACGACCTGGCGATCGCAAAAAACGGCAAATTCATTTTCTCTGGTATCCGTCTGCCCGATGGCAGCGACTACAACGTCGCGATCAAATCATCGCCAGCCAAGCAGATGTGCGTAATCAAACCGATCAATGCCGCGTTTGACAACGACACCCTGAATATCGTCTCTGTCACCTGCGGCAAAAAAGGCCACCGCAAATAATCGGGGGCATCGCACCCGGCATAACCGAAGCTAACCGATTCGGCTAAGCGCTTTCATAAAATACTCAGCAAAAAAAGGCAACATGATAGAAGTCCTCATCCTGGCAGTCGCACTCAGCATGGATGCCTTTGCTGTTTCGATCGGCTTGGGCGCCAAGAAAAACACGCCCGGTTTGGCACTCAAAGCCGGGCTTTTCTTCGGCATCTTTCAGGCGCTGATGCCCTTCATCGGTTATCTGGGCGGCAAGGGCGTGCTGGGCTGGATAGACGCCTATGCCCACTGGATCGCATTCGGATTGCTGGCGCTGATCGGCGCAAAAATGATTTACGAAGGTGTGCAGGAAGGCGTGGAAGAAGACATCTCGGCCACCACCAACAAGATGATGCTGATTCTGGCCATCGCCACCAGTATCGACGCGATGGCGGCTGGCTTCAGCCTGACGCTATTGGATGCAAATCCCTATGTTGCCTGCCTGATTATCGGCGTCATCACCTTCGCCTTCAGCTGGGCCGGCGTGTTGATCGGCAAGAACAGCGGCACCTGGCTCGAAAGCAAAGCGGAGATTTTCGGCGGATCAGTTTTGATCCTGATGGGTTTTAAAATACTGCTGTTCTGAATAAATGGATTGAGCCGGGTTATTGCTAACTCCCGATTAACTGAATGCTCCAGAAAACCAGGAAGCCACTGAACAATACCAGTGTCGAGATCGGTTTCTCTTCCACCTCATGCGCCTCCATCAATAATTCCTCGGTCACCAGGTAGAGCAGGGCCGCCGCACTGAATGCCAATGCCGCACCGATCACGGCATGGGAAGCCCCCGCTAGCAAAAAATTACCGATCAATGAAAAGGTCAGCACCGTGCCGCCGAGCGCGCCAGAGATCGCGATGATGCGCCATCCTGCGGTCGCCTCGGAGGCGAGTGCCAAACCTAGGAACAGCAACTCGACAGACAAACCCAGCGCCAGGATCATGCCCGTTTCGCTGCCCGCCGCGAATCCCGCTCCGATGATGAACCCATCGGTGGCGACATCGATGAAGGTCGCCAGCAACAGCCCTGTTCCGATGCCTTGCGCAACTCCAGCAGTCGAGGCCTGATGTTCCAGACGCATTGTCCACAGCTTCAGTCCATACATGAATAGGCTTCCCAGCGTAAAGGAGCCCACCAGAACCAGACCGGGCGCATGCTCACGCTCGATTCCCGGCAACAACTCGACCGCGATCGCCGCCAGCACCACCCCTGCGGCAAAGTGCTGGATGAGACTGCGCGTATGACGGCTCGGACTCCATACGTAGGCGAGCACCCCGCCGCCGAGTGCAACCAGCGCGGGGATGGACATGAGCAGCAGATTATTGATATTCATAGTGTCGTTGATTCAAATTGTAACTTTAGTTTTATACAGGTCAAGTTAACGCACTGAAAAAGATTCGGGTAGCAAAATTTCTACGACCCCGTAACGCACGGGTTTTTCCGCGCTGGATGAAGGAAAGTCTTCATGTCTGTTAGTGCCTGCGGTGTCGCTTATCGAGTCCAGAATAATCTCTTTCAGGTAATGCTCGCCGTCAATTTTTAGCAAATTTTCATATTTAGCATAAGCCAGTTTTTCCGCTAACTTCCGGGTGATTAAGTCTCTGTTGCTATCAATATACCGGATGACTTTATCTGAATCGAATGCGCCCACTATAGCGCCAAGTTTTGGTATATATAAAACATGTACAGAGTCACCAGATGATTTACCCGAGTCCACCGACGATATGGCCGCGTCTCCCGGTGATGTTTCGGGGGCTTTTAAAGTGACAGTTAGATCTGTAATAAATATGGGGGTTGATCTTGTCGTGACTTCCCTCGACTTTTCGTTTTCTTCTTTTTTGAGCAATTCGGGATGCTCTCTAAAGATTTCATCTATACGCTGAAAGCTAGTTTGTTTCTGTTTGGGCGTTAACTGGTTCGCTTCGAATGACAAGCGTATTTCCTTCAACTCGGATTCGGGAGATTGCTTTTGTTTTGAAAGTGACAAAATCAGCCAGCCCGAAGAAATTGTCAATGTGATGAGTAGCCAGACAAACCAGTAGGATTTGCGGTCTTCAACAACTAAAGCAGGGGAAGCCTGAACATCCCAGCTCTTGTTCCGAATGCTATCTAAGTGTTCTGTTAATTGCTGTTTAAGCTTGATGTCGTAAGCTGCACGAGTATCTGAGTCTGAAAGTACTTCATAAGCCTGAACTACCCGTGATGCATGCTCTGCAATTTTCGAATTGTCAGGATTTCTATCAGGATGATAACGCTGCATTAAGCTTTTATAAGCAGCCTTGATGACTTCTGGGCTAGCATTTTGACTAACTTCTAATATGTCGTAGTAATGCATTTAGCGTATTTAAATTACAAGCGAAAGTTTATGGGATGGAAAAGATAGCTTCAGAGTCTACCCCAGATTAAATTTGATCCAGCCTTTTAAAAATTGTAATGGATCTGTCATTTTCCTGAACCCGGAATTCCTGCGGTGTGGCAGATAAAACAGGATTTACATCGTGCAATATATGCGAATCAATTTGTTTAAAACTCCAGATTATTTTCTTATCCTTATATTGCCAAACCCCGTATTGCAATATGGCCCCGTCGTCTAGCTTTATTTCCCAATCGCCGTTGGCATAAAGATAAACTGGCGTTACCAGTTTGGACGACTGCCATTTACCAACAAAGTTTTTCTCGGTGATGGTTTCGCGACTTGAGCACCCGTAAAAAGCGAAAGCCACGACAAACAATAAAGTTAAAACCGGTTTAAAGCAGTCGACAAAATAATCCATTTTTTTACCCTGCATTGCAAAATTAAGGTGGTCATTGCAGCACGAATTAACTCTAGCCATCTACGGCTCTATTCCCTTGGTAATTAATCCCGCTATTGTTTTTTAGAGGGATGGCCTAATTGAGTCCAAGTTTTCTTCTTGCCTCTTCAACTTGCCGGCGATCTTCTTCAATACGACGACGTTCGGCCTCTTCCTGGGCGAACTTTTCTTGTGCTAATTCTTGCTGTTTACGCTGTTCCTCATAGCGTGCAGCCTGCTCATCACGACGCAGATTATCAGACACGGCTTCTCCTATGCGCCTGGACTCTTCAACAAACCGGCGATACTCCTCATCTTTTCTTTCCTGTTCATGTGCGGCTTCACGTTGCGCATTTTCTTTGCGCCGGTTTTCCACCTCAAGAAGATCGGCTTCTATCTTACTTCCCGGTCTCACCCCATACGTTTGGTAGTATTCCTGAAGCATCACTTTTTCTTCAGCCTTGGAAACTTCAGCCGTGGCATGTTCCTGTTGGTGATTAACCATCAGTATAAATGCGACTTGAATTGCCATGCCCGCCGCTATCAAGCTGCCGATAATCGTTAAAACTTTTGTTAACGGTGATCTTAAGCTGGTGATAAACGAAAAAATTGCTTTTGAGGTCGATTGGTGACCGCCCTCAATTTTAAGCGGCGCACCAGTCAACCTGAGCGACATCGCGTCTGCTTTAAGCGACATGGCATCGGCCTTGAATGACATGGCGTCCGCCTTGAATGACACGGCATCAGCCTTAAGTGACATAACTTCAGGATGATGCGGCAAAGTAACCATATTGATTGGCGCAGCAACCGTGGCAGGCGCGTTGAGCATGGCCAATCGCGCATCGTAAGCGGCACGAGTCCTGTCGACGGTGAGTGTTTGAGACGCCACTTTAATCACCTTCAGCTTGAAATCAATTTCTTCGCGATTTGAGTAGGTTTTTTGAGACTGAATTATTTCAGTCAAGCGTTGATGCGCAGCTTGAATTTCAGAATTCGAAACATTCGGCGAGATTTCCAATAGCTCGTACAGCGTTTTCTTTTTAATCGTCACATTCAATCCAGTTTGGCGGGTTGTGCAATTAGGGTATTAATCCGGAGCGGCAATTAAAGCGGAATAACAATGGCGCTATTAATGTTATACGATGAGAAGTGAATAGTCAGCATATTTTTGATAAGCTGCCTATGCTGTCCTCTGTGGCGTTGCAGAGGAGGCTCATCACCTTGCAACGCAGGCTGCTTTGCTTGGGGTCGAAGACACGAGAGTAGTGACCGCTTTTGCGGTGCGGCACCCGCGCGAACAGGATCATCAATAAACACGAGCCTCGACACCGAGGTCTCGCGTCTCGCACTTAATTCAAGGAGAACAGCATGACCAAACACCTCACCAAAATACCGGCCACGATCCCGTCCACTACACTGGGCGGCGCACCGGTAAAACTGTATGGCGTATTTCCGCAGGTAGGCAATGTCGCACCCGCCTTCGCACTGGTGAACAAGGACTTGCAGAACATCACGCTGGACAACTACATCGGCAAGCGCAAGGTGCTCAACATCGTACCCAGCCTGGATACGCCGACCTGCCAGGCTTCTGCGCGCCGCTTCAACAAGGAAGCCGCAGGGCTGGACAATGTCGTCGTGATCAACATCTCGGCAGATTTGCCGTTTGCGATGGCGCGTTTTTGCAGCAGCGAAGGACTGGATAACGTGGCCAATCTCTCCGTGATGCGCGGCCGGGAATTCATGCGCGACTATGGCGTCAAGATCGCGGACAGCGTGCTGGCCGGACTCACCGCTCGCGCCGTGATCGTGCTCGATAGCAACAATGTAGTGCGCTATACCGAGCTGGTCAGCGCGATCGAGAACGAACCGGATTACGACGCGGCGCTGGCGGCATTGAAGGCTATTTAGTTCGTTTTGAGGGAGAGGCGGTACCGACAGCTTTCGCAATGTAGCCAATACAGGATTTGAAAAATGCGCTCAGCAGAACATTTTGGCATATCAACCTGTCTGCGAAAATTGGGCGTTGACTCGATTCGACGCATCATTTTTTTGATGGCAGTCATCGTTCTGGTCGCCGCCTGTGGCAAAGCAAAAGAGGAGGCTCTTCTTCCTGGCAGCCAGGTTCTGGCGCTAGGCGACAGCCTGACCGAGGGGGCCGGCGTGACACCAGATGAAGCTTGGCCCAATCTGCTGGCGAGTCGGACGGGGTGGGTTGTAATCAACGGCGGTGTAAGCGGCGACACGAGCGGCGCTGCCCTGCAGCGTTTGCCGGCACTTCTTGAGCAATACAATCCTGCTCTGGTATTGGTGGCGCTGGGAGGAAACGACATGCTGCGCCATATTCCCCAGGAAGAAACCATCACGAATCTGGGACTGATACTCACCCAGATAAAGGCACATGGAGCGAAAGCTGTTTTGCTGGGGACGCCGAAACCGAGCGTTGCACGTGCTGTTTTTCGAAATTTGTCTGCGCCCGATTTCTACCGAAGAGTGGCCGAAGAGCATCAGGTGCCCTTGATTGAAAACGCGGTGGCCGACGTTCTTTCTGATCCGCTGATGAAGGGCGATCCTCTGCACCCCAATGTTGCCGGGCACGCGCTATTGTCTAAAAAACTTTTCGATGCCCTGAAGTCAATTGGATATGCCCGCTAGCTGACGGGATACGCGCCCACATGGTTGATGTGACCGTAAATAATTCAGTCATAAGATCGCATCGGTTCTGCGCAAGCGTTCAGCGATCACGCGCATCACATGCAAAGCAAAATGCGGTGTCTGCTGAATCAGGAAATTGAACCGTTTGCGGTCGATAGGCAAGAGCTTGCAGTCGCTCTTCGCGACGACTGTTGCCGAACGCGCGCCTTCATCGATCATCCCCATCTCGCCGATGATCGCGCCCGCTTCCGCAGTCTCAACCGCCCTGTGGTTAACGAGGATCTCGGCCGTGCCCGACATCAGCACGTACATCAATTCGCCCGTGTCGCCTTCCTTGAACAAAATCTGTCCCGCATCAAGCGTTTGTAAATCGGTCGCATGACGAAACAACTCTGTCAGATTCATACATCAGCCCTCGTAATTGTTATCGACACCGAGATTCTAATCTGGAATTCGTCTAAACAATATTTTTACAGCGACTGTCAGTCAACACGCGCTATCTGACGGAACTCTGCGGTCGATTAAAACGTTGCGCTGGTTTCTCGAACAATCCGAACCATGAATTCTTAAATAAACAGGTCTATAGTTGCGCTATGTGCGTTGCCGTACAGTCACGCCGAAATCATAAGTTCACTATGCGAGACCATGGCAGAAATTTGCATGCGCAAACGACTGCTTTCGAAATACAACGGACTTCAATGGAGGAACATCATGTCACTCATGGTACCCACAGCAAAGAAAATGCAGAAACCATCTGCCGTTAATCTCATGGCAGCCGGGCAACACGATCAAATTTCCGAGGCCGCCTATTTCCATGCCGAACATCGCGGTTTCAAGGGTGGTGATCCCGTGGCAGACTGGCTGGCTGCAGAGGCTGAAATCAACGCGGCTCACAAGAAAAGTTAATCGCTACCCCTGACATCATCGAGACTGCACAACGCGCTGTGCAGTCTTGATGATGCTCGCTCCGTTATAAATATGGGCCACCCTCCAGGTACAGATCAAACCGTCCATGAACGATTTTAATATCAAAGAAAAAGCGACCCCAGCCGCAAATGACTGGGGTTCACGCAACCACATCCATACGCTCTTGCTGATCGCGCTGACTGTCGCAGGGATTTATATCTGTTACCAGTTGACTGCACCATTCATCCCCGTGTTTACCTGGGCCCTGGCGCTAGCCGTTTTGTTTGCGCCACTGTACCGGTGGCTTGAGCTAAAAGTAAAACATCCCAACCTGACTGCCGCGATCTGCGTTCTGGCGGCCGTTTTGATCGTGGTTGTGCCATTGACATACGTGGCGGAGCGCATAATGGGTGAAGCCGTCAGCGGCGCAGAAACCATCAAGACTCTGATCGAGTCGGGAGAATGGAATCGTGTCCTGGATGCCCATCCGCGCATCGCGCCTGTCGGCCATTGGATCGAACATCAGTTCGATCTGCCGGCAATGATCAATAACGCAGCCTCATGGCTGACCAGCAGCGCCGCTTCATTCGTCCACGGATCGGTGCTGCAGTTGATCGGCGTTGTGCTGACCTTTTACATGTTTTTTTATTTCCTGCGCGACCGCAGCGTGATGCTCGAGTCGCTTCGGTCCCTGTCGCCGCTCACCGTGCTAGACATGAATCGAATGTTTGACGGCGTCAGCGACACCGTACATGCGACCGTCTACGGCACGTTTGTCGTCTCTATCGTGCAGGGAACACTGGGCGGGCTGATGTTCTGGTGGCTGGATTTACCGGCGCCCTTTTTGTGGGGAATTGTGATGGCGCTGCTTGCCGTGGTGCCGGTGCTGGGTGCTTTTATCGTCTGGATTCCCGCCGCCATCTTTTTGTTTTTGGCTGGCAGCGAAGGCAAAGCCCTACTTCTCACGCTATGGGGCGCGATCGTGGTCGGCGGAATCGACAACCTGCTCTATCCGATCTTGGTTGGAAGCCGGTTAAAAATTCACACGGTTTTAGCGTTTGTTTCCATTGTCGGCGGGCTGATCGTATTCGGCGCATCCGGCCTGATCCTGGGCCCGGTGATATTCACGATCACCCGAATACTTCTGGAAATCTGGAGCAGCCAGAATAAGGCCGAACAAGCAGCAGACAAGGCCGACAATAAATCATAAGGCCGCAGTCAGATAGTTTTCGTATCCTGTGTAGACGCCAGCGCTTGCAACACCGCCTTGAGCAACTGCCAGCAACGCGCGACCGATTCTATTTCGACGCTCTCGCCGGGCGCGTGCGCGCCGCGTATGTCGGGGCCGAACGAGATCATGTCCAGATGCGGATGGCTCGCTGCGAGCAACCCGCATTCCAGTCCGGCGTGAATCACCTGCAATCCGGCGGGGGACCCGAATTGCGTGGCATACACCCGCTGGCACAGCGCGAGCAAACCGGATGACGGGTTAGGCGTCCAGCCCGGATATGCGCCGTCTTTCCAAGCCTGCAAACCGTGGGCTGCGGCATAAGAGACCAGCTTGTCGGCCAGCGCATCGGCGCGGGCATCCTGCAGCGAGCGCACCTTGAACGTCGCCTTGAAAACGCCGTGCTCAAGTGCTGCCACGCCGAGGTTGGATGAAGTGTCGGTCACGCCGGGAAAATCATCGCTGACGCGCGCGACACCGTTCACGGTGCTGTCGAGAAAGGCGAGCAGACGCGGCTGTTCGGCGTGCGCAATGGCTGTATCCGGCATCGTGTCGTAATGCTGGCACGCGAACGACACGTGAGCATCCGCCCCCGAAAATCTTTCCTGCCAGGCCTGATGCCGATGCCGCACCCACGCATCAATATTCGACGCCATATCAACGGGCAGCGCACACATTGCGTACGCCTCGCGCGGAATCGCGTTGCGCGCCGTGCCGCCATTCAATGCAATCAGGCGCACGTCGGTATGCGAACACAGATCGCGCAGCGCCTCTGCCAGCAGCTTGATCGCATTGCCGCGCCCGAGATGGATGTCGATGCCGGAATGGCCGCCTCTCAATCCGGACACATCGAAGCGCAGCAGCGCAAAGTTCGGCGGCAATTTTTCCTGCGCGAAATCGTGGCTCACCTCCACATCCACGCCACAGGCGCAGCCCAGATAGAAATGTCCCCACTCCTCGGTGTCCAGATTGATCAGCGTCTTGCCGTGCAACGTGCCGGGTGCCAGATGGCGTGCGCCGTCCATGCCGGATTCCTCGTTGACGGTCAGCAGCACTTCCAATGGCGGGTGGATCAGATTGGGTTCTTCCAGCGCGGCCAGCGCGAGCGCGACGCCGATGCCGTTGTCCGCGCCCAGCGTGGTGTCCTCGGCGATGACCCAGCCGTCGCGCACTACAACGCGGATAGCATCGCGCTCGAAATCGTGCGAGGTTCCGGTGTTGGCTTGGCACACCATGTCGAGATGGCCTTGCAGGATCACGCCAGGCTGCGCTTCGCAACCCGCACTGGCGGGCTTGCTTAAAATCAGGTTGCCCGCGCCATCGACCACGGCAGCAATGCCGCGCGCTTGCGCCCACTCGATCAGATGTGCTATCAGCGCAGCTTCATGCCGAGAGGGGCGCGGGATTTCGCACAGCGTCTCGAAGTGCGCCCAGACGGATTGAGGTTGGAGATTTTTCAAAGGGGGGGAGTGATGGTAGCGGTTCAAGAAAAATTTGATGTTGACCACATTAGCGGTCAGACCTTGATGGCCCGTGTCAGCAGGTACTCGTGACGGACGACATTGTCGTGCAGATACTCGCCCAGCACTTCATCCATTTCATTTCGCCACGCTGCAAGCCTTGCGGGGTCTTGCTGCAGCGCCTGCACAGTGCGGACGAAAGGGCCCGCCTTGGCTTCCTGAAACAGACGAAAATGTTTTGGGCTGAGCGCCGGGATAGCCATGATGCCCCGTTCCATGTGCAGGCCTTTCACGCTGCCTCCAAGCCGTTGCCGCACGACGCCGACATCGCCCCACTGAATCGGCGAGGCAACGCCCGGCGGCGGCAGAACATACTTCGCGATCAGGCTGAACTGGCGGCCGATCAACTGCTCGCCGGGCCAGGTGGCGAAGGCGAGGGTGCCGCCGGGTTTGAGCACGCGCAGCATCTCAGCTACCGCAACCTCGGGCCGGGGCGCAAACATATGCCCAAACTGGCTCAAAACGACATCGAAACAGTCATCCGGGAAAGGCAGCGCTTCGGCATCTCCTTCATGCCAAGCAATATCGTTAAGATCGGCCAGCGCGGCGCTTGCCCGCGCCTGTGCGAGTAGCGCAGGAGTCAGGTCGAGTCCGGTCACCTTCGCGCCGATACGCCGCGCGGTGATCGCAACCACGCCGGTGCCCGTCCCTACATCCAGCACAGCCGATCCGCCCGTCACCCCGGCATAGCGCACCAGATGTCCGGCCACCGGTGTCGTGAACACGGCCATGTCGCCGAAATTCCCCAGCGTCCAGGTTTCACGTTGCCGGGCTTTGAATTGCTCAAATGGATCAGTGTTCATGTTTATCTCCCTGGAAGAGCAAATTAAAAAATCGGGCGAAGGACACGATATTTTGCAGCGGTAAAATTATCGCGATGCCATCATCCGATTACTCCGTTTGTTAATGAGTTGCGGCTTGTTGCGGCTTGCACATCGTATTGATTTCATCCAATGCATTTTTCAGCCTTGCTGCATCGTCTGATGAATTGACGATCAGCAGTATCCTGATTTTATCCGTGGCCACCGTGCTCCATCCCGTATCTTTCGGATATCCATACTCATCGGCAATCCACAAATCATCACGAGGCGTACCCCAGTATGCAGACGGCCCATGGGATGTATATTTTGTATAGTTACCCCCTCTTAGATTAAGAACCGATATCGAAATAGGATTGCCGCCCTTGCTCTTCGGCTCCTCAAAATAGACGGCTGCCGCACTCAGATCGCCCCCTTTGGAAGTTATTTTTCCCAATAAGCCGAATTCATCCCGATTGATATTCTGGAAATCAATCACGGCGTTGATCTTGAAGTCCTTCCATACGGAATAGGCATTGCCGTATTGGATGTGTAAATTCTCGTCAACAACCAACCGGCATCCGTCAAATTTTGCAGTTCTTTCTATGCCTTCAGGGTTCCTGTTCGATGGGGTCGCTGTTCCAACAGGCTTGGCCAACAAATCAACGATCAATTGCTGGGTTGCTTCGAGTTTTGAATGGCCAGTAGCATCACTGGGGTGTGATTGATTTTCGGAAGACTTCACGTCAGCGGGCTTGAGCGAGGCGCCGGAAGCAGGAGCAGTCGCTGCGTTGACGGGCGCGCCCCCTTCAATCCTGCAAGCCTCGGCAGGGAGCTGAACCACCGTCCCGCCCTTGAGCCTGCAATCGATCACGATATCCGCCGCATGGGCTGCGCCGAGCGGCGCGAGGGCCAGCGCTATCCAGATAGCGGGGCGCAACATTTTCGTTATCATGCTTGATCTCCTTGAGTTGTTTTGAGTCTGGCTTCATCGATTCAGGCCGCACCCGAATTGGGCCTGCCGCATCCGGGCGCATCGTAGCAGATGGCAACCTGCCCGAATTGATCCGCTTCATTTTTATCGTGGCATCCTGAAATTATTTCGAACTAATCCCTTTTAATTCGGCTGCAACAAGGTGGCGAATCATGTAGACGAGATAGAGCGAGAGAGCGGCTGCGAAGAAGCACCAGACAGAGACATAGGCATAACTATAGGCCTCGGATGCCAACACCACGGACACGACGATCAGAGCCCCGAATATCCTGATCAGCTTGTGGCTGGAGAAGAGCAGCGGCACCAGGATAGTCAGCGCATAGAGCGCAGCTGGCGTGATCGGTATGTGGATGGGGCTGCGATAGGGGACGGAAAATTGGTAGAGGATGGAATTTTCTCGCACCGCAACCGACATCCATTCGGGATTGAACAGCATGACAGAATAGACCAGCGTACCTGAGAAGGCGCCGAAAATGGCGCAGCCGGCAAAGACCCTCTTGCGTATCTTGCCTATCATGTTGGACTTCTCGGGCTCGACAAGGTAGCTGCACAGCGGGAACCACCACAACCATAGAAAATGCGAGAAGAAGTGAAACCCCAGCGCAAAGGGCACCACGGCACTGGCATCACCCGCATCGAGCTCCTGCCATACCCGTCCCTCGAATGCCTGCTGGATGCCAAAGAAGATTGGTACCAGCGCCCACATCCAGTATGGGGGATGCAGCCGACGGGCCTGCTGGACGGCATACACACCAGCGCTCACCAGCACGGCAGCGGCGCTATAGCTAACAGTTGCGGAAAAGCACATTGAATAAAAGTGTCTCGTGTAATTATTATGCGGGCAGGTTGGCTTTTGTCCTTAACAGCCTGACCAGTTCATCGAACAACGCCAGAGCCAATGCGACGACGAGTTCAATATAAGTCCATTGGGTAGCGTATTTGAATGTCATATACAGGTCCTCTCTCTATACGGGTTAGCTCATGCCGCCCCCATTAATTGGATTGAATCAGGAAACCGTGGTCTGTCCCTGATGGTTCGATGGTTCAAGAAACGATTGCGATGCTGACCTCCGCAGCTCCAGAGCGCCGCGCTCACACATCAGGGCATCTCGTAACCGAAGCTGCGCATAATCACGGCCGCTTTCGGGCTCTTTAGAAAAACGAGGAATGCCTGCGCCGCATCCCGATCTTTTGCACCGGACAGCAGCACCGCGCTCTGCCGGATAGGTTTGTGCAGTTCGGACGGCACCAGCCACCACGACCCCTGCGTCACACGACCGTCGCTCATGACCTGCGACAGCGCGATGAAAGCCAGGTCGGCTTGTTCTGTGGCCGCCAATTGATAGGTCAGCGCAACGTTCTCGCCCTTCACCAGCTTTTCCTGTATCGCATTCCACATCGTCAATTTTTCCAGCGTCTCCTTCGCCGCGATGCCATAGGGCGCGAATCTGGGATTGGCAATAGCCAGCTTGTTGTAACTGCCGTTGCGCAACACCGCACCCTTGTCATCCACCAGTCCGGGCTGCGCGCTCCACAACACCAGCGTGCCCACGGCATAGACAAAGCGTGAACCGCCGACCACCAGCCCTTCCTGCGTCATGCGCTTCGGAATCTCATCGTCCGCCGACAGGAACACATCGAACGGTGCCCCGCCTGCGATCTGCGTATAAAACTTGCCGCTCGCCCCGAAGCTGGCTTTCACCGTATGCCCGCTCTGCTGCTGGAACAAGGCTGCGATGCGCTCCATCGGTGCCGCGAAATTGGACGCCACGGCAACGCGCACTTCACCGGCGCACACAGGCGCACTCATCAGACCGAACACCACGACGACTGCGACGACATGGCCGCGCAATGCTGGGATCATCAACAACACCTCACTGAAATAAGTGCAATGATAACAAGCTCGGCGAAGCACAAGGCAAATTATCCGGACAATCAGGTTTAGCCACTGCGCTAACGCACCAAAGAACGGCGCCTAGCGTCTGGTTATCAGAGTGGAAAAAATCGTCGGGCTGACCCCATCGACCGTCTTTTCAATACCGCCCCTGCGTCTTGGTGATGTAATTGGTAAGCTGCTCGGTCTCCTGATTCATCCGCGACAGGTTGGCGTGCGTCACGCGGAACAGCGCGCGCATCACCTTGAAAGCCGCGCGCGGGTGGATCACCAGCAATGATTCGAAATCTTCCGGGGTCAGGGTGTAGACCGTGGCATCGCCCACCGCACGCAGCGTCGCCCTGCGCGGCAACTGCTCAACGAAAGCGCGGGTACCGGCGCACTCACCCTCTTTCATCGTGTAAACCATTTGCTCCACGCCTTCGGAATTTTTGCTGATGACGGTAAGCTTGCCAGTGGCAAGAACGAACAGGGTCTGGTCGGCATCGCCTTCCTTCACGAGATATTCGCCGTCCTTCAAATGACGCACGCCCATTTTTGCGGCCAGAAGACGGGCCATCTCTTCGGTGAGCTCGGTTCCCACCGCTGAATTACGAACCAGTTTGTAGTCTGCGACTTCGCTCATGATCCAACTTCTCCTATCAGTATTAATCGGTGAAACAGATGGTACGTCATTTCAATATCCGTCAGAAAAACTATTGCGATGCTGAACACATTAGCTGCTGATCAATGGAGTCTGACCCCATCGATTCATGTATTTTTGATTGCGGAAATTAATTTAACAGTTTCTTGACGACTTCGAGCAACCTGTCCGGATTGAACGGCTTGACCAGCCATCCGTTGGCCCCAGCCTCCTTGCCACGCATTTTCATTGAATCGCTGCCTTCCGTGGTCAACATCAGTATCGGCGTCGAGCCATACTTCGGGTGGCCGCGCAGCGTATTAACCAGAGTTAATCCATCCATGTTGGGCATGTTCTGGTCGGACAGCACCAGATCAATATTATCGTGCGCATTCGCCTGGGCTAACCCCTCTATGCCATCGGCCGCCTCAATGACCACATAGCCTTCTGTTTGAAAGGTGTATGCAACCATTTGCCTGATGGAAGCAGAATCATCAACAACCAGAATAGTCTTCGTCATTCTCACACTCCGTTATAAAAGGGGTTGGTTCCGGCCCTATCCGTGAACAGATAAAGACAACGGCCGTCATTTAAATGGGAGCCCCATAAACCTGACCGGTACGCATAGTGAAACCAGGCACCATAAAATTCAACGGCACGCAGACAAGCGGAAGTGACAACTGACGAACGGCAGGATTGTGTTGTGATAAGGCAAGACTTGACTCTATGCTCCTTTACTAGCAAGTGCGGTAATGACAGCTCCAATTACCGCTCCAACAAGTGCCGAAATAGCAAGTAACGCCGTCTGCCAAATTTGCATAAATCTTTTTTCATGAAACTCCAAGAAATATGAAATTTGCTTCGTCGGATAGCTTTCAGCTCTTTTTCTCCATTCTTTATCGATTACATCTTGAAGATAAGTTGGAAGTCCCTTCCTGTATACCGAATCATAATCCGCATCCAAAATTTCGGATTGATTCACCATCAGTATCTCAAGCGATGTAAGTTTATATAAGAGTTGATGTGTTAGTTTTCCATGCGGAGTAAGTATCAGTTGAATGCGCGACCACCAACTATAATTATCCGATGTCTCCACAAGCTGCTCATAAAGCTGATCGATTTCTTCCCATTTTCGAATTTTTTGAACCCTAATTTTCGAAACCAAATAGAAGAAACCAAGCTCATTGCAGAGGCTATCAGACAATTCTTCAAATGCATCTTGAACGGATTTGTACTTATCCTGCGAATACCGAAAACATATATGGTCATATCCTCTACATGGAACCGTAGTAGACGAGAAGCCATTCTCATCTAACCCTGTGATATGTTCAGAACCCATTGCCGCAGTTAACGAAAAATTTGCGTGGAATGGCGATGGGCCAATGAATTCAAAATATACAGATTTACTCTGAAAATGTTTTTCCAAATACTCTCGGACAAGTACCACAGCTGATGAAGCATCATCAATTGAATCCGATTCGAGCAGGACGAATGTTATTGGCCCATTAAATGTCTCTTCAATCTTTACTCGAATAGGTTTGTTTATTTCAAAGCTAAATTGATGTTCTTTATTAATCTCTTCCTGAACGTGTTTCGGGATGAGAATATCAAACTGAAGCTTGAAGAACATTGGCAAGGGGAAGCCGACACCATCACCAAGCGATTCAATCAAGTCTTCCGTTTTTAATTCAAATTCAAAAGAATTGTCATATTCAAAGACGACCGAATCGCGCTTAATGTGATCGCTTTCATACAATGCCTTTTCAATGTGCGAAACATATTGGGCGGCATTCACGCCACCTGTTTTGTTTAGATGCACTCCAAAATTAAAACAAGCTGCGCCAAAGACAATCATTTAGCCCCCTTATCGTTACCTCTTACTAATCAAGGCCGCAAAAATTCAAAATTAGCGGGTAATCGGCTTATACCTGATCCGCTGGTACAACTACTAGCCATTTGACTAGGCCGCCACAAAGCGTTGCATAGCCATTCGGCTAAGTCACCAAAATACGGTGAGATAAGCCGCTGGTTAACGGCGACCAAGTCGCTGGTTATTCGGTGCAGCCGCTTCTTCTTATCGGCTTCATATTCCTGATCGTTGCCGTCGAAGAAAGCGAGTGCGGTCAGCATTGCAATCATTGACCAAATGGATTGTGAATCGTCAGTGCGTCCTCGATGATCTGCCCATGCTGCATATCCTCGGTGGCCAATGTTTGGCATCCAGCCGACAAAGCTGCCGCCAGAATCAAGCTGTCGTAATAGGAGTATCGGTATCTTTGCGCCAAAGCCAGCGCTTGAGCGATGGTGTCTGGCATGACAGGAACGACGGTGCAAGCATCGCCGACTTCCGCAACCGCTTGCGCCACTACGTCAAACGATAAGCTAAACTTGCGGCTTAGCGTATTAGCAAGTTCGCTCAGGACTTGTGTGCTGACCACGATATTGTTTTGTTCGATGAGCGCGAGTGCGGCGGATCGCTTTTTCGGCTCGTCGCCGGAATAGAGATACACCACAATGTTGGTGTCGAGAAAAGTCTTACCGCTCATTGGCGGCATCGCGATTGAAGCGGTAGCCGCGTGTGGAAATGGTTGCAGCCTTAAACAAGGCCTTGCGTTTGCTTGCTTCTCGCACCGCTTCCAGCAGGATCACGCGCACTTCCTTGCCGTTCCAGCCTTGATACTCGCTAGGCAAGTCCACCACTCCGTCATGGGCCCTGCTGACAAATTCGATTGCTTGCATGGTCAATCTCCGTTTTGAATGGGGTTATTCTAGTTCGCGGACAACAAGTTAGCCAGCCCTATCAACTTGCTGTCTTCTTTCATGGCTCGACAAGCCTGTCTTGAGCAAAATCGAAAAGCTTGCCACGAAAGGAAGCAGCAACATAACATCGGATTATCGGCTAATCGGCTTATACCTGATCCGCTTAGGCGCAGCACCCGCCTCACCGAGACGCTTCTTCTTGTCGGCTTCGTATTCCTGATAGTTGCCGTCGAAAAACGTCCATTTTGAATCGCCTTCCGCCGCGATGATGTGGGTCGCGATGCGATCCAAAAACCAGCGGTCATGGGAGATCACCGCGACGCAGCCGGCGAATTCGAGCAGCGCATCCTCCAATGCACGCAGCGTTTCCACGTCCAGGTCATTAGACGGTTCATCGAGCAGCAGCACATTGCCGCCTGAGATCAGCGTCTGCGCCAGATGCAAGCGGCCGCGCTCGCCGCCGGACAGGTTGCCGACCAGCTTGGCCTGATCGCCGCCCTTGAAGTTGAAGCGGCCGATGTAGGCGCGTGCAGGGGTCTCGTATTTGCCGACGGTCAGGATTTCGTTGCCGCCCGAGATCGCATCGAACACGGTCTTGTCGTTCTGCAGCGAATCGCGCGCCTGATCGACGTGCGCGATCTTGACGGTGCTGCCGATCTTGACGGTGCCGGAGTCGGGCTGCTCTTTTCCGGTGATCAGCTTGAACAGCGTGGACTTACCCGCACCGTTCGGGCCGATGATGCCGACGATCGCGCCCGCAGGCACCTTGAAGCTGAAGTTGTCGATCAGCAGCCGGTCGCCGTAGGCCTTGGACACGTTCTCGAACTCGATGACCTCGTTGCCCAGACGCTCCGCGACCGGGATGAAGATTTCCTGGGTCTCGTTGCGCTTCTGGTGTTCCTGCGAATTGAGTTCCTCGAAGCGGGCGATACGCGCCTTGGATTTCGCCTGGCGTCCTTTCGGATTCTGGCGCACCCATTCCAGCTCCTGCTTCATCGACTTGGCGTGAGCGTCGAGCTGCTTCTGCTCGGTCGCCAGACGCGCACCCTTCTGTTCCAGCCAGCTCGAATAATTGCCTTTCCACGGGATGCCGTGGCCGCGGTCCAGTTCCAGTATCCATTCGGCGGCGTTGTCCAGAAAGTAGCGATCATGCGTGACCGCGACCACGGTGCCGGGGAAGCGCAACAGGAACTGTTCCAGCCAGTCGACCGATTCGGCATCCAGATGGTTGGTCGGCTCGTCGAGCAGCAGCATGTCGGGTTTTTCCAGCAGCAGCTTGCACAGCGCGACGCGGCGCTTTTCGCCGCCAGACAGGTTTTTGATTACCGCATCCCACTCCGGCAGACGCAGCGCGTCGGCGGCGATTTCCATTTGCTGCGTGGCGTCCGAACCGCTGGTGGCGATGATCGCTTCCAAGCGCGCCTGCTCGGCGGCTAGCGCGTCGAAGTCGGCATTCTCATCGCCATACGCGTTGTACACCGCATCCAGCTTGGCTTGCGCGCCGAACACTTCGCCCAAGGCGGATTCCACTTCCTGACGCACGGTGTGCTCGGGGTTAAGCTGCGGCTCCTGCGCCAGATAGCCGATGCGGATATTGGGTTCGCGCTGCACCTCGCCGTCGTATTCGTTGTCCACGCCGGCCATGATGCGCAGCACGGTGGATTTGCCCGAGCCGTTCAGACCCAGCAGGCCGATCTTCGCGCCGGGGAAGAAGCTGAGCGAAATATCCTTGATGATTTGACGCTTGGGGGGAACGATCTTGCTCACGCGGAGCATCGACATTACATATTGGGCCATGATTATTCTGTTGTGCGATTTTGGAAAGCGCGTAGCTTACCGCAAAGCCCGACAAGTAAAAATGGATAACTAAAAATAGCCCACTCAAACTCCGTCGTCATTCCGCTTTGATGAAACTACTGATGAAACTACTAGCCAGACATTAAGCAACCCAAAGACGGTTGCCAAGTGGTTGGTTATAACCATTCGACTAAGCTGGAAAAATACTCCAGCAAAGTCGCTGGTTATCGTGCAATGGACCTGCGCACCAGCGCCTTGCGCAATTCCTCTATCAGCAACATGGCGGGCATTAAGGAGATGATGAACAGCCACGCACCGGCTTCTAGCGGCGCGGTGCCGAACAGCGCGTTGCCCCACGGCGTGTAGGCGATCAGCGCCAGCAGCACCAGCTCGAAGACGATGCCGTACGCGATCAGGCGGTTGCGCCGGTGACCGCGACTGAACGCGGACATCGTGGGATGACGGCACAGAAAAATATTGACCATCTGCATCGCGACGATCGCCGACAGGCAGGCCGTGGTGCCTTGCAGATACAGGTTGTCGTGGAAGCCCAACTTGTTGCCGAACTGCCAGCCACCGCCTTGCAGCACGAAGAAGAATGCGGACATGCCCGCGGCCGCCTCAAGCGGCCCGAGGAACAGATAGGCGCGCATCAGCAGTCCCCAGTCGAGCATGCGTTCGCCACGCAGTCGCGGTGGCCGGAGCATGATGCCGGGATCGGGTTTCTCCGCGCCGAGCGCCAGCGCGGGCAGGGTGTCGGTGCCCAGATCGATCGCGAGTATCTGGATCACTGTCAGCGGCAGCGGGATGTGGAACAACGCGAAGGCCAGATAAGGCACCAGCTCAGCGACGTTGTGAGTGAGGATGTAGGTGAGGAACTTGCGCAGGTTGTCGTACACCGCGCGCCCTTCCTCGATCGCCGCGACGATGGTCGCGAAGTTGTCGTCGAGCAGTACGATGTCGGCCGCTTCCTTCGCGACATCGGTGCCGGACAGACCCATCGCGATGCCGACATCGGCGCACTTCAATGCCGGCGCGTCGTTGACGCCGTCGCCGGTCACCGCGACGATCTCGCCACGGCGCTGCAACGCCTGCACGATGCGCATCTTCTGGTCGGCGCTGGTGCGCGCAAACAGCAAGCCGGGTTCGTCGAGCAACAATTGCAGATCGGTATCCGACATCGTGCGCAGCTGGTCGCCGGTCACCGCCTGCGGGTTCTGTGTTAGCCCGATCTCGCGCGCCAGCGCACAGGCCGTGTGCGGATGGTCGCCGGTGATCATGATCACGCGTATACCGGCGGCATGGCAGGTCTGGATCGCCGCGGGCACCGCTTCGCGCGGCGGATCGACCAGCCCGACCAGCCCGGCGAAGATCAGATCGCTCTCGTTTGAATAAAGTTCGCGTAGCGAGTCGTTTGCTTGGCTCTGCCCCCCTCGCTCCGCTCTCCCCGCATGCGGGAGATAACCAGCAACTTGCCCACTTGTGGGCTTAGTCGAATGGCTAGTAGTTGTATCAGGATTGAGGAGAGGGTGCGCAACATGGGGCGACAGGCTGCGATAAGCGAGCGCGATCACGCGCAAGCCTTGCTCGGTCATTTGCTCATGCGCATTGAGCAGATTGCCCCGAGTGGATTTATCCAGCGGTACGGGCACGGGCACCCCTTGCTGCAGCATGGTGTTGCATAGCGGCAGCACGCTTTCCGGCGCGCCCTTGCAGTACAGCATCTGTCCTTGAGGGGTCGCGCAAATCACCGACATGCGCTTGCGCTCGGTGTCGAACGGGATCTCATCAATACGCGGGAACACGGTGCCGGTGGACGGCGCGCCTGCCAGCAACGCCACTTCCATCGCATCGCCCAGCCACACCGCCTGACCATCCTGTTCGACGCGGCGCAGGTCATGGCAATGACGCATCACCGCATACAGCGGCTCGGCGTCGGTCAGTTCGTTCAGCGTATGCAGCGCGCCGGAATAAAATACCTGCCGGATGCTCATCTGGTTTTACGTCAGCGTGCCGGTCTTGTCGCTGCAGATCACGCTGGCCGCACCCAGCGTCTCCACCGCAGGCAGGTGACGCACCAGCGCGTTCTTCTTCGCCATGCGCTGGGTCGCCATCGCCAGCGACAGCGTGACCGTCGGCAGCAATCCTTCCGGCACATTCGCGACGATGATGCCGATCGTGAACACCAGATTGCTCCAGAACGACAGGCCGATCAAATGGCCGATCAGGAAGAACACCGCGCCGAGCACGATCGCGAACAGCGCTATCCATCTGGACAGGCGCGCGATCTCCTTTTGCAGCGGCGACGGCGGTTCGCGCAGGATTTGCGTCAGGCGCGCGATATTGCCGAACTCGGTGTGCATGCCGGTGGCATACACCATCGCCTTCGCCTCTCCCGAGATCAGCGAGGTGCCGGCATGCAGGATGTCGCGCCGCAAGGCGGCCAGCTCCTCGGATTCGGCGGATACAGCGCGCGCCTTCGGCTTCGATTCGCCGGTCAGATTGGCGGTGTTGACGCGCACGCCGAACGCCTCGATCAGCCGGCAATCGGCGGGCACATCGTCGCCCGCCGCGAGCAGCACCACATCGCCCGGCACCAGCTCGGCCACCAGCAATTGCACGGTCATGCCGTCACGCAGCGCGGTGGTGTGATGCGGCAGCAGGTTGCGCAACGCGACCAGCGCTTTTTCCGCGCGGTATTCCTGCCAGAACGAGAACAGCCCGTTGACCACGATCACGCCGAGCACGGCATAACCCAGCATCGCCATGCCCTGTCCGGGCTCGCGCCATTCGGCGACGAAGGCCAGCGCCGCGGCCAGCCACAGGATCAGCGCGAAGAAGTGGGTGAATTCACGGAGCAACCGGACGATGAAGGGCTGGCCGGTGATTTTTTCGATCTGATTGGCACCATACTTTGCCCGCCGTTTCAAGGCCTCGGTCTGCGATAGGCCCTGCGCGCTGCTGTGCAGATGCGCATAGAGTTTTTCGATCGCATGACGGTGCGGGTTCATGGTATCCAGTCAGGAATATATTTTATAAAAAATACATCGGTCACGCGATTGTACTTAAAGATAGGTGGATGAGGCGCAAGAAAAAGCAACCTCGCCATGACCGGATATTTGACATTGGTTCTAGTTAGAACTAAACTGCTTCCAGTTAGAACCAATCTGCCAAGCTATGTTGCCCTCGATTTTTTTACCGCTGTTGCGCGAGTTGTCCGGGACGTACCAGGCCTTTGAGGTCTATTCGTCGGCGCATGTGCGTTCGATAGGCCTGACTCCGGCGCAATTCGATATCGTCGCCACCCTGGGCAATACGCCCGGCATGTCAACCAAGGAGCTGGGCGATAAAACGCTGATCACCAAGGGCACGCTGACCGGCGTGGTGGATCGTCTGGCGGACAAGAAGCTGGTGCGGCGTATCGCCTCGCCCAGCGACGGGCGCAGCCAGATCGTACAGTTGACCGCTCAGGGCGAGAAATTATTTGCGCGCATTTTTCCGGCGCATCTGGCGCACATGGAGCGCGCCTTCGCCCAACTGTCACAGAAGGAACTGATTGGTATGACCGAGAATCTACGCCGATTACGTGGCGTGTTCGCCGCCGCGCACAGCAGCAAAGAGTAGTAGCAAGGAAACATCGTTAGAAGTCGCGTCAAACCTCGCCCTTCGGGGATGAGGAAATTTTTGTAATTTTATAAATAGGAGTTTCAATATGTCAGCCAAGCAACCCGTCATCGCCCAAAAATCTCCCTGTGCCGTTGAAGTAGAAGCCGGCAAGAGTTACTGGTGGTGTTCCTGCGGCAAAAGCGCCACTCAGCCGTTCTGCGATGGCGCCCACAAGGGCAGCGATTTTGTGCCGATAGAACACAAAGCCAAAGAAGCCGGAACCGTTTATTTCTGCGGTTGCAAGCACAGTGGCAAAGGCGCACTGTGCGACGGCGCCCACCAGGCACTGTAACGCTCAATAGCTACCTCAGGTAGCTTGCGTGCAAGATAAAAAAGGCCGGCCTGCCGGCCTTTTTTTCGTCCATGAAGAATCGTTTTGAATCCCTATTCATAGAAGTTACGTGAAACCCCGTTACGCGATTGCTTTAGAACGGGTGCAGGCGTAGAGTGCCGCCCCATTCTTCCAGGCGGAATGGACAAGCCATGAGCGATACGCAAACGAAACAAAAATTACCGACCCTCGTGCTGGGCGCGCTGGGCGTCGTGTTTGGCGACATCGGCACCAGTCCGCTTTATGCGCTGAATGCTACCTTCTCCGGCCCGCATCCGCTGCCCGTCGTGGAAGCCAATATCCTCGGGGTGTTGTCGGTGATGTTCTGGACCATCATGCTGTTGATCTCGCTCAAATACGTGATGATCGTCATGCGTGCGGACAATCACGGCGAAGGCGGCGTGCTGACGCTGCTGTCCATGGTGGGCGAACTCACCGCGCAACATCCGAAAACAAAATGGCTCATCACCGCGCTGGGACTGTTTGCCGCCGCGCTGTTTTATGGCGATGGCATGATCACCCCGGCGATCTCGGTGCTGTCGGCCGTCGAAGGTCTGGATATGATTTCACATCAATTCAAGAGCTACGTCATCCCGATCACGCTGATCGTCATTACCATTTTATTTTTTGTCCAGAAACGCGGCACCGGAGTGGTCGGCATGGCATTTGGCCCGGTCATGATTATCTGGTTTGGTTGTCTGGCGGTATTCGGCCTGATGTCGATCGCGCAAAGCCCGCAGGTGTTGTTGGCGCTGAACCCGATCTATGCCTACCGGTTTTTGAGCGTGGACCCGCTGGTCTCCTTTTTGGCTCTCGGCGGCATCGTGCTCGCGATCACCGGTGGCGAAGCCTTGTACGCCGACATGGGGCATTTCGGTAAATTCCCGATTCGGCTGGCGTGGTTCTATCTCGTGCTGCCCGCGCTGGTGTTGAATTATTTCGGCCAGGGCGCGTTGCTGCTGCAACACCCTCAAGCGATCGAGAATCCGTTTTATTCGCTTGCTCCCGCCTGGGCGCTGGTGCCGATGGTGCTGCTCGCCACGATGGCGACGGTGATCGCCTCGCAAGCGGTGATATCCGGCGCCTTCTCGGTGGCCAACCAATCCGTGCAAATGGGTTTTTTGCCGCGCATGGAAATTCGCCAGACTTCCGACCGGGCGCAGGGGCAGATCTACGTGCCCTTCACCAACTGGACGCTGTATCTGGCGGTGGTGTTTCTGGTATTTTCGTTCGAGAGTTCCAGCAATCTGGGCGCGGCCTATGGCATCGCCGTCACCGGCACGATGACGATCACGACGATCCTGATCGCCTTCGTGATCGTGATGTTCTGGCGTTGGCCGTTAGTCATTGCGATACCTCTAATCGCGATCCTGTTCATCGTGGACTTCACCTATTTTGCGGCCAACGCGATCAAGATCCCGCAAGGCGGCTGGTTCCCGCTCGGCATTGCGGTGCTCTCTTTCACCGTGATGACTACCTGGAAGCGGGGGAGAAAATTGCTGGCCGAAGAAGTTGCGCGTCAGTCTGTCGCAGCACAAGTCATTATCGACGGCACGCATGACGTGCCGAGAGTGCAGGGCACGGCGGTATTTTTGACCAGCGCGACCGAGGGTGCGCCATCGGCGATGATGCACAATCTCAAGCACAATCAGGTGCTGCACGAACGCAACATCCTGCTGACCGTCGTGGTCGAGGACAAGCCTTATGTCACCAAAGGCAACCGGCTTCTGATCAAGGATATGGGCCAGGGCTTCCATCGCGTGAGGGTTTTCTACGGCTTTATGGAAACGCCTGATATTCCGGCTGCGCTGGAGTTGTGCGCGACAAGAGGGTTGGTCTTCGACATGATGACCACGTCATTCTTCATTTCCCATGCCACGATCGTTTCCAGCACCCATCCCGGCATGATGAAATGGCGCGAAGACCTGTTCCTCGCGTTATCCAAAAATGCGATGAACGCGGCGGACTTCTTCAAAATCCCGGTCAACCGCGTCATTGAGATGGGCACGCGCATCGAAATCTGAGCAACCTTACTTTTTAGGAATATTCATATGCCGTTAATGCGGTTGAAGCGGCCTATGAATCGGGGGATAATCTGCGCCTGAATTACCGCGCCAGAAATATTTAAGGTATCGCAATGACAGAATATCTGTTGATCCTGATCAGTACGGTGTTTGTGAACAACATCGTGATGGTCAAAATACTCGGGCTATGCCCGTTCATGGGAGTCTCCAAGAAACTGGAGGCCGCCATCGGCATGGGCGCGGCCACCACTTTCGTGCTGACGCTGGGCTCCGGTGCCAGTTACTTGATCAACCATTATCTGCTCGGCCCCGATTTGGCCTATCTCACGACGCTGTCGTTCATCGTCGTAATCGCGGGTATCGTGCAGTTCACCGAAATGGTTGTGGAAAAAACCAGCCCGGCGCTGTACCAGACACTCGGCATCTATCTGCCACTGATCACCACCAACTGCGCGGTGCTGGGCATCCCGCTGCTCAACGTGCAGGCGAAACACAATTTCATGGAATCCATTTTCTTCGGCATGGGCGGCGCGCTGGGCTTCACGCTGGTGATGGTGTTGTTCGCGGGCATACGCGAGCGCATGGAAGGCGCGGATGTGCCGGTAATCTTCAAGGGCTCGGCGATCGCGATGGTCACCGCCGGACTGATGAGCCTGTCGTTCATGGGGTTCTCCGGGTTGATCAAATAATGTTGAGTGCTTTGCTGGTGATGGCAGGCATCGCCATCGCGCTGGGCGCGGTGCTGGGATATGCCGCGATCAAATTCCGCGTCGAAGGCAATCCGCTGGTGGACAAGATCGACGCGATCCTGCCGCAAACCCAGTGCGGGCAATGCGGCTTTCCCGGCTGCAAGCCTTATGCGACGGCCATCGCGGCCGGAGAGGCCGACATCAACAAATGCCCGCCGGGCGGCGAAGAGGGCATCCATAAGCTCGCCGAGCTGCTCGGTATGGAATTCAAGCCGCTAGGCGGCAATGCCGTCCCGAAACCCAAATCGGTCGCCTTCATCGACGAGGCCACCTGCATCGGCTGCACGCTGTGCATCCAGGCCTGTCCGGTGGATGCGATCGCCGGTGCGGCCAAGCAGATGCACACCATCATCGCCGCCGAGTGCACCGGTTGCGAGCTGTGTGTCGCGCCTTGCCCGGTGGACTGCATCAGCATGAAGGTCATCGAAGAAAAGATCACCAACTGGAAATGGAAATACCCCGTTTACGCCCTGAACACCGTGGAAACAACTAATGTGGCAGGTGCGGCACTCCAAAAAACTAATGGCCGGGCACCCGGATGAGAAAGCTCAATCATTTTCACGGCGGCATCCATCCGCCCAGCAACAAGACGCAATCAACGCAGGTGGCGATCGCGCATGCGCCGCTGCCCTCCAAATTGATCGTCCCGTTCCACCAGCATGCAGGCGAAATCGCGAAGCCGGTCGTGCAAGTCGGCGATCATGTGCTCAAAGGCCAGCTGATAGGCATGCCGGACGGCTTCGTCTCCAGTGCGGTACACGCGCCCACGTCGGGCACGATCACCGCGATCGACCTGCAGTTGATCGCCCATCCTTCCGGCCTGCCGAATCTGTGCGCCACGCTGATACCGGATGGCAAGGATGAATGGGTTGAACGCAAAGCTGTCGATTACCGCGACCACAGTCAGCCTGAGCTGCAGCAACTGCTGCGCATGAATGGGGTGGTGGGTCTGGGCGGCGCGGCCTTCCCGAGCGACGTCAAGCTGCGCATCGGCAAACAAAAGATCAAAACGCTGATTTTGAACGGCGCGGAGTGCGAGCCCTACATCACCTGCGACGACATGCTGATGCGCGAGCGCGCCAACGAGATCGTGCAGGGCGCACAAATGCTGCGTTTCATGCTGGATGCGGACGAGGTGCTTTACGGCGTCGAGGACAATAAGCCGGAGGCAATCGCCGCGCTGCAACAGGCGATTAAAGAAAGCAATTTGAATCATGACGTGGTCGCGATTCCGACGGTTTATCCGGGCGGCAGCGCGAAACAGCTGATCCGCGTGCTCACCGGGCTGGAAGTGCCTTCCGGCAAGCTGCCCACCGACATCGGCGTGCAATGCTTCAACGTCGCTACCGCCTACAGCGTATGCCGCGCGCTGGCGCATGGCGAGCCGCTGCTGTCGCGCATCATCACGATCACCGGGAACGTGCGCCGCGCGCAAAATTTCGAGGCGCTGATCGGCACACCGATAGACTATTTGGTTGCGCTGGGCGAGGCCTTGTCCGACACCGACGGCTATATCATGGGCGGGCCGATGATGGGCATACCCCTGCCTTCGGTGCATGTCCCGGTCGTGAAGGCCACCAACTGCATCATCGCCACATCGGCAAAATTATTTCCGCAGCCGCAACCCTCGATGCCGTGCATACGCTGCACGCGCTGCGTCGAGGCGTGCCCGGCGGATTTGCAGCCTCAGGATTTATATTGGTTCGCCCAATCCAAAGAGTTCGGCAAGGCGCAAAAATTCAGCCTGTTCGACTGCATCGAATGCGGCGCGTGCAGCTATGTCTGCCCCAGCCACATCCCGCTGGTGCAGTATTACCGTTTTGCCAAGAGCGAGATTCGTGCGCGCGAGCACGACAAGCAACTCGCGGATCAGGCAAGGGTACGCCATGAGTTCCGCGAACACCGCTTCGAACGCGAGAAGCAGGAGAAAGCAGACAAGCTGGCTGCCAGGGAAGCCGCCGCGCAAGCCGCCAAGCTTGCCAGCACTCAGCCACTGACACCGCAACAGCTCGCGGAACAAGCCGATCTGGAAGCGCGCCGCGAACATATCCGCGAAGTCGCGCAATCTTCAGTCGAAAATACCGCAGTCGAGAACACAACCGAACGCACCGGGAACTGACCATGATTTTCACACCCCTCATCAGCAAACCGGACAGCGTCTCGGCGATCATGCTCAAGGTGCTGCTGGCACTGCTGCCCGGCATCGCGATGTACGTCTGGTATTTCGGCCCGGCGATTCTGGTGTCGATCACGCTGGCCAGCATCACCGCGTTGTCTACCGAGGCGCTGATGCTCAAGCTGCGCCGCCGCCCAATCGCGCCGTTCCTCAAAGACAACAGCGCGTTGCTCACCGCCTGGCTGCTGGCGCTGTCGATCCCGCCGCTGGCACCGTGGTGGCTGGTCGTGGTCGGCACCGCGTTTGCGATCGCGATCGCCAAACAGTTGTATGGCGGGCTGGGCAACAACCCGTTCAATCCGGCGATGGTCGGCTACGCGGTGCTGATCATTTCGTTCCCGATGCAGATGACCCACTGGCTTGCGCCGCAGGGACTGGTGCTGACCGAACTCAGTTTCACGCAACAACTGGATTATATTTTTCAGGGCGTGCTGCCGCACAGCGTCACGCTGGATGCGCTGACGATGGCGACGCCGCTGGACACGCTGAAGACGCACCTGCATCTCGATGAGTCGGTCCAGCAGATACTCAACATGACGATCTATGGCCAGATCGGCGGGCACGGCAGCGAGATGGCCGCGTGGGGATTTTTGTTCGGCGGACTGTATCTGCTCGCCGCGCGCATCATCAGCTGGCATATCCCGGTCGCCTATCTCGGCACGCTGTTCGTCATCGCCGGAATATTTCATCTGGTTGATCCCACACATTATGTCGCGCCGCTGTTCCACTGGTTCTCGGGTGCGGCGATACTGGGCGCGTTCTTCATTCTCACCGATCCGGTCAGCAGCCCGACCACCAACAAGGGACGCCTGATCTTCGCGGCGGGCGCCGCCTTCCTCACCTACATGATTCGCACCTTCGGCGGCTTCCCCGACGGTGTCGCGTTCGCCACGCTGCTGATGAATATTTCCGTGCCGCTGATCGTGCTGTATACCCAGCCGAAAGTGTTTGGCAAGAAGGACAAATCATGAGGCGCACGATCGCGAAGGCTTCGATGATCACCGCGCTGAATCTGCTGTTCTTTGCGGTGATCGGCACGGCACTGCTCGCGCTGACCTTCCAGCTGACGCACGAACCCATCGCGCGCAGCGAGCAAGCGGAAAAACTGAAGCTGGTCACGCAGATCGCCCCGTCTGAAACCTACGACAACGACATCATCAAGGACAGCACGGAACTGACCGCCGATATATTGCTGGGCAACGATGACACGACGATCGCCTACCTCGGTCGCCTCAAAGGCGAACCCTCGATCGCGGTGATGCAGGTCATCGCGCCGGACGGCTACAGCGGCAAGATCAGCCTGATCATCTCGATCCACAGCGATGGCCGGATCGGCGGCGTGCGCGTCATCTCCCACCGGGAAACCCCTGGGCTGGGCGATTACATCGAGATCGCGAAGAACAAATGGATCACCGGCTTCAACGATACGTCGCTTGCGAATCACAAGGACGGCGACTGGAAAGTCAAAAAGGACGGCGGGTCGTTCGACTACATGGCAGGTGCCACCGTCACGCCGCGTGCGGTGATAAAAGCCGTGCACAAGGCGTTGCAGTATTACGCGCTGCATCGTGAGGAGTTGTTCAAACAGCCTGCCTCCCCGGATACAGGGAAAACCCCACAGAGTGAAGGAGATAAGAAATGACCTCTCAGGAATTCAAAGATATTCTTTACAACGGCGTGTGGAAGCAGAACACCGGGCTGGTGCAACTGCTGGGCATGTGTCCGATCCTCGCGGTGAGCAGCTCGGTGGTGAACGGCGTCAGCCTGGGGCTCGCGACAGCGACCGTGATGGCGCTGTCCGGCGCGGCGATCGCGCCGATACGCGAATTCGTCCCGAATGAAGCGCGGATCCCGGTATTCATTTTAATCATCGCGGTGCTGGTCACCGTGATCCAGTTCGCGATGAACGCCTACATGTATTCGCTGTACGTGGTGCTGGGCATTTTCATCCCGCTGATCGTCACCAACTGTATTGTTCTTGCCCGGATTGAAGCCTTTGCCTCGAAGAACCCCCCGCTTCAATCGGCGCTGGACGGCTTCGCGATGGGCCTTGGGTTGACCGCCGTGCTGGCGGTGCTCGGCGGCATACGCGAAATATTCGGCCACGGCACGCTGCTGTCCGGCATCGATCTGGTGTTCGGCGACGCGGCGAAATCCATGGTCATCACCGTGGTACCGAACTATCACGGCTTCCTGCTCGCGATCCTGCCGCCCGGCGCATTCATCACGCTGGGCATGCTGATCGCGACCAAGAACTGGCTGAACCTGCGCGCCGAGCAAAAGCTGAAAGGCGCGAATGCAACGATCACGCCGGTGGATGGCGGGTGTGCGCCCGCCTCACACTGAGTCGACGCAGGGTGCAATACCCGCAAGGCGTAGGCCGTGGTTGTAAAGTTCACGTAGGATGGGTTGAGCGCAGCAATCCCCATCATCTTTTTAACAGGCCGTTCGTTGGGTATCGCTGCGCTCAACCCAACCTACATTGATAAATTTTCATGAACCCCGCCAAACGCCGCGAGATATTTACGCGCTTCTGCGCAGCCAACCCGCACCCCACCACCGAGCTGGAACATGCCACGCCGTTCGAACTGCTGGTCGCGGTGATGCTCTCGGCGCAGGCCACCGATGTCAGCGTTAATTCCGCGACGCGGCAGCTGTATCCGGTCGCCAACACGCCCGAGAAAATCCTCGCGCTCGGCGAGGAAAAACTGATCGGCTATATCCAGCGAATCGGCCTGTACAAGACCAAGGCCAAACATGTGATGCAGACCTGCCGACTGCTGGTGGAGCAACACAACGGACAAGTACCGAAAACCCGCGAGGACCTGGAAGCCTTGCCCGGCGTGGGGCGCAAGACCGCCAACGTGATGCTTAACACCGCGTTCGGCCAACCTACCATCGCGGTGGACACGCACATCTTCCGTCTCGCGAACCGCATCGGGCTGGCGCCCGGCAAGAATGTGCTGGACGTCGAAAACAAATTGCTCAAGGTCATACCGGATGAATTCAAACACGACGCGCATCATTGGCTGATCCTGCATGGCCGTTATGTCTGCCAGGCGCGCAAACCGAAATGCGGCGCGTGTATCATTTATGATTTGTGCGAGTACAAGGGGAAGAATGAAAACGTTTAATAATCCGTCATTCCCGCGCAGGCGGGAATCCAGTCAATCTGAAGTTTCTGCGCAACGTGCAGACAAAACCCAACTGCCCATTAAATAAACCCACTGGATTCCCGCCTGCGCGGGAATGACGGCAGGTAGTTATCGAAATTGGAGTAGAAACTTTGCTATTCAATCCGTCGCGCGAAGAAGCGCGCAATTTTTTATTTGAATCCTGGCGCAAGCGCCGCGCAGGAGAATTGCTCACGCCTCTGGAAGACCTCGCCGCGCAGTTGATCGCCAAGCATCCCGAATATTTTGCGGTGCTGGAAAATCCCGAGCAGCATCAGGACAAGGACTATTCGCCGGAGCAGGGCGCGACCAACCCCTTCCTGCACCTGATGATGCACCTGACCATAGAGGAGCAGATCTCGATCGACCAGCCGCAGGGCATACGCATGCAGTTCGTGCGCCTGACTCATAAGCTGGAATCGGAACACGAGGCGCAACATCGGATGATGGAGTGCCTGAGCGAGATGATCTGGCAGGCGCAGCGCAATCGCACCCAGCCGGATGCGGCGATATACTTCGCCTGTCTGAAACAGCAATAACAAAAGGCGATGCCATGAGATTATCCAAGATCACCACCCGCACCGGAGACAAGGGCACAACCGGCCTGGCCGACGGCTCACGCCTGGTCAAATCACATGCGAGGATCGCCGTGCTGGGCAGCACGGATGAGCTGAACAGCCAGCTCGGCGTGCTGCTCACAGAAGAACTTCCGACCGACATTCGCGCGCTGTTGTTGCAAATCCAAAATGACTTGTTCGATCTGGGCGGTGCGATCGCAACGCCTGCGAAAGATGTGTTCGCAGAAAGCAAAGTCGTCTGGCTGGATGAGCAGATCGCGCACTACAACGCCGACCTGCCGCCGCTGCGCGAATTTATTCTGCCGGGCGGCTCGCGCGCGGGCGCGCTGTGCCACGTGGCGCGCACCGTGACGCGCCGCGCCGAGCGCGATCTGGTCGTGCTGTCTCATGGCGATGCCGTACCGCAGCACGCGCTGCCTTATCTGAATCGCTTGTCGGATTTGTTGTTCGTGTTGAGCCGCTGCATCAACCGCGTACAGGCTGCGGATGAAACCTTGTGGCAACGCGACAACTAGAGGATTGGCCGAACATCGGCTTCGAATGCAGGCGATCGAAAATCACCGAAGCATTAAGCCGATGAAATGAGCCGATGAAATGAGCCGATGAAATGGATAGAGATCATTTGACGAGCTCGGGATAGTGGTAGTGGTGGGCATTCAGGTAACGCGCAACTTCCTCGATATCTTGGTCGCTCCACACCAGCCCCTCCGTCCCCTGCCAGCGGCGTACTTGCGCTTTCAGATCGTCCCAATTCTTCGCGATCTTCTTGACGCGCCAATGAATTTTTTCGTTGTGACAGGCGATGCAATGCGTCGAATACAGCAATTCACCGCGCGGCGTGTCGCCCTTGGGTTGGGCATTCGCGGCAACGGGAATCCCCAGGCAGACCAGCAATACGGCCCATATCCAGTTTTTAGTCATGTCGCTCTCCACAAGTAACCGAGGTTTTTCCTTCCAGACCTGCGTCCGAGTATAGACGCCCGGGGTTAATCAAACCAGGCGATTTCAACCGGCATCGGCAAGATGGCCTTCGTTAAAATCTTTGACGGCCTGATAGATTTCTTCTTTGGTGTTCATCACGAACGGCCCGTGTTGCACGATAGGCTCGCCGAGCGGCTTGCCGGAAACCAGAATGGCTCGGGTCGGGCCGGATGCGATCAGCACCACACCATCGGCCCTTCGACCGGGCTCAGGACAGGCTTGCGGCGTGTTGGCGAGTATGCCCATGCGGCTCTCGCCCAACAGCGTGCCGCCCACCGTCAGCTCGCCGCGATAGACGTAGATAAAGGCGTTGTGATTGGCCGGTAGCGTCGTCGAGAACAGACTGTCTGCCGGCATGTCGATGTCGAGATACAGCGGCTCGGTGTCCTCGCGGGTCATCGCACCGGAGACGCCGTTGCTGGTCCCCGCGATCACGCGCACCGTCACGCCCTCATCGGTCGTATATTCTGGAATCTCGGTCTTCGGGATGTCGCGGTACCAGGCCGGAATCATCTTGCGCCGTGCGGGCAGATTCAGCCACAGCTGGAAACCTTCCATGACCCCGTTCTCCTGCTCCGGCATCTCGGAGTGGATGATGCCGCGACCTGCGGTCATCCACTGCACGCCGCCGTTCTGCAGCAGCCCTTCATGCCCGGCACTGTCGCGATGGCGCATACGTCCGGCGATCAAATAAGTGACCGTCTCGAAACCGCGGTGCGGGTGGTCGGGAAATCCGGCGATGTATTCGTCGGGGTCGTTGCTGCGAAAGTTGTCGAGCATCAAAAACGGATCGAGCCGCTGCTGCAGATTCTGCGTGAGCACGCGCGTGAGCTTGACTCCGGCCCCGTCGCTGGTCGCAACGCCGGTGACGATGCGTTCTATCGTCCGCGGTTGCGTGACGGCTTCGAGTCGGGTTATCGGTTTCATCGAGATATTCCTTTATTAGTATGTCCTGCCTGATGGGTCTGCACGGATAATTTCAGTGACGCGAAGTTTAATTCCTTGCATCCACGGCGTGCAGAAATTCTTCATAGGGCTGCGCCCCGGAAAAGCGCTTGCCGGATGCAAAGATAAAGTACGGCACGCCACGGATGCCCAGACCAAGTGCATGCGCGGCTGCATCGTCGATTGCGGCCCGGTAACGTCCGGTGTGCAACACGTCGAGTATTTCGTCGCGGTCCATTCCCAGCTCCGTACCTATCTCGGCTAGCACCTGAGGCTCACCGATGTTCCGTGCCTGCGCAAAATAAGCCCTGAAAACCGCCTGGTGATAAGCATCGCCCAGACCTTTAGCTTCGGCAAGCTGGCCGATTTCGTGGGCCTGATGGGTGTTCGGCACCAGAGCAGGGCGGTTGAGCGGAAGACCTGCCGCCCGAGTGATCTCAAGAATGGTCGCTTCGGCGCGTGCCAATACTTCCGGCGGCAAGATCGCACTCAATGGAACGCCACCGGCAGGAATATCGGGGCGCAGCAAGTAAGGGTTCCAATGCAGGCGAACCGAACGCTCTTTTGCCAGCCGGGTCAGCCTGTCCAGACCGATGTAACACCAGGGGCAAATAAAATCGGAGTAAATTTCAATGGTCGTGGGCATTATAAATTCCTGTTTAAAATTTTCGGGAACCGTCATGCATGATCCTCCGCATTTCGGGTGAATAAAGATAATCTCTTGTCATTAGAACAGTTTATATTAATGCGAAGGGCGATGCTTCATGGAAATGAGCAGGGCTAAGCCCGTTTCACCGCAACCTTCGGTTGAGTAAAGTAGCAGGATATAGGGCGGAATAGCTATCCCGCCTGATGGAGAAGGGTTTCAAACACCATCGACTGATGCTAGACTTCTATTTACTGCATGTGCAGTAATCATAACTAAGGAAAAAAAATGAACAGAAAAGAACTCATCGATGCCTTGGCCGAAAAGACAGGCAGCTCCAAAGCAGATGCTGACCGCAACATTGCAGCGCTGATCGAGATCATCACCAGCACACTGAAGAAGGGTGACAATGTTGCTCTGGTTGGTTTTGGTACATTTGAGGTACGCAAGCGTGCAGCACGCGCTGGCCGTAACCCTAGCACTGGCGAAGCGATCAAGATCAAAGCAGCCAAGGTTCCAGCATTCAAGGCTGGCGCTACGCTGAAGACCGCAGTCAACGGCCCAAAGAAGTAATCATTTTTTGATACACCAGCCTTCCACGAGGGCTGGTGATTTCGTACCGGCGTCGCCACTCGCGACGGCCTTCCCAAAGCGACACCCATACCTTTTTTCAAGCTGTCACGTTGCAAGTGACTTTTTCGAACGCCATGTTATTGGCGGCGGTCAACATTACTGCGTGCGATGTTTGAACTCCACACTCACGGCAATGGCGAAAGTAAGGTTATGCGTCGCTCCGACGCACCGTTCTGGAATTGGCCAACTGAATCCCTGCAAACACGGCGACTCAGGCTATGAAAAAACGCTGGGTAAAAAGTCAGCGCGACTACTGATCCAGTTTTGCCGCAATCTGTCGCTCGGCATCCGCCCAATGCTCGTCCGAGCGCCCTTGAAAACCATGCTGCTCGGCGATGAAGTAAGCCGCCGTCTCCACCATGCGATAGCGTTCTTCGGGGGTGGGATTAGCGACTGACTTGTTGGCCGCAGACGGCGCAGTAGGCTTGGCGGGCGCAGTTTTTGTTACTGGGTTTTTTGTCTGTAGAGCTCTCAACGCCGGAGCGGTTTTTTTCGCAACAGGGGTGGAAACTTTTTTTGCTGTGGGTGGTTTGGTCTTTTTTGCTGCATCCACAGCGGTTGAAGTTTTCTTTGTCGCCGGTTTTTTTTCGGCGGGGGAGGGCAACGCTGGCTTTTTCACCGCAGCTTTCTTCGTGGTTGTCGCAGCTTTTGCGGTCTTCGGCTTGCTGGCAATCGCGCTGCTGGTCTTGGCTTTAACTGCAGCCACTTTTTTTGCCGCCGGCTTTGTCTTTTGTTCAGTCATGTCAATCACCTCGTTATGTGGGTTGAAATTCTGGGGTTAAAGATTTCGTGTTGTTTTAATAAAAAATGGCCATTCGGCTAAGCCGATAAGCAGCATAGGTAAACCGCTAGTTATGCCTCACAAGGTTGCGTGATCCGCGTTGAGCATGTCAGGCGCATGTTAACCACCTGACTTGTGAGGCATAATAGACACACTGTCCTATGCTGGTCAACCGGTTAAGGTTAATATGTCAACCGTATCTAAATTTATTTCGGCCACTTTTGATGAACGAGATCGGCCTAATGGCTAGTTTGGTAACCCGTCACTGTTGGGTGATGGGGTGGCGGTGATTATTTGCCACTGGCATTCTTCGCATTCAGCTCCGAGCCGCGATACGAGCGCGACAACAAAAAAAGTCACGCTGGAGCTTTGGAGTTGGCGGCCTGCAATTTTAATAAAAAGCGATCAAGCACACAGGTTGCGTAGCACCAAAAAGACAGAGCACTAGAAAGCCAGGGGAAAATGAAAGGGACATCATGCTGACGATACTGGTCATCAATTCCAAAGGAGGGTCGGGGAAGACCACCCTGACCACCAATCTTGCCAGCTACTATGCCAGCAAGAAAAACAGAACTGCGATCATGGACTACGATCCACAGGGTTCGAGCATGCAGTGGCTGCGGACACGGCCCGGACATGTGGAAAAGATACACGGATCCAATGCCGCGCCAGCCAAGGGAAGCGTCACGCTGCACAGTTTGCATGCTTGGGTTCCTTTGGACACCGAAGTGGTGATCATCGATGCACCAGCTGGAGTGAAGGGTCTGCTGCTGCAGGAACTGGTGCGCAAGTCGAACTTTATCGTGATCCCGGTCGCGCCCTCGCCGATCGATATTCACGCCACCGCCGATTTTATCAAAGAGTTGTTCCTGTTCGGCGGCGCACGCACGTCCACGGCGAAAATCGCGGTGGTAGCCAACCGCGTGCGCAGCTCATCCTCTCCCGTCTATGGGGCGCTGGAGCGTTTCCTTAATTCGCTGAAGCTGCCATTTCTCACCAATATCCGCGATTCTGAAAACTATCTGTACGCCGTCGAAAAAGGACTGGGCGTGTTCGAAATGGACGAAGCCGTCACCGCAGCGGAAAGGCGGGAACTCATGCCGATCTTCAGATGGCTGAACGGGCAATTTCCGAACCGATATGGCTCGCGCATCGAAGACAAAGTCCTGAGCCTGGAAGGATCAAGAAAGCTCGCGGCATTGCGCACGACTACGCCGACCATCACCAACCTCAGCGCCACGGGCAGATTCAAGAGCTATCCCTGAGCACGGCGCAACTCCACGCGCTTGAGATACGCCTCGCTCCTTCGATACCCGCAAAAGACGCGGCACTCAGGACGAAAGGAAAATGTATGTAACCGAATCTTAAGGCTCTTATAGGGGTTTTTAGTTTTTACGGTCCAGCAAAATCGCCCACTGTGCCGGCCACTGCGCCATCGGTTCGCGCGTAAAGCCGCTCTTGGCGAACAACACCCAGCGGCCGATCACGTAGCACACCAGTAAGTTGGCGTGCGCGCCGACGTCGACAGCGTCCCCCATTTCGCCCTGCGTGGCGGCCATGCGCAACGATTGCTTGAGCGTGGCTTCGATGCGATCAACCAGTTGATTGATGCGCTGCTGCAAACGCTCGTTTTCATTTACCAGTGCGTCGCCGATCAGCACCCGCGTCATGCCGCGATTTTTTTGCGCGAAACCGAGCAGTAGCGACACGATTTCTTCGGCTTGCTTTACGCCGCTTTTTTCATCCTGAATGATCTTGTTGATCAGCCCGAACACGGTCTGTTCGATGAACTCGATTAAGCCTTCAAACATCTGTGCCTTGCTGGCGAAGTGGCGATACAACGCCGCCTCGGAAATGTCCAGCCGCGCCGCCAAGGCAGCCGTGGTGATTTTTTCAACCACGGGCTGCTCGAGCATCTGCGCCACGGTTTGCAAAATCTGTAATTTTCTATCGCCCGGTTTTGCGGCCATGTTATTCCCCCATTAAATCAAAAACAGAAAACACGCCACAGAGAACACAGAGGGCACAGAGAACGCGGTGGCAATCACCTGTTTTTCTGCTGCACCCAAAAGATGAGCAGCCTCCTGAATCAATTGCTGCCCTCTCTGTGATCTCTGTGGCAGTATGTTTTTCACCTGCTCAAATCAGCCGCGACAAAGCGTGCGGCAACTGCATCACATCACGAATCTTCACATCCACACAGGGCGAATTCTTACTGCTGGAATTTACCCACACCGTGCGCATCCCCAGCCGTTTCGCTGTGCGCAAATTCTCTAGGCTATCTTCAATCATCACACACTGAGTCGCCTTCACGCCATGTCTTTTCAATAAACGCATGAAACCGAAATTGTCCGGCTTGGGGCGATAACGGGTGTGCTCCACCGCCATTACATCGTCGAATAAATCATCCACACGCAACAGTCGCAGCACTTCATGCGCGTATTGTTGCGGTGCATTCGAGAAAACCACTTTCCTGCCCGGCAAGGCTTTTAATACATGGCGCAAACGCGGCTCACGCAGCACCATTCGATCTAAGTTCGCAAACTGGTGCGTGTGCCACAAAAAATGATCCGGGTCGGTGCCGTGATGGCGCATCAAACCACTTAACGTCGCGCCATAGCGCTGCCAGTAATCCACGCGCAATGCGTTCGCCGCTATCTCGTCCAGTTGCAAATGCCGCTGCAAATAGGCGGTCATGCTGCGGTTGATGTGCGGAAAGATGTGCGGCGTCGCATTATGCAACGTGTTATCCAAATCAAAAATCCAAAATTTCGTCGCCATACGTTGTTGCGCTCAAAAAAACTTGCTTACATATACCGCATATGCTGCGCTGCGATTTTTTTTCGCACGCCTAGTAAAACAACTAGCCATCTGACTAAGCCAGTAAAAAACGCTGGCAAGTCATTGGTTATAGTCTGGCTTATAACCAGCCACTTGGTTGTCGTCTTTTGACAGCCTAGTGGAATGGCTAGTAGTTTCTTCAGAAATTTTGGATTTTCCGCACTCCGAACTAAAAGTTATTTGCTTTTGATCAGCGTGCCCACACCCTCGTGAGTCAGGATTTCCAGCAACAGCGCATGCTGCACCCGGCCGTCGATGATGTGCACAGAGCGCACCCCGCCGCGCGCCGCATCCAGCGCGGAGGAGATCTTGGGCAACATTCCGCCGGACAATGTGCCGTCCGCGACCAGATCATCGATTTCCCGAGGCGTCAGTCCGGTCAGCAGTTTGCCGTCTTTATCCAGCACGCCCGGCGTATTGGTCAGCAGCACCAGCTTCTCGGCATGCAGCACTTCGGCCAGCTTGCCGGATACCACGTCGGCATTGATGTTCAGCGTCTCGCCATCCGGCCCCACGCCGATCGGCGCGATGACCGGAATGAAATCGCCGGAATCGAGAAAGGAAATAATAGACGGGTCGATTTTGCTGATGGTGCCGACCAGACCGATGTCCAGCATCCGGCCGGGTTCGGTGGCGCTTTCCAGCAGCAATTTTTCTGCACGGATAAATGAGCCGTCCTGTCCGGTCAGTCCGACCGCCTTGCCGCCGCAACGATTGATCAGATTGACGATGTCCTTGTTGACCTTGCCAAGTACCATCTCGACCATATCCATGGTCTCTTCGTCGGTGACCCGCATGCCCTGGATGAACTCACCCTGCTTGCCGACGCGTTTGAGCATCTCATTGATCTGCGGCCCGCCACCATGCACCACCACCGGGTTCATGCCGACCAGCTTGAGCAGCACCACATCGCGGGCGAAACTCTCCTGCAACGCCGGATCGGTCATCGCGTTGCCGCCGTATTTGATGACGATGGTCTTGTCGAAAAAACGCTGGATGTAAGGCAGGGCCTCGGAGAGCACACGGGCTTTGAGTTCAGCGGAAGCGGCGGTAAGCGGCATGATTTCCCCACAAAAAAATATGGCGCGAATTCTACACCAGAAAAGCATCAGGCGGCACGCACCGCCTGAGATTGCCACGAAGCCAACGCTTACTCAGTGATGATCATTTTAGTGCGGAGTGGTCAGCGGTTTTATTTCGGCCTGAATTTTTATTTTAACCACGTCTTGCTGGCCCAGCTTGATGTTCAGCGTCAACGGCACGGCCTCACCTGCCTTGAGCGGAGCCTTTAGTCCGTTGAGCATCAGGTGAAACCCGCCATCGCGCAGATTCACGCGCTTGCCGGCGGGTAGTTCTATCGATTCCACTGAACGCATTTTCATCATGCCGCCCTCGCTGGTCATGCTGTGCAGTTCCACAGTTAGGGCCGCCGGGCTGGACACTCCGACCAAAGTCGCCGTGCGTTTGCTGGTGATGGTCAGATCCATTCCTGCCGCCTCTTGCCCGGGGGCGGTGGCGCGAGTCCACGCTCCGGTGATCTCGATGTCCCCTGCATAATTGGCAGCATGGCTGGTGAAGCTGACCAACAAAGCTGCGCCCAAGCAGCCGAACCGAATTAATTTGATCATGATTCTTTCCGTTAAAAAATAGACGGGATAATTCCACCTGGTGTGGAAAATCGTCGATTGCGATGAATGAGAGAACCCAATGCGCGGTATCTTACCCGGAGCTACATTAAATACCGCTCTAGGGAGGGGGATGAGGCAGTATTCAAAAAATGTACGATGCAGCGATTGGGCGGGAGGGATTATTTCGTGAAAATTCGTGCTTGGGAATGTGACATGATGTCGCACCCCCCTGCAGCGCTGGTGCAATAAGCCCAGTTTTATAGCGCTATCTCTGACTTGCCCACGCGACTATAATTGCGGTCTCGAAATATCCCCGTGTATTATGAAGCCCATTTTTTTATCACTCTTGCTGCTGCCTGTGATCGCATCTGCGCAGCCAGCCCCCTTGCCAATTGCACCCCAGCTGGCCGCCAAATCATACCTGTTGTATGACTACACCAGCAATCAGATTCTGGTGAATCAGAACGGGGATGCGCGCATGGAGCCCGCTTCGCTGACCAAGCTGATGACAGCCTATCTGGCTTTCGACGCGCTCAAGCATGGCACGTTGTCTCTGAAACAAAAGCTGAATGTTCCGGCTGCCGCAGTGCGCAGCAAAGGCGATGAATCGCGCATGTTGCTTAAAGCCGGACAAGAAGTCACCGTGGACGAACTATTGCACGGACTAATCGTGCAGTCAGGCAATGATGCGGCGATCACGCTGGCGGTTAATATCGCCGGCAGCGAAGCGGGATTTGTCGACATGATGAACACAGAGGCGAAACGGCTGGGGATGAAAAACACTCATTTCACCAATGCGGTCGGCATGTCGGATGCGCAACATTACAGCAGCGCGACCGATCTGGCCGTGCTGGCCACCGCCATCTTGCACGATTATCCGCAGCACTACCCACTGTTTTCTTTGCGCAATTACACGTTTAACAACGTCGCACAAGCCAATCGAAACCGGCTGTTGTGGCTCGACCCTTATGCGGACGGCATGAAGACCGGGCACACCGAATCCGCCGGTTTTTGTCTGGTGGGCTCGGCCCAGCGTGATAACCACAGGCTGATTTCGGTGATGTTCGGCGCAGATACCGACAGCCTGCGCGCCACAGAGAGCCAGAAGCTGATGAACTTCGGTTTTCAAAATTTTGATGCCGTGCGCTTGTATCAAAAGAACCAGCCTGTCACCCAGCTCCCTGTTTGGAAAGGTACCGCGAGTCATCTTGACGCCGGCTTCCGCCGGGATCTGTTTCTGAGCATTCCGAAAGGATTATTGCCCCAACTCAAGGCCACAATGGAAACGCATCAGCCCATCCTTGCCCCGATTGCTAGCGGGCAACAAATAGGGGTGCTCAAACTGACGCTGGCCGGTAAACCTTATGCGGAATTTCCGTTGGTCGCACTGAACAGCGTGCCGTTGGCCAATGTGTTTTTGCGCGGTTGGGATAGCATCCGTCTGGTATTTCAATAAGAAGCAGGTCGTTTGAATAGGGAGCGGGTGATGACGATATATTTAAATGGGGAGTTCATGCCCATAGCGGATGCGAAAATTTCCGTGCTGGATCGCGGCTTCATATTCGGCGACGGCGTGTACGAAGTCATTCCGGTGTATTCGCGGCGCGCGTTTCGCCTGGCGGAACATTTGAAACGTTTGCAGCACAGCCTGGACGGCATCAAGCTGGCCAACCCTCACAGCGACGATGAATGGACGAGGCTGATCGACGAACTCATCGCGCGCAATGAGGCTCAGGACCAGTACCTGTATCTGCACATCACGCGCGGTGTGGCGAAGCGCGATCACGCCTTTCCGAATCCGCCGGTTGCACCTACGGTGTTCATGATGAGCAACCCGCTGCCCATCCCGCCCGCTGACTTGCTGAGCAGCGGAGTCGCCTGTATTACCGCGCCGGACAACCGCTGGCTGCGCTGCGACATCAAGGCCATCGCGCTGCTGCCCAATGTATTGCTGCGCCAGATGGCGGTCGACGCGGGTTGCGCCGAAACCATTTTGATCCGTGACAATGCGTTCATGACCGAGGGTGCGGCCAGCAACATCTTTTTGGTGAAGGACGGCAAGCTGCTCGCGCCGCCCAAAGACAACCTGATGCTGCCCGGCATCACCTACGACGTGATACTGGAAATCGCCGCTTTAAACGGCATCCCGCATGAAGTGCGCAAGATAAGCGTCACGGAAATATTTGCTGCGGATGAACTCCTGCTCACTTCATCCACCAAAGAGGTGCTGGCGATCACGCAACTCGACGGCAAGCCGGTCGGCACCGGCAAGCCGGGCGCGATGTTCGCTAGATTGCACAAGCTCTACCAAAATTTTAAACACGACGTGATGCGCGGGAACGCATGACCATGAATGAATTACCGGCCAGCAAATTAACCGACAGCCTGATCGAATACCCTTGCGATTTTCCTTTGAAAATATTTGGGCAGCAGCAGGCGGGCTTCGCACAAGCGGTGCTGGAAGTGGTCAACAAACACGATCCCGGTTTTCTCGCCGCCAGCATGGAAATGCGCGCTAGCAAAACTGCCCGCTATATCAGCCTGACTTGCACCGTGCGCGCCACGTCGCGCGTGCAGCTCGATGCGCTGTATCAGGACTTGTGCGACCATCCTCTGATCGTAATGGTGCTATGAAAACCAAGGATTCAGGACTGAGGACTGAGGACTCAACACTCTCAACCCCGCACTCAGTCCCCAGTCCTGATGGAACTACTAGCCATTCGACTAGGCTGGGATCAAACACCAGCCAAGTCGCTGGTTATCACCCCTCGTCGCCGGTCATTCACTCGCTGGGGCTGGTTGAATATCAACCCACCTGGGACGCGATGAAGCGCTTCACCGCCGAGCGTACCAGCCAGAAAAATGCAGAGACACGCGACGAAATCTGGATGGTGCAGCACCCACCCGTTTACACGCAAGGCTTGGCGGGCAAGCCTGAACATCTGCTCAACCCGACCGCTATCCCGGTGATAAAAATCGATCGCGGCGGCCAGATCACCTATCACGGGCCCGGCCAGATCGTCGCCTACCTGTTGCTCGACCTGCGCCGCTGGAAAATCAACGTGCGCGAGCTGGTGCGCTTGATGGAGCAGGCGGTAATAGACTTGCTGGCCGAATACAGCGTGGCCGCGCAAGGCCGCGAGGACGCGCCCGGCGTGTATGTGGGGGATGCGAAAATTGCCGCACTGGGGCTGAAGATCAGGCACGGTTGTTGTTATCACGGTCTGTCATTCAATGTGGACATGGACCTGACCCCGTTCGCCAACATCAACCCGTGCGGCTATGCTGGACTGCGCGTCACCCAAGCCTGCGAACTGGGCATCACCGCTGGTATCGGCGAACTGCAAGCCGAGTTGGCGCAGAATCTGATCCATGCACTACAGCTACACCTCGAAAGAAAGCCATCTCATGAGCAACACTGAACATAAACAAACCGGCGAGGCCCACAAGCAAACCGGAAAAGATAAAACAGCGCGCAATCCGATCAAGATCGTGCCATTGCAGCAGCGCTTGCGCAAACCGGAATGGATACGCGTTAAGTCCGGAAGCGGGCAGAGCTATCACGACGTGAAGCGCATGCTGCGCGAACATAGTCTGGTCACGGTGTGCGAGGAGGCTTCCTGCCCGAACATCGGCGAGTGTTTCGGCAAAGGCACGGCGACCTTCATGATCCTGGGCGACGTGTGCACGCGCCGCTGCCCGTTCTGCGATGTGGCGCACGGTAAACCGCTGCCGCCAGACATCAACGAACCGGGCAATCTGGCGAGCTCGATCGGTCTGCTCAAACTTAAATACGTGGTCATCACCAGCGTGGATCGGGACGATTTGCGCGACGGCGGCGCGCAACATTTTGCCGATTGCCTGAGCGCGATACGTGCCAGCTCGCCCGCGACGCGCCTGGAAATTCTGGTGCCGGATTTTCGCGGTCGGCTGGATGAGGCGCTGGATGCGCTCTCCATTAGCCTGCCCGATGTGCTGAACCACAATCTGGAAACCGTGCCACGCCTGTATAAACTGGCGCGTCCCGGCGCGGACTACGCGCATTCGTTAAAATTGCTCAAGGACTTCAAGGCGCGTTTTCCGCAAATTCAGACCAAATCCGGCCTGATGCTGGGGCTGGGTGAAACCGATGAAGAAGTGCTGGCGGTGATGCGCGACCTGCGCGCGCACGACGTGAACATGCTCACGATAGGCCAATACCTGCAACCTTCCGACGGCCATTTGCCGGTGCTGCGTTATGCGCCGCTGGAATCATTCGCGATGTTCGAGCAAGCCGCAAAAGACATGGGATTCAGCCATGCCGCTTGCGGGCCTATGGTCAGATCCAGTTATTTTGCCGATGAGCAGGCGCACCAAGCGGGCGTGTGTTAATTCCATCGCTAATCGCTAACGAACAGCGCTAGACGCAACTCGATATCTGTGGCTATGTACGATAGCGCACAGATTAGAACGGCAATGCTTATCAGAATGCGAGGGGTGAATTACGCCCATATTCGCATTTGGCGATGGGCATGGGTTCAGTTGAAAACAGCCGCACCTCACTGAAGAAGCTGCCGTTTATAAAAATGATTGTCTGTAGCCTTGGCGGGCAGCGGGTCGCGAATGGGTTCGTTTGACGAAGCGAGTCATTCGGCACAGTATGACGCTTAATCTTTCGCCCGGTGAATTCGTCGGGAGCCACCTGCCATCGAAGCCATCATTGCTGGCATCCGGTTTGCAACCAAGAACTAATTACAGTGGCATAGACTTTAATTATCAAAGGGGAGCGCCGAATGCAAGGCTTGCTAAAAAGTGGACGGATGATGAAGGCCCGTCAATATGTGCTGCCATCAGTCGCGTTTTTCGCCGGACTGTTTTCACAAAGTGCCAGTGCAGCTGACTATTTAAACGAGCAAGACTACCTTCAGGAATTTCCTGTGGTACTCAGTGCTTCTCGCTTGTCGCAATCGTTGTCCGACGCACCCAGTGCGATGACGGTGATCGACCATGAGATGATCGTGGCCTCCGGTTTTAGAAAAATACCGGATTTATTCAAGCTCGTTCCGGGCATGTATGTCAGCTATTACAAGGGGAGCCAGGCGATCGTGTCCTATCATGGCACGTCCGATCAATACGCGCGGCGCATGCAGGTGTTGATCGATGGACGCAGCATCTACCTTGCGCCCTTTAGTGATGTGGATTGGGAATCCTTGCCTGTCAGTCTCGATGACATCGAACGCATTGAAGTGGTGCGCGGCCCATCTGCGGCGACGCACGGAGCGAATTCGTTGCAGGGCGTCATCAACATCATCACCCGCGATGCGGGGGGTCTGGCCGGAGCCAGTGTGTCCACCACGCAGGGCGAAAAAGGGATTTCCGATGTGACCGCGCATGCGGGCAGGCGCGGTGAGAAACTGGACTACAGGTTGACGATGGGTTATCGCAGCGACAATGGCTACGACCCCAGAACCAATTTGCCACAAGACGATAATCTCAGCAATGACAGCTACGCCACACGTTTGTTGAATTTTCGCGCCAATTACCATTCCAATTACACAGATAATTTTGATGTGCAGGCGGGTGTCAGCAATGGTGTGCGCGGCGTGGGATTTACGACCAGTCTGCTTAACACTCCGCACGATCAATTGACCAAGGAAAACTTTCAGCAGTTAACCTGGCAGCGAGCACTCGATAACAGTGATGAATTGCAAACACGCTATTACCATATCCGCAAAAATCTGGATGAGACGACTTTTTCCAGTCTGTATGTTCTTACACAGGCAGGACTGCCTCAATTCAGACTGGTCGATTCTACTTCGACTGATCGTCATGAGCTGGAGCTGCAGCATACAATGCATCTGGGTGATGCAAACCGCATGGTTTGGGGGGCGGCCTACCGCACCGATTTTGTCGATTCGGCGAATTATTTTCTGACGCCGATACGCCAGAATGAAAAACGTTTATTCGCACATGACGAGTGGCGCATCACGCCAGCATGGATATTGAATACCGGGCTGATGCTGGAAAATGGGGGGCTGGGCAGGACAGACAGCTCACCGCAAATCGCATTGAATTACCATATCACTCCAGCGCATACGCTTCGTGCCGGTGTGTCGCGCGCTTACCGCAACCCGGCGATGCTGGAAGAACAGGGTAACTGGCGTTACCCGTTGCCCCCGCTACTACAGCAAGCTTTCGGTATTCAAAATTATCCCATCATGAAGTCTGCGGGCGGGTTAAGACCAGAGCGGGTATTGTCACGCGAGGTCGGTTATCTGGGTAAATTGGCTGATTATGGGGTGAGCATCGATGTTAGAATTTTTCACGATCAATACAACGACCTGATTGTGCCCGATGTTTTAAACGGCCTGACGAGTTTTGCAAACGCATCTTCCCCGATGGGGCAGAGCGGGGCGGAGACCAGCATCGAATATCGTTTGGCAGAGCGAACACGCATCATTTTCAACTACTCGCGCAACCGTATCAGTACTTCTCTGGCGGGCTTTCAGGGCAACATGCCGAAAGAACAGTTCGGCGTGATGGCAGAGCAGCGCTTCGGAGATTATTCGTGCAGCCTCAATTACTACAATCAGAGCGCATCGTTGCCAGCGGATCGCGGCCCCACCGATTTGCAGCCGCAGCATCAAAGAACCGATCTGCGCGTAGCCAGATCCTTCAAGGCTGTTGGTGGTGTGAGCGGGAATGTGGCTTTGGTGATACAAAATCTGTTTAACAGCGATTACACCGAGTACCTTGCCACCAACGTTTTTAAGCGGCTCAGCTATGCCACACTCACGCTTAATTTCTAGTCAGGGCTGACTTTCATCTCATGTTGCAAGCGAAGAAATTTGTTTGGAAGAAGATACGTGTGCTGCTGCTGTGCCTGCTTGTGCCAGCCCCGACTTTATGCTGGGCAGAGAATCTGAAAGTGTTGGTGGTATTAAGCGATAACAGCGCGCCGTATCAGTCCTTCGCAAATTCGTTAAACAACAGTTTGCCTGCATTGATGAGAGCCTCTGTGCAGGCACAACACGAGCAGTTACCAGCCGATTTGTCGGAAATAGAATTGATCGTCGCAGTTGGCATGAGGGCCACGGAATTGGCCGCATCCCAATCCAGTATCCCGGTATTGGCGGTGATGATCCCGCAGGTGGGCTATGAAGAGTTGCTGGAACAAATATCCCTGAAAAAATCCCCCCGCTCTATTTCGGCTATTTACCTCGATCAACCCTGGGCACGGAGACTTGATTTCTGGCGTGCCACGCTTCCCTCGCGGCGCAGGATCGGCTTGCTGTATTCACCGGGCACGCATATCGATATCGAGGGTTTGCGCGGAAATATTGCCGCGCGAGGCGGCTCACTGATCGCACGGCCTGTTCTCTTGGCAGACGAGTTGTTTGCCGAACTCGAAAGCGTTCTTGCAAGCAGTGACGTCCTGTTTGCGGTACCGGATAGCATGATTTACAGCAGCAACAATATTCGCAACATCTTGTTGACCAGTTACCGTCACGGCATCCCGCTCATAGGCTTGTCGCAAGCCTATGTCAATGCCGGTGCGCTGTGTGCGATCTTTTCCACACCGGAACAGTTGGCTGAACAAACCGGTGCGACGGTGATTTATTTTTCGCAGACCGGACAGTTACCTGAGCCGCAATATCCGGTCGCTTTTACTATCGCGGTGAATCAACAGGTGGCCCGATCTTTGGGGATTGAATTGCTCTCTCTGGAAGCAATTCGCAACCAGATGAACAAAGCGAAGGGGAGGGCACCTTGAAAAGTTTGAGCATACGCCAGTATGTCGCATGGCTGACGCTGACACCATTGCTGGTCATGGCGGTCAGCATGGAGTCGTTTTTTCTGCATGAAAATTTTTCAGATTTGGATCAAAACCTGATGGAGCGCGGCCAGCTTATCACACGTCAGTTAGCTTCCAGCAGCGAATACGGTGTGTTTGCCAATAATCGGTCCTTCCTTAAAAATATTGCGCAGGGTGTCTTGCAGCAACCGGATGTGCGAGGTGTGCTCATTCTGAACGCCGCTTCCGAGGTGTTGATAGCAGAAGGAGCGTTTTTCGGCGCACCTGAAAATACTGCAGCCGATGTGAGCGCGACGATGTCGGGTATGGATCAAACCCAGACTGCGCGAGCAGGCAAGATCAAGGAGTCGGTCAATTTGCAGTTGCCGGTCTATCGCAGCAGCGAGGGTCTGCGGTTATACCAGCCCATCGTTCCGGCGCAAGTGGCGCTGGATGAATTCGAGAGCAGGGCCAAGGTCAGTCAGATAGGCGCAGTCATCGTGGAAATGAGCAGCGCGCATTCCGAGCAACTCAAGTCAAAGGTACTCTGGATGACGGTGGGATTGACCGCGTTGTTTTTGATATTCCCGTTCGGATTAATTTATCTGGGCAGCCGCAACATCACGCTCTCGATCCGCAAGCTGAGCGATACCATCCGGGCGCTGGGCGATGGCCGACTCGAAACGCGCGTTACCGTATCCGCAACGGTGACAGAACTGGAAACGCTGGCTCACGGCATCAATGACATGACGGCAAAGTTGCAGCAGGAGCAGACGATGCTGCAACAGCGCACCGACACGTTGATTGAAGCCCAGCGTATCGCCCATCTGGGCGACTGGGAATGGGATGTCGTCAACAATACCGTGGTCTGGTCGGATGAAACCTACCGTATCTTCGGCCTCAAGCCGCAGCAGATCGCTGCCACATTTGAAACTTATATACAGGCCGTGCATCCAGATGATCGGCAATATGTGGAAAACAACATCCGCGAGTCGCTGGAACTGGCGCGACCCTACAGTATGGATCACCGCATCCTGCTGCCGGACCGCACGGTGCGATACGTGCATGAGCGAATTGAGGCAGTCCGCAATGACGAGGGGCAGCTCGTCAAATTGCTGGGAACGACGCAGGACGTCACCGAAGCCAAGTTGGTGGATGAAAAGATTCGCCAGATGAATGAAGAGCTGGAAACAAAGGTGCAGCAGCGAACCAAGCAACTGCAGGATACGCAGGAAGAACTGGTCCGCCGTGAAAAGCTGGCGGTGCTGGGGCAGGTGGCGGGCAGCGTGGGGCATGAGTTGCGCAATCCGCTGGGCGTGATGAACAACGCGGTGTACTTCCTGCAAACTGTGCTGTCGGATGCGGATGACACCACCCGCGAATACTTGAACATCATCAAAGACGAGATCAACGCTTCCGAGCGTATTGTGTCCGACCTGCTGGATTCTGTGCGTACCAAACCGCCGCATCCAGAAAGGGTGGGCGTGCGGGAGTTGATTGAAAAAACGCTGAGCAAATATTCTGTGCTTTCTTCCGTCACGGTGAAGCTGGACATCCCGGCAACGCTTGCGCCGCTCTGCGTGGATGCCATGCAAATCCATCAGGTATTGCGCAACCTGATCAGCAACGGCGTGGAAGCGATGCCGGAAGGCGGCACGCTGGCAATCAGTGCGGTAGAAAACAAGCAAGATGGAACCGTTAGCATCAATGTGAAGGACAGCGGCACCGGCATGACGACAGAGCAACTGGGTCATCTGTTTCAGCCGCTGTTCACCACCAAGGCGCGCGGCATTGGACTTGGGCTGGTGGTGGTGAAGAACTTGACCCAAGCTAATGGCGGAAAAATTGAAGTGCAAAGTGAGGTCGGCAAAGGGACAACCTTTACCGTTGTTTTTCCGGTATAGCAGGTATCCAACATCAGGAGTTGATATGAACGCAATGACAGACTACGATCTTTCCAGCGCCAAGATGGACCTGACGCAGCCGACCACGCTTTATGCCAAGAATGGCCACGGTATTTTCTGGCTGGGGAATACGGACGAAACCGCTTTCCGCTGCAATACTTATCTGATCGTGGATCATGATGAGGCGATTCTGGTTGATCCCGGCGGCAAGCAGTATTTTTCCCAGGTCAGGCAGCGGGTCGCGCAAATTCTGCCGCCGGAAAAAGTCAGCGGCATGGTGCTCTGCCATCAGGACCCCGATGTGGCCGCCTCCATGACGGATTGGCTCGAGGTCAATCCGTCCATGCGGGTGTTCACCTCACCGCGCACCCAGGTGTTGCTGCCGCATTATGGTCGCTCGGGTTATCAGTATTACGATGTGACTGAAAATCCGGTCTATGCCCTCCCTTCTGGCGCCAGCCTGAAATTCGTTGAAGCTCCTTTTCTTCATTTTCCGGGTGCCTTCGTAACTTACGACACCCAGGCGCGTTACCTGTTTTCCGGGGACATCTGGGCCGCGCTGAGCCTGGACTGGACGCTGAAGGTGGATTCATTCGAACAGCACATCCCGAAAATGAACCTGTTTCATCTGGACTATATGGCTTCCAATCTCGCCGCACGAGGCTTCGTCAGACGCATCGAGAAGCTCGCCATTGACGCCATCCTGCCGCAGCACGGCTCGATTCTGGGGTCGCAGCATGTAGCAGCAGCCCTCGATTATTTGCGCAACCTGCGCTGCGGTACCGACATCATTTATGCGGATCTGGAAAGTAATCATGGCGAATGATATTACGCTTGAATTGCAGCGCAAGATCGAGGCTCTTGAACGCAAGAACAAGCTGCTGGAGGAGGGGCTGCACCAGGCCGAAAGGCTGCGGCAGATGTATGACCGGACGGCGCAGGAACTCAAGTCAAGTAAATCGTTGCTGATACGGCACAGCGCGGAGCTGGCCGAGAGTGAGAGCCGTTTTCGCGAGATATTCAACACTGTCAATGATGCGATTTTCATTCACGATGCACAAACGGGCCGCATCGTTGAGGTCAATCAGCGCATGTGCGAGATGTACGGCATAACCCGCGATGAGGCGCTGGCTTCCGGTCCCGACGATCTGAGCGCAGGCACGCCGCCCTATTCTTCTGCCGAGGCCAGCGAAAAAATCCGTCTGGCACGCACCGAAGGCACGCAGATATTTGAGTGGCAGGCGCGCGCCCGCGATGGGCATCTTTTTTGGGTGGAGGTCAGCCTTCGATTTGCGCTGATCGGCAGCCAACAGCGGATTCTGGCGATGGTGCGCGACATCACCGAGAGGAAGCAAATAGAACTGAAGTTGCAGGAAAGCGAGGAGCGTTTTCGCAAGGCTTTCCAGAATTCGGCCATCGGCATGGCGCTGGTAGGACTGGACGGACATTGGCTTAAAGTCAATCACTCGCTGTGCCAGATCGTCGGCTATTCGGAGCCGGAATTGCTGAGCAAAACTTTTCAGGACATCACCCATCCGGACGATCTGCAAACGGATCTTGATTTTGTCGCGCAACTACTGGCAGGAGAGCGGGATCACTACCAGATGGAAAAGCGCTATTTCCACAAGGATGGTCATATCGTATGGATACGATTGAGCGTCTCGCTGATACGCGATGCACAGGATAACCCCATTCATTTTGTATCCCAAATAGATGACATCACCGAGGATAAATTGGTGGACGAAAAAATCCGCCAGCTGAATGAAGAGCTGGAAACCAAGGTGCGACAGCGTACCAGGCAATTGCTGGATACGCAGGATGAACTGGTGCGCCGTGAGAAACTGGCGGTGTTGGGGCAGGTGGCGGGCAGCGTGGGACATGAACTGCGCAATCCGCTGGGTGTGATGAACAACGCGGTGTTCTTTCTGCAGACGGTGTTGTCGGATGCGGATGAGACTACTCGCGAATACCTGAACATCATCAAGGATGAAATTGCCGCATCCGAGCGTATCGTCTCCGACCTGCTGGATTCGGTGCGCACCAAGCCGTCGCACCCGGAAAGGTTGGCGCTTGCCGAGTTGATGCAGCAGACCTTGCGCAAATGCAGCGTGCCTTCGTCTGTCGTGGTGAAGCTGGATATCCCCGCAACGCTTGCGCCCCTGAGAGTTGATCCGCTGCAAATCCATCAGGTGTTACGCAATCTGATCAGCAACGGCATCGAAGCGATGCCGGAAGGCGGCGTGCTGGAAATCAGCGCGATTGAAAATAATCTAGGAGGAACCATCACCGTCAGCGTGAAGGACAGCGGCATCGGCATGACGCCGGAGCAACTGGGCAAGCTATTCCAGCCGCTATTCACTACCAAGGCGCGCGGCGTCGGGCTGGGTCTGGTGGTGGTGAAGAACCTGACCGAGGCCAATGGCGGCAAGATTAGTGTGGAGAGTGAGGTCGGCAAAGGAACTCTGTTTACAGTCACGCTTCCGGCAACTGAAGAAACAGGTGTTTCGATATGAACCCAAGCCAGACGAGCCGGAACCAAAAAGGTGGTTTTCGTAGGCCGGGATTCATCCCGACCTACGCTGTTTTGTGTTAATGGATTATTTGATATGAACCGCATCGCAATAGGGAGTCAGCACATGTCCTCCGAACACGCACCTATCAAAGATGGCATCAAACTTGCTGCTGCTGCTGCTGCTGCTGCTGCTGCTGCTGTGATTGTTGGCGGCATGGTTCTGCTCGGCTGGGCATTCGATATTGGCGTGCTGAAGAGCGTCTTGCCGGGCTGGGTTTCCATGAAGGCGAATACGGCTACCTGTTTTATTCTGATTGGAATCGCGCTGTGGTTGACTGCCCACCCGCTTGCAACTTTAAATTCGCAACGCTCAATCTTGTTTTTTCGTCTCGCCCGGTTTTTCAACTTACTGGTCGGGCTGATCGGCCTGCTGACGCTGGGTGAATATATCAGCGGCTGGAACCTCGGCATTGACCAGTGGCTGTTCCGCGAGCCGGTCGGCACGGTAGGTACGCCGCATCCGGGGCGGATGACGGCGGAGGCGGCCTTGTTATTTGTTCTGCTGGCTGCGGCATTGTGGATCACCGTCGGTTCGCGCAAGAACCGCTGGGTTCTGCTCGCGTCGATGATTCTCAGCCTGCTGGTAACGATCCTCGCGGTGTCAGAGATACTGTCCTATGCTATACCGGGTCTCGGCCCATACGTGTGGTTTGGCTTTCACATCATGGCGATGCACTCGGCCATATTGTTCGCGCTGCTGGGCATGGCCGTCATTGCCAATAGCTGGCAGCAGGATGTCTTGCAATGGTCGCTCGGCAGGAAGTCCACGGCGGCATTTGCCTGCGGCTTGGCAGTGCTGGTATTCATCGGCCTCACCATCAACCGCAGCCAGTTCTGGCTGGACGAAACGAACCTCAAGATAACGTCCAGCGAAGAAGTTCTGAACGAAATCGTGAGCATTCAGATTGAACTTACCGAGGCCCAGGCCCATACCCGGGGCTACGTCATCACCGGCGAAGAAGGGTTTCGGGGTGCCTATTTGGGAGATATTTTCGAATATCACACAAAAATGGATGCGTTGCGCCAGCGCATTGCCGACAACCCGCAACAACAGCAACAGATATCCTTGATCGAGACGAACGCCGATTTGTTGCAGCGCTGGACACAGCAATTCATTGATGCCCCGCGAACCGGCAAGAACACCACCCACCGCAAGATGGATATTCACGGTGATGAATTCATGGACAGCATCCATGCCACATTTGATCAGATTGAGAACGAGCACCGGCAACTTATCAGGGAATTGAAACAGAAATCGGAAAGTGTGGAGCGGCTCTCATTTATCACCATCACCACCGGCACGTTGACCAGCCTGCTGATTTTCCTGATTGCGATATTCAGGCTCAACTCCGCCGTGAACGAGCGCAAGCAGGCGGAAGAAAAAATCCGCCAACTAAATGCAGAGCTGGAAACTAAGGTGCAGCAGCGCACCAGGCAATTGCAGGATGCGCAAGAAGAACTGGTGCGCAAGGAAAAACTGGCGGTGCTGGGCCAAGTCGCAGGCAGCGTCGGACACGAGTTGCGCAATCCGCTGGGTGTGATGAGCAACGCGGTGTACTACCTGCAAACGGTATTGCCGAACGCGGATGAAACCACCAGGGAATACCTGAACATCATTAAGGATGAAATCGCGGTGTCCGAGCGTATGGCATCCGACCTGATGGATGCGGTGTGCACCAAGCCGCCTCAGCCGGAAGCCGTGGGGATCGCGGAATTGATTGCGCAGACCTTGCGCAAATGCAGCGTGCCTACGTCTGTCACCGTGAAGCTGGATATTCCCGCAACACTTTCTGCGCTGCGGGTGGATGCCATGCAAATTCACCAAGTGTTGCGCAACCTGATCAGCAACGGCGTGGAAGCGATGCCGGAAGGCGGCGTGCTGGAAATTCGCGCGGTTGAAGACACGCAAGCCAAGACCATTGCCATCAGCGTGAAGGACAGCGGCACCGGCATGACACTGGAGCAGTTGGGTCATCTGTTCCAGCCGCTGTTCACCACCAAGGCGCGCGGCATCGGGCTGGGGTTGGTGGTGGTGAAGAACTTAACCGAGGCCAACGGCGGCAGCGTGGGGGTGGAAAGTAAGTTGGGCAAGGGCAGCGTGTTTAGCGTTACGCTGCCCAGCGCTGGATTGTAGGTCGGGCTTCAGCCCGACGGGGTTAGCGAACAACAATAAGAACGGGAGTCAACAATGAAAATTCTAGTGGTGGATGACGATCGTCGTATCGTAAAGACGACTTGCGACATCCTGAGAATCAAGGGCCACGAACCCGTTGCCGCCTACTCGG
>JADGRL010000033.1 GCA_017880865.1 Gallionella sp.
TGAAAGAAACCAAGAAGAAATAATTGAGGCGGATATGTTGATCAAAAAAGAAGCGCGTCAGCGCAGAGCACGCAAAACCCGTGCACGCATTGCTGAAAAGAAATCGGTTCGTTTGGCAATTAATCGCACAAATTTTCACATCTATGCCCAGGTGATTTCGGCTTGTGGCAGTAAAGTATTGGCCAGTGCATCCAGCGTCGAAGCTGAAGTGCGCAAAGATTTGGCGAATGGTGGTAATAAGGCTGCTGCGGCCCTGGTAGGCAAGCGTATTGCTGAAAAGGCGAAGAGCGCGGGTATTACCATAGTTGCATTCGACCGTTCAGGTAATCGTTATCATGGTCGTGTCAAGGCGTTGGCTGAAGCCGCGCGTGAACATGGTCTGCAGTTCTAATTGGAGTTGAGCAATGGCTAAGCCGCAAGGAAAAATGCAGCAACAGGAAAAGCGTGATGACGGTCTGATCGAAAAAATGATCTCCGTGAACCGCGTTACCAAAGTGGTCAAGGGTGGTCGTATCATGGGTTTCGCCGCACTTACCGTGGTTGGTGATGGCGATGGTCGCGTGGCGATGGGCAAAGGAAAGTCTAAGGAAGTTCCAGTTGCCGTGCAAAAAGCCATGGACGAAGCGCGTCGCAATCTGACTAAAGTCAGTCTGAAGAACGGCACCTTGCACCATACCGTGATCGGCAAGCATGGCGCGGCAAAAGTCCTGATGCAGCCGGCATCCGAAGGTACTGGTATTATCGCTGGTGGCGCGATGCGCGCCGTGTTCGAGGCGGTCGGTGTTCGTGATGTGTTGGCCAAGTGTCTCGGTTCGAGCAATCCATACAACGTGGTGCGTGCTACGCTGAATGGTTTGCAAGCGATGAATTCACCATCCGAGATTGCTGCCAAGCGCGGCAAAAACGTTGAAGAAATTTTGGGGTAAGACATGACAAAAGCCAAAACAGTTAGCAAGACCCTGAAGGTGACACAGATCAAGAGTCTGATCGGCACCAAGCAATCGCATCGCGATACGATCCGTGGCTTAGGGCTACGTCGTATCAACCACACCGTGCAACTGGAGGACACTCCTTGCGTGCGCGGCATGATCAACAAAGTGTTTTACATGGTTAAGTGCGAGGCATAAATAATGCAACTCAATAATATTCAACCTGCAGAAGGTGCCAAGCACGCCAAGCGTCGCGTTGGTCGCGGTATCGGTTCCGGTTTGGGCAAGACCGCAGGTCGCGGTCACAAGGGACAAAAGTCCCGTTCAGGCGGATTTCATAAGGTCGGTTTTGAAGGCGGTCAAATGCCGTTGCAACGTCGTTTGCCTAAGCGTGGTTTTGTTTCGCTGACGCGCAACGACACTGCACAAGTGCGTTTGTCGGATCTGCAAAAGTTGCCGGTCGACAGCATCGATTTGTTGGCGCTCAAGCAAGCGGGTATCGTTCATGCGAATGCGTTGACTGCGAAAGTTATTCTGTGCGGAGAACTAACCCGTGCAGTGAAGTTGCAGGGTTTGTTGGTCACCAAGGGTGCACGTACAGCGATTGAAGCCGCTGGCGGTAGCATCGCTGAGTAAGGTTAGTTCGTGAGTACCGTTGCCAAGGGTGTAACCAAGGGTAAGTATGGCGATTTGAGTAGCCGTCTCTGGTTTTTGCTGGGTGCGCTGGTGGTGTTTCGTATTGGCGCGCATATTCCGGTGCCCGGTATTGATCCGGTTGAGCTGGCCAAACTTTTTAATACGCAAAAGAGCGGCATCCTGGGCATGTTCAATATGTTCTCGGGCGGCGCGTTATCTCGCTTTACGATATTTGCGCTGGGTATCATGCCGTATATCTCTGCATCGATCATCATGCAGTTGGCCGCGATAGCGGTGCCGCATCTCGAGCAGTTGAAAAAGGATGGCGATGCCGGTCGTCGCAAGATTACTCAGTACACCCGCTATGGCACCTTGGGTTTGGCTTTGGTCCAGGCTTTTGGTATCTCGGTGGCGTTGCAGGCTCAGCATAATTTGGTGCCGAATCCGGGCGCGATGTTTCAGATGACGACGATCGTGACGCTGGTGACCGGAACGATGTTCCTGATGTGGTTGGGTGAGCAAATTACCGAACGCGGCTTGGGCAACGGAATTTCGCTGATCATTTTTGCAGGTATCGCAGCAGGCTTGCCGAATGCGATTGGTAGTACGCTGGAATTGGCTCGTACCGGTGCGTTTTCCATCCCGCTGGTGTTAGCGCTGTTCTTCGGTGCAATCGCAGTCACGGCGTTGGTGGTCTTCGTCGAACGTGGTCAACGCAAGATTCTGGTGAACTACGCCAAGCGTCAAGTGGGCAACAAGGTGTATGGTGGGCAAAGTTCGCATTTGCCGCTGAAGCTGAATATGGCCGGTGTAATTCCACCGATCTTCGCTTCAAGCATCATCTTGTTCCCTGCGACGATTGCCGGTTGGTTTGGCGCCAGCCCCGGAATGGGGTGGCTCAAGGACATCAGCGATAAGCTGTCTCCCGGCCAACCGATTTATGTGTTGTTTTATGCGGCAGCGATTGTGTTCTTCTGTTTTTTCTATACGGCGCTGGTGTTCAGCCCGAAAGAAACAGCAGAAAACCTGAAGAAGAGCGGTGCATTTTTACCCGGTATTCGTCCTGGTGAGCAGACTGCGCAGTATGTTGAAAAGATCATGTTGCGTCTGACCATGGTGGGTGCGGTGTATATCTCGCTGGTTTGTTTGTTGCCTGAATTTTTAGTGGTTAAGTGGAATGTACCTTTTTACTTTGGCGGTACGTCGCTGTTGATCATGGTGGTTGTAACGATGGACTTTATGACGCAAGTACAGTCCTACCTTATGACGCACCAGTATGAAGGTTTGCTGAAGAAAGCAAACTTCAAAGGCGGGTTGACACGCTAATGTCTAAAGAAGATGTGATTCAAATGTTTGGCGAGGTTGAAGAGTCGCTGCCCAATGCAACGTTTCGAATCAAGCTGGAGAATGGTCATGTGGTGTTGGGTCATATTTCCGGGAAAATGCGAATGCACTATATCCGCATTCTGCCCGGCGATAAGGTGACTGTAGAATTGACACCCTATGATTTGAGCAAGGCGCGCATCGTGTTCCGCGCTAAATAGTAAAGCAGTTAAGGAGAAAAAAATGAGAGTTCAAGCATCCGTCAAGAAGATCTGTCGTAACTGCAAAATCGTTATTCGTAAACGCGTGGTGCGTGTTATTTGTGTCGAGCCACGTCATAAGCAACGTCAAGGGTAATTAAGCCCGGGTTGATACAGCCCAGGTTAATTGAGCCAAGGTTATTTAAGAAAGACCGGCTTTGAGTGTTATAATTTTCGTTTTTCAGAGATAGGGTAGCTGCATGGCACGTATTGCAGGGGTCAATATCCCCAACCATCAACACGCTGTGATTGCTTTAACTGCAATCTACGGTATCGGACGCACACGATCGCAAATCATTTGCGCGGCGGCAGGTGTTAACACCGCCACAAAAATGAAAGATTTGACCGACGCAGAAGTTGAAAAACTGCGCGAACAAGTCGCTAAAGTAACGGTAGAGGGTGATTTGCGCCGTGAAACGACCATGAACATCAAACGTCTGATGGACCTGGGTTGCTATCGCGGCGTGCGTCATCGTCGTGGTCTGCCATGTCGCGGCCAGCGCACTCGCACCAATGCACGTACCCGCAAGGGTCCGCGCAAAGCGATTGCTGGCGCCAAGAAGTAAATTTGCTATAACGCCTTAGAGGATTAGAGTATATGGCCAAGCCAAGCACGAAAGTGCGCAAGAAAGTCAAGAAGAACGTAGCGGAAGGAATCGCGCACGTCCACGCTTCCTTCAATAACACCATCGTCACGATTACTGACCGCCAAGGCAATACTTTGGCATGGTCAACCAGTGGTGCGAATGGTTTTAAAGGTTCGCGTAAGAGCACACCCTTTGCTGCACAGATTGCAGCTGAAACGGTGGGCAAGTCTGCTGCTGAATGCGGTGTAAAGAATATTGAAGTGCGCATCAAGGGACCCGGCCCAGGCCGTGAATCCGCAGTGCGCGCATTGAATGCTGCCGGTTTTAAGATCACCAGCATATCCGATATCACACCGGTGCCGCACAACGGTTGCCGTCCGCCTAAAAAGCGTCGTATTTAATTTTGGGAGTCGATCTTGGCTAGAAATCTTGATGCAAAGTGCCGTCAGTGCCGCCGTGAAGGCGAGAAGTTGTTCCTGAAGGGCGAAAAATGTTTTACCGATAAATGCGGTGTTGAGCGTAGAGCTTACCCGCCCGGCCAGCACGGTCAGAAGAAAAATACTCGTCTGTCGGAATACGGCGGCCAGTTGCGTGAAAAGCAAAAAGTTCGTCGTATCTACGGCGTACTTGAAAAGCAATTCCGTTTGACCTACAAGCGCGCGGAAAGCCAGCGCGGAATTACCGGTGAAGCCTTGTTGCAGATCCTGGAATCCCGTCTGGATAATGTTTCCTACCGCATGGGTTTTGGTGCATCGCGCGCCGAAGCTCGTCAGGTTGTGCGTCACAACGGCTTGCTGGTAAATGGCAAGCGCGTGAATATTCCTTCCTATCAAGTGCGTCCTGGTGACGTGGTTGAAGTGGTCGAAAAATCCAAGGCTCAACTGCGTATCAAGGCGGCAATCGCTGCTGCTGAACAACGCGGTTTCCCGGCTTGGATCGAAATGGACACCAAAGCCTTTAAGGGAACATTTAAAGCTAAACCGCAACGTGCCGAACTGCCTGCAACCATCAACGAGCATCTCGTGGTTGAGTTGTATTCCAAGTAATCCACGGGGAGTAGCGTATGTCAAAGAATGAATTTTTGAAGCCTCGCATCATTGATGTGCAGAAGATTTCCGACACCCAAGCCAAAGTGGTGATGGAGCCTTTTGAACGTGGCTATGGTCATACATTAGGCAATGCATTGCGTCGTATCCTGTTGTCTTCGATGCAGGGCGCTGCGCCGACCGAAGTAAAAATGGCCGGTGTGTTGCACGAGTACGCAACGATCGATGGCGTGCAGGAAGATGTCGTCGATATTCTGCTGAACCTCAAGGGTGTGGTGCTGCGTTTGCATAACACTTCTGAAGTTGTGCTGACCCTTAAAAAAGAAGGTCAGGGCGTCGTAACAGCGGCTGATATCAGCGGCAACGCCGATGTCGAAGTGATCAACCCGAATCATGTGATCGCGCATCTGACTGCCGGTGGCAAGCTGGATATGCAGATCAAGGTCGAACAAGGTCGCGGTTATGTATCCGCAATCTCAAGACTGGCTCCGAATGAAACGCGTGCCGTCGGCCATATCGCGCTGGATGCATCGTTCAGCCCGGTCAGCCGTGTGAGCTATGCCGTTGAAAGCGCGCGTGTTGAACAGCGCACCGACCTCGACAAGCTGGTGATGCATATCGAAACCAATGGTGCGGTTGATCCTGAAGAAGCGATTCGCAATGCGGCGCGTATTCTGGTGGATCAGTTCTCCGTGTTCGCAGCTCTTGAAGGCACTGAGCCTATCGTCGAGAAGGTGCAAACACCCAAGGTTGATCCGATCCTGTTGCGTCCTGTTGATGATCTGGAGCTCACCCCACGTTCTTCAAACTGCCTCAAGGCACAGAGCATTCATTACATCGGCGATCTGATTCAGTACACTGAAAACGATTTGTTGCGCACCCCGAATCTGGGACGCAAGTCGCTGAACGAAATCAAGCAGGTTCTTGCCGAGCATAATTTGTCGCTGGGTATGAAGCTGGAAAACTGGCCTGTTCCAGCGGTTCCGGCTTAAGTCAGTGAACTAATACAGAAGTCCAAGAAAATTAGAAGCCAAAAATTGAAGTAAGAGAGGCAAATCATGCGTCACCGTTTAGGTTTAAGAAAACTCAACCGTACTAGCAGCCACCGTCTGGCGATGTTCCGCAACATGACCGTGTCGTTGTTGCGTCACGAACTCATCAAGACCACATTGCCTAAAGCCAAGGAACTGCGCCGTGTTGCAGAACCTATCCTGACACTGGGCAAGACCCCGAGTCTGGCAAACCGTCGTCTGGCATTTGCCCGTTTGCGCGATCGTGAAATGGTCACCAAGTTGTTCGATGAACTCGGTCCACGTTACGCAGCACGCAACGGCGGCTATTTGCGCATCCTCAAATTCGGTTTCCGTAAAGGCGACAACGCCCCGATGGCACTGATCGAGTTGATGGATCGCCCAGCCGACGCTGTTGCGGTTGATGCAGAGTAATATTTTCCTGTAACAGCAATAAACAAAAAAGCCGGATTCGTCCGGCTTTTTTGCATTTGCTACTCACCGAATCCGGCTAATCGTTAATTCGGCTCCGCAGCGTTTTCAGTTGTCCGCGCTGAGTCTTGCTTTCGATGCGTCTCTTTTTTGATGCTCGGGTCGGCTTCGTTGCGGTGCGTATTTTGGGCGTGATGGCGGCGTTCCGGATCAACGCCAGCAGGCGAGCCAAGGCATCTTCGCGATTCTTGTCCTGACTGCGGTAGCGCTGCGCCTTGATGATGATCACACCATCGCCGGAGATGCGACGGTCATTCAGTTGCAGCAGCTTATCCTTGTAGTCATCCGGCAGCGAGGACGCATTGATGTCGAAGCGCAGATGAATCGCGGTCGAGACTTTGTTGACGTTCTGTCCGCCCGCACCCTGAGCGCGAATCGCGTGCAATTCGATCTCGGTGTCCGGGATAGCAAGCTGATCGGATATTTGCAGCATCATCGCGGCTCGATCAATTACCGGTCTATCGCCTGTTTCAAATACTTCCCCGTCACGCTGAGCTTATTCTTCGCGATGTCCTGCGGCGAGCCTTCTGCGATGATGCGGCCGCCGCCGTCGCCGCCTTCCGGCCCCAGGTCGATCACCCAGTCAGCGGTTTTGATCACGTCCAGATTGTGCTCGATCACCACCAGCGTGTTACCCTGGTCGCGCAGCTTGTGGATGACTTTGAGCAGCAGCGCGATGTCGTGGAAGTGCAGGCCGGTGGTGGGTTCGTCGAGTATGTACAGCGTGCGTCCGGTGTCGCGCTTGGACAACTCCAGGGATAATTTCACGCGCTGCGCCTCGCCGCCGGACAGCGTGGTCGCGGATTGGCCCAGCGTGATGTAGCCCAGGCCCACGTCCAGCAAAGTTTGCAGTTTGCGCGCGAGTATCGGCACCGGCTTGAAGAATTCGTGCGCCTGCTCCACCGTCATCTGCAGGATCTGGTGGACGTTACGGCCCTTGTAGGTGATCTCCAGCGTCTCGCGGTTGTAGCGCTGGCTGTGGCACACGTCGCACGGCACGTACACGTCCGGCAGAAAGTGCATCTCGACCTTGATCACGCCGTCGCCCTGGCAGGATTCGCAACGCCCGCCCTTGACGTTGAACGAGAAGCGTCCCGGCCCGTAGCCGCGTTCGCGCGCCGACGGCACGCCGGCGAATAACTCGCGTATCGGCGTGAACAGGCCGGTATAGGTCGCCGGGTTCGAACGCGGGGTGCGGCCGATCGGGCTCTGATCGACGTTGATCACCTTGTCGAAAAATTCCAGTCCGCTGATCGAGGCGTGTGGTGCGGGTTCGGTGTTGCTGCCGTACAAATGTTGCGCCACGGCCGGATACAGCGTGTCGTTGATCAGCGTGGATTTGCCGGAACCGGATACGCCGGTCACGCACACCATCAGTCCGACCGGCAGATTCAGCGTGACATCTTTCAGATTGTTGCCGGAAGCCCCGACGATTTGCATCATGCGCTCCGGGTCAGGTTTCAGGAATTTTGACGGCATCGGAATGCTGCGGCGACCGGTCAGATAATCGCCGGTGAGCGATTGCTCGTTCTGGCAGATTTCATCGGGTGTGCCTTGCGCGACGATCACCCCGCCGTGCTCACCTGCACCCGGCCCCATGTCCACGACATAATCGGCGGCGCGGATCGCTTCTTCATCGTGCTCGACGACGATCACGCTGTTGCCCATGTCGCGCAGTTTCATCAGGGTTTGCAGCAGGCGGTCGTTGTCGCGTTGATGCAGGCCGATGGACGGCTCGTCCAGCACATACATCACGCCGGTCAGGCCGGAGCCGATCTGGGACGCCAGACGGATGCGCTGTGCTTCGCCGCCGGACAGGGTTTCGGCGGAACGCTCCAGCGACAGATAATCCAGTCCGACGTTGTTCAAAAAAGTCAGGCGGTTGGCAATCTCCAGCACGATCTTTTCCGCGATCGCCTGCTTGTGGCCTTGCAGCGTCAGCCCCTTGAAGAAAGTCAGCGCATGCTTCAGCGGCAGCGCACTGATCTCGTAGATGTTCATGTCCGCGACACGCACATGGCGCGCCTCGATGCGCAGGCGCGTGCCATTGCACTCGGGGCAGATGCAGCCGTTCAGATATTTCGCCAGCTCTTCTCGCACCGTGGGCGAGTCGGTCTCTTTGTAGCGACGTTCCAGATTGTGGACGACGCCCTCGAAGGTGTGTTCGCGCAGCATCGGCTTGCCGCGCTCGTTCAGATATTGAAACGCGATCTCGGTCTTGCCGCTGCCATACAGGATCACCTGCTGGATTTTGTCAGGCAGGCTCTCGAAAGATTGTTCGATATCGAAGTCGTAGTGCTTCGCGAGTCCGGCGAGCAGCTGGTGATAAAACTGATTGCGCCTGTCCCAGCCCTTGATCGCGCCGGAACTCAGGGACAGCGATGGCAAAGCGACGATGCGCTTCGGATCGAAAAAGCTGATATTGCCCAGGCCGTCGCACTTCGGGCATGCGCCCATCGGGTTGTTGAACGAGAACAGACGGGGTTCCAGTTCCGGCAGCGAGTAGTTGCATATCGGGCAGGCAAACTTCGCCGAGAACATGTGTTCCTTGTCGGTATCCATCTCGACCGCAATCGCGCGGCCATCGGCATGCCGCAACGCGGTCTCGAATGATTCGGCCAGGCGCTGCTTCGATTCCACATTCACCTTCAGCCGGTCCACGACGATCTCGACGGTGTGCTTCTTGGTCTTCTGCAAGGTCGGCAAGGAGTCGATCTCGCATACCTTGCCATTGATGCGCAAGCGCGTAAAACCCTGTGCGCGCAGCTCGTCGAACAGATCCAGCTGCTCGCCCTTGCGCTCCACGACCAAGGGGGAAAGAATCATCACCTTGGTGCCTTCCGGCAGTTGCAACACGTGATCCACCATCTGGCCGACAGACTGCGCCTGCAACACCAGATCGTGCTGCGGGCAATACGGGTCTCCCGCGCGTGCGAACAGCAGGCGCAGGTAATCGTGAATCTCGGTGACCGTGCCGACCGTGGAGCGCGGGTTGTGCGACGTGGCCTTCTGCTCGATGGCAATGGCGGGCGACAAGCCCTCGATCAGATCCACATCCGGCTTTTCCATCAACTGCAAAAACTGCCGCGCATAGGCCGACAGCGATTCCACATAGCGTCGCTGCCCCTCGGCATACAGCGTGTCGAAGGCGAGTGAGGACTTACCGGAACCCGACAGGCCGGTGATCACCACCAGCTTGTGGCGCGGCAGATCGAGGCTGATGTTTTTTAAATTGTGGGTGCGAGCACCGCGAATACGTATCTGTTCCATGCATACCAACTTGATTGAAGCGACCTTGCATTTTACGCGATTATTGAGTGCTTTCCCAACCAATCATAGCGGTAAGTAATTGACTGCCAACCTTTTGCATGTTCCATCCCATGTTATTTTGTATGGTTGACATATAACGCGCTGCGTAATATTCTGCGCGTAATGATCAAGTCGTTTACATGCAAGGATACCCAGGCGTTGTTTGAAGGAAACTATCCGCGACGCTTCCGTGCGATTCATGCAGCGGCCGAGCGAAAACTGACGCAACTGGACGCCGCAGCCACGCTGGATTTTCTTCGCGCGCCACCGGGCAACCGGCTGGAAGCATTGCGGGGAGATCGCAAGGGGCAATGGAGCATCAGGGTGAACGACCAATGGCGGATTTGTTTCAAGTTTAATAATGGTGACGTATTCGATGTCTCGATAGTCGATTACCACTGAGGAGATCAACATGGTGAAGAATGGAATGCGCCCGGTACATCCGGGAGAAATTTTGCGCGAGGAATACATCGTGCCTATGGGCATGAGTGTCCATGCGCTGTCGCAGGCATTGCGCGTGCCCGCCACGCGGCTGCACGAGATCGTCAAGGAGCGCCGTTCGATCACGCCCGATACCGCATTGCGGCTGGCGCGCTACTTCGGCACGGATGCGCAGTCCTGGCTGAACCTGCAACTGAGCTACGATTTGAAAATCGCGGAAGCGGAACTGAAAGACAGGATCGAGCGCGAAGTCGAGCAGATGGCGGCGTAGTGCGGCCACAAAGATCAATTCGCTCTGCCCCGTGTGCTCTTCTTTAACAAAAGCACGCCTTGCCCGTGTCCCATTACTTCCGTATGATTTCCCCACGTGCGAAACGCATATTTAACAGAAGCGTAGACGCGAGTTTCCGCACTAGCGGGCGCGACCAATCAGCAAGTTTGTATACGTGAACATCGCGTAGCGATACTTTGTCCCCCTCACCCGCTTGCGGGAGAGGGCCGGGGAGCGGGAACGGACAAGGTGCCAGCGACGTTCATCATCAGGTATGTCTGACACCATGTCTGTTAAGGGGAATAATATAACTGCAAGCTTCTCTGCTTTTTCTTTGTGCCGCTCCAGCAAGCTGTCGTCTCTCACTATGCTGTTCGTCGTCCGTTGGAATCGCGCTGGTGATTTTTAGAGAAACGGCATGCGAATGACTGCCGATGACAAAAGGAATTGGGAATCGGTATATTTGTTTGCAACAAAATTTAAACTGAGAAAGGGAGTTTTTCGCATGAATAAGATTTTTATTTTTCTTAAAGGGGCTTGGGACTTACTGATTGTTGGCTCGATAGTGGGTACATTGCTTGCCGGATGCGGTGGTGGGGGCGGCGGTAGTGTTACAAGTAATACCACGGGAAATCTACCTTCAACTGGCGCTATACCGCCAGTCACGAACGGATTTGATGTGTGGGACTACAATTACACGCCAAGTGCTGGCCTGGCCGGAAAGATGTGTGTCAATTTTAGCGCTGGCAACACTGCCGGGCAGATCGGCAATAGCACGTTATTCATTAACGGGTATATGGAAGCCAGTGACCTGAGCGGCACAGTTGATGCAGCCGGCAAAGTCGCCATGGCTTCGACCACTTTCGCCACGCAATTTAGTGCGAATGTCGATGCCGCTGCAACACTGATGTCAGGCCTGTTTACCGGCACCAGCCCGATAGGTGCGGGTAACTTTTCAGGTAAGCACGTAATGGGAAAGTATTCGTGCTTCTGGGAACCATTCGCAACCGGGGCTGCACTCGATATTGTCATCACCAATAAAACCTCGGCACCTGCGATAGCCATGGACGGAGCTAATCCTGTCGTCGCATTTGTCGAAGAAGTTTTGGGTACGCCGGTGAATGGCAGCACGCCCTTCGAGGATAAGGTCTATGTCAAGCGCTGGAATGGCACGCAGTGGGTGCAATTGGGTGGTGCGTTAAACAACGTCGGGCGCAATGACCTTGCCAACCAGCCCATTGTGGCGGTGGCAAATGGTAATCCGGTAGTGACATGGACCGAGCGCAACAAGACTACGCTGGTATATGAAGCTTATGCAAAACGCTGGGACAACATTACTTCGACCTGGGTTTCACTGGGTGGCTTGTTAAACAATCCGGTAACTCAGGACACGTACGCCAAAGGTGTGGTGATCGATATCAATAACAACCCGGTTATCTTGCTGACATACAAAACCACTATTGGCACATTGATACAATTTGATAGTCGTGCGATGCAGTGGAGTGCCATTGCCAGCACATGGTCACAGCTAGGTACCAATTTGCTGAATACCTGGGTGTATCACGTCGCGAAAGACCCCGCCGGCGTACCCGTGTTGGTCGCTCAGTTCGGCCTTAGCGTTGGCGCAGAAAAATGGAACTCGGTGACCGGCTCGTGGGTTCCAATTGGCGGCAGTATTCCAACATCGTTGGGCACGGTCATGTCGGCAGAGATCGCGTACACTGGCAGTGGGGTGCCGGTCATGGTTTATGAAACCAATACAGGATTTAGCAGCCATGTCGACGCAAACGCCATGGTCAACGGCATCTGGGCGCAGCTCATTCCTGGTGTGCCTTTCGATCCGGTCTCAAACAAGCAATCGCCGCATATCGCTATCGATCCCACGGATGGTCTTCCTGTGGTCGCTGCGTCAAGCAACAGTATGGGAGGCATCGTCATTCAGAAGGCATATGCGAATCGCTGGAAACCGATGGGCAGTAATTTCGATAGCTACACTTTGTTCAGCTCACAATCGCCGGTCGTTGCATTTGACAGCGTTGGCAAGCTGTATGCGGCATCTTCGCAGCAGCCTACTTCGAGCGACAGCAATATCGTATTGAGTACCTGGCCAAGCCAGAAATAACGCAGCACGGGGCCATGCCTTGTATTGAAATAGATAAATAGCGTTTGAATAAAAGGGGCCGGGGTCGATATATTTTTGATGCGGAAAATAATTCGAACCTGCCCCTTTAATTTAAGGGAAATAACGTGACTGCAAGACTCTCTGCTTTTTCTTTGCGCCGATCCGGCCAACCGCAGTCAGTTCCCGTCTACTCTGAATGAGTACGCCTCCTCTGTTGCCGCTTGAATCGATTACACACCACATCCTGTTGCTGCGCGGGCAAAAGGTTTTGCTGGATGCCGATTTGGCGGTGCTCTATGACGTGCCAACCAAGCGTTTCAATGAACAGGTCAGACGTAATCTGGAACGCTTCCCGGCAGATTTCATGTTCCATTTGACCGAGGAAGAATGGGCGGCTTTAAGGTCGCAAGTTGCGACCTTAAAGACCGGGCGCGGCCAACATCGCAAATATCTGCCTTATGCCTTTACCGAACATGGTGCCATCATGGCAGCAACGATCTTGAATAGCCCGAGGGCGACCGAGGTATCGGTCTATGTGGTACGCGCCTTTGTGCGTCTGCGCGAGGTGCTGGCATCCAATGCGGAATTGGCAAAGCGCCTGGATGATCTGGAGCAAGCAACCGAAGCGCTGGCCTTGCAACACGATTCCTTTGCGCGCAACACGCGCGTCCAGCTCAAGCAGGTGTTCGATGCCATCCGGGAATTGATGACTCCGCCCGAGCCGCAATCGAGGCGGCCTATCGGGTTCATCAGCGGCGAGGAGCAGCCGAAGAAAGTTGGCTGATCTGCCCAAGCTTTCGCTTGTCCCTAGTCGGTGTTACAAAGCAAGATCAGACCCCACGATTTTCAAGACGGGGTTTACTTCACGCTTTGTGTGCGGTTCAGGAGTTTGACAAACTCGACGGCGAGGTGTTTGTTTTCGGGGGTGAGCGCGCGAAAATGGCGGCGCAATTGAATGGCTTCGGTGGTGTAATCGGCTTTATCGCTTCCCAATAAGTCGCGATTCCTTTTGGATACTTTTTCCACCCCTTCAGCGTGAGCATGTAGCGCGGCAACTGTCGTGTGAAGAGCCGCAGCAATCATTTTCAGTGATGCCGCTGCGGGCTGTTGAACTCCCCGCTCAATGCGTGACAAATTGCTGGGATCGGTACCGATCTCATGCGCCATTTGTTCTAGCGTTTGTCTTTTTTCCAGCCGTAAAGCGCGGATAACTTGTCCTATTTCCATGTGCCAATTGTCGAAACCTATGGCGTTTTGCGCAAAGCGCTTTGGCGCATGTTTAGAATAATTGGCGTTTGGCGCCAATTGAAAGGATAATCTTGTGCCATAAGCAAACTCAAGATAAGCCATGCCGTTTCTCGATTGGGTCAATAAAAATCAGGCGCAGGAAGCCTCGCGCGAAGTTCCTTACCACTTGCTCAAGCAGGAAGCCGTGTATGGCGACAGCGCGGAAAACTTGCTGATACAGGGCGACAACCTGCTGGCGCTCAAGGCGCTTATTCCGTTTTATGCCGGACGGGTCAAATGCATTTTCATCGACCCACCATACAACACACAAAGCGCCTTCACGCATTACGACGACAAGCTGGAGCACAGCCAGTGGCTATCCATGATGTACCCACGCTTGGTGTTACTACGTGAATTGCTGGCGGAAGACGGCAGCATCTGGGTGACGATAGACGACAACGAAGCGCACTATCTCAAGGTGTTGATGGATGAAGTGTTTGGGCGGAAAAACTTTATCGCAAACATGGTGTGGCAGAAACGAACATCGAGGGAAAACAGGGCTGCTGTTGGCTCAGCGCATGATCATATTCTTGTTTATGCCAAGGTGACAGCTGTAAATTGGAAGGAATTTAGGAACACACTTCCAGCAAGAGAAACTGGATTCAAAAATCCTGATAACGATCCGAGTGGTGAATGGCGCGCTATACCATTTACAGCGCAGGGATACAGAAAAAATCAAATGTATGAGATCGATACACCAAGTGGAAAAGTTGTGACCCCTCCAAGGGGGCGATGCTGGGGAGCTACAGAGCAATCTTTGAATCAGCTAATAAGTGAAGGTAGGGTTTACTTTGGAAAAAGTGGAGACGCTCAACCGACCATAAAAAAATATAAGGGTGAAGAGTCCGGTTTAGTACCGATGACTTGGTGGACGGCTGAGGAGTTTGGCGACAATACTGCTGCCAAGAGGGAAATTTTGGAGTTGTTTGAAAATGATGACACTCCATTCGGTACCCCGAAGCCAGAAAATTTAATTGAGCGAATTCTTCACATTGCCAGCAATTCCGGCGATGTCATCCTCGACAGCTTCCTTGGTTCAGCCACGACCGCAGCTGTTGCCCACAAGACGGGTCGCCGATATATCGGTATCGAGATGGGTGACCATGCCCGCACACATTGCATTCCGCGTCTGCAAAAAGTTATCGAAGGCGAGCAAGGCGGCATCAGCCAAGCAGTTAACTGGCAGGGCGGCGGGGGATTCCGTTTTTGCACGCTGGGCGAGGCGGCGTTCGATGAGCATGGGCGCATCAATGTGGCGGTAAAGTTTGCAACCTTGGCGGCTTATGTCTGGCATTTTGAGACAGGCGAACCCAGCCAACAAACATTCGATCAACCGTTACTCGGCATTCACAACGGTACGGCTTACTACCTGCTTTACAACGGCATCCTCGGCGACCGCCGTCCTGCTTCGGGCAATGTGTTGACGCACGCGGTATTGCAGGCGATCAACGACATCTTTCCGCACGCCGGGCGCAAAGTGATCTACGGCGAAACCACGCGCTTAGGCGCGGCACGGCTGGCGGCGGAGAACATCACTTTCAAGCAAATTCCTTACGACGTGAAAATGCGATAACGCCATGTTAGAACTCAAGCAGTATCAAAAAAATGCGCTGTCTGTGCTGACGCAATTTCTGCAAGCCTGCCGCAGTGTGCCGGTAGCCGATGCGTTCCATGCAATGCTGGCAACACAGAATAGAACTAACGAGCGTTATCACACGGTATTTGATGAAGTGCCGTGTGTTTGCCTGCGTATCCCTACGGGCGGCGGCAAGACATTGCTGGCGGCGCATGGCGTGGCGCTGGCAGGTAAGGCTGTGTTGGATTCCGATGCGCCGCTTGCCTTATGGCTGACTCCGAGCGATACGATTCGTTCGCAGACGCTGGAGGCATTGAGCAATGCGCGGCATCCTTACCGTCAGGCGCTGGCGCAGTACTTCGGCGACCGCGTGCAGGTGTGCGATTTGGAAAGCCTGCAAACTATCAGCCCGCATGATGTGGGCAAGGCGTGCATCGTGGTGGTGGCGACCATCCAGTCGTTCAATGTGTCGGATACCGCCAAGCGCAATGTGTATTCGTTCTTTGAGGAACTCGCGCCGCACTTCGATAACCTGCCCGCGAACATCAGCGCCGGGCTGGAAAAAGTGACGGAAGCCGATTTGCAAAATCAGCCTTACCTGACCGCCAAGGATATTGGGCGCACCAAGTATTCCGTGGCGAACTGGCTGCACTTGCATCATCCGGTGGTGATCGTGGATGAGGCACACAACAATCGCACTGACCGCTTCTTCAAGACGTTGGGCAGGTTGAATCCAAGTTGCGTGGTGGAACTGACGGCCACTCCTGTAGCGGGTAATAACGTGCTGTATCACGTTTAGGCGCAGGAGTTGAAGACCGAGCAGATGATAAAGCTGCCCATCGTGCTGGCGGAACATCCTGAAGGCTGGCGCGAGTGTTTGCGTGATGCGATTTTGCGGCGCGACAGCTTGGAATTGGTGGCGCAGAAAGAACCGGAATATATACGCCCTATCGTGTTGGTGCAGGCCGCGCCTAAGGGCAACGAAGCAACGGTGGATGTCGTGCGCAAGCATTTGTTGGAGCAGGAAAATATCCCAGAAAACCAAATTGCAGTCGCCACGGGCGAACAGAAAGAGCTGAACGGCATCAACCTGTTTGATCCCGCCTGCCCGATTCGCTATGTGATTACGGTCGAGGCATTGAAAGAGGGATGGGATTGTTCATTCGCCTATGTACTGGCGTCGTTGCAATCAGTCAATTCAGCCAAGGATGTCGAGCAACTGCTGGGGCGCGTGTTGCGTATGCCTTACGCGAAAACGCGACAACAAGATGCGCTGAACAAAGCCTACGCGCACATCGTCGCGGAAAATTTTGCGCAGGCCGCGTCCAGTCTGAAAGACCGCATGGTGCAGAACATGGGCTTTGAGCGGTTCGAGGCCAACCTGGCAATCGTTCCAGAACAAAGTAAATTACCTTTGCCGGAGGGCGATAAATCAACTTTACCCGCCATACCTGATTGCCATATCGAGGTGCCGCAAGCGCCAGATATCCAGCATTGGCCGGATGAAATCAAGGCTGCCGTGCAGATTATGCCCACGACACAGGGCGCAACGATTCTGCTCAAAGGCGATGTGGATGCCGATACGCTGGCGCAGGCAGAAACTTTCATCAGCCATGCGCTGCCGGAAAAAGCACGGGGTGCGGTCAAGGAACAGTTTGATGCACATCGCGCCATGCGTCGTGCGTTGCGCGCACCCGCGCAACTCGGGCTGACTTTCGCGCCGATCCCGCAACTCTGCTTGAAGCTGGATGGTTATCTGGAGGTGGTCGAAAAAGAAACGCTGTCCAATTCGGGTGATTGGGATTTGTTGGATCTGTCAGTGCAACTCGCAGGGTTCTCAATTACCGAGACCGTCAACTCGTTCGAGATAGATGTGAACGGGGAGAAAATAAAATATCGCCACTTGGATGCGCAGCAACTCAAGCTGAACGATGTGGTCAGCCATGTTAGTGAACAGGATTTGGTGCGCTGGCTGGACAGAGAGGTGCGCAAGCCGTACCTGTCGCAAACGCAGTTGCAGGCGTATCTGGTCAAGATGATTACGCACCTGATGCATGAGCGTGGCTTTAGCCTGACGGCGCTGGTGCGCGCACGGTTTCAACTGGCACAGGCTATTGCCCGCGAGGTGGAACGTTTGCGCCAGATTGCGATGGACAAAGGGTTTCAGGGGCGTCTGTTTGAAATGACCGTACCATCACTGGATCAGACAGGACATTACAACTTCCAGTTTGAGGCAGGGATGTATCCCGCACGCCAGATTTATCAAGGCAGCTACGAATTCAGCAAACATTTTTATCCGGTCATTCACGACTTGCGCGAGAAGACCCCAGCCGGGCAAGTTGCAGAAGAGTTCGTGTGCGCGCAAGCATTGGATGCACACCCCATGGTCAAGCAATGGGTGCGAAACATCGAGCGTCAGGAAAAATTCTCGTTCTGGTTGCCGACCTCAACGGATTATTTCTATCCCGATTTTGTAGCAGAGTTGGATGACGGGCGAGTGCTGGCCGTGGAATACAAAGGTGAGCCATATAAAACTAACGATGATTCGCGCGAGAAAAATCAGGTGGGACATCAATGGGAAAAATCCAGTGGTGGGCGTTGCCTGTTCTTGATGGCGGTTGCCAAGGACGAGCAAGGGCGGGATGTGCGTCAGCAGATAGCGGTAAAAATAACTTCTCGCTAAAACATGGAATCAGCTTCGTGTTGGTTAGCATGCGAAACTTCCATGCGGTGAGGCTGGTGCATTGGCTCTGGTAACTCATTCCCCTGTGCGCCGCCTCGCTAGTCCGCAAGCGGGCGGAGACTAACCTTCAGGTTATGTCGTAACCACACGTTTTCATGTGATGTGCCCGTTGCCGCACATTCATCTTCTAAGGAAGCGCTGAATAAGTCCGTTCGTGGTGAGTATTTCCCGTTCGCTCCTTCGATACACCGCACAACGCGCGGCACTGATGAAGCTACTAGCCATTCCACTAGCTTGCCAAAATACGGCAACCAAGTGGTTGGTTATCAGGACGAACGGAAAATGTATCGAACCATAGTTGGGATTTATTCAGTGCTTCCTTAAACCAAGTGCACCTCGGCTTACTCAAGGCGTCTGTGATCCAGACTTGTTGGTTGCCGCTTGCGCAAGCAGCTTTTTCCCTTGCTCCGTGAATTTCCACCAGGGGATAGCTTCGCCGCTGTGCAGATAATGTTGCGCGGCCAGAAAAGTATAGAACACGCAGGGGTCGTGGCGACGCCCCATGTGGTCGGACAAGGCAAGGTAAGTTTTTAGCGGATCGCGCGTCGCGAGCTGTTGCGGGGTCAGGATGCCGAGCGATCGCAGGTCGGACGCGATGGACTTGCCGATGTTGGGAATATCTTCAAGCTTGCTGGCGCTGTGCGGATTTTGCATGATCATGCTCCTTTATAAAGCCGGGTGCGGACGCGGTGCGCGCTCCCCGCTACTTTGATTTTGGTTATAGCCGCCGGGCAGCGCCAAGACCGTCCGCAAGGGCGAGTGTCTGATAAAACAATTAGCCATTCCGCTAAGCCGTCAAAAGACATCGGCAAGTGGCTGGTTATGGCGGCGTACCCTTTACGGGTGCTGCCACCGGCTACAAGAACGCTGAGTACGCGCATGCTATATTGTTATAGCTAAATTTACATTCCCTACAATATTTCCATTCCTGATTCGTCTTCACTGGTATGGATACGACACTCACCCCCAACGCGCTGATGGCTGAACAAAACCAACGTATCTCCGAAACAGTCTCGCGCGAGCGCGGGCGGCTGATGAATTTCATCCGGCGGCGCGTGCCCGATCCGGGCGAGGCGGAGGACATTCTGCAGGACGTGTTCTACGAGTTCGTGGCCGCGTACCGCCTGCCGGAATCCATCGAACAGGTCGGTGCATGGCTGTTCGGTGTGGCGCGCAACCGGATCATCGACCGCTTTCGCAAGAAGAAAGAACAGCCTCTGCCCGAGGAGTCGGGCGAGGATGACGGGGGCAGCTGGCTGGATGAAGTGTTGCCCTCGAAGGAGGCCGGGCCGGAAGCGGCTTATGCCAGAGGTGTGTTGCTCGAAGAGTTGGCTGCCGCGCTGGCCGAGTTGCCCGAGGAGCAGCGCGCCGTATTTATCGCCCACGAACTGGAGGGGCGCAGCTTCAAGGAACTGGCGGAGGAGGCCGGGGTGGCTGTGAATACCTTGCTGGCGCGCAAGCGCTATGCGGTGCTGCACTTGCGCTCACGTCTGCAAACAATTTACGACGAATTTAATTTTTAAAGGAGAACTGAGATGGGTATGAACTGCAAAACGAAATGCTGGACCAAATGTTGGACCATGGTGCCGCTGGTGATGGTCGGCATCGCTGGTCTGGGCTGGGTGGTGATGATGTTGTGGAACTGGTTGTTGCCGAACTTGTTCGTGGGCGTCAAAGCGATCGACTATGTTCAGGCGATGGGCGTGCTGCTGTTGAGCAAGATATTGTTCGGCGGATTTAGAGGACACTGCGGCGGTCATGCCAAGTGGCAGCAACATCGCCTGGAAAACATGACGCCGGAACAACGCGAAAAATTCCAGACCGGAATGCGCAGCGGGTTCTACAAGTGCAAGGGTGACGAGGCTTGTGCGCCGAAAGAGAAGCAGGACTGAAGAGCCCCGTTCCACGCCCGATCGCGCGCTTAGAGGTTATCAATGGAGTTTGCGCCATTGATGCGGCGAAAAAATATCAACGGCCGCAAATAAAAATGGCACGTCCTTTTTGACGTGTCATTTTTTTGTATCGCCTTTTGATTAGAACCGAACCTGTACTTCGTAGCGGCGGTTCTTTGCTTTCTTGGCGGCGGTGTCGCCCGGCTTGACCAGCATATTATCCGAACCCATGCCGATGGCTTCGATGTCGCCGCTATCCACGCCCTGCGCGATGAGTTCCTTGACCATCACTTGTGCGCGGCGTGCCGACAGTTCCTTGTTTTTGACCGCATCGCCGGAGGAGTCGGTGTGGCCGGAGATGATGAATTTAAATCCGGTTTGCCCCTGGGCTTGCAGTTTCTTTTTTACGTCGATGATCGTGGTGGCCAGTTTTTTGGACTTGTTGCCGCAACCGGCTACCAGCTCAACCGATCCGCTTTTGAACGAACACTGGTTTTTTCTTCCTTCATCAAGCAACTTTTTATTCACCTCAGTCGCGATTTGTTCGTTGCCCTTTGCGGGTGCTTTCTCTTTGGCTTGATCGGATGCCTTGGCATTGAGGTCGGCGGCTCTCGGGGTTTTTATGTTGTCCAGAAGTCCGGCATGGGCGAAGGTGGCTGTGGCAGAGAGCAGCCTGAATTTGTTATCGGGTGACGCTCGCCCGATAACGTGACGTTCTCTTTGGATCGGGCGGCGGTTTGAATTATGGTATCAGAGTAAAGTTATGCACGGCATCCGCCGTTGAAATGTTCGCTGCGAACGTCTGGGTCACGTAGCCGGTCGCGGAAGCTTCATCGGTGTATTGGCCCACGGTGAATGTGCCGTTAGAAAACACCAGCGGCAGCGTTGCACTGTACTGCGCGAGCCGGGGCGCGCCTATCGGCAAGATCAGTGAGTAGGCGCCGGTTGTGAGATCGGCTGCCTGCGATTTTACCGTCACGATTGGGAGGGTGCCGACGGCTTGCTGCGCTGCCGCGTAGGTGACGACCGTCGCATCGGTCGGATTCAAGGATATCGAGCCGCCCAAGATGTGGGTGGCCGATACCGGCATCGTGATCGGCGTGATGTTGTCACTCACGTTCACCACGCTGGTGGTGGTTGCGATCGGCACGCTGGCTATGACTGCCGTGGCATGGCCGTTTGCGGTGAGAACGACATCATAGTTTCCGGGGGTGACGCGGCCGAGAAAAAACTCACCGGTGGTCGCGTTCGGCACCGTGGTTTGAACGATCACACCGTTCTGCTGCGCCGTCACCAAGACGCTGCTGGGCAGTAACGCGGGATCGACAAAACCGTCAATGCCGTTCAGCGCAAAGGGGATGACTTTGATCACGGGTTTGAGCACGTAGTTTCCATTACCGCTCGTCACGATGGATTTGCAGGCGTTGAAATCCAGCACCAGATCGACACGCTGCCCGGAGGCCACGTCGAACGGGTTGATCAGCTTGATCCCGCTTTGCAGCGCGCTCGGGGTAACCAGCGGGGTCGCAGCGCCACCAGTCGGGACAACCGAGTTGGCGAGTCCACCCACAACGGTGTTCGGATCCAGCACCAGGCGCAGTTGCGTGTAATGCCCTGCAGCCAACGGTGTCTCGCCAAGATGGTCGAGTACGCCGTTGTTCAGGCTGAGCAAATTTATTTTTCGCGCAGGGTTCAGCGTAATATCGGTCCAGCCGGCAGCCGTGTCGGTGGCGGTCGCGCTCTGGTGCACCCGCACTTTGTTGACGGTCACATTCACCTCGTCGAAGCCGCAGGCCGGCGTATCTGTGAGGGATATGCCAAATATACCCGGGGCGGTGGCACCGTTGTCATTACCGCATCCGGCTGCAAGTGCAACGAATACTGATGCTATCAGCCACGACAGAAGTTTGAATCTGGAATAATTATTGAACTTTTTCATATTCTTTTCCTTTTCGTTAGCGTGACAGCGACGTGATGTTGGCGGGAACTATGGGTTAATAAGATGTTTGTATTTCATCCGCCAGTTATCGCGAACGAAATGACATCGCAAAATGCGCTTTTAAATGGGGTTGATCTGTGCGCTAGAACACGCAGCGCGATGAGTCGCGATGAGCAGGAATCGGGTAAGCCATAGCTACGGGGCGCTAGGGCTCAAATCAAATGAGTGGGCTAACCTGCGTTTTTCGACAATCTTGCGTTCTTTGATCGGCGTTTGCTGCGATTTCCTGACGAAGCAATATCTCTGTTTGCAGTGCTTCGCTGTAAGAGCGATGGTGTAGCCCATGGGGGGTGATGTACACGCGGATGTTGAACCCGGCAAAGGATGATGGTGTGCAGCTCTGCCTAGCATCATCCTTTTGTATTTGCATAACGCTGTCGGCAGGCGTGGCGACCTGTTAAAATGCGCGAGTTATTCAGTCAACTTAACCTTTCATGCAAAACGACAAAGATTCCATGACTGCGACCGAGCGTCGCGCCAGTATTGGTTTGGCCAGTATCTACGGCCTGCGCATGCTGGGGCTGTTCATCATCCTGCCGGTTTTCGCGCTGTACGCGGAACATCTACCCGGAGGCTCTAGCCATCTGATGATCGGCATCGCGCTCGGGGCTTACGGGCTGACCCAGGCGATTTTGCAAATCCCGGCCGGTTGGCTGTCCGACCGCTACGGGCGCAAGCCGGTGATTTACGTCAGTTTGATTTTGTTCGCGCTGGGCAGCTTTGTCGCCGCCTCCGCCGATAATATTTACTGGATCATCATCGGGCGCGTGGTGCAGGGCGCGGGCGCGCTGAACGCGGCGGTGATGGCGCTCACGGCCGACCTGACCCGCGAAGAAGTTCGCACCCGTGCGATGGCGATGATCGGCATCACGATCGGCATCACGTTTTCGATTTCAATGGTGCTGTCGCCGCTGCTCAATAACGTGATTGGCGTGCCCGGCCTGTTCGCGCTGACCGGCGTGCTGTCGTTGCTGGCGCTGGGGGTGGTGAAATTCATGATTCCCGATCCGGCGATCACGCGCTTTCACAGCGACACCGAGGCGAGCCTGAAACATTTTGGCGCGGTGCTCTCTAATCGCGAATTATTGCGGCTCGACTTCGGCATCTTTTCGCTGCACGCGATCCTGATGTCGGTGTTCATGCAAGTGCCGTTCGTGCTCAAGCGCGACGGGCTGGATGTGGCGCAGCATTGGTATATTTATCTGCCGGTGATGCTGCTGGCGTTTGCTCTGATGGTGCCGCCTATCATCATCGCGGAAAAGAAAGCCAGCATGAAACGCGTGTTCATGCTGGCGATCTTTCTGGCGATGTGCGCGCAGGCGCTGCTGATGTTCGGGCAACACAGCTTGTGGGGCGTGGCCGCCGCGCTGCTGGTGTTCTTCACCGCATTCAACGTGCTCGAAGCGACGCTGCCCTCGATGATCAGCAAGATCGCGCCGCTGGCAGCCAAAGGCACCGCGATGGGCGTATACAGCAGCGTGCAGTTCCTCGGCGCGTTCTGTGGCGCGGCAGTGGGCGGCGCGTTGATGCAGTTTGTCGGTGGCAACGCGGTGTTCGTGTTCGCGATCTGCTTGCTGTTGTTGTGGCTGATCGTCGCATCCGGCATGCAGCCTCCGGCCGCGGTGCGCACCCGGTTGTATCATTTGTCGGAAATGAATGAGGCGGCTGGGTTAGAATTGCAAAAACAACTCGCGCAACTTCAGGGCGTGCGCGAAGTGATGGTGGTGGTGGCGGAAAACATCGCCTGCCTCAAGGTAGACATGCAGGGATTTGATGAAGCAGCGGTCGATAAACTTATGATGAAAGGAGCATGACATGTCGGTGAATAAAGTGATTCTGATAGGCCGTCTGGGCAAAGACCCGGAAACCCGTTACATGACCAGCGGCGAAGCCGTGACCAATGCGACGCTGGCGACTTCCGAAAACTGGAAGGACAAGAGCGGCGAGAAGCAGGAAAAGACCGAATGGCATAATCTGGTGTTCTACCGCCGCCTGGCCGAGATTGCCGGTGAGTATTTAAAAAAGGGTTCGATGATTTATGTCGAGGGCAAACTGCAAACCCGCAAGTGGCAGACCAAGGAAGGTCAGGATCGCTACACCACCGAAATCGTGGTCAACGAAATGACCATGCTGGGCGGCAAATCCACCGGCGGCAGTTTCGAAGTGGTGGAAAACCAATCAGCTCCCGCGCGTGCGCCCGCCGCTGCAAAATCGGCCCCGGCAGCGCCGTCGTCAGGCGCTGCGCCAGGACGCAGCTTCGATAATTTCGACGACGACATTCCTTTTTAGAATATACCTAGAGCAGCAATGTAAACTAAATCCCCTATGTCCAAACGGAGTAGGGGATTTTTAATTGCCCGCCGTCTTTGGGTCGAAGAAACGGATCAGATTGCGTCCATCGGATTTGGCCTGGTACATCGCGATATCGGCCCACTTTAAAATTTCTTCCGGGTTGGCCGAGTGGTCGACGAACAGCACCACGCCGATACTCGACGAGCAATGATGCTCGACGGTGATGGCCGAGCTGCCCTCATGCTTGAGTGTCAGCACATAAGGCTCGGCCAGAAGAGCGAGTATTTTTTTCGCGACGATGTCGGCTTGCGCGGTGGACAGAGTTTTGTCCACATCCAGCTCACTGAGTATCACGACGAATTCATCACCGCCAAACCGCGCGACCGTATCCACCTCGCGCACACAGCTGGTGATGCGGCGCGCCACTTCCACCAGCAACAAGTCGCCCATCGCGTGCCCATACGTGTCATTGAGCTGTTTGAATTTATCCAGATCCAGGAACATCAGTGCGCTATAACGACCGTCGCGCTTGCTCGCGGCCATGGTCTGCACCAGCCGGTCATCGAGCAGACGGCGATTCGGCAGCAGCGTGAGCGGATCGTAAAAGGCGAGATTGCGGATTTGATCTTCCGCTGTTTTGCGCGCGGTGATGTCTTCGATGAAGCCGTTGTAGTGGATCGAACCATCTGCCGCCCGCAACGCATGGGCAAAGCTCTGGATCCAGCAGGTGTCACCGTTGAGTATCACGCGGAACGTGGTATTCCAGCCTGAACCTTTCGCGATGCAGGCATCCAGTTCGGCCTCGTAAGCGGCCCGGTCTTCTGCGGGCACATGATCGAACAGGTGTTCACGCTGTGCCATGATCGCCTCGGCCTCCACACCGACGATGTCCTTGACCCGGTGGCTGATAAATTTGGTGAAGCGCCGGCCATTCTCATCTGCCAGCACCTGGAAAACTGCCACCGGCGTGTTGTCCGTCAGCTCGCTCAAATACTGCTGCGCCGCTTCCAGCGCGCGGTGATTCTCCCGCTGCAATACCGCATTGCGCGCCAGTGTGTACAGCCAGAACAAGGCCATCACGGTAATCAGTCCGGCTAGCGTCACTGCGCCCAGTACACTCCAGTGAGTCCACCAGGGATCGCGCCTGTCCAGCAATATCAGCTTCCAGTCACCCTCGGGATCATCCCACTCCAGCGAATGGCTGCGCACGATATGACGCACGCCATCAATGCTGGTTTCGGTCATATCTGCCGTAAAGGGCAAGGAGGGTGGCTGTGCACGTTCGAACATTTTGCCGAATTGCCGGACGCGCCGGATCCCGTCCAGCCGCTGTTGGTCGACCTCGCCAGTGATGTGAAACAGCCAGTCTTCACGGCTCGTGGCAAACACCAAGCCTTGCGGAGATAACAGTACGGCGGGGCCGCCGGCCCAGGTCTTGAGCAGCGCATCCAGCTTGCTGGCGCCGACTCTGACCACCACAGCGCCGATTACCTTTGAGGTGTTATTTTGTTCTGCGCGCACGGGAGCCGCGAGAAAAATGCCACGTTCAGTGTTGATGGTGCCGATGCCAGGATAGACGTTGGGGATTCCCTGCATGGCCAGTTGCGCATAGGGTCGAAAAGACAAATCAATTCCTGTGCCCCTCATGTTGTACTGGCTACTGTACGCCGTGACCACGCCCCGCTGATTCAAGATAAATGCAACGTCGCAAAAATACAGTGTACGCAAGGTATCCAGCGCGGATAAGACTTGAGGCGCATTGGGCGGCAGTTTTCCCAGCACCAATTGTTTGGCCTCGCGGTTCTCCAGCCCGAACAGGATCGCCGCACCCATCGCACGGCTGTTTACCGTGCCGCTTTCCAGTGTGGATGAGAATGTGGCCAGTGCATCGGTCAGCGGGATCTCGCGATCCGCCTCGATAGAGCGGCTGATCTGATTAGCCACCCATAGCAGCACCAGTAGTACCAGTAGCGCACAGAGCGCCCGATAGATGCCGGTGTGTCGATCAATCCAGTAGAGAAAATGCATCGTCAATGAACCTCGGATCAGGCTATGGATAATACTGAATAGGTAGATGCCGTCATATCTTTTGATCGGCGATTCTATCAGAATGCCTGTATTGGCTAGAATCATTCTTCCATGTTCTTATTCAATCAGATAGGTATAATTCCTGCAACTCAATCAAAGCCCGTTCAACGTAAAGCGCATAATGTTCCGAGCACTTCAATCACATCGCTTATACCGCTGCGCCCTTGTCTGGCTGCTGCTGTTGCCGTCGAGTTTGCTGGCGGATGAGCTACTGGTTGTGACTGGCGAGAAAAGCTCGCTGACCGCGCTCGACAAAAATCAGGTACGCAATATATTCCTCGGCAAGGTCTCCTCACTTCCGGACGGCAGCAACGCGGCCCCTGTCGATCAGCCTGAATCCAGCCCGTTGCGCGATGAGTTTTATGAAAAGCTGACCCATCATTCTGCCGCCGAGGCCAAAGCGCACTGGGTCAAGCTGTCCTTTACCGGCCGTGGCGCGCCACCGCGTGAGAGTACCAGCAGCAGTGACACCAAAAGAATGGTCAATTCAATGCCGGGAGCAATCGGCTATATCGAGAAGTCAGAACTCGACAGCAGTGTCAAAGTTGTATTTACCGTGAAATAAACTGGCCACTATGCATGGTCGCTCGGGGGGGGATTTATGTGTCTCATTAGATTATTGCAAACATTAGCACTGGCCGGCTTGCTGGGCCTGATTGCGCCGTCCGTTCAGGCCGTGGAAGTGGGCGGTATCGATTTTAAAGGTTCCGGTTTTTTGACGCTGGTCGCAGGGTCGGTGCTAGGCAGCGGTGCGGCACAAAGTGCCAGCGGCTATAACTGCCCGTGCTTCATTTCCGATTATGCCGAAGCCGGTGTTTATGAAAAGGGTGGTTTGCAGTGGCAACCGGACAGCAAGCTCGGGCTGCAGGGGACGGCGGCATTCAATGACAGTTATTCAGTGACCAGCCAGATCGTGATGCGCGGAGCCAGCAGTGAAAATGTGGACATCGAGTGGCTGTATGGTGATATCAAATTCAACGACAAGCTGACCCTGCAAGTCGGGCGCAAACGTCTGCCGCTGTTTTATTATTCGGAATCACAGGATGTTGGCCTGTCCTTCCCGTGGGTGCATTTACCGCCGCAGTTGTACGGCTGGGAAATCGTCAATTACAACGGAGCCAACCTGTTGTACAAGGATCAATGGGGAGATTGGTCGTCGGGCATGAATATTTTTTCCGGCAGCGAATCTTTGAAGAACAGCGGCTATTGGAAAATGTACAACGGCAAAAATACCCGTACCGATTCGCACTGGTCGAGCATCCTCGGGGGCGATCTGAGCCTGAATAACGACTGGTTTGAAACCCGCCTGCTCTACATTCAATCGGATATACAGAATACCACCCCACCCGCGCTGGTCTTCGGCAACAATACCCGGCAGAAGATTTATGGGATTTCATTTAATGTCGATTATGCGCAATGGGTCGCCCGTTCCGAATTCCTGTATATCAACCGCAAGGAATCCTATGGTGGTGATCACGCCCAACTCTACGGATTAGGCTATCGCATCGGCAAGCTGCTGCCGATGGTCACCTATACCAATTACCGCCAATCCGTCATTGTGGATCAAACGCTGGCGGAAGCCCATAGCACCACTTCGTTGTTGTTGCGCTATGACCTGAACACTTCCAGCGACATTAAACTGCAATACGACCACTGGCAGAACCACGCGCAATCTCCATTTTTTACTACCGCATCTCCCAATACCGCCGTCCCCATAGCAAGTGCAAACCTGCTTTCGGTCAGTTACGATAAGGTGTTTTGATATTCCTGCATAAAATAATGAATCGTTGATTCGAAGTGCGGCGGGATTGATCCCTGAATCAAGGGCGCTTCAATAAGTCCAGGCCCAGGCAATACCCAGCCCCTTGCTCAGCACGGAGAGTTGCAGAACCCACGCCAGCCTCCAAGTTGTCTGGCGGTAGTCTTCATCGGCAGCAAGGTCGATGCAAGCACCGCCACGAAACAAATATATCGGATCAAGGGCAAGCTCGTAAAATATCGGGATCGAAAAAGAATCATTATCGAATATTAGCGGAAGCGGGTATTCGTGAAAACCGGGATAGGAGAAATTAAACCCGCTCCAGCACCGCCGCAAAAAATCCGTCCGTGCCGTGCAAATGCGGGCGCAGTTCAAGATAATCACCCGCTTCCAGCTCGATCTTTTGTTGCTGCAATATCTCGCCTGCCGGGCGCAGCACGAAGTCGGGGTGGGAAGCTAAAAAGGCTTGCACGATGAGCTGGTTTTCTTCCGGCAAAAAGCTGCAGGTCGCATAGACCAGACGTCCGCCTTTTTTCAACAGGCGGCAGGCGGATGCGAGTATCGTGGCTTGCAGATGGGTGAGCGCTTCGATGCTGCCGGGCGACTGGCGGAATTTTAGATCCGGGCTGCGCCGCAGCGTGCCCAAGCCGCTGCACGGCGCGTCCACCAGCACGCGGTCGATCTTGCCGGCCAGGCGTTTTACCTTGAGGTCGTTCTCGTGCGCGATCAGCATCGGCTGGATGTTGCTGGCACCTGAGCGTTTTAAGCGCGGCTTGAGATTGGCGAGGCGTTTTTCGGATACGTCCATCGCATACAAGCGGCCTTGCGAATTCATCATCGCCGACAGCATCAGCGTCTTGCCGCCCGCACCGGCACAAAAATCCACCACCATGTCGTTGCGTTTCGGCGCGAGTAGGAAGCCTAGCAACTGGCTGCCCTCGTCCTGCACTTCGATCTTGCCTTCTGAGAACAGCGCGTCCTTGTTCAGCGGGATTTTTTCCTTGAGGCGAATGCCAATGGGCGAGTAGGGCGTGGCGGCAGCTTCGATATTTTTGTCGTGCAGTTGTTGCAAGATGTCCTCGCGCTTTGCCAGCAGCGTGTTGACGCGGATATCCAGCGGTGCGCCCAGTTGCATGGACTTTCCGATCGCGAGGATGTCTGCATCGCTATAAGTACCGCGCATTTTTTCCACCAGCCATTCGGGCAATTCGGCCTGCACCGCTAACGGCAAGTCCTCGACCTTCACGCCCTTGACGGTGGCGAGCCAGTCTTTTTCGCCGGGTTTCAACACCGGCTCGAGTTCGCGCAGATTGTAGCCGCCGAATCTGAGCAGATGGGCGAGTGCCATGCGGCGCGGCGTCGCGTTGCCGGCGCAGGCGTGCTCCAGCAGCAGGCGGTGGCGCAACACGCCGAACACGGTTTCGGCGACTAGTTCGCGTTCGTTGGAGCCGATGCGTTCGTTCTTGAAAAAATAACGCAACGTGGTGTCGGCGGGATGCGCCAGCGGCAGGATGCCGCGCAGGGCGAGGATAGCGAGGTCTAAACGATATTCGGTAATAAGCATGGACGGGTATGATCTGTAAGGTCAGTATTGGGTAATTGGTGTGAGATGTGCCGCGAGTTGCATTCAGAGTTTGGGAGTTTAACGTTTATTCATCGGATACGCGTATATCTGAAATAACCATTTCACCGGCGACTTTTCCGTCGCGATCGATTTGGCGGATTTTGATGGGAAGCAGGCGATATTCCAAACCCAGCCAGATATCCAGCCCTTCTTCGCCCGGCGCATGTATTTTTCGCAAGTGCAGCGCGCGCAGTTTACCCATTGAGCTGATGAGCGTTTCTTCCTCGCCAATCTCCAGTGCATAGCGCTCCAGTTTTTTTCCATTGCTGATGTCGAGCGCCAATACATTATCAACGAAAGCGAGTTGCGATAGCTGGTAGAAACAGCTCAATATGTCCTGAGCCTGTTCGGGTAGCGGCGTGCTGTTTTCGTTCGAAAAGGATAGCGTCTTTTCTGCCCAGTTGAACTTGGCCACAAGGGCTTCGCGACCTTTAGAGGTATTCCTGGTTTCGCTATATTCGTTCGGGCGCAAACCCTGTCCGGTCAGCGTGCCGCTACTTTGTTGGCTCAATTCAAACGTCTTGAACAGGCTGGCGATACCGGTGGTGTTGATGCCGACCTTGAGTGTGTAGTTTTGAGCATCGTCTATTTCGAGCAGATGACGTGCTTCGCCGATTTTCAAACCGGTACCCAGATAAACATTAAAAGTGAGTTGTGCATGCTTGGGGAGCGGATGCGCAGGTTTGATTTCTGGTGCAAGCTCGCTGGGCTTGGGCGGCTCGGGCTTGATTTCAGGTTTTTCTGTTGGGCTGGGTTCTTCCGGTTTTGGTGCTGCTGCATGGACAGGTTCGACGGGGGTGGGTTGTGCTTGCGGTTTCGGCTTTGGGTGAGGTTTTTTGATGACGTGTTGGGCGGCGATTTTGGGCAAGGGCTCGAGCTTGGCGGTCAGTGGTGGCAGCAATATTTCGCCGGTCGGGAGTTTGATGATCGGTGAGAACAGCATGATCGCGTGAGCCAATAGCGACAAGACAATCGCCAGAATAATTCTTCCGGTAGACGAACTCGGAAATACGTTCACGGTTTGATGTCGAGTTTGTTTAAAACTTGGGTCAGCTGACCGCCGTCCTTATCGGTGATGACCATCTTGTAAGGAAAATTGGCGTGCTCGCCAGCCAGCCATATCTCTATCCGGTTTGCATCCGCTTCCGGCACGCTGGCCACATACAATCCCTTGAACGTGCCGAGTGGAACCGTCACGCTCTGGTCGGGCGTGATGCGGTAATTGTAGATGTCCAGCTTGCTGCCGTTGGTCATATGAAAATTCAGCATGTCGGTTTTAGCCAGCGACAGGAACATGAATTGATACATCACACTCAGGCGGTCTTGTGTGTCGTCGGGCAGCGGCAATACTTTGCGCTGTTCGTGTTCGATCAGCGTCAGTTTCTTTGCAGTCCAATCGAACTCGGCAGAACGATTTTTGTTCGCGTCCCGCTCGCGCTGATCGCTAAAATGCAACGGCTTCAGTCCTTTGGTGCCTATCAATCCGCTGCTGCTGATGATAATTTTTCCCGGTTTGAATATCGCCAGCAAGCCGACCGGGCTTGTGGTGCTGGACAGCGTGTAGCGATCTTTTTTGCGCGTGTAGCTCTCTTCGATCTGACCGATTTTTATGCTGCCTTTGTAAATATCGTAACTGGCCTGCACGCTGCTCGGCGGGGCGGCAAATGCAGCGTTGGCGACACACAGTATGAACCCTAGCAAAGACTGGAGAGGATATTTCATCGCTATTCCAGGCCGGGTGAAATCAGCGCAAAACTGGACTGTTTGCGATACCGGAACAGGACTTTATCCTGTTCGTCCAGTTCGATTTGATCTTTGCACAGCCAGCGAATGGCTTGCGGATAAATGCGATGCTCTTCATGCAACACGCGTGCTGCCAGCGTTTGTTCGGTGTCGTCGCGCAGCACCGGCACCGCAGCCTGGATGATGATCGGGCCGTGGTCGAGATCCGGGGTGACGAAATGCACCGTGCAGCCATGGATCTTGACCCCGTCGTGCAAGGCGCGCGCGTGGGTGTTGAGACCGCCATAGGATGGCAATAACGAGGGATGGATATTGAGGAGACGGCCTCGATAACGCGCCACAAAACCTGCGCCCAGGATGCGCATGAAGCCGGCCAGCACTACATAATCCGGGTTGAATGCATCGATAGTCTGGGCCAGCGCGGTATCGAAATTGCCGCGATCCGGATAATCGAGATGTGCGACGACTGCGGTAGGAACGCCATGCGCCCGGGCGATGCCCAAGCCTGTCGCATCCGCGCGATTGCTGATCACCGCCGCGATCTGGCAAGGCAGCGTTGTTTCCAGCAGTGCCTGCATATTGCTGCCGCGACCCGAGATCAGGATGACGATTTTTTTCATGTGGGTCAGTCGACCTGTGTCTGCGCCTCAGAGCCCAGCCTTGCGCGTATCACGCCGATGGCGGTCGCCGTCTCGCCGGCGGCGTTGAGCTGTTTGATCGCCACATCTGCATCAATCTTGTCCACGATCACCACCATGCCGATGCCGCAATTGAAGGTGCGATACATTTCCTGAGGGGCGACGTTGCCCATCTCGCGCAGCCAGTCGAATAATACGGGCGTGTGCCATGCCTTGCCGTCCAGTTGCGCGACCACGTTTTCTGGCAACACGCGCGGCACGTTTTCCAGCAGTCCGCCGCCGGTGATGTGCGCCATACCTTTGACGGTGAGGGTTTTCATCAGCGCCAGCAGCGGCTTCACGTAAATGCGCGTCGGCGCCATGATCAGATCGGACAGCACTTTGCCGTCGAGCTTTTGATTGAGGTCGACGTTGTGGGTGCTGATGATCTTGCGCACCAGCGAATAACCGTTGGAATGTGCGCCGTTCGAGGCGAGGCCGATCACCACATCGCCCGCCTTGATATCGGCGCCGCTGATGATATTGGCCTTCTCCACGACGCCGACCGCGAAGCCTGCCAGATCGTATTCACCGGCCGGATACATGCCCGGCATCTCGGCGGTTTCGCCGCCGATCAACGCGCAGCCCGCCTGTTCGCAACCGAAGGCGATGCCCTTGATGACTTCGGTGGCGGCGTCCACATCCAGCTTGCCGCACGCGAAATAATCGAGGAAGAACAGCGGCTCCGCGCCCTGTACCAGAATGTCGTTGACGCTCATACCGACCAGGTCGATGCCCACCGTGTCATGGCGGTTCAGTTCAAACGCGAGTTTGAGCTTGGTGCCGACGCCATCGGTGCCGGACACCAATACCGGCTCGCGATATTTTTTTGAAATCTCCACCAGCGCGCCGAAGCCGCCGATGCCGTTCAGCACTTCCGGGCGCATCGTGCGTTTGGCAAACGGTTTGATATTTTCGACGAGGCGGTCGCCCGCGTCCATATCTACACCCGCATCTCTGTAGGTAAGGCTGCCGCTGTTGGCGGAAGAAAGGGGAGTCGTTGTATTGTTCAAGTTGAGTTTTCGCTTTCTACAGGATAAAGTGCCGCAC
>JADGRL010000059.1 GCA_017880865.1 Gallionella sp.
GTGCTGGACTTCCTCGGCTTTAGCGGAAAATGTTTTCATAGCCACAATTCCTAAAAATTCAATAAGTAAACCTCGAAGGGCGCGCATTCTATTGCAGCCACCCGCCACTGTCAAACGCTATTTAACCAAGGAACATGCATTCGCCGCGCCAGCCTTGCCGCACATATTTCAGAAAAGAGAATGAAACCCAGTAAGATGAACACATTCTGAAACTTTGAGTCTTGCCATGTCCTGGTTCATCACCAACTTCATCTCCACTTTTTTGCTGCCGCCGCTGAGCCTTTTGCTCATACTTGCGCTGGGTATTTCCCTGCTCCATCGCCGCCGCAAGCTTGCCATACCACTGATACTCGCCGCGTTCGGGTTGCTCTGGATTGCTTCCACACCTTATTTCGCCGAGGGTGCGATGCACTCACTGGAGTCACAAACGGCACCGCTGACCGGCGAAATACAGAATAACAGCAGCCAAAGCGCCGATGCGATTGTGATACTGGGTGGTGGAACCTACTTCCATGCGCCGGAATATGCCGGACTGGACACGATCAGCGAGTTAGTACTGGTCCGTTTGCGTTATGGCGCAAAATTGCAACGTGAAACCGGCAAACCGATACTGGTAACCGGTGGAAAACCGCTAGGCAACCAGCTTTCCGAGGCACAGCAAATGCGCGATTCATTGGAGCAAGATTTTCGTGTGCCGGTGCGCTGGACTGAAGATGAGTCCGATAACACTTTCGAAAATGCCGAATATTCATATCGCATTCTGCAACAAGCGGGCATTCGCAAAATTTATCTCGTCACCCACGCCTGGCATATGCCGCGCTCCGCCGAGATATTCCGCCGCGCCGGATTCGAGGTCATCGAGGCGCCGACCGCTTTCACCACACGCTATCAGATCGACCTGCTGGCCTTTCTGCCGCGCGCTGATTCGCTGCGCGACAGCAGAATTTTTATACACGAAATGATCGGATTGCTCTGGTATCGGGTAAAGTTGACCATATCAAATAATTAATCGTTTAAAGGAATAACATGAAAGCTCGCGTCAAATGGGTGGAGCAAGTCTCTTTTTTGGGTGAAACCGAAAGCAATCACGCTGTTTTGATGGATGGGTCACCCGCTGCAGGCGGACGCAATCTCGGTCCGCGTCCGATGGAAATGCTGCTGCTCGGAGCGGGCGGTTGCACCAGCTTCGATGTGGTTTCTATCCTGAAAAAAAGCCGCCAGGCAATTACCGACTGCTATGTGGAACTGGATGCGGAACGCGCCGAGACCGACCCAAAAGTATTCACCAAGATACACATGCACTTTGTTGTGACCGGCCGCGACATCAAGCCCGAAGTGGTCGAGAAAGCCATCAAGTTATCGGCTGAAAAATATTGTTCCGCGTCCATCATGCTCGGCCAGACCGCCGCGATCACGCATGACTTTGAGGTGATACAGGAAGGCTAAACCCAGTAGGAAGTGCCCGTCATCAGCCGGCCATTGAGCTTCATCGCCATTTGCACCGGTTGAGGCAACTCGGCACCGCCCAGCGCCGTCGCCATGTCGGCGTGACCGATCTCGTCGGCGTACATTTGCACCACGATCGCGCGACTTTTTTCATCCTGCGGCGGTAAGCGATCCAGATGGCTTTGCAAATGATGGCCTACCTGCCGCTCGGTCTCGGCAAGAAAACCGAGATTCCATTTATCGCCCAATAGCCCTGCTACTGCGCCGATCGCCAGCGAACTGGTGTACCAGAACGGGTTCAATAAACTTAAATGTCCGCCCAATTCGTGCACACGCCTGGCCGTCCAGGCGAGATGCTCGGTTTCTTCCACCGCGGCCTGCTGGAGTTTTTGTTGCACGATTGGATCGCGCGCCGTCAGCGCCTGCCCCTGATATAGAGCCTGTGCGCAAATCTCGCCGCTGTGATTGACGCGCATCAGCGCGGCGGCATTTTTTTTCTCGGCTTCATCCATAGGCGCTTCGGGCACATTTGCATCGGGATAGGCGCGCACGCTGTGCGCCTGACTTAATAAAGTGCGCAAGCCCTTATCGAACTCGACAATCAGACGATCCAGATTTAACATGACAACTCCCTTATAAACATCAGGCAAATACGTTAGTCAATTCTACTCCAGGATCATCGGCGCGCATGAACGCTTCGCCCACCAAAAACGCATGCACCTGATGGCCGCGCATCAACTTCACATCTTCCGCATTGAAAATGCCGCTTTCGGTGACGACAATGCGATCCGATGGAATTCTCGGCAGCAAGTCCAGCGTAGTTTGCAAACTGACCTCGAAGGTGCGCAGGTTGCGGTTATTCACGCCGATCAGCGGCGTGGCCAATTGCAGCGCGGCATCCAGCTCGTCGCCATTGTGTACCTCCACCAGCACTGCCATGCCCAGCCTCTGTGCCAACACCTCGAATGCCTGCATCTGCTTCACATCCAGCGCGGCGGCAATCAGCAGAATCGCATCCGCGCCCATCGCACGCGCCTGGTAGATTTGGTACTCGTCCACGATGAAATCCTTGCGCAGCACCGGCAGTGAGCAAGCCTTGCGTGCAAGCTTTAAATATTCCGCGCTGCCCTGAAAAAACTGCTCGTCAGTCAGCACCGACAAACAAGCCGCGCCGTGTTTTGCATAGCTGGCCGCGATCTCGGCGGGCTGAAAATCGGCGCGCAATACGCCCTTGCTCGGGCTGGCTTTCTTGATTTCTGCGATCACGGCAGGCTGTCCCGCCGCGATCTTGTTGCGTATCGCGCCGACAAAATCTCGCACAGGTGCGGCCTGCTCTGCTGCGGCCCGAATCGCTGCTAGGGGTATGACAGCCTGTGCGGCGGCCACTTCCTGCGCTTTGACCGCAAGAATTTTATTGAGTATGTCAGACATTGTCACATCGGCAATTTAAGAAAGACGCGCATTTTAACACTTGGGGTAAAATGCGCCCCACAACAAAACACATGGCACATCATGCAGAACGTCAAAGCATATATGAGGGAAGTCGGGCAAGCAGCGCGTGCGGCTTCGCGCATCATCGCGCAGGCTGACACCGCCACCAAGAATCGCGCGCTGCTTGCCATCGCCGACGCGATCATGCGCAACAGTACGCAACTCATCGCCGAGAACGCCCGTGATGTCGCCGCCGCAAAAGCCGGCGGCCTGGATGCCGCCTCGATCGACCGCCTAACGCTGACCGAGAAAACCGTGCGCTCCATGGCCGAAGGCTTACAGCAAATCGCCACGTTGCCCGATCTGATCGGCGCGATCAGCGATCTGAGCTATCGCCCTTCCGGCATTCAGGTCGGCAAGATGCGCGTGCCGCTGGGCGTGGTCGGCATCATTTACGAGTCGCGCCCCAACGTCACGGCGGACGCCGCCGGGCTGTGCCTGAAATCCGGCAACGCGGCGATTTTGCGCGGCGGCTCGGAAGCAATCCTTTCCAACCAGGCCATCGCCGCCTGCGTGCATCAAGGTTTGCGCGAAGCGGGCCTGCCGGAGACTGCCGTGCAGGTCATCTCCACCACCGATCGCGCAGCGGTCGGTGAACTGATCACGATGAAGGAATATGTGGACGTGATCGTGCCGCGCGGCGGCAAGAGCCTGATCGCGCGTATCTCCGAAGAAGCCAGCGTACCGGTCATCAAACATCTCGACGGCATCTGCCATGTATACATCGACGACGAGGCCGATCTGGAAAAGGCGATACGTATCGCCGACAACGCCAAGACCCACCGCTACGGCGTGTGCAATGCGATGGAGACCTTGCTGGTGAACGCGAAAGTGGCCGCGCAAGTGCTGCCCGAGCTGTGCAAGATTTTTCTGGACAAGGGTGTAGAGCTGCGTGGCGACGAAGCATCCCGCAAACTGGTATCGCAAATGAAAGTCGCAACCATCGAAGACTGGCGCACCGAATATCTCGCGCCTATCCTGAGCGTGCGCGTAGTCGCTAATCTGGACGAAGCGATAGAACACATCAACACCTACAGTTCGCAGCACACCGACAGCATCGTCACGGAAAATTACACCAAGGCTATGCGTTTTTTACGCGAGGTGGATTCAAGCTCGGTGATGGTGAACGCCTCGACACGCTTCGCCGATGGCTTCGAATATGGCCTGGGTGCCGAGATCGGCATTTCCACCGACAAGATCCACGCGCGCGGCCCGGTCGGTCTGGAAGGGCTGACTTCGCAAAAATACATCGTGCTGGGCAGCGGCCAGATCAGAAATTGAACCACACTAAAATTATTCATTCAAGAAAGAGCAAACAATGAGCCAAACCATTGCAGTCAAAGTGCCGGACATCGGCGATTTCAAAGATGTTGCGGTCATCGAGGTATTTGTAAAGGTCGGTGACACCGTTGCAGCCGAGCAATCGCTGGTCACCTTGGAAACCGACAAGGCCGCGATGGAAGTGCCATCACCCGCCGCTGGCGTGGTGAAAGAATTGAAGATTAAGTTAGGCGACAAAGTCTCGGAGGGCAGCGTGATCCTGATGCTGGAAAGCAGCGCCGCTGTACCGAGCCCGATTGCAAGCGCACCCGCCAGCAAGCCTGCGCTTCAGGTCACTCCCGCTGCGGCCCCGAACAAACCACCTGTTCCAGTTCAGGCATCGGCTCCCGCCTCCAAACCCTTCACGAAAGGTGACATTCATGCCGAGGTTGTCGTATTGGGTGCCGGCCCCGGCGGCTATACTGCCGCATTCCGCGCAGCTGACTTAGGCAAGCAAGTGGTACTGATCGAGAAGCATGCCAGCTTGGGCGGCGTGTGTCTGAATGTCGGTTGCATCCCGTCCAAGGCGCTGCTGCATGTCGCCAAAGTCATCAACGAAGCGGACGAAGTTTCTCATCACGGCGTGACTTTTGCGAAGCCGGAAATCGACATCAATCAAATTCGCAACTGGAAAGAAAGCGTCATCGCCAAGCTCACCGGGGGCCTCGCCGGACTGGCCAAACAACGCAAGGTACAAGTGGTGCAGGGCACCGCGAAATTCAGCTCACCCAACAGCCTGACCGTTGCCACCAAAGATGGCAACAAGACCATCACGTTCGACACCGCGATCATCGCGGCAGGTTCCAGCGTGGCGCGCATTCCCGGCTTCCCTTACGACGATCCGCGCATCATCGACTCCACTGGCGCGTTGCAATTGCAGGATGTACCAAAACGCATGCTGATCATCGGCGGCGGTATCATCGGGCTGGAAATGGCGACGGTGTATGACGCGCTGGGCAGCAAGATTTCCGTGGTCGAGCTGATGGATCAGCTGATGCCGGGCGCGGACAAGGATATGGTCAAGCCGCTGCACACCCGTATCGCAAAACGCTATGAGGCGATTTACCTGAAGACCAAGGTCACCAAAATTGAAGCTCAAAAGAACGGCCTGAAGGTCACTTTCGAAGGCGAGCAGGCTCCCGAGCCGCAACTCTATGACCGCGTGCTGATGGCCGTGGGTCGCCGTCCCAATGGGCGCGAGATCGGTGCAGATGCCGCTGGCGTGACCGTCAACGAGCGCGGCTTCATTCCGGTGAACCAGCAGATGCGCACCAATGTGCCGCACATCTTTGCGATCGGCGACATCGTCGGCGACCCGATGCTGGCGCACAAGGCGGTGCACGAAGGCAAGGTCGCAGCGGAAGTCATCGCAGGACACCATGCCGCGTTCGAGCCGCTGACCATTCCATCGGTGGCCTACACCGATCCAGAAATCGCATGGATGGGTCTGACCGAAACGCAAGCCCGTACGCAGGGCATCGCCTATGAGAAAGCCAGCTTCCCGTGGGCCGCATCGGGACGCGCGTTGTCCATCGCTCGCGAAGAAGGTATCACCAAGTTGCTGCTCGATCCTGTCACACGCCGTATTCTAGGTGCGGGCATCGTCGGCGTGAATGCCGGTGAACTGATTGCCGAAGCGGTGCTCGCGTTGGAGATGGGCGCGGACATGGAAGACATCGGCCTGACGATCCATCCGCACCCGACCCTGTCGGAGACGCTGGGCTTCGCCGCCGAAATGGCGGAAGGGACGATCACCGATTTGCTGGCGCCAAAGAAAAAACACTAAGCGACTTTGGACGCCCTCACCGGCTGGATCAGTAGCGACCTCAGCCTGTGGGGGCTGTTCATTTCCAGCTTTTTCGCCGCGACGCTGCTGCCCGGCGGCTCGGAAGCCGTGCTGTTCGGCGTGCTCAAGGCCTATCCCGAAACGCTGTGGACTGCGCTGCTCATCGCTACCATCGGCAACACGCTGGGCGGGATGGTGACCTTCGGCATGGGCTGGCTGTTACCCCAGACCCAGCAACTCAAACACGTCGAGAAATTGCGCCGTTATGGCACGCCTGCTTTGCTGCTGGCTTGGGTTCCGCTGATCGGCGATGCGCTGTGCCTTGCCGCAGGCTGGCTGAGACTAAACCCGTGGCAAGCCGCGCTGTTCATGGCTATCGGCAAGCTCGCGCGCTATGGACTGATCGCGCTGGCGATGTCATAGACGTTGAGCGAGTATCGTGATGCCAGTATAGTTCGCCAAACTAATCGTGGGAGCCGCGCATGGAACAGATGAGTATGCATGAGCACAAACTGACCTTGCCGGAAATTTTGGGCTTGCTGGTAGCCGACGGTATGATCAGCCAGGTCGCCGCCGATGCGCTAATCGCGGATCGGCGCGGCCAGCGCCAGGATGTTCATCCTCTGCCTGTGATCGCCGGACGCAACATGAAGTCGTTGCATCCCCCGCACAAAACCCTGCATCTGGACGCGCTGACCGAATGGCTGGCGGGACGTGTCGGCCTCGAGTATTACCATATCGATCCGATGAAGATCGACTTCGCGGTCGTCACCGAGATCATGTCCAGCGACTATGCGGCACGCTTCGGCATCCTGCCTGTGCAGGTGACGGCGACCGAGGTGGTCATCGCCACTTCCGAACCCTTTTTGCGCGACTGGGAAAAAGTGCTCAAGCACACCCAGCGCCGGGACATCCGCCGCGTCGTCGCGTCGCCAGAAGACATCAGCCGCTATCTGGTCGAGTTCTATAATCTGGCGCGTTCGGTGAAAAATGCGGCGCAGACCAACAAACACAATAAATCCGGTCAAGCCTCGTTCGAGCAACTGGTGGAACTGGGCAAAACCAAACAGCAGTTTGATGCCAACGACCAGCACATCGTCACGATCGTGGACTGGCTGTGGCAATACGCTTTTGAGCAACGCGCCTCGGATATCCACATCGAGCCCAGGCGCGACCTCGGACTGGTGCGCTTTCGCATCGACGGGGTGCTGCATCAGGTGTATCAGATCCCGATGTCGGTGATGGTCGCCATGACCAGCCGGATCAAACTGCTGGGGCGCATGGATGTGATCGAAAAACGCCGCCCTCAGGACGGACGCATCAAAACGCGCACCGCTGACGGACAGGAAGTCGAGTTGCGTCTGTCCACGCTGCCGACCGCGTTCGGCGAAAAATTGGTGATGCGGATTTTTGACCCGGAAGTGCTGGTGCGCGATTTTTCCGAACTCGGTTTTTCCGACGAGGACCGCGCGCGCTGGGACAAGATGACAGCGCAGCCGAACGGCATCATTCTCGTCACCGGTCCTACCGGTTCAGGCAAAACCACCACGCTGTATTCCACACTCAAACAGCTGGCCACGCCCGAGGTCAACGTCTGCACGATCGAAGACCCGATTGAAATGGTCGAGCCGGCTTTCAACCAGATGCAGGTGCAGAGCAATCTTGATCTTCATTTCGTCGACGGCTTGCGCGCGCTGATGCGTCAGGACCCGGACATCATCATGATAGGCGAGATACGCGATCTTGAAACTGCCGACATGGCGATCCAGGCCGCGCTGACCGGCCATCTGGTGTTGTCCACGCTGCACACCAACGACGCACCCTCGGCCATCAGCCGACTGCTCGATCTCGGTGTCGCGCCGTTCATGATCAATGCCACGGTGCTCGGCATCATGGCGCAACGCCTGGTGCGCACACTGTGCCCGCACTGCAAACAACCGCTGGCAGCACAGGCCGAAGAAAACGAACTTTGGGACAACCTTGTCACACCGTGGAAAACCAGCCGTCCGCCGCAACTGCACCATCAGGTCGGCTGCCTCGAATGCCGGATGACGGGCTATACCGGGCGTATCGGCATTTACGAAATCCTGCTGATGTCACCCGAATTGCGCAAGCTTGTCACCCCGACCACCGATGTCGCGCTCGTCCGCGAAGTGGCCTATCGTGAAGGCATGAAACCGCTGCGAATTTCAGGCGCCATGAAGGTCGCGGCAGGAACCACGACACTCGAAGAAGTCATCAAGGTCGCACCGCCCGCAAACTAACCGCAATACGCTGGACGGTGGCACCTATATTTACCATAACTAGTTTAGGGAATTGCCTGCATCGAAGTATGGCAAAATTGCATCACTCATCTCCATCACGACCGGCCAGTCTTCCGATGAAAAAAACTCTCGCCCAATGGCTTAGCAAGCTCGGCCCCGGACTGATCACCGGTGCCGCCGACGATGACCCCAGCGGCATTGCCACCTATTCACAGGGCGGTGCGCAATATGGTTTCGGCACATTGTGGACGCTGTTTTTTACTTATCCGCTGATGGTCGGAATCCAGGTGATCAGCGCGCGCATCGGCTGCGTCACGGGCCGCGGCCTAGCAGCCAACCTGGCAAAGACCAACTCGCGCAAAGTCACGCTGTCTCTGGTCATGCTGTTGTTAGTGGCCAACACCATCAACATCGGCGCCGATCTGGCGGCGATGGCCGACGCGGTAAAATTGGTCATCGGCGGGCCGCGACATATCTATGCCATCGCGCTCGGCATGATCTGTTTGCTATTGCAGGTGTTCATACCTTACCAACGCTACGTGCGGGTATTGAAGTGGCTGACGCTGTCTTTATTCGCTTATGTCGGAACCGTATTTGCCTCACATGTGCCGTGGGGCGAGGTGTTGCACGGAACGCTGGTGCCGAAACTCGAATTTTCACAAGACTACCTGCTGCTGATCGTGGCGATTTTTGGCACGACGATCAGCCCCTATTTGTTTTTCTGGCAGGCAGGTCAGGAAGTCGAGGAACTAAAACTTCAACGCGACGGGGCGTCCTTGCGCAAGTCGCCGGAAGATGCCCAGCAACATTTACACCGCATCAACATCGATACCGCACTGGGCATGGCCTTCTCGAACATCATCGCCTTCTTCATCATGCTGACGACTGCGGTCACGCTGTATACCCACGGCATGCATGACATCCAGACATCGGCCCAGGCCGCAGAAGCGTTGCGTCCTATCGGCGGAGAATTCACGTTTTTTTTATTTGCCGCCGGTATCCTCGGCACCGGGATGCTGGCCGTACCTGTGCTGGCAGGATCGGCAGCCTATGCGGTGGCGGAGACTTTTCGCTGGTCGTCCAGCCTCGGCATGGAGCTCAAATCTGCGAAAGGCTTTTATGCGATCATCGCGCTGGCAACTCTGGTGGGCGTGCTGCTTGATTTCAGCCCGATCGATCCGGTCAAAGCGCTGTTGTGGAGCGCCGTGATCAACGGGATCATATCCGTTCCGCTGATGATCGCAATGATGCGTATCGGCACACAACCCAAGGTGATGGGGAAATTCGTGATCGGTGCTCGGCTGAAGTGGCTGGGCTGGCTGGCCACCGGCGTGATGGCATTAGCGGTATTGGCGTTTGGCTTGACCAGCCTGAACGTTCATTTCCGGTTGCTCGGCTGATTCACGGCTTTGCATACCAACGATTGGAAGTGATATGACCCTTACCCGAAAAACCCTGCGCCTCGTGATTCATGGTCGAGTACAAGGCGTGTTCTTCCGCGACTCGATGCGCCGCGAAGCACAAAAACTGGGCGTTACCGGCTGGGTGAAAAACAGCAACGATGGCACGGTGGAAGCCTCAGTACAGGGCGAACCCGCCGATGTGGACGCCATCGTGCGCTGGGCACAGCGTGGCCCCGAGTTTGCGCAAGTTGAGCGTGTCGTAGTCGAGCCTGACGACGGCAGTTATTCTAGCTTTGAGATTATCAAATAACCGTTAAGGCCAACCTACAGTGCGTAGCCGTATCATCTGGCGACTAACATGCTGACCCACCTCCCATTTAAAAAGAGTTAGGTCGGATATGCTTAATGCAAAATGCAACATTTTCTCTTGGAAAATATTGCATTTTATTTTTGAGCGCGTCCACAACACTTTAAACGGCCCCTTTTTACAGGGGCCAACTGGATTTGGTCTACTACTGCGCCAACCTGACCGACACGATTAAAACTCTTTCCAGTCTCCGTTTTTGGTCGCGCTGGCTTTGACCAGCTTGTGCTTGGAAGCCGCGACAAACTTTGGTGCTTGCGCGACGTGTCTGCCAACGTGCCTAACAACCTGACTGGCAACGGGCTTGG
>JADGRL010000060.1 GCA_017880865.1 Gallionella sp.
CGTGCCGGGCTTTTTTTCCAACTCAAGAACCGATTAAGGAGCCTGGATGTTGGATGCTTGCTTGCCCTTAGGGCCCTGTGTTACTTCAAAGGTGACCTTTTGGCCTTCTTTGAGTGACTTGAAACCGCTCATGTTGATCGCGGAAAAGTGCGCGAACAAATCTTCGCTACCATCATCAGGAGTGATGAAACCGAAACCCTTTGCATCGTTAAACCATTTAACTGTACCAGTTGCCATGTGATTACTTCCTTACTAAAAAAAACGGGGAGCTACCCCGCAAACTGTTTGAATCCAATATCGCACACGGCAAAACCAGTACTGCAGATACTTTGAATCAAACACCAGTGTACTTTTTACTCCGGTTTAGTTGATACCGTCAAGTGGTTTATAAAATATTTTTCGATTGGGCTTGAAAAAGCATCGCTAATCATCAAGTATGCAGGCAAGGAAAATGTCAGAATGTGCACCAATGACGACGGCAAGAACTATGGCAACCAAACAACACGACAGCTCGGTGCTCGCGCCGGAACGCGCAAAAACAAAACCACCTCGGATGTTCAAGGTGATTTTGTTCAATGACGATTACACGACGATGGAATTCGTGATTGAGGTATTGCTGCGGTTTTTCGCGATGAATCGGGAACGTGCACTGCAAATCATGCTCAAAGTGCATAATGAAGGCTCGGCGGTATGTGGGGTGTATTCGCAGGATGTCGCCGAAACCAAAGTTAATCAGGTGTCAGAATTTGCAAAGCAGCAGGGACATCCGCTACGATGCGGCCTAGAGGAGAGCTGAAATGATTGCACAAGAATTGGAAGTCAGTTTGCACTTGGCGTTCGTCGATGCTCGCATGAAGCGTCATGAGTTCATCACCGTCGAACATTTGCTGCTCACGATGCTGGACAACGCGTCCGCCGCACAGGTGCTGCATGCCTGCGGCGTGAACATCGAGGAATTGCGTCTAGTGCTGAACGACTTCATCGCCACGCACACTCCGGTCACGCCGGGCGATCAGGAAGTCGACACCCAGCCCACGGTCGGTTTCCAGCGTGTCATCCAGCGCGCCATTTTGCATGTGCAATCCACCAATAAGAAGGAAGTGACGGGCGCCAATATTCTGGTCGCACTGTTCGGCGAGAAGGATTCACACGCAGTCTATTTCCTCACCCAGCGCAATGTCAGCCGCCTTGACGTGGTGAACTATATCGCCCACGGCATCGACAAGACTCAGTCGGGCACACCCACCAAACCGCAGAATGAAACAGACTCCGAGCAGGAGCAGAATGCCGGAGGCGCGCTGAAGAGCTATACACAGGATTTGAACGCACAGGCGCTGGCCGGAAAAATTGATCCTCTGATCGGACGCGAAATCGAATTGGAACGCGTCATCCAGACGCTGTGCCGCCGCCGCAAGAACAACCCGCTACTGGTAGGAGAGGCGGGCGTGGGCAAAACCGCTATTGCCGAGGGTCTGGCGCGACTCATTGTGGAAGATAACGTGCCGGACATCCTCAAGGACGCGCATGTGTACTCGCTCGACATGGGCGCACTGCTGGCGGGCACCAAGTATCGCGGCGACTTTGAACAGCGTCTGAAGGCCGTGCTGAAAGAACTTAACGATGCGCCGAATGCGATTCTGTTCATAGACGAAATTCACACGATGATCGGTGCGGGCGCGGCTTCCGGCGGCACGATGGACGCATCCAATCTGCTCAAGCCCGCGTTATCGAACGGGCAATTGAAGTGCATAGGCGCGACCACTTATCAGGAATATCGCGGCATCTTCGAGAAGGATCACGCGCTGTCGCGTCGCTTCCAGAAGGTCGATGTGCCGGAGCCATCGGTGGAGCAAACCATCGCGATTCTGCGCGGCCTGAAATCGCGTTTTGAAGAACATCACAACGTCAAATACAGCGCGGCGGCATTGACTACTGCGGCGGAACTTTCCGCGCGTTTCATCAACGACCGCCATCTGCCGGACAAGGCGATCGACGTGCTGGATGAGGCCGGCGCCGCACAACGCATCCTGCCCAAATCGAAGCAGAAAAAAGTCATCGGCAAACATGAGATCGAAGAGATCATCGCCAAGATCGCGCGCATCCCGCCGCACAGCGTATCAAGCGATGATCGCAACACACTGCGAACACTTGATCGCGATTTGAAAGCCGTGGTATTCGGCCAGAACAAAGCGATCGACGCGCTTGCCACCGCGATCAAGATGTCGCGCAGCGGGCTGGGCAATCCACAAAAACCCATCGGCAGCTTCCTGTTCTCCGGCCCGACTGGTGTCGGCAAGACTGAAGTAGCGCGGCAACTCGCTTTCGCGATGGGCATGCCGCTGCACCGTTTCGACATGTCCGAATACATGGAACGACACGCCGTGTCGCGCCTGATCGGCGCGCCACCCGGCTACGTCGGTTTCGACCAGGGCGGATTGCTCACCGAAGCGATCAGCAAACAGCCGCATGCGGTGCTGTTACTGGACGAAATCGAAAAAGCTCACCCGGATATTTTCAACATCCTGTTGCAAGTGATGGATCACGGCACGCTCACCGACAACAACGGGCGCAAAGCCGATTTCCGCAACGTGGTCATCATCATGACCACCAACGCTGGTTCAGAAGCATTGAACAAGAGCCACATCGGCTTCACCCAGAGCAGTGCGATCGGCGACGAGCTGGCGGACATCAAGCGCACCTTCACGCCGGAATTTCGCAACCGCTTGGATGCCGTTATCTCCTTTGCACCGTTGGATCACGAAGTCATCCTGCGCGTCGTGGACAAATTCCTGATGCAACTTGAAGAACAGTTGCACGAGAAGAAAGTGGAAGTCGTGTTCACCGATGCGCTCAAGGATCATCTGGCCGAGAACGGCTTCGATCCGCTGATGGGCGCACGCCCGATGGCACGCCTGATCCAGGACACCATCCGTAGCGCGCTGGCCGACGAGCTGCTGTTCGGCAAGCTGGCTAACGGCGGCCAGGTGACCGTGGATGTAAAGGATGGCAAGGTGGTGCTGGAGCTCGAGAAGGAACCCGTAACGGCGTAACTTCCGAATGAAAACCTGTTTGATTTAACTGGTAGCGAGCATGCGCACCACTTCGGCGATGCGCTGCGCGGATTGTTCTACCAGCTGCGGGTCTTCACCCTCAACCATCACGCGCAACAACGGCTCAGTACCGGAAGGGCGCAGCAGTACACGCCCCTTGCCGTCCAGAACTCGTTCGGCATCGGACACCGCCGCCTTTACCTGATCGTGACCGAGACAATCGACGCCACGGGCTACCCGCACGTTGATCAACACCTGCGGATACATGTGCAAATCCCCCGCCGCCACCGCGAGACTCTGCTGGTTGGCGCGCAGAGCATGCAGCACTTGCAGCGCGGAGACGATGCCGTCGCCGGTGCTGTGTTTATCAAGACAGATGATGTGACCGGAATTTTCGCCGCCGAGTTGCCAGCCTTGTTGCTGCAATAATTCCATCACGTAGCGGTCGCCGACCTTGGCGCGTTTGAACGGGATGCCCAGTCGCTGCATCGCGTGCTCGAACGCCAAGTTAGTCATCAGCGTGCCGACCACGCCACCTTGAAGCTTGCCTTGTGCTTGGCGATGTTTGGCGATCACATACAGCAACTGGTCGCCGTCATAAAGCATCCCCGCGCTGTCCACCATCACCAGACGATCGCCGTCGCCATCCAGCGCGATGCCCAGATCCGCCTTATGTTCGACCACCGCTTTGCGCAAATTATCCGGTGCCGTCGCACCATAGCCGTCGTTGATATTCTTACCGTCGGGTTGCGCGCCGATCGCGATGACATCGGCACCGAGTTCGTGGAACACATGGCGCGCGATGTGGTAAGTCGCGCCGTGCGCGCTGTCCACGACGATCTTCATACCACGCAGATCCAGCTCGGCGGGGAAAGTACTCTTGCAGAATTCGATATAGCGACCGACCGCATCGTCGATGCGCTTGGCTTTGCCTAAACCTTCCGATGCATTGGTTTGCATGGGTTCATCCAGGGCCGCTTCAATGGCACGCTCGGTCTCGTCCGGCAACTTGGTGCCATGTGATGAGAAAAACTTGATGCCGTTGTCCTCAAACGGATTGTGCGATGCGGAAATCACGACCCCGGCCTGCAGGCGCAATGCGCGGGTCAGATAAGCCACCGCCGGGGTAGGCACGGGTCCGGCCAGATACACGTCGATACCTGCCGCGATCAAACCGGCTTCCAGAGCCGATTCCAGCATGTAGCCGGAAATGCGCGTATCCTTGCCGATCAGCACGCCGGGACGTTCGCCGCGCGTGTCAGCCGCACTCGCCAGCACCTTGCCTGCCGCATAGCCCAGGTGCATCACGAATTGCGGCGTGATTGGATGTTCACCAACCCGCCCGCGTACACCGTCGGTACCAAAATATTTTCTACTCACGTTATTTCTCCATTTACTGCATTCCAAACCTTCAACGCATCCACCGTCGCGCGCACATCATGCACGCGCACGATGCTCGCCCCGTGTTGCACCGCGATCAACGCGGCTGCCACGCTGGCTGGCAGCCGTTGAGCTACATCATGTCCGGTCAGCGCACCCAGCATGGATTTTCGCGAAAGACCCGCCAATACCGGCACGCCCAGTTCAGCCATCTTTCTCAACTCGCGCAGCAAGGCGAGATTATGCGCCAACGTCTTGCCGAAGCCAAAGCCCGGATCGATCACGATGCGCTCGCGTTGAATGCCGGCGGCCTCAGCGGCCGCAATGCGCTCACGCAAAAACGCGCTGACCTCATCGACCACGTTTTGATAATGAGGCTGTTCCTGCATGGTTTGCGGGTTGCCTTGCTTGTGCATCAGACACACGGCAACATTGCTGGCGGCAACGGCATGCATCGCGGCAGCATCTTGCAGCGCGTTGATGTCGTTGACCATCTGCGCACCGGCAGCGATCGCGGCCCGCATCACCTCAGGCTTGCAGGTGTCGATAGAAATCGGCACGGGTAAGAACGGCGCGGACGCTCCGCGCAAGCCTTCGATAATCGGCAGCACACGGTCAAGTTCTTCTTGAATACTGACGGGTCGCGCTCCGGGACGCGTGGACTCGCCGCCGATGTCGAGTATGTCCGCACCCTCGTCTATCAGTTGCAGCGCATGTTTGATTGCAGCATCACGCTGTAAATGCTGCCCGCCATCGGAGAAGGAATCGGGCGTGACGTTGACGATGCCCATGACCCGCGGTCTGGACAAATCAAATTGAAAGTGGCCGCAGTGGAAGAACATTCAGGATCGGGGGAGCGAGGATTGAGGATTGAAAATTGGGGCAGCGGGTTTTACTCGCTCCTCAATCCTCGCTCCCCGATCCTGCTTTTAAGTTTCCTGCGCAGGCTGCGTAGGCGTGGTAACCGGAGCAGTCGGTGCCTGATCTTGCGGAGGCTTCGGAGCTTGAGTGCTTTGAGTTGGCTTGGGCGGACGCGGTGGATTGCCGGCCATGATGTCGCTGATTTGATCGGAATCAAGGGTTTCCCATTCCAGCAATGCCTTGGTCATCGCCTCGATCTTGTCGCGATTGGCCTCGATCAAACCACGCGCCAGCGCGTACTGCTGATCGATGATGCGGCGAATTTCTGCATCCACCTGCTGCATGGTTGTTTCGGAAATATTCTTGTGCGTGGTGACCGAACGGCCAAGAAAAACCTCGCCCTCGTTTTCGCCATACACCATAGTCCCGAGCGCATCCGACATCCCCCACTGGGTCACCATGCGCCGCGCCATATCGGTGGCACGTTCGAAATCGTTGGAAGCGCCGGTAGTCATCTGATGCATGAAAATCTCTTCGGCGATACGTCCGCCGAACAGCACGGCGATCGTATCGAGTATGCGATTTTTGTCCATGCTGTAGCGGTCTTCCGCAGGCAATTGCATGGTCAAGCCCAGCGCACGGCCGCGCGGGATGATAGTCACCTTGTGTACCGGATCCGTCTTCGGCAGCAGCTTGGCGACCACCGCATGACCGGACTCGTGATACGCAGTATTGCGGCGCTCTTCTTCCGGCATCACCATGGAGCGGCGTTCCGCGCCCATCATGATCTTGTCCTTCGCCGACTCGAAATCATCCATCTCGACGAAACGTTTGCTGCGACGCGCCGCAAACAACGCGGCTTCGTTGACCAGATTCGCCAAGTCAGCACCGGACATGCCCGGTGTGCCGCGCGCCAATATATCGGCCTTCACATCTGGAGCTACCGGCACCTTGCGCATGTGCACCATCAGAATCTGCTCACGACCGCGAATATCCGGCAACGGTACAACCACTTGACGATCGAAGCGACCCGGGCGCAATAGCGCGGAATCCAACACATCGGGACGGTTGGTCGCGGCGATCACGATCACGCCGCTGGCGCCCTCGAAGCCATCCATTTCCACCAGCAACGCATTCAGCGTCTGCTCGCGCTCGTCGTTGCCGCCGCCCAGTCCAGCGCCACGCTGCCGACCTACCGCATCGATTTCATCGATGAACACGATGCACGGTGCCTGCTTCTTGGCCTGCTCGAACATGTCGCGCACACGTGCGGCGCCTACGCCGACGAACATTTCAACAAAATCCGAACCCGATATCGAGAAGAACGGCACCTTGGCTTCACCGGCAATCGCTTTCGCCAGCAGCGTCTTACCGGTTCCGGGATTGCCCACCAGCAATACACCGCGCGGGATACGTCCGCCGAGATTCTGAAATTTTGACGGGTCGCGCAGGAAATCGACCAGCTCGGATACTTCTTCCTTGGCCTCATCACAGCCCGCCACATCGGCGAACGTGAAGCGTTCTTTGCTCTCATCCAACTGGCGCGCGCGCGACTTGCCGAACGAGAACGCGCCACCTTTGCCGCCACCCTGCATCTGACGCATGAAGAATACCCACACGACAATCAGCAAGACCATCGGAAACCATGACACGAAAATATTCATCAGGAAGGAAGGTTCTTCCTCTGGCTTAGCCTCAATGTTCACGCCGTTTTTCAACAGGTCGGAAACCATCCACAAATCGCTGGGCGCATAGCTGGTGATATGTTTGCCATCGGCAGTCGTCGCCTTAAGCGTACGTCCTTCGATGACCACCTTGGTGATATGCCCCTGCTTCACCTCTTCAAGAAATTGCGAATAATCGAGCTGCGACTGGGTAGTCTGCTGCTGGCGGGTATTGAATTGATTGAACACGGTCATCAGCACCAGGGCGACAACCATCCAAATTGCAATGCTCTTAAAGTTGTTCAAAATCACTCCTTAAACGACGCGCCCCATACCCATAATTGATGCACTGGCGGCTGCCGAGGTTGGTCATTAGACTATGTATTGCCCTATTACTCAAGCTTTCCGCTACCCAACAAATACACTTCACTGCTGCGGTCGCGGGATGCCTTGGGCTTGCGCGATGCCACTTTGGCGAAGCGGCTGCGCATCAGTTTGAGAAAATCCTCAAACCCCGCGCCCTGAAACACCTTAACCAAGAAACTGCCGTCCGGCTTCAGGTGTAGGAGTGCGAATTCCATCGCCAGTTCCGCAAGATGCATCGCACGCGCCTGATCTGCAGAAGCCACCCCGCTCATGTTGGGCGCCATATCGGAAATTACAAGCCCTACCGGCTTGCCCTGTAAAAAATCTTCCAACTGCTTGAGCACGGCATCCTCACGGAAATCGCCCTGAATGAAATCCACTCCGGACAGCGGATCCAGCGGCAATAAATCCAGTGCGACCACTTTTCCGCCGCGTCCCACACGGGCTGCCGCGACCTGCGACCAGCCGCCCGGGGTAGCGCCCAAATCCACCACCACCGTGCCGGGCTTGAGCAAATGGTCTTTGGTATCGATCTCCAGCAGCTTGTAAGCGGCGCGCGAGCGGTAGCCCTCCTTCTGCGCAAGCTGCACAAAAGGGTCATTAACATGCTCACGCATCCATTGTTTGCTGGTCTTAGAAGGCTTCATCGTATCTTTAGGCCTCTGCACAACTACTACGCTCGCTGATACTGCGTTAAAAATCGGCTCAAAATCCTCATGTACGAAAATGTACATTCCGGTTTTTACCCAATTTTTGCCTTGCCTCAGCTTCGCTCGCTACGTTGTACAGAGGCCTTGAATTAGTTAATAGAACAACTGCATTTCCTGCGATTCCTGCAACCTGTTAGAATCTGCGCCTTATTTGAAAGGCAATTTAATATGTTATCGCTTACCGTATCCGAACGCCTCGCCCTGAAAGGCCGCGCACATCAATTAAAACCGACCGTGATGATAGGCAATGCGGGTTTGACCGAATCAGTGCTAAAAGAAATCGCGCTGACTTTAAAAACTCATGAGCTCATCAAAATTCGTGTCATGGCAGAACGTCTGCAACGCGATGAAATCCTGACGGCCATTTGCACCCAATTAGGCGCGGCTGCAGTGCAGCACATCGGCAAAATCCTGGTGGTCTACAAACCCAACCCGGATGCGCATTTGATCGAAATCAAGAAAATGCCGCGCCATAAGGGCAAGAAACCGCTGACCAAGAAACAGCTGGGCAATCGCGGGTAACTCTTCCTCTTTGCTAGTCGCGCATTCTATCATTCCCTAGCCTTCGGGTTATGCCCGCGCAGAAATAATCAGAAACAAAACCGCCGGTGGCAGCACCCGCAAGGAGTACGCCGTCAGACGCTCGCCCTACGTGCGGTCTTGACGCAGACCGGCAGCTGGCCCATTTCTTTTGTGCGGCCAAAAGAAATGGGCGAAAGAAAACGCCGCCCCGGTTTCCCGCCCTGCGGGTACCCTCGATCAGCCGCAAGCAAGCGGGGCTGCGCAACTCGCACGATCCGCTACGCGGCCACGTGCTCAAACAGTGCTCGCCCAACACCACCGCCCGCTTACATCTGATCGAGGCGGCGCACAGGGGATCGAAAAGCGCGAAACAAAACAGCGCAATTATTTGGTTGAGCAATAAGTTGCTGCTGTAGAATCTTAAATATGACCAAGAAACTTCTACGCAGAGACTCCGCAGGGTCGTTCACTCTACCGCCTGGTGGAACTGGTCCGATTACCCAAATGTGTGCGCTACCAGATCGAATGGAAATGTATACCGTCGATGCTACCTTCATGATACAAACACCAGATACGATTGACCCTTTACGAACCAATGCAGATGCTCTATGGGTCAATGCAAAGATCGATGATGTGGGATCAGCATCCCCCGCTGTATCACGAACTTTCATCATGGCAAGTCAGGTTCTTAAAGCTGCTGACTTTGAACCTCCTCTTGATTCGGCACCGGTATTGGTTCAGATGCACAGAATTAAGGGTTCCCTAGTTCTATGCGAAAGGGTTGTTGCTCAGTACACATTGGCGCTACAAGCTGAACTCGACGCTGTTGAGGCAACGGGCTATCGACTAGACTCTGGTGGCCGCGCACTTGAGCGATTTCCTGTGTTAAATGATTTTGAACACCGTGCGACGACTTTCCTTATTAATGCAAAGAGAGCAATTCAAGAAGTGTGTGCATTGGTCGGCCTGTTTTGGACGCTAGACAAACATCACAGTAGATTTGATCAACTTGTAAAAGATGTTGAACGACGGCTTGGTTCAGACAACCAGTTCGTCAAATTCATCAATGGACACGCTGATGGCGTGTCCAAGGTAGTAGAGCTGCGAAATTTTCAAGAACATGGGACTTCCACGAAACGTCTGCACGTAGAAAACTTTCGATTGATGCCGACCAATCAGATTCAAGCCCCAGTGTGGTACATCGACGGTGAAAACCCTCGAGATATCGCAAGTGACAGGCATCTATCGCCAGCTTTCTTATTGGTTTGGCGGAGGGAGTATTTGTAGGATGCGTAGATCAACGACTATCTCAGCGTTTTCCTTTGTGTTTTGAATCGATCGAAACGCCTGATCCAACGGCTCCAGTACGTTTTCGATTGACCATCGACAGCAGTAAATTGATATTTCCTTCATAACTCTTAAGGTGAGCACGTTGTGCTCACCTTAAGAGTTATGGTTTTCTTGCTTTTCTTCCCCTGTGCGCCGCCGAGTAGCGCAGACGGGTCAAGGAATTCTGACGAATATGTTTGAGCACGTGGACGCGTAGCGGATCGTGCGAGTTTATGAGGAAGCCTGACCAGTCGAGCAACGCAGGGTACCCGAAGGGCGGCAAACCGGGGTCGCCTTTTCTTCTAGCCGTTCCGCAAAGGTGTGTAGAGAATTGATGAAAGCCAGGCTGACATTGGGTTTGCGGCCAATTTCTCATTAAAATAATTCTTGC
>JADGRL010000011.1 GCA_017880865.1 Gallionella sp.
ATCGAGGAAATCATCAAGCCGATGCTGCCGAAAGAGCTGATCAAGGGCAACATCAATTATCTGGTCAACCCTACGGGGCGCTTCGTCATCGGCGGTCCGCAAGGCGATTGCGGCCTGACCGGGCGCAAGATCATCGTGGACACCTACGGCGGCGCAGCTCCGCACGGTGGCGGCGCGTTCTCCGGCAAGGATCCGTCCAAGGTGGACCGTTCGGCCGCATACGCGGGCCGTTATGTAGCCAAAAACATCGTCGCTGCCGGTCTGGCGACCAAGTGTCTGGTGCAGGTATCCTATGCGATCGGTGTAGCCAAGCCGACCAGCGTGATGGTGGACACTTATGGCACCGGCAAAATTTCCAATGAGAAGCTGACCGAACTGGTGTTGCGCCATTTCGACCTGCGCCCTAAAGGCATCGTGCAAATGCTCGATCTGTTGCGCCCGATTTATGAGAACACCGCAGCTTACGGTCACTTCGGCCGCGAAGAGCCGGGGTTCACCTGGGAAGCCACGGATCGCGCCGTTGCGTTGCGCGAGGATGCGGGCAAACTGATGTAACCCTATGCCAATCTGTGAAATTCGTTGTGTGGGATGAAGCGCAAGAAGCCGCACAGCGAACGATGAGGCATATCGCATAGATAGACGAAAAGTGAGCGAGCATGCGACACCGCGATTCGCCCACAAAACGAATTTCACCACCCTCCGAGGGGTGCTGCAGCGGGGCTGGACTCAGTCCCCCGTCAGGCTCGGAGCCCGTGGTTCAATGTTTCAACCGCACCTATTCATTAACTTTATGAATGGAGCACTTATGAACGCCGCTACTAAACAATTCACCGATTACATCGTCGCCGATATGTCCCTGGCCGCATGGGGACGCAAGGAACTCGCGATTGCCGAAATCGAAATGCCCGGCCTGATGGCGATCCGCAAGGAATTCACCAAGGCCCAGCCGCTCAAAGGCGCGCGCATCACAGGTTCGTTGCACATGACTATCCAGACCGGCGTGCTGATCGAGACGCTGAAAGCACTGGGTGCAGAAGTGCGCTGGGCATCCTGCAACATCTACTCGACCCAGGATCACGCTGCCGCCGCGATTGCCGCGACCGGCACGGCGGTGTTCGCCGTCAAGGGCGAGAACCTGACCGAATACTGGGACTACACGCACCGCATCTTCGAATGGGCGGATGGTGGTTATTCCAACATGATTCTGGATGATGGCGGCGATGCTACCTTGCTGCTGCATCTGGGCGCACGCGCCGAGAAGGATGCTTCTTTGCTGAATAATCCCGGCTCCGAAGAAGAAACCTGCTTGTATGCTTCAATCAAGGCCAAGCTGGCAACAGACAAAAAATGGTATTCAGTGCGTCTGGCTGCAATCAAGGGCGTGACCGAGGAAACTACGACCGGCGTGCATCGCCTGTATCAGATGCATGAGCGCGGCGAACTGAAATTCCCTGCGATCAACGTGAACGATTCCGTCACCAAGTCCAAGTTCGACAATTTGTACGGTTGCCGCGAATCTCTGGTGGATGCAATCAAGCGTGCGACCGACGTGATGGTGGCCGGCAAGATCGCCGTGGTCGCAGGTTACGGCGACGTGGGCAAGGGTTCCGCACAGGCGTTGCGTGCATTGTCCGCGCAAGTTTGGGTGACCGAGATCGACCCGATCTGCGCGCTGCAAGCCGCGATGGAAGGTTATCGCGTCGTGACGATGGATTACGCCTGCGAGCATGGCGACATTTTCGTCACCGCCACCGGCAACTTCCATGTGATCACCCACGAGCACATGAAGAAAATGAAGAACCAGGCCATCGTGTGCAACATCGGACACTTCGACAACGAGATCGATGTCGCCTCGCTCAAGCAATACAAGTGGGACAACATCAAGCCGCAGGTCGATCACGTGATCTTCCCCGACGGCAAAAAGATTCTGCTGCTGGCCGAAGGCCGTCTGGTGAATCTGGGTTGCGGCACCGGCCATCCGTCCTATGTGATGAGCTCGAGTTTCGCCAACCAGACCATCGCGCAAATTGAACTATTTACCCGAACCAAGGACTATCCAATCGGCGTGTACACCTTGCCCAAGCATCTGGACGAGAAGGTCGCGCGCTTGCAACTGACCACGCTGAATGCGCAGCTGAGCACGTTGACCGACCAGCAGGCCGCGTACATCAGCGTGTCCAAGGAAGGTCCGTACAAAGCCAACCATTACCGTTACTAAAAGCACATGAGCTCCACCCGTAATGAGTTCGTCGATTATGTGGTGGAGCTGATGGCGGGATGGGCGGCAGTTTCTTCGCGCAGGATGTTCGGCGGCTATGGTTTGTACCGCGATGGCTTGATGTTTGCGTTGATCGTTGAGGATGAGCTGTACTTCAAGACCGACGCTGCCAACGTGGCACTATTCGAGCGGGCGGGCAGCCGTCCGTTCGTATATCAGAGCCAGACGCGCACCGTGCAGATGTCCTATTGGTCTGCGCCGGCAGCCAGCCTCGATTCGCCCGCCGAGATGGTCGAGTGGTGTCAATCCGCTTATGGATCGGCGTTGCGCGCACAAGTTGCCAAAGCCGGCAAATCCGTCAAAGGGAAATGCAAATGAAACTGCAATTCGAGTTGCTGTTAATCTGGGTACTCAATGGGCTCGCATTGCTCGCCGTGGCGAACTTCGTGCCGGGCATCCATGTGGACGGTTTTGGCTCGGCGCTGATCGCTGCGTTTTTCCTCGGGCTGGTCAATACCTTGATACGCCCGCTGCTGCTGTTGCTGATGCTGCCGGTGACATTGCTCACGCTGGGACTATTCATTTTTGTGATCAATGGCACCTTGTTCTGGCTGGTCGGCTCGGTGCTGCGCGGTTTTGTTGTCGACAATTTCTGGCACGGCGTTTTGGGCGCTGTGCTGTACAGTATTTTTTCCTGGGCGCTGTCATCGGCTGCCGCACAGTTGATGAGGCCGCATAACAAATGAGCCATTTGGCAAATGAAAATGACATGAACAAACCACTTTTCAGTTTCGAATTTTTTCCGCCGCAAACACCGGAAGGCGTGGAAAAACTCGCGGTCACACGCCGACAATTGGCGGTGCTGCATCCGGAATTTTTTTCGGTGACGTTCGGCGCGGGCGGTTCGACGCAAGACCGCACGCTGGAAACCATACGGCAGATCAAGCTTGAAGGTTATACAGCTGCGCCGCACTTGTCGTGCGTCGGCGCCACGCGCGAGAACATCCGCACCATGCTGAACACCTACAAGGATATGGGCGTCAAGCGCATCGTCGCGTTGCGCGGCGACCTGCCTTCCGGCATGGGCAGCATCGGCGAGTTTCAATACGCCAATGAACTGGTGTCGTTCATCCGCGAACAAACGGGTGATCACTTTCACATCGAGGTGGCGGCCTACCCCGAGTTTCATCCGCAGGCCAGATCTGCGCACGACGACATCCTGAACTTCAAACGCAAGGTGAACGCGGGTGCGAACTCCGCGATCACCCAATACTTTTACAACGCCGATGCCTACTTTCGCTTCGTCGACGAGTGCCGCAAGCAGGGCATCAGCTTGCCTATCGTGCCGGGCATCATGCCGATCGTGAAGTTCGCGCAACTGGCGCGTTTTTCCGATGCATGTGGCGCGGAAATTCCGCGCTGGATGCGCAAGACGCTGGAAGGTTATGGCGACGACAATGAGTCGGTTCAAGCCTTTGGTCTGGATGTGGTCACCTCATTGTGCGAACGCTTGTTAGAAGGCGGCGCACCCGGCCTGCATTTCTACACGCTGAACCAGGCCGCACCGGCGCTGGCGATCTGGAAGAGGCTGGGGCTTTGATGCGCGCACCGGAATTGCTGCTGCCTGCGGGCACACTGGAAAAAATGCGCACCGCCTACGCCTTCGGTGCGGACGCGGTATATGCCGGGCAGCCGCGCTACAGCTTGCGCGCGCGCAACAACGAATTCCAGCTGGAAGAGTTGCAGATCGGCATCGGGGAAGCGCATGCGCTCGGAAAAAAATTGTTCATCGCTAGCAACCTGATGCCCCACAACGCCAAGGTGAAGACCTACATGGCGGACATGGAGCCGGTCATCGCGATGAAGCCGGACGCGCTGATCATGGCCGATCCTGGCCTGATCGCGATGGTGCGCGAACGCTGGCCGGAAGTGGATGTACACTTGTCGGTGCAGGCCAACACGGTCAACTACGCGGCAGTGAAATTCTGGAAATCGCTGGGTCTGACGCGCGTCATTCTTTCGCGCGAACTGTCGCTGGACGAGATCGAAGAAATCCGCCAGCAATGCCCGGACATCGAACTCGAAGTATTCATCCACGGCGCGCTGTGCATCGCCTATTCCGGTCGCTGCCTGCTCTCCGGCTACTTCAATCATCGCGATGCCAACCAAGGCACCTGCACTAATTCCTGCCGCTGGGATTACAAGGTCGATAATGCCGTTGAAGACGGCACGGGACACATTGAAAAAATCGACTTCGATTTCGATAAAGCGTTAAGTGAAAGTCCGCTCTCCGATTGCGGCTCACAACCGCGCCATCCTGAGGCAGATAAAGTATACGTCATCTCGCGCCAAGACCATCCCGGCGAACTAATGCCGGTGCTCGAAGACGAGCACGGCACCTACATCATGAACTCCAAGGATTTGCGCGCGGTCGAGCACGTCGAGCGGCTGGTCAAGATCGGCATCGATTCGCTGAAAGTCGAAGGTCGCACCAAGTCTATTTACTACGTGGCACGCACCGCACAAGTGTATCGCCAAGCCATCGACGATGCCGTTAAAGGTCGCCCGTTCAATCTGGAACTGCTGGGCGCGCTGGATGCGCTGGCGAATCGCGGCTACACCGACGGCTTCTACGAACGTCACCACACGCACGAACAGCAGAACTACATGCGCGGCCACTCCGAGAGTTTCCGCCAGCAATACGTCGGCGACATCGTCAGTTGCGCGAACGGCATCGCTGAGATTGACGTGAAAAACCGTTTTTCGGTTGGCGACAAGCTAGAGATCGTCCACCCTTCCGGTAATCGCATCATCGTGTTGAACGAGATGAAGAACCTCAAAGGCGAGCCCATCACCGTTGCCCCCGGCAGCGGCCATCGCGTGCAGATACCGTTGCAGGGCGAGCTGGCCAAGGGCATGGTGGCGCGATTTATTTAATCAGGTAACGAATACGACCATGATCTTCTCCACCCTCTCCCAATCCGACCGTTACGCTGCACTGCACCCACTGTTCCCGCGCGCGTTCGAATACATCCGCAACACCGACCTGCGCGCGCTCGCGCCGGGACGTTATCCGATTGTCGGAGACGACTTGTTTGCTATCGTGGAGCATGTGCCGGGACGCACGCGTGCAGCGGCACTGCTGGAATGTCATCGACGTTACATCGATATTCAATTGGTGCTGGAAGGGGTGGATGAGATGGGCTGGAAGCCGCTTGCCGCTTGTCGCGAGCCGGTGAGCGACTACAGCGCGGAGCGAGACATCCAGTTTTTCAAAGATTCACCGGCGACGTGGATCGCCACGCCGCCGGATCATTTCTGCATCTTCTTCCCGGAAGACGCGCATGCGCCGCTGGTTGCGTCAGTTGAAATCCACAAGGTGATTTTCAAGATTGCGGTGTAGGTGGGCTAGCTCGTGATGAAGACCCGTTAAGAATCGACTGCGACGCTCTGATTTTTACGGCAGTCGGCCAGTGTCTCCAGCACTGTTTGCAGCCTAGAACGAGATACGCAGACCAAAATTGACGCCTTCATCAAGTATCGCGTAGGGTCGAGCCTTGAGGCCGAATCCAATTCTCCGGTAACCGAGGTAAACAACCGCCTGCGGAATGACCTCGAACTCCACACGTGCTCCGGTTTCAACATAGCGGTCGGCATCGCCAAAGGTGACGATGTTCGGAGACAAATACACTTGCCCGACTATGCCCAGACGAGAAGCGGCAGGGGGCGAATAACGTACCAGCCCGCCCAGTGCCAAGGCCGATGCATTGCTGGCCGCTGGATTGTTGCCCGTAACCTTGGCGACCACACCCTTTATGCCGACACCGATAGACAATCCGGGAGCGCCGCTGCCCACTTCGTCTTTTACCAAAAGACCAAAATCACCGAGCATGTTATTTTTATTGACATACAAAACGCCCATATGGAATTCTGTTTTTCCGAGCGCATCGCGACCCATTGAGGATTTGTACTGCAATTGGGCGCTGGTATCGCGCAGGTTGATATCGATGGTATCCGCTAGGGCTAGGGCACTGAAGGCTACTGTGGTGCTGACGGCTAACAGGGAAAGTGCAACAGTACGGCGCAATGACATAACTTCACTCCTTAAAGATTAACGATGTAGGGTTGATTCGAATATATTTTCGATCAGAATTAAAACAAAGGCAGCGTGCGCTGCCTAAAAATTTATATTTAATATTTATAAGCATATCACAGACAATTCGTATCTCGATCCGGCCGTCGTTCACTGGCCGAGATCGAATGCGATATCGCCCTCCGCGACTTTTGAACCGATCTGAATATTCTTGAAATCGAACAAGTCGCCGTCCAGCAGGTGCGAGGGTTTGACGTTTTGCATCGCGGTAAAAATGGTCTGGCTGCGTCCGGGATATTCGTGCTCCCACGCCGCGAGCATAGCCTTGATGTTCTGGCGTTGCAGATTTTCCTGCGAGCCGCACAGGTTGCACGGGATGATCGGAAACTCCATGCCGCGCGCATAGCGGACGATATCTTTCTCGGCGCAATAAGTCAGCGGACGGATCACGACATGGTCGCCCTTGTCGGTGACCAGCTTGGGTGGCATGGCTTTTAGCTTGCCGCCGAAGAACATGTTCAGGAACAGCGTCTCGATCATGTCGTCCCGGTGGTGACCCAGCGCGATCTTGTTTGCGCCGAGCTCGCTCGCCACGCGGTAGATGATGCCGCGCCGCAGCCGCGAACACAGCGAACAGGTGGTCTTGCCCTCGGGGATTTTTTCCTTGACGATGGAATAGGTGTCCTGCGTTTCGATGTGGTATTCCACGCCGAGCTGTTTCAGATAATTCGGCAATACGTCGGCGGGAAAGCCCGGCTGCTTCTGGTCCAGATTCATCGCGACAATGCGAAAGTCGATCGGCGCGCGCTTGCGCAACGTGAGCAAAATATCCAGCAGCGTGTAGGAATCTTTCCCGCCGGACAGGCACACCATCACGCTGTCGCCCTCTTCGATCATGTTGAAGTCGGCAATCGCACGGCCGACATGGTGCTCCAGCCGTCCCTTGAGACGATTGAAGTTGGTTGAGTGATGTTCTGAGTGTGTTGGTTGTGTGGTGTCGTTCATAATGATTTACAGGTTAATGCTGCGGCCGCCATCGACTGCGATGATCTGGCCGGTAATATAGGGTGCGTCCTGAATCAGAAAGACAACCGCTTTGGCGATGTCGTCCGGTTCACCTTCGCGCTTGAGCAACGTATGCGCAACGATCTTGCGGCGTTTCTCTTCATCTTCCCACTCCGAGTTTTCCGGCCAGATGATAACCCCGGGGGCGACGGCGTTGACACGCACCTGCGGGGCCATTTCCTGCGCCAGACCTTTGGTCAGAGCGACCAGACCGGACTTGGCGACGCTATACAGCAGATGGCCGTGCAGCGGACGCTCGCCGTGAATATCTGCGATGTTCACGATACAACCATGGCGACGGCGCAATTCTTCAGCCGCCGCCTGGGCCAGGAACAGCGGGGCTTTCAGGTTGGTGCCGAGCAAGTCGTGCCATTGTTGTTCAACAATATCCGCCAACGGAGTCGCGTAAAAACTTGAAGCATTATTGACCAGCGCGTCCAGCCGACCGAATTTTTTGATGACCTGATGCACCAGTTTCGGCAACGCGTGCAGGTCGAGCAGGTCTGCCTGAAACACGTCAGCACTTTTGGGACGCAGATTATTTAATTCATGTTGCAGAGCCAGCGCCTCTTGTTCGGAGCTGTGGTAATGAATCGAGAGTTGCGCGCCTGCGGCGTGCAGGCGGCGACAAATCGCCGCGCCGACGCGCTTCGCCCCTCCCGTCACCAGTACCACTTTGCCTTGCATCCCATGTTCCATTAGACTCGTGCTCCATTAAACTAGCCAGCACCAATTAAAACCGACCAACTGGGAATTATACCTGACCATGCCCGCCACTCTACCCCTACCCAGCCCGGAAGCCGCGCAACACAGCGCTCATCTGGTTGAATTCATCCGGCGCGACATCGAAGCCAATGGCGGATGGATTTCGTTTGCACGCTATATGGAGCTGGCACTGTATGCACCGGGTCTTGGCTATTACACGGCGGGCGCACATAAGTTCGGCGAGGCGGGCGACTTCATCACCGCGCCGGAACTAACAAAGTTGTTCGGGCGCACGCTGGCGCGACAAATGGCCGAGATCATGTCATCCAGCGCACCGCACATACTGGAACTGGGCGCGGGCAGCGGCAAACTGGCGGCGGACATGCTGGCCGAACTGGAGCTACTCGGCAGTCTGCCGGACAGCTATGCGATCCTCGAGGTGAGCGCCGACTTGCGCGCACGCCAGCAGGCGCTGTTAAGCGTACGCTTGCCGCATTTGCTGGACCGTGTGCAGTGGCTTGACGCACTGCCGGAAAAATTCAGCGGCGCGATGGTCGCCAACGAAGTGCTCGACGCGTTGCCCGTGCATCTGGTGCACTGGCACGACAGCGCAATCACCGAGCGCGGTGTGGCGTTAAACGATAACAACTTCATCTGGCAGGAACGCGCCATCAGAGATTCGGCTTTGCTTGATGCAGCCGTAAAAGCCTGCCCTGAGCCCTTCGACTATGCTCAGGACAGGCTTGTCGAAGGGGACGAATATGTCAGCGAAATCTGTTTTGCCGCGCGCGGCTTGATCAACAGCCTCGCGCAACGGCTGCATCAGGGCGCGATGCTGTTTATCGATTACGGTTTCGGTGCGCGCGAGTTCTATCACCCGCAACGCCGTACCGGTACGCTGATGTGCCACTACCGACACCACTCGCACGATGACCCGTTTTTTTTCCCCGGTTTGCAGGACATCACCGCGCATGTGAATTTCACCGACATCGCCGAATGCGGCATCGATGCAGGCTTGGAACTGATGGGTTACACCTCGCAGGCATTCTTTTTGATCAACTGCGGCATCTCGGAATTGTTGAAAGACACCTCGCCGGAAAACTTGCGCGACTATCTGCCGCTGTCCGCACAGTTGCAAAAACTCACCAGCCCGGCGGAAATGGGCGAGCTGTTCAAGGTGATCGCGCTGGGCAAAGGAATGAAAGAACCGCTACGCGGTTTCACCCAAGGTGATTTGACGCGTTTGCTGTGAGCTATACTTTTAACTTGGCTGATACATCAGCTGCGCTGTCTTTCGACCAATGATTTTATCGCAGTGATGCGCGCCTCGCGCACCCGCTCTGCAATCAAATTTTTATCAGCGCACCGTTGCGCGATCTCCCCGGAATTCACGGCCTGCGCGACGGCTAAAAGTTGCAACAAGTAATCCGCCTGCGGATAGGCATCGTGCTCGTGGCCGGTGCGCCCGTGCGCATCGCAGGCACAGGCCTGCAACAAATGGGTGAAGCGTTCCGGTCGGCGCCACGCATCCGCTGACTGAAACAATTTGATGATGGTCTCGGCGCGCAGCTCTTTTGCGCGATGAATGTCGCCGTGGAAACGCGCGGCCAGCAAGGCCAGGTCGCGGCATTCACTAGATGCTCGCAAGCGCTGCGAGAGATTTTTCACTAACTCCACACCGCGCAGTTCGTGCCCGATGTGGCGCGGCAAAATATTCTTCGGTGTGTTGCCTTTGCCCAGGTCGTGGGTGAGGGCGGCAAAACGCACTTCCAGCGGGTAATCATGAACTGCCGCATCATCCACCACCAGCAGGGTGTGGATACCACAATCGATTTCGGGATGATATTTTTCCGGCTGCGGCACGCCGAACAGCGCGTCTACTTCGGGGATAATTTTTGCCAGCGCACCGCAACTGCGCAGCGTCTCGAAAAAACGCGACGGATTCTTTTCCATCAGGCCACGCGCCAGTTCCTGCCAGACGCGTTCCGCCACCAGTGCATCCACTTCGCCGTTGTTCACCATGTCGCGCATCAGCGTCAATGTCTCGGGTGCGATCGTGAAGCCGAAGCGCGCCGCAAATCGCGCCGCGCGTAGGATGCGCACCGGGTCTTCGTTGAATGCCGAGCTGACATGGCGCAATATGCCTGCGCGCAAATCTTCGATGCCGTTGTGCGGGTCGATCAGATTGCCGTCGGTGTCCTCGGCGATCGCGTTGATCGTGAAATCGCGGCGCAGCAAATCCTGTTCCAGCGTGACATCCGGCGCGGCATGGATAACGAAACCCTGATAGCCCGGCGCGGTCTTGCGCTCGGTGCGCGCCAGCGCATATTCTTCATGCGTTTTGGGATGCAGGAACACCGGGAAATCCTTGCCAACCGGTTGAAACCCTTGCGCCACCATGGCCTCCACGGTGCTGCCCACCACGACCCAGTCGTGATCCTGAACGGCCAGCCCGAGCAGGCGGTCGCGAACCGCACCGCCCACGCAATAGATTTTGGCATCACTTTTCATTCGGGATCGCGATCGGGTTATCCGGCATCCTGGCCGAGATGATGCCCATGCGCTGTTTGAGCGAACGCTGCGGGTTACCGAATTGATCGGCGTAGTACACGGTGTTGCTCATTACCTTTTTCACATAGTCGCGCGTTTCTTCAAACGGAATGGTTTCGGCATAAATTGCGCCTTCGAGCGGCCGGTCACCGCGCCACTGTAGCGCCCGCAAAGGCCCTGCATTGTATGCTGCCGAAGCCAGTACCGGGCTATTGTCGGACTGTGACAATACCGTTTTCATGTAATACGTGCCGATACGCAAATTGGTATCGAGTTGCTGGATCAGCGCATCGCGATAATTTTTCAATCCCAGTTTATTCGCGACCCAGCGCGCCGTGCTGGGCATGATCTGCATCAGGCCTGCGGCGCCGACATTGGATTTTGCGCCCGTGACAAAACGACTTTCCTGACGCATCAAGCCATACACCCACGCCTCATCCAGGCTCTGCTCTCGAATATGCACCTGCAATTCTGAACGGTATGGCGCGAGATAGCGCAAGCTGAAATCGTGTACGTTGACGGTTCTGTCTGCCGCACCGATCGCGCGGTCGTACATTGCGTTGCGTTTTGCGATTTCCGCTGCGGTGAGCAACTCGTGATCATTCAAATTGCGCAGCACCCAACGCCATTCATCCAGCGCTTCGTTGCGCATGTTCATGTGATACAGCGCCAGCGTGCGTTGAACACCGGGTAGCGCCGACATTTGGGAGAGGGCCTGTTGGTCGGGTTTGTATACCGTGATGTCCGCGCTCAATACCGGGGTGTCAGCCAGTTCCGCACTGGCCAGTTGACCATAGAAGTTAAATTCGACGCTCAAGCGCGCAAATATTTCACGGGCTTCGACGGGTTTGCCCAAGGCCAGCAGCGCTCGCGCCCTCCAGTATTGCCAGGCGGTATCGCGCTGCTGTTGCTCGCTCATCGCGTTCACGCTTGCCAACACTTCGGGCCAATCCTTTGCACGTAATGCCGCGCGCACATGCCATGCCGTTTGACGATCGTCGAGCGCCGTGTTTGCCGCAGCCTTGTACCATCTGAGTGCGCGCGCATCCTGATTACGCGCCGCCTCATAAGCCAGCCTGCCATAAAAATAATGCTGCTCGTTGTAAGAAAAATATCCGCCGATCTTTGCCCAGCGCGCGGCGGCCAAATCGGGGGATTGTTTTGCCAGACGCTGTAATGCAAACAACGCGGCGGTACGCTGGCCTAGGCTTTCCAATTTCGGATTTGAACCGATCGGTGCAATGGTGTAGGTCTCGCTAATACACGGAGCCTTGCACCCGGCATCAAGAGCGTCCGAGGAGCTAGGCGGAATAAATTCCGCATGCGCGGTAGTGGGTTGCGGGCTGCCTGCGTTGCCGAAGCCTAGATGCGACAAGATATTTCCCCATCCAAACAATTCAGCGTTTGGAGAGGGAATAAGCGTACCAGGAGAGGGCGAAAGATTTTCCAAACCTAGACCAGAAGCGGGCGACTGTACGATGCCAGAAACCGGCGCACCGATCGCGCCGATGATGCGCGCGGGCGGAACCGTCAAGTCAGAATTATTTGTAGAATTGGAATCGTGCGGGGCCAGCTTTTTCAGATAATGGTCCGGATCAGCGGCGGCACTTTTCAGCAGGGCAGGCAAGCCCGCGTATTTGTCATCCAGTTGATCGGACAGCGCGATGGCAACGGATACATTATTCGCTTCCAAAGCCAGGCGCAGGCGCTGGCTAACATCGAGTTCGCTGATGATTCCGGCGGACAGCGCCGCTTCAAACAAAGGGTTGCAGCTATCCGGTTGAGCCTTGTCGGTGAACCATAATTTACGCGCCTCATGCAGCGCAGCCAACTCCTGGTGACGGCTGCGAGATTGCAGCGCATAACAAGTCAGCTCGGTATCCTCATCTAGTAAGCGTGGATATTCGGCATCGAATAGATCCCATTGTTTTTTTCTGCCGAGTAACTTGAGCCACTCTGCGCGCAATTGATCGATCATCGGCGTGTCTTCCGGGCGGGCCAGAAAGTTTTTTACCGCCCCCTCGACATGCTTAATATCGCCGTTGTTCAGGCTCAGACTTAACTGGTAATAACTGGCGTACACCTCCAGCGGCATCTTTTTCAACCGCTGTGCGTAACGTCCCAGCTTGACTGTATCCCCAGCGAGAAATGCATCGTGAGCGGCAATAAAATCCGCAGCCTGATCAGCATGTGCAGAAGAATAGAACAATAGCAAAAAACAAAGTATGAATCTCATTACCAACCATCAACGAAAATATGGCGCTGAGCATAGCACATCACCTACTTCGCCCGCTCTGACGGCGCAGGCTTTGGGTAAGCCTTAGGAGTTGATCATGCGGCAATAGCAGTAAACAAACTGCTGTACCGTGCCGGATGGGGTGTGGTGCGCTTCTTTTTCGTGGCTCAACAGCGAGAAGGAAGCGCCGAACTCGGCATGCAACTCATCCGCGCGATAACGCATGACCGGCAGGCCGCTGCATTGATTGGGGCCGTCTTCGGCGAAGGTGGCGACGATGACGTGCCCACCGGGCTTCACCGAATGAAACACCGCCTGCACATAAGCGGCACGCTCTTCAGGGGTGGTGAGAAAATGAAACACCGCGCGATCATGCCAAATATCAAACTGATGGACGGGTAAATTCGCCTGAGTAATATCGGCTTCTATCCACCGGACATTCGCTGCCATCGATCCCAGCCGGACGCGGGCCGCAGCCAGCGCAGCGGCAGAAAGATCAAGCACGGTCAAATGGGTATAACCGATCGTTAAAAGATCATCGACCAGCGTCGATGCCCCGCCGCCCACGTCGATGATGGCAGCCTCGCGACTGACACCGGTGGCATTGATCAGGCCGACAGAGAAATCGGCATGCGGCTGAAACCAGCTCACCGCATTCGTGGCTTTGGTCGAGTAAACTTTTTCCCAGTGATCTTTCGACTGCATGTGAACTCCTATGGATGAGCTCCTACAAATCCTTACACCCAATCCTTCACCACCAAAAATTCTTCATGCAGTCTCGCTTCCGGCGTGCCCTTCTCGGGATGCCAGTCGTAGCGCCATTTCACCAGCGGCGGCATCGACAGCAGGATGGACTCGGTGCGGCCATTGGTTTGCAGGCCGAAGATCGTGCCGCGGTCAATCACCAGGTTGAATTCGACATAGCGGCCGCGCCGGTAGAGCTGGAAATCGCGTTCGCGCTCGCCGTAGGGCGTGTCCTTGCGGCGTTCCAGGATAGGCACATAGGCGGACAGGAAATGATCGCCGACGCTTTGCTGGACTGCGAACGCGGTATCGAAATCCGGCACGCTCAGGTCGTCGAAGAAAATGCCGCCCACGCCGCGCGGTTCGTTGCGATGCTTGAGATAAAAATATTCGTCGCACCATTTTTTGTATTTGGGATGCAGGTCGGCACCGAACGGCGCGAGCGAATTTTTGCAGGCCTGATGGAAATGCACGGCGTCTTCGGTAAACCCATAATAAGGTGTCAAGTCCATGCCGCCGCCGAACCAGAACACCGGCGCTTCGCCATCCTTCATCGCGACGAACATGCGCACGTTGGCATGGGTGGTAGGCGCGTAAGGGTTGCGCGGATGCAGCACCAGCGACACGCCCATCGCTTCCCAGCGGCGACCTGCGAGCTCGGGGCGATGCGCCGTGGCCGAAGGCGGCATCTTGTCGCCCATCACGTGCGAGAAGGCCACGCCGCCGCGTTCCAGCACATTGCCTTCTTCGAGGATGCAGCTCCTGCCACCGCCGCCTTCAGGCCTGTCCCAACTGTCGCGGCGAAATTTCAGGCCGTCCACCTGTTCCAGACGGGTGACGATCAGGTCTTGCAGTTCAAACAGATATTCTTTTACGGCTGCGGAATTGAAGCTAGTCATATTTTCTCTGGGTTTTATTGGATTATTTGCGAACGATTCTACCATCAGCCCACATGCTGATGGTCGAAGGTTTTTTGCGCTTGCCCACGCGTCCCGGCAACACCCACACCCGCTTGCCGAACAATCGCAGGCATTGCGCGTAAGTTTTGGCGGGACGCTGTCCGCTGCGATTGGCGCTGGTAGAAACCAGCGCGCTGTTCACGCCACGGCACAGTTGTGCGGCTTGCCGGTGCGCGGTCAATCGCACCGCCAGCGTGTCATGACCGCCGCGTAACCAGCGCGGCGTGGAATGAACGGCCGGCATCAGATAAGTGATCGCCTGTGCCCCTGCTATTTCGAGTTGCTGCTGTTGGGCCGATGTGAGCGGTTGCAGATAGCGCGCCACTTGCCGGTAAAGCGCCGCGATCAGGATCAGCCCTTTGTGTTGCGGGCGCTGCTTGAGTTTGAGCAGGCGTTGTACCGCGCTGCTATTGTCCGGATCACAGCCCAGGCCGTAGCAGGATTCGGTAGGATAGGCGATCAGGCCGCCGCGTCTGAGGTGCGCGGCGATGCGGCGATATGATGCGCTGTGTCGAAACAATTACTTTCTGTGGGCTGCAATTGCGCGCCAGCCGATATCGCGTCGCATCTGGCAACCGTCGAAATGAATCGTGTCGGCAATCTCATAAGCGCGCATCTGCGCCATTTTCACCATCGTGCCGAGCGCCACGACGCACAACACGCGCCCGCCGTTGGTGACCACTTGACCGTCCTGCATCGTCGTGCCGGCATGAAACACATGAGCGTCTTCCAGCTTTTTCGCGCGTTGCTCAGACAGCCCGGTGATGACATCGCCCTTGCGCGGCGTGTCGGGATAATTAGCCGCCGCCATCACCACGCCGAGCGCGGTGCGCCTGTCCCATTCCACTTCGATTTGATCCAGCGTGCCGTTGATCGCGTGTTCGACGATCACAGAAAAATCGCTTTTCAGGCGCAGCATGATGGGCTGGGTTTCCGGGTCGCCCATGCGGCAGTTGAATTCAAGCACCTTGATACCGCCGTCCGGCGAGATCATCAGCCCGGCATACAGGAATCCGGTGTAGTTGATGCCCTCTGATTCCATGCCGCGCATGACAGGGTTTATCACCTCGCGCAGCACGCGTGCGTGAATCTCGGGGGTGACCACCGGCGCGGGCGAATACGCGCCCATGCCGCCGGTATTAGGTCCGTTGTCGCCGTCCAGCAGGCGCTTGTGATCCTGACTGGTCGCCATTGCCAGCACGTTTTTGCCGTCGGCCATCACGATGAAGCTGGCTTCTTCGCCCGTCAAAAATTCTTCGATCACCACGCGAGCGCCGGCATCACCGAGTTTATTATCCGATAGCATCATGTCGATCGCGGCAAACGCTTCCGTTTGGGTCTCTGCTACGACCACGCCTTTGCCCGCCGCCAATCCGTCGGCCTTGATCACGATCGGTGCACCGTGCTTTTCGACGTAGGCGCGAGCCGCCTTAATGTCGCTGAAGGTTTCGAAAAAGGCGGTGGGTATGTTGTGGCGAACCATGAACCGCTTGGCGAAATCCTTGGAGGATTCGAGTTGCGCCGCCGCTTTGGTCGGCCCGAAAATTTTCAGACCCGCCGCGCGGAACTCATCCACGATACCCGCCGCCAGCGGCGCTTCGGGGCCGACTACGGTAAGTTCGATGTTTTCGCGTTGTACGAATGCGATCAGGTCGGGAATCTCGGTAATAGCGACATTCACCACGCCGTCTTCCAGCGCCGTGCCCGCATTGCCGGGTGCGACATACACCTTCTGAACCTTGACGCCCTGCGCCAGACGCCAGGCCAGCGCGTGCTCGCGACCGCCGGAACCGATGACTAATATTTTCATGCTTACCTCAAAATTGTTGGAGCAACGTCATTTTACTTGGCTACTACAGCGGATGCCCATTGATACGCTAAATCGACCAGTTGGCTCATCTCTTTCAGCGACATGCTGATAAATGGAGTTTCTTCGTAACGCAAGATGACTGCGAACGGGTTGAGATGACTAAACTGCTCAGGAGGAAACGGCATGGCTACATCGTGCTGCAACAACAAATCGACCAGTTCATCGACATCGTGTGTTTTGCGAAATACGATGCCATGATATTCGGCAACCGACTTGAGACATTTCTCCACCACTTGTTGGGCGAAAAACCCCGTGGCAGAAATATCAACTTCCGGGTGCGTCGCCAATGCGCGAAACGAGGTCATGTCGCGTTGTGCGAGAGCCAGCAAGCGGCGCGCCGCGTTATTGGGTGGAGTCATATAACACCTTGCCTTCGCGCAATGCCCAATAAACCGCAGTGGAGCAGGCATGTTTCTGCTGGTTAGCCTCCGCTTGCGAGCAGACCAACACATCAGCGGGCACTCTCAATGGACGCAACACTTGCCGCAAACGTACCATCTCGCCAAACTTGTCCTGCAACGTCGATTCAACCACCAGAAAATCCAGATCAGAATCCTCCCTTGCATCCCCGCGCGCATAGGAGCCAAATAAAATGACTCTGGCAGGTTTGGCCGCTTCGCCCAAAAGCTGTGCGGCATCGCGTATGGTTTGGTCGGAGATCACATGGACACCTTGAGTTCTAACATCCCTTGAATTTGTTAGCTGTGCATTTTCTGGCGAGTTCCTGTGCTTCGGCAATTTGGTTAGCAGTCATGAACTTTTCCAATGAGTTAAGTATTTCACCAGATTCCTGCAGCATTTTACTATCTGCATTAGAAATCCCAATGTTTAACCACATATGCGATAGAACGTAATCTTGAGGGACACCTTTTCCCTTTATATACATCGTCCCGAGAGCCCATTGCGCTGCACTGTTGGTTAATGAGTTACCTTGTACCGCTGCCAATCGATACCACTTCACTGCTTCTTTGTAATCTTGAGGAACACCTTTTCCATTTTCATACATCGTTCCAAGATTGAGTTGTGCTGAATCATCATTCTGTTCCGCTGCTAATCGATACCACTTCTCAGCTTCTTTGTAATTTTGAGGAACACCATTTCCATCGTCATACATATGCCCAAGCATCCATTGTGCTTTAGCATCACCATGTTCTGCTAGCGGCCTTAATAGCTTTTCTGCTTTTGCATAATTACCCGCAACGTAGGCATTAGCTGCGTCTGATAACGAATCGGCTATTGCCTGTCCGTTCAACGCAAACAAACACACACAAACCAACAACACCTGTTTTAGTGACGGATTCATTTTCCTGTCCCCAGATTGCTTTCATATTTAAGTTAATTCAGCAGCGTCACGATATACCTGTAACTACCGTGTCGTGATCAGGCTTTGTAACTACCGTGTTGCGAGCAGGCATTAAATATTTCCTGTGATTCAGCCCTCTAACTATCACCAATAAAATTGGAACGCCCATATATTTCATGCGGTCATCTGCTGTACCTTAATGCTTCGTCGATTAATCAGTAACAATCATTAGGAGAGCAAGCATGTGCATTAACCAGATATTTGAAGCAAAGGACACACTAGCAATTATAAGCGCGATTACCGCACTTATTGCTGTCGCTGTTGGCCCCATCGTTTCCGTATATTTATCCAAGCGTCAAATTCACGCTTCCGTTGTTTCCTCAAATCGGCAGAAGTGGATCGACAATCTTCGTGATCAACTTTCAGAGGTTATAACGTCAATTCGAATTCTCTGTCTACATAGAAGCATGGAGTTAATCGAAAATACTGAGTTAAACGACAGGATTGAAAAACTGGTTTTGTTAGAGGCGAAAATAAATTTGCTGCTGAACCCAAATGAGGCCGATCACAAAATTCTTTCAGAGATCATTCACGCGGCAATAGACAAGATTGGTGCCGGTAATGAGAGGGAAAAGCGTGTCGGCGCTCAAAAGTTGTTGAAGTCACTCCTTTTGCAGTCCCAACATGTCCTTAAACGGGAGTGGGAAAGAGTTAAAAGCGGCGACTAATCCTTCTAATATGACGCCTGCAAGCCCGTAGTCACGTAGGGCGGATGAGCAGCAGGCGTTATCCGCCGAATGCGATGCCACCCTCTTTATATTTTTGCGCGCACCATACGGCGGAAGGCGCTACGCTTTTCCGCCCTACCTGTTTAATGCCTGAAGTGACGGAAGCCGGTAAACACCATCGCCAACCCATGCTCGTCCGCCGCCGCGATGACTTCTTCGTCGCGCATCGAACCGCCGGGCTGAATCACGGCTTTCGCACCCGCTTCTGCCAGCACGTCGATGCCGTCGCGGAACGGGAAGAAAGCATCGGACGCGACCACAGAACCCGCCAGGCTCAGACCGGCGTTTTGCGCCTTGATGCTGGCGATGCGCGTGCTGTCCACGCGGCTCATTTGTCCCGCGCCCACACCCAGCGTATGACCGTTGGTGCAGAATACGATGGCATTGGATTTCACGTATTTCGCGACACGCCACGCGAACAGCAAATCCTGTAACTGTTCTTTGTTCGGCTGTGCCTTGGTCACCACTTTGAGTTGCGAGGCTTGCACGTTGAGCGCGTCAGGCGATTGCACCAGCAAGCCGCCACTGACGCGTTTCACGTCATAAATATTGTGCGCATTGGACAGCGGCACGGTGAGCACGCGCACATTCTGTTTTGCCGCCGTGACCTTGAGTGCAGCCTCGGAAGCAGACGGTGCGATGATGAGTTCGACGAACTGGTTGGCGGTGATCTGCGCGGCGGAAGCTTCATCCAACTCGCGGTTGAAGGCGATGATGCCGCCGAACGCGGAGGTGGTGTCGGTCGCGTAAGCCAGTTTGTAGGCATTCAGCGCGGAATCCGCAATGGCCACGCCGCACGGGTTGGCGTGCTTGACGATGACGCAGGCCGGTTGATCGAAGGTCTTGACCAGTTCCCACGCGGCATCGGCGTCGCCGATGTTGTTGTAGGAGAGCTCCTTGCCCTGTAACTGGGTATAGTCGGAAATGCCTCCCGCAACCGGATTGAGGTCACGGTAAAACGCGGCGTTCTGGTGCGGGTTCTCGCCGTAGCGCATGTCCTGAACCTTGGCGAAGTTGAAATTGATCTGCGCGGGAAACGCGCTCTTCGTGCCATCGCTATTGATCGCGGTGAGATAGTTGCTGATCGAGGAATCGTAGGCGGCCGTGTGCGAAAAGGCTTTTTTCGCCAGATCGAAACGGGTGGCATCGGAAACTGCGCCGTTGTTGGTTTGCATCTCAGACAATATGTCCGCGTAGTCCGCCGGGTCGGTGACGATCGCGACATGGCCGTGGTTCTTCGCTGCCGCGCGCACCATCGTCGGGCCGCCGATGTCGATGTTCTCGATCGCATCTTCCAGCGTGCAACCCGGCTTGGCGATCGTTGCCGCGAACGGATACAGGTTCACTACCACCAGGTCTATCGTCGGGATACCGTGCTTCGCCAGCGTGGCGACATGCTCCGGCAGGTCGCGCCGCGCCAGAATGCCGGCGTGGACTTTCGGTTGCAGTGTTTTCACGCGCCCGTCCAGCATTTCGGGGAAGCCGGTGTAATCCGCCACTTCGGTGACCGGGATGCCGTTGTCGGCAAGCAGTTTGGCGGTACCACCGGTGGATAGGATTTTGACGCCGAGCAGGTTTAATCCCTGTGCTAATTCGAGAACGCCGGATTTGTCCGACACGCTGATAAGTGCCTGTTTAATGGTTGACATGATGATTCCAATTAAAATAAAAATTTGGTTAGCATTCGTGGCGCAGCGCGCCAGGATTGCATTTCCACGCAGCGCGTGGGAACGAGGACAAAGTCCCTATGCAATACCGTGTTGCTGCATTTTCTTGCGCAAGGTATTGCGATTGATGCCGAGCATTTCCGACGCGCGGGTCTGATTGCCGCCGACATGTTCCAGCACCATTTCGAGCAACGGCTTTTCGACGCAGTTAATGACCATGTCGTACATGCCGCAACAGGGTTCCTCGCCGTCGAGATCCTTGAAGTATTCCTTGAGCGTTTTGCGCACATGCCGCGCCATATCATTCTCGTTGATCATACCTTCGCTCATGCTGCCAGTTCCTCGATGTAATGCAGCTGTGTTCCACGCTGCGCTTGATCTGCAAAAAATTCATTCACTGCCGCCAACTGCTCGTCAGGATGTTCCAATTGATTCATTTGGTGCCGAAAATGTGCCGAACCGACCAGCCCTTTGGTGTACCAGGAAATGTGTTTTCGCGCCACGCGCAGCCCGGTGTGTTCGCCGTAAAAATCATACAGCTCATGCACGTGAGCCAGCAGCACGCGGTGGATTTCGCCGACTTCCGGCGCGGGAAGGTGTTCGCCGGTATTGAGAAAATGAGAAATCTCGCGGAACAGCCACGGACGGCCTTGTGCTGCGCGCCCTATCATCACCGCATCCGCTCCGGTTTTCTCCAGCACATATTTGGCTTTCTCGGGCGTGGTGATGTCGCCGTTGGCAATGATCGGAATGTTAACGGCAGCCTTGACCGCAGCGATGGTCTCGTACTCGGCATCGCCGGTGTAAGCGCAGGCGCGGGTGCGCCCGTGTATCGCCAGCGCCTGAATGCCGCAGGTTTCGGCGATTTGCGCGATGCGTATCGCATTGCGATTGGCCTTGTCCCAGCCGGTGCGTATCTTCAATGTCACCGGTACGGACACGGCGCCGACTACCGCTTCGAGCAGCGTCGCCACCAGCGGTTCATTTTGCAGCAGTGCGGAACCGGCCATCACGTTGCAGATTTTTTTCGCCGGACAACCCATGTTGATGTCGATGATCTGCGCGCCGTGATCCACGTTGTATTGTGCGGCCCGCGCCAGCATCTCGGGATCGGCACCGACGATTTGCACCGAGATCGGATCGACCTCGCCTTCATGGTTGGCGCGCCGTTTGGTCTTTTCCGAGCCGTACAACAGCGAATTGGAAGACACCATCTCGCTCACGGCCATGCCCGCCCCCAGACGTTTGCATAACATACGGAACGGGCGATCGGTTACCCCCGCCATGGGGGCAACGATGAGATTATTTTTTAGCTGGTAGGGGCCGATATGCATCTTGTTTTGCCGCGTAGGTGTTTTCGCGAGGGGGGTGGGATTATAAATGAAACCGGGCGGCATGCTATGATTCTCCGCATGGAATTTGATGTCGTGATTATAGGCGGGGGTTTGGTGGGAGCCAGTCTGGCCGCAGCTCTCAAGCACAACGGGCTGACTCTGGCGTTGGTGGAGAGTCAGCCCCAACTTATGCCGGGTAATGCGCTTGCCAGCCCAGAGGACTGGGACAGCCGCATTTATGCGATCAGTCCGGGTAGCCGCAGTTTCCTCGAACAATCCGGTGCATGGTCTTTGCTTGATGCAAGTCGTATCGCAAAGGTCGAAGCGATGCGGGTGTTTGGCGACACGGGTGCTGAGCTGGAATTTGGCGCCTATCAAATGGGTGTGGCGGAACTGGCCTGTATCCTGGAGAACCGCGCGCTGCAGTACGCGCTGTGGCAAGTGCTGCAAACGCAAGAAAACCTGACCCTGTTTCATCCGGCGCATTGCGGCGAACTTAAATTTGACGACGAAGCCGCCACACTTGTCTTGGAAGATGGCCGCACTCTGAAGGCCAAACTTGTCGTCGGTGCGGATGGGCGCGATTCCTGGGTGCGCAAGCAGGCGGGTATTAGCGCCGCGCCAGTGGACTATCAGCAACACGGCGTGGTCGCCAACTTCAATACCGACAAACCGCATCGCGGCATTGCATATCAATGGTTTCAGCCCGACGGCATTCTTGCATTGCTGCCGTTGCCGGGTAACCGGGTCTCGATGGTGTGGTCGGTCAGCCCCGGGCAGTCCGCCGAACTGCTGGCGCTCACTCACGAAGAGCTTGGTGCCAAAGTGGCTGCTGCCGCGCAGCATACGCTGGGTTCAATGCGGGTCATCACGCCGCCCGCCGCTTTCCCGTTGCGTTTGCTGGTATTGCCGCAGATCATCGCTGCGCGCTGCGCGCTGATCGGTGACGCCGCGCACAATATGCACCCGCTGGCGGGGCAGGGAGTGAATACCGGCTTTCGCGATGCGCGCCAGCTGGCGCAGATACTGGTTGAGCGCGGCGCGCAACATGATTGCGGCGATGCACAATTGCTGCGGCGTTACCAACGAAAACGCAAGGAAGACATTTACGCGATGCAGGCTGCGACTTACGGCCTGAAGCATTTGTTCAATAATGACATTCCGCTGTTGCGCGCCGCGCGCAATCTCGGGTTGAATGCCACCAATCGGTTCATCACGCTAAAAAAAATGCTGATGCAGCACGCCCTGAATTAAAATGACCCCAATTAACCGTAAAGCATAACCCATGAAAATACTATCAATCGCCCTGCCCATATTCATACTTATGTCTTCCGCGCATGCAGGAGAGGATGAAATCCGCAAATCGCTGCAAAGCAAATTTCCCGGCATCGGCAAGATCGAACATATCGTTAAAACGCCTTATGCGGGACTGTACGAAATTGTTATTGAAGATCAACTTTTGTATACTGACGCGAAAGGCGAGTATCTGTTCGAAGGCAATGTGATCGAAGCGAAGCACCGACGCAATTTGAGTGAAGAGCGCCGCCTTGAATTATTTGCGATCGACTTCGACAAATTGCCGCTCGAGCTGGCGGTGAAAAAGGTGAAGGGCAATGGCAAGCGCAAACTGGCTATTTTTACCGATCCCAATTGCGGCTACTGCAAAAAACTTGAAAAAGAGCTGAGCCGGATTACCGATGTCACAATTTACCGTTTCATGTACCCGATCTTTGCAGGCTCGGATGAGATTGTGCGCAATGTGCTCTGCTCAAAAGATCCGAACAAGGCATGGGAGGACTGGATGCTGAGCGATGTCGCGCCCGTAGCGGCCACCTGCGAAACTCAAACGGATCAAGTCAAGGCGTTAGGTCAAAAACACCATGTGAACGGTACGCCGAATCTGATTTTTGGCAACGGCATACAAGCACCAGGCTATTTGCCGATGGAAGAGTTGGAAAAAAATCTGAACGAGACCAGAAAAAAACAGGGGACATAATGAATTCCAGCGCGAAAATTTATCAGGACTTGCTCGTCAGGGCCGTGGGCGAAGCGAGCGAGGGCGTTATCATCGCCGATGCTCAGCAGCAGGATATCCCGCTGATCTATGTCAATGAAGGTTTTGAAAGATTGACAGGCTATACCTCTGACGAGGTGATCGGTAGAAACTATCAAATCTTGTTCGGGATCGATACCGACCAGCCGGAAATAGTCACGATACGGGCCGCTGTCTCCAGAGGTGAGGGTTGCGTGGTCACGTTGCGCAATTATCACAAAAATGGGTCCATGTTTTGGGGCGAGCTCAAGATTTCTGCGCTGCATAATGCGCAAGGCACACTCACCCATTTCATCAGTATCCTGAACGACAAGGCGGACAGAGGCCAGACAGAGCAACCCACTGAAGCCTCGATCTATACCGACCCACTGATCGGTATCGGTAACCGCCGCCACTTCGATGAACGATTCGCCAACCTGCTGCATGTCGCGCAACGCATCCACAGCGGGATATCGGTGCTGATGATTGATCTGGATAACTTCAAGCTATTCAATGAGCGTTATGGGCAAGCGGCGGGGGATGAATGTTTGCGTCTGGTGGGCGAATGCATTGCAAAGAAATTCGTCCGCACATCGGACTGCGTCGCGCGGTATGGCGGCGAAGAATTTGCCGTCGTGTCATTCTCATCCGGTATCGAGGCGTTGCGCCTTCACGCACAAAAGCTTTGCGAACAAGTGCGCGCACTCAATATTCCGCATAGCGACTCCCCGAGCGGCGTGGTCACTATCAGTATCGGCGGCATTCATCGTCTGCCGAATCGGGATACCACGGAAGAGTTGCTTCTCGATCTGGCGAATCAGGAATTACTTGCCGCCAAGCGCAGTGGGCGCGACCGCGTCCATTTGATTGGCTAGACTAAAAATCTGTGTTTCTAATAACAGCATTAAAAGAAACGGGCGGAGAAAACCCTACGGATTGAGCGACGGTTCTGCGCCCTTGGGAAACAGCACCCACATCTGGCCGCTCTGCTTCATGCGCCCCGCCTGAGTCCCGGCCTGCTCGCCAAAACCCCAGAAGAAATCGCCGCGCACCGCGCCCCTGATCGCGCCGCCGGTATCCTGCGCCAGCATCAGGCGGTTCAACGGCAAGACAGTATTCGGATACGTGGTGGAGAGAAATACGGGCGCGCCGAGCGGGATGGTGCGCGTGTCCACCGCCAGGCTGTATTCGTTGGTCAGCGGGACGCCCAATGCGCCCAGCGGGGCGGGAAGATTATTGGGCAACTCGCGGAAGAACACGTAGCTGGGATTTTGTTCCAGCAGGCTGGCCAGCTTGTCGGGATGTTTCGCCGCCCACAGCTTGATGTTCTGCATCGAAGATTCTTCGAGCTTGAACGCGCCCATGTTGACCAGCGTTTTGCCGATGGAATTGTAGGGATGCCCGTTCTGTTCGGCATAGCCGACTTTCACCAGAGAGCCGTCCGGCAATTCGATGCGCCCCGAGCCCTGGATTTGCAGGAAAAACAGATCGACCGCGTTGTCCACCCAGAATAATTCGCGCCCCTGCAACGGCGCCTTGCCGTTGTCGATTTCGCCGCGATTGTAGTAGGGTACCACGCGATTGCCCTGCAAGCGCCCGCGCAAACGCAAGTCTTTCAGTTGCGGATACACCTCGCTCAGATCGATCGTCAGCAGATCATCTGGTGCGGCATACAGCGGATAGCGGAAGCGGGCAGTCTTGATCCGGCTACCCATAAGCTTGGGCTCGTAGTACCCGGTGATCAGGCCTTGTGAAGAGCCATCAGGGTTGTACACCTGGTACGGTGTAAAGCCCTGCTCAAAAAAAGCGTGTAAAGAATTATTGTCAGGTTGCGTCAATTCATTGGCGTGTGCACAAATCGCCTGCCAACCCGGTTTGTTCCTTAGCGCATTACAGCTTTGCCAGAAGGCCACCCAGGTTGGCTGCAAATCGATTGTTTGCCAGTCCGGCAGCATCTCCCACTTGCTGACCGCAAACGGGGCGAACGGCTGAACAGGCGGTGCAACGGGCGGTTTGAGTGGCGTGGTGCAGGCCGCAAAAAAAATCAGCGGCAGAAACGCGACTCCAAGTCGTGTGCCCGAAAATAAGCGCGTAATGCCACCCGTAATCATATCAATGCAAAACACGCGGCACACTCAACACGAATTGCGGGATCGCAACTTCGAACTCCGTGCCGTCCTCATCCTGCATCTGGTAGCTGCCGCGCATCGTGCCGACCTGCGTGGTCAGCACCGTGCCGCTGGTATATTCGAAGCTCTGGCTGGGGTTGATCAATGGCTGCTCGCCTACCACGCCCTGGCCGCGAACTTCCTGCACATTGTTCTGTGCATCGGTGATGATCCAGTGGCGGCTGATCAGCTTGGCGGATGAAGGGCCGAGATTGGTAATCGTGATGGTGTAGGAAAACACGAAACGGTTGCCCGTCTCATCGGATTGCTCCGGCAGGTAATTTACCAGCGTCTGTATCACGAGGCCATGTTGATCGATTTCTTCCATGCGCGGCATTTGAACCGATTTTGCCTTGTGTCGCAAGGGCTTCGCAGTATTTTTATGCTAATCTGCGCGGATATTTTTTATCCAAGTTAAATCATGAATGGTTATTTGAAACGCATCCTGAACGCACGCGTCTACGACGTGGCGGTCGAAACCCCGCTGGAGCACGCCCCCAACCTGTCGGCGCGCATCGGCAATACGGTGTTGCTCAAGCGCGAGGACATGCAGCCGGTGTTCTCGTTCAAATTGCGCGGCGCGTACAACAAAATGGCTCAACTTACACCCGCTCAACTCAAGCGCGGCGTGATCGCCGCCTCGGCGGGCAACCACGCTCAGGGCGTGGCGTTGTCCGCGCAGAAGCTCGGCTGCAAAGCGGTCATCGTGATGCCCACCACCACGCCGCAAATCAAGATCCAGGCGGTGGCGGGGCGCGGCGCAAAAGTGGTGTTGTTCGGCGACTCGTATTCCGATGCGTATGCACATGCGCTGGAACTGGAGCAGCAAAACAACATGGTTTTCGTGCATCCCTACGACGACCCGGATGTGATCGCCGGACAGGGCACCATCGCGATGGAAATTTTGCGCCAGCACACGAAAGACATCCACGCGATTTTCGTACCCATCGGCGGCGGCGGTCTGATCGCGGGCGTGGCGGCCTACGTCAAGCAACTGCGCCCGGACATTAAAGTGATCGGTGTTCAGCCGGTGGATTCCGACGCGATGCATCGTTCGATCAAAGCCAAGAAGCGCATCACGCTCGATCATGTCGGTCTGTTCGCCGATGGCGTCGCGGTCAAGCAGGTCGGCACAGAAACCTTCCGCCTGTGCCGCAAGCTGGTCGATGAAATCATTTTGGTGGACACCGACACCGCGTGTGCCGCGCTCAAGGATGTGTTCGAAGATACCCGCTCGATCCTGGAACCGGCGGGTGCGCTGTCCATCGCCGGTGCCAAGCTGTATGCCGCGCGCGAAAATCTGAAGGGCGAGACGCTGGTCGCGATCGCATCAGGCGCGAACATGAATTTCGACCGCCTGCGTTTCGTCGCGGAACGCGCCGAAATCGGCGAGAAGCGCGAGGCGATATTGGCCGTGACGATACCCGAGACGCCGGGCAGCTTCCGCAAATTCTGCGCGCTGCTCGGCCGTCGCAATATCACCGAATTCAATTACCGCTATGACGACCCGAAAGTCGCGCATGTGTTCGTCGGCATCGGGGTGAAAGACCGGCTGGAAACCACCGAGCTGGTGGGGAAATTGCAGAAAAATAAATTAGCCACGCTGGATCTTTCCGATAACGAAATGGCCAAACTGCATTTGCGTCATCTGGTCGGCGGGCATGCGCCGGAAATCAAGGACGAGATCATGTTCCGCTTCGAGTTTCCGGAGCGCCCCGGCGCGCTGATGAATTTCCTGAACAGCATGAGCCACAACTGGAACATCAGTCTGTTCCACTACCGCAACCATGGCGCGGACTACGGCCGCGTGCTGGTCGGCATGCAAGTGCCGCATCACGACAAGAAGGCGCTCAAGACCTTCCTCGATACGCTCGGTTATCGCTATTGGGACGAGAGCAACAACCCGGCATACCGGTTGTTCCTGGGCTAGCGTTCGTGAAATTCATTTTTCATTGGGGGAGTGGCAAATGATCTCGAAAAACATACCGACTATAGGCGATCAATCCTTCGAGGATTTGAAACAGTCTAACGAACACAATGCGGAATATTGGAGTGCGCGCGACCTGCAACCGTTGCTGGGCTATAGCCAGTGGCGCCGTTTTGAGGATTCGATCAAGCGCGCCATAACCTCTTGTGAACAATCGGGAAATAATCCTGGGTATCATTTTGCCGGCGCCGGCAAAATGATCGAGGTAGGTAAGGGGGGCGCGCGCGAGGTTGACGACTACCAGCTTTCCCGCTTTGCCTGTTATTTAATCGCCCAGAACGGCGATCCGCGCAAACCGGAAATAGCCTATGCGCAAAAATATTTTGCCATACAGGCACGCAAACAAGAACTCAGCGAGCAACTTGCCGCCGATCAGGAGCGGCTTGATCTGCGCAAGCAGACCTCAGAAGAATTTAAGGCGCTCTCCGGCGCAGCCCGGCAAGCGGGCGTGCAAGACAGAATGTTCGGTGTGTTCCACGATGCAGGCTACAAAGGCCTATACGGCGGACTTGGCGGTGAGGCTATCAAGACTAGAAAAAATATCCCTGCCAAAGAGCAATTACTCGATCGCATGAATGCCACCGAACTGGCCGCCAACCAGTTTCGCATGACCCAAACCCGCGACAAGCTGGCGCGCGAAGGGATCAACAGCCAGCAGCAAGCCATTCACACACATGAAGCGGTCGGGAAAGAAGTGCGCGCGGCAATCGAGCGTATCGGAGGTACGTTGCCTGAACAGATTCCGCCAGCCGAACACATCAAGGAAGTTGAGAAGCGCATCAAGAATGCCGTGCCGAAAATGGAGCTGGGTGAGAAGGATGCGGGCGGGCTGCTCGGCGATAAGAAAAACAACGCGGAATAAAACACACGGCATTGCAAACCTACCTGACCTCCATGCTTGCTATAAAGGCGATAGGTGCGCATACCAAAAATCGAGGCATTGCTAAACAACCGACCATGAAAAGTGCGCATTCAAATGTTGTCAAAATCATAGGTCGTGGCTCACCTTATCTGGATGAAGTCAAAGCCCTCTGGCGAAAACACGCAGACACCTTGGGATTCTTCCCTGATGGGGCGTTTGAAGAATATGCTGCAAAAAAACAAATCGTCGTTGCAGTTGATTCTTCCGGGATATTTATTGGCTATCTGCTTTTTCGAATTACCCCATCCAGAAATGACGCGAGCATTGTTCATTTGTGTGTTGACCAAAACAATCAACGACAAGGCATCGCGGCACTGCTAGTCAAGGAGTTAATTCAGCATACAAAAATATTACGCGGAATTGGCCTTAGATGTAGGCGAGATTTTCATGCCAGCAAACTTTGGCCGAGGCTCGGCTTTGTTGCTGTTTCTGATAAAACCGGAAAAAGCAGCAGTGGAAGCACACTTACCCTGTGGTGGTATGGACACAATCACCCAGACCTTTTGTCACTTGCACAAGAAAAGGAGCTTGAGCAAAAATTAAAAGTTGTTATTGATGCAAATGTCTTCTTTGATCTAAAGAATAAATCCAATGAGGAATCCATGGCACTCGTCGCAGACTGGCTTGGAGATAGCATTGCCATTTGTATAACCGATGAAATGCTTAATGAAATAAACCGCTCTCAAAATGGACAAGAAAGAACTGCGGGCAGGAACTTCGCTTCTCAATTTTTTACGCTACCATGTAATCAGGATGATTTTGATATCACATTCGCACTCCTTCGGAAGCACCTCCCTGCCAGCCCATCAGATCAAGATGTTTCCGATTTTTCCCAACTTGCAAAAGCAATCTCTGTCCACGCTGAATTCTTTGTAACCAGAGACGATGCCGTCTTGAGCTGTAGCGACAAGCTTTATAATGAGTTTGGCATTTCTGTGCTACGCCCTGCTGATCTCATCATTGAAATTGATTCGCTTTGTCGGGAGCGCGAATACCAACCCGCAAGACTTGCCGGAACACTCTACGAAATTAGCAAGGTACAAAGCAAGCAAGAAAGTTTGCTCGTCAACACCTTTAGAAACCAATCGAATGGGGAAAAACAAACCAATCTAAAAGATCAGCTCAGGCAACTGTTATCTACGCCACATGAAACCGAGTGCCTTGTTGCGTGGACTCATGAAAAAAAACCAATAGGGCTAATCGCGTATAGTCGTGTTGGAGCAGACATTCTGGAGGTGCACTTACTCAGAGCCATCTCAAGCCATCCACTTTCAGCATCTATCATTCGTTACCTTATAAGTTTGACAGTTAAAAAGGCTCTATCCAAACAGTGTCAAATCATTCAAGTATCAGACTCACATCTGGATGAAAAAACAAAAGAAGCTCTGTCTGAAGATCATTTTGTTTTAACAAATGGCATCTGGTCAAAATTATCGCTCCCCTTTCATTCAGAAAAAAGCGTGGTTCTAGCTAGGCTTGGCGAATTGGGAAAGAATCATCCCCATCTAGAGCGCCGTTGCAAGGACTTCCTAGATATATTTTCCGACCCTAATGTTTGCAACGACCTGTCTATCATCTGGAAAATTGAGGATGCTCTCTGGCCTGTCAAAATCACAGACTCGAACATTCCATGTTTTATCGTACCAATTCAACCGCAATGGGCATTGCATCTTTTTGATGAGCATTTAGCCAATCGAGATATTTTCGGCGCGAAAATTGATTTAGGTTTCAACCGAGAAGGCGTGTATTACCGCGCAAAAATAAACTCCTCTGGCCTTTCTGCCCCTGCGCGAATACTTTGGTATGTAAGCCAAGATAAGCGACATCCAGAATCAGGTTGTATACGCGCCCACTCAAGACTTGATGAGGTGTTGCTCGGAACTCCTAAGTCACTTTATCGGCAATTTAGACGATTTGGGATTTATGACTGGAAAGATGTTTTTGCAAAAGCCCAAAACAATCTTGATAAACAAATTATGGCCCTGCGCTTTTGCAAAACGGAAATGTTAGACACAACCTATACGTACGATGAAATAATTCAATTGCTCGCCGAAGTAGGCATCAAAACCCAGCTTCAGAGTCCCTGCCAAATCCCAGCAAATATATTTTTCTCAATTGCATCCCCTACCCAACATTGAAACTATGCACATTCATTCACTACTGATCTCCGTACATCCAAAATATGCCGATAAGATATTTGCGGGAGAAAAAACAGTTGAGCTTCGTAAAGTACGCCCCAAGGTCATCAGCGGGGATACGGTATTAGTATATGCGTCATCGCCAACCATGGCATTGGTTGGGGGATTTGAGGTTGACAGCGTAATCGAAACCACTCCCACTGCCTTATGGGGTAAAGTTAAAAAATCTGCTGGGCTAACTAAAGATGAGTTTTCCGATTACTACAATGGATCAAGTAATGCGTATGGAATATTCATCAAGAAACCTTGGTATTTTGAAACGCCCTTGGCTCTTCAAAATTTAAGGAAGAAATTGGATGGCTTTCATCCTCCGCAGAGTTACCGCTATATCTCAATGCAAGAGGCTCAATTGCTTGGTATCGTATAAAGTGCTATTCACAAAAAATCATGCTCAGAATCAAGGCCGTGTTGCTGAGGGATGAAACATGAGCATCACCATGTCTACTATTAAACAGGTGCTGCGAAAACGCATCACTGCACAGCGCGAGCAGCTTTCGCCCGAGACCCGCGCCGCGTACAGCGCGGCGATCACCGAACGGTTGTTGCAGCTGCCCGAGTACCGGCAAGCCGATGCGGTGCTGGGTTATATGAACTTCGGCGCGGAGTTCGCCAGCGAGCTCTGGATACGCCAAGTGCTGGCGGACGACAAAAGATTGGCCTTGCCCCGGGTGAACCGCCACACCAACCAGCTCGATTTATATTGGGTGGATGACCTTGAAACCCAGCTGGAATCGGGGTTGTGGGGGATACGCGAGCCGGTCGTGGAACGCTGCAAGCGGCTAAGTGCGCTAAATGAGGTAGAATTCGCACTTTTGCCGGGCGTGGCTTTCACCCGTAACGGTGCAAGACTGGGCTATGGCGGCGGTTTTTACGACAAGCTTCTAGCGAAACAACTAGCCATTCGACTAGGTGAGCAAACAACACTCGCCAAGTCGCTGGTTACGACGCATCGACCCGCGTTGGTCGCAGCCGCGTTTGCGCTGCAACTCGTCGAGCAAATTCCGCAGGAAGCGACCGATGTCAAAGTCGAGTGGATCATCACCGAGCAAGAGACGATCGCTTGTTTGGCACAAGAATAACGTTAGTAATAAAGAGAGATAGCAAAGATGGCATCATTACCTGATTACGACCCGCAAGAAACGCAAGAGTGGCTGGACGCGCTCGATTCCGTGCTGAAGAATGAGGGTGCCGAACGCGCCCACTTCCTGATCAGCCAGTTGATCAACCAGGCGCGTCTGGCCGGCGACGACATGCCGATCAGCGCGACGACGCCTTACCTGAACACGATTTCGCTGGACAAGGAAGAGCGCTCCACCGGTAATCAGGAACTGGAACACCGCATCCGCGCGATGACGCGCTGGAACGCGATGGCGATTATCCTGAACGCGAACAAGGAATCCTCCGAGCTGGGCGGGCATATCGCCAGCTTCGCATCTGCGGCTACCTTGTACGATGTGGGTTTCAACCATTTTTTCCACGGCAAGACCGACGATCACGGCGGCGACCTGGTATATTTTCAGGGCCATTCCTCTCCCGGCATGTATGCCCGCGCCTTCCTCGAAGGCCGCCTGAGCGAAGAACAACTCTACAAGTTCCGTCAGGAAGTGGATGGCGGCGGACTGTCCTCCTATCCGCATCCGTGGCTGATGCCGAATTTCTGGCAATTCCCCACCGTGTCGATGGGACTGGGGCCGCTGATGGCGATTTATCAGGCGCGCTTCATGCGTTATTTGCAACACCGCGAACTCGCCAAGACCAACGGGCGAAAGGTGTGGGCGTTCCTGGGCGACGGCGAGACCGACGAGCCGGAATCGCTGGGCGCGGTCTCGATGGCCGGACGCGAGAAGCTCGATAATCTGGTTTTTGTCATTAACTGTAACCTGCAACGCCTCGACGGTCCGGTGCGCGGCAACGGCAAGATCATCCAGGAGCTGGAAGGCGTGTTCCGTGGCGCAGGCTGGAACGTCATCAAGGTGATCTGGGGCGGCAAGTGGGATCGCCTGCTGGCCAAGGACAAGAGCGGTTTGCTGCTCAAACGCATGGAAGAAGTGGTCGATGGCGAATACCAGACCTACAAATCCAAAGATGGTGCGTATGTCCGCGCGAATTTCTTCGGCAAATATCCCGAGCTGCTGGAGCTGGTCGCCGACATGTCGGACGACGAGGTGTGGCGCCTGAATCGCGGCGGTCACGATCCGCACAAGGTGTTCGCGGCCTATGCGGCAGCCAACAAGCACAAGGGGCAGCCGACCGTGATTCTCGCCAAGACCGTGAAGGGTTACGGCATGGGCGAAGCGGGCGAAGCGCAAAACCCGTCGCACCAGCAGAAGAAAATGGGCGAGGATGCGCTGCGCAAATTCCGCGACCGCTTCAACATTCCGGTCGCCGACGAACAACTGGCCCAGCTGCCCTTCATTCGCCCTGCCGAAGACAGCCAGGAGATGAAATATCTGAAGGAACGCGGCGCGGTCATGGGTTCTATCCCGGCGCGCAAACCGGTCAGTGAAGCGCTGCAGATCCCCGGCTTGGATGCGTTCGATGCTTTACTGAAATCCAGTGAAGACCGCGAGATTTCCACGACGATGGCGTTCGTGCGCCTGCTCGGCGTGCTGGTCAAAGACAAGAACATCGGCCGCCAGATCGTGCCTATCGTGCCGGACGAATCGCGCACCTTCGGCATGGAAGGCATGTTCCGCCAGCTCGGCATTTTCTCGCAGGTGGGACAGTTGTACACGCCGCAAGACGCCGACCAGCTGATGTTCTACAAGGAATCCGAGACCGGACAGATTCTGCAGGAGGGCATCAACGAGGCGGGCGGCATGGCCGACTGGATCGCCGCCGCGACTTCTTACGCCAACCACGGCGTGGCGATGATCCCGTTCTATATCTACTACTCGATGTTCGGCTTCCAGCGTACCGGCGACATGGCCTGGGCGGCGGGCGATTTGCGCGCGCGCGGTTTTCTGATCGGCGGCACGGCGGGACGCACCACGTTGAACGGCGAAGGTCTGCAACATCAGGACGGCCACAGCCACCTGCAAGCCGCGCTTATTCCGAACTGCGTCTCTTACGACCCGACCTTCGCTTACGAGCTGGCCGTGATCGTGCAGGACGGCATGCGCCGCATGTATGTCGAGCAAGAAGACGTGTTCTATTACCTCACGGTGATGAACGAGAACTACACCCATCCGGCGATGCCCAAGGGTGCGGAGGCCGGCATCATCAAGGGTATGTATCGCTTCAGTTCAGGCAAGCCTGTCCTGAGCAAATTCGAAGGAGCAAAAGCCAAGATGCCGAAGGTGCAATTGCTCGGCAGCGGTACGATATTGCGCGAAGTGATCGCAGCCGCAGAATTGCTGGAGAAAGATTTTGGCATCGCCTCGGATGTGTGGAGCGTGACCAGCTTCAACGAGCTGCGCCGCGAAGGTCTGGACTGCGAGCGCTGGAACATGTTGCATCCGGAAGCCAAAGCGCGCGTGAGCTACGTCGAGCAATCGCTGGACGCGAACATGCCTGTGATCGCCGCGACCGACTACATCAAGAGCTATGCCGACCAGATCCGTCCTTTCGTTTCCGCGCGCTACAAGGTGCTGGGCACGGACGGTTTCGGTCGCTCGGATACGCGCAAGAAGTTGCGCGGCTTCTTCGAGGTGGATCGCAATTACATCGCCATCGCGGCATTGAAGGCGTTGGCCGATGAAGGCGCGATCAAGGCCAGCGAAGTCAGTCGTGCGATCAAGCTTTACAACATCAATTCTGATAAACCTAACCCAACGACCGTTTAAGGTCAGGGGGAGACATACCGTGGCAGAGATCAAAAAAATACTGGTGCCGGACATCGGCGACTATAAAGACGTGAGCATCATCGAAGTGATGGTGAAAGTCGGCGACACGATCAAGGCGGAAGACAATCTGGTGACGCTGGAAACCGACAAGGCGGCGATGGATGTGCCGTCGCCCTATGCGGGCGTGATCAAGGAAATGAAGATCAAGGTCGGCGACAAGGTGTCGGAAGGTTCGCTGATTTTGTTGCTGGAGTCCAGCGACGTGGCGAGCGCGCCGCAGGCCAAGCCTGCCGCTCCAGTCGCAGCAGCACCGGTTGCAGCAGTTCCTGTTGCAGCCGTTTCGGCAGCACCGGTTTTTGCACCGGCAGCCCAACCGGCATCGGTCGCTGTGGTAGCGCCTTCATCATCCGGCGCACACGCCAGCCCCGCGATACGCCGCTTTGCGCGCGAACTCGGCGTGCAGGTAGCGCAAGTCAAGGGCAGCGGCGAAAAAGGCCGTGTGACCAAAGACGACGTGCAGCTGTTCGTCAAGGCCGCGCTGGCGCAACCGCGCGCAGCCGCCGCTAGCGGCAACGGCCTGCAAGTGCTGGCCTCCCCAGTGGTGGATTTCGCCAAGTTCGGCGCGATCGAGACCCGGCCGCTGTCACGCATCAAAAAGATTTCCGGTGCGAACCTGCATCGCAATTGGGTGACCATTCCGCATATCACGCAATTCGACGAGGCCGACATCACCGAAATGGAAGCCTTCCGCAAGGAGCTCGGCGCGGAATATGCCAAGCAGAATATCAAAATCACGCCGCTGGCTTTCATGCTCAAGGCGGTCGTGGTCGCGTTGCAAAAATTTCCGGATTTCAATGCGTCGCTCGATGCGAGCGGCGAGAATCTGGTGCTCAAGCAATACTTCCATATCGGTGTCGCAGTGGATACACCGGACGGACTGATGGTGCCGGTGTTGCGCGATGTGGACAAGAAGGGCATCGCTCAACTGGCCAAGGAGCTGGGCGAAATCAGCGCAAAAGCTCGCGAGAAAAAAATTACCGCTGCCGATATGCAAGGCGGCTGCTTCACGATTTCCAGTCTGGGCGGCATCGGTGGCACGGCATTCACGCCTATCATCAATGCGCCGGAAGTGGCGATCCTCGGCGTGTCCAAAGCCATCATCAAGCCGATGCATCAGGACGACACTTTCGTGGCGCGCCTGATGCTGCCGTTGTCGCTGTCGTATGACCACCGCGTGATCGACGGGGCGGCGGCAGCGCGCTTTATTGTTTTCCTCTCGCAAGTGCTGGCTGACACTCGCCGCCTTGCGTTGTAGTAGTGGTCAGTAACGGAGCAGTCGGGATATTGGGCGGTACGTTCGACCCGATTCATTATGGGCATTTGCGGTTAGCTGAGGAAATGCTGGAACTGGCCAAGCTCCGGCAAATCCGTTTCATCCCGACCGGCACGCCGCCGCATCGCGGCACGCCGCAAGTGTCCGCGCAGCATCGCAGCCGGATGGTGCAGTTGGCGATTGCCGATCAACCGGCCTTCGTGCTGGACGAGCGCGAAGTCATGCGCACCACGCCCTGCTATACCGTGGATACTTTGCGCGAACTGCGTGCCGAGTTGGGCGCAGCACAACCGTTGTGTTTGTTGATGGGCGGGGACGCATTTTTGCAATTGCACACCTGGCACGAGTGGGAACAATTGTTCGAGCTGGCGCACATCGTCGTGGGTTATCGTCCCGGCTTTACGCTGGAGGAACGCATCCACACGGCCACACCGGCATTACGATCACACTATCAACTGCGCTTGTGCGCTGCGGATGCTTTATCACAACAGCCAGCTGGCGGGATTGCCGAACTGGCGATTCCAAAACTGGAAATCTCCGCCACGCTGATCCGCAGTCGCGTGGCGGAAAATTGCACCATACGCTATCTGCTGCCCAACGCAGTGGCGGATTATATTCATCAACATCACTTATATGAACATGCTAACCACTGAAGAAAAAACCAAAGCCGTTGTCGCCGCACTGGAAGACATCAAAGCCACCAACATCACCGTGATCGACACCAGCAAACTCAGCTCGTTGTTCGAGTGCATGGTCATCGCCAGCGCAACATCCAAACGCCAAACCAAGGCGCTTGCCGACAACGTGGTGGTCAAGCTCAAGGCGCTCGGTGAAGAAGTCATTGGCCGCGAGGGAGAAGACAGCGGCGAGTGGATTCTGGTGGATCTGGGCGAAGTGCTGGTACACATCATGCAGCCCGCGATCCGCGAGTATTACAACCTCGAAGAATTGTGGAGCAAGGCGCAGGCGGCCCGACCCAAACTGGCACCGGCACCGAAGTAAGGGACCATTCCCGGAAATTTACGGCAATGAAACTCATCATCGTCTCGGTTGGCCACAAAATGCCGGACTGGATTACGACGGGTTTCAACGAATACACCAAGCGCATGCCGCGCGAGGCGCAGATTTCACTGCTGGAAATCAAGCCTGAACCGCGCACCACCGGCAAGACCGTGCCTCAGATCATGGAAGTCGAAGCGCAGCGCATACTCGCGGCCCTGCCGCAACATTGCCATCGCATCGCACTGGATGAACGGGGTGCTCAGCCTTCCACCAAGCAGCTCGCCGCCCAGATGCAGGACTGGATGCGCGAAGGGTATGACGTCGCGTTTATCATCGGCGGCGCGGACGGTTTGCATGAATCGGTCAAACAGGCGGCTCAACAATTGATGGCGTTGTCGGCACTGACCCTGCCGCATGCTTTTGTCAGAGTATTGCTTGCCGAGCAGTTGTATCGGGCGCACAGCTTGATGCACAATCACCCCTACCACCGGGAATAGGAAACCGTCATGCGCATCATCCAGCCACGCATCTACCTCGCTTCGCAGAGTCCGCGTCGTCGCGAATTGCTCAAACAGATCGGCATCAACTTCGAGATGCTGTTGATGCGCTCTGACCCGCGCCGCAATCTGGAGGTGGATGAAACTCCCCATCCCGGAGAACTGCCGGAGAGCTATGTCAGGCGGGTCTCCAAGGCCAAGTCCGAAGCGGGCTGCGCCGTGTTGAGGATGCGCAACTTGCCCCAATTCCCGGTGCTGGCCGCCGATACCACCGTCACGCTGGACGGCAAGATATTCGGCAAGCCGGACAACGCAGAACAGGCTGCTGCGATGCTGCATCAGCTTTCCGGACGGGAACACCAGGTGTTCAGCGCGGTCGCGATCGCGATGGACGAGCATATCGAAGTCGCAGTTTCCACCTCCAAGGTGCGGTTCGCAACGCTGGACGAAGAGCGTATACGCCGTTATCTGCTGACCCGCGAGTACACGGACAAGGCCGGTGGCTATGCGATACAGGGGCAGGCCGGCGCATTCATCGAACACTTGTCCGGCAGCTATTCCGGCGTGATGGGTTTGCCGCTGTTCGAAACCGTGCAATTGCTGCAACGCTTTGGTTATCCCACGCCGTGAAATTCCTGCGAGCCACAAATGATCCACAAATCCTGGTCGCGAAATCATGAGTGAAGAAATCCTGATCAACGTCACCCCGCAAGAGACCCGCGTCGCGGTGATGCAACTCGGCGTCGTGCAGGATTTGCACATCGAACGCGGCAGCAGTCGCGGCATCGTCAGCAATGTTTATCTGGGCCGGGTCAAGCGCGTGTTACCGGGGATGCAGTCCGCCTTCATCGACATCGGGCTTGAGCGTTCGGCGTTTTTGCATGTGGCTGATATTTGGGAAAACAGCCACAACGGTGATGTCGCAAAACCAATTGAAAAGGTTTTGTACGAGAGCCAGACGCTGCTGGTGCAAGTCATCAAGGAGCCGCTCGGCACCAAGGGCGCGCGGCTGTCCACTCAACTGAGCATCGCCGGGCGTCTGCTGGTGTATCTGCCACAGGAAAAACATATCGGCGTGTCGCAGCGCATCGAAAGCGAAGAGCAGCGAGAAGCCCTGCGCGCGAAGCTGCAAGCCGTGTTGCCGCCGGAGCACAAGGGTGGCTATATCATCCGCACCGTGGCGGAAGCGGCCGCAGAACTCGATTTTGCTGCCGACATCGCCTATCTGGACAAGCTGTGGGGCAATTTGCAAACGGCTTCCAAAACCGCCAGCGCGCCGCAACTGTTGTATCAGGAACTCGATATCAGTCTGCGGGTGCTGCGTGATTTTGTCAGCCACGCCACCACGCGTATTCTGGTGGATTCACGCAGCACCCATCAACGAATGCAGGAGTTTGCAGAAGCCTACAATCCGATCGCGATCGATCGTCTCGAGCATTATGTCGGCGTGCGTCCGCTGTTTGATTTGCATAATGTGGAAGAGGAGATCGAGCGCGCCTTGTCCAAGCGCGTCGATCTGAAATCGGGCGGCTATCTAATCATCGACCAGACCGAGGCGATGACCACTGTGGACGTGAATACCGGCGGCTTCGTCGGGCTGCGCAGTTTTGACGAGACCATATTCAAGACCAATCTGGAAGCCACGCAAGTCATCGCGCGGCAATTGCGTCTGCGCAACCTGGGCGGCATTATTATTTGTGATTTTATCGACATGGATACTCAGGAACATCGCGATGCGGTGCTGGAAGAATTCAAAAAAGCCCTAGCGCGCGATCACACACGCATCAGCGTGAACGGTTTTTCCGCGCTGGGTTTGGTGGAGATGACCCGCAAGCGCACTCGCGAAAGTCTGGCGCATGTGTTGTGCGAGGCTTGCCCGACTTGTCAGGGGCGTGGTGAAGTGAAAACCGCGCAGACCGTGTGCTATGAAATCCTGCGTGAAATTTTGCGCGAAGCACGCCAGTTCAGCGCGCGCGAATACCGCATCCTCGGCTCGCAACAGGTGATCGATCTATTCCTAGATGAGGAGTCTCAAGTCCTGGCGATGCTTTCAGACTTCATCACCAAGCCGATCTCGCTGCAAGTCGAAACGATGTACAACCAGGAACAGTACGATGTGATCTTGATGTAGCCGTGCTGCCCGGCCAGTTTCAACCGGTCCAAAATTCAGAATTCGTTTCCGTCCATTTTGAGTTGATGAAAGTTTCAATTTCATAAAGCGGCGAAAATACCGGCTTGATATTCAACTTAGTGAGGAAAGCGAAGTGGTGCTGTTCCGAAAAAGTGGCCGGGTCGGCTACCGCCAGATATAACGTCTTGTTATACACACCTACCGGGATTACCTTATATTCAAGTGCAGTCTGCTTCGGGATGAGATCCAGGACGTCATAAGGAATATTGATAAACAGCACGTCGACCATCGGTACGCCAGACTGGATGCACAATGTTCTGGTTAATACCTCAGCCTCGATTATCCCCATGTGGACGAGCAATTGACCAATCGGTTTGCTGTTTGTTTTTTTAGCGAAGTGGTGCTGCTCGACAGCTAGCAGAGTCTTGCCGTCAATGACGCCCAGAGAATTCAGTATTGCCCCGATTTTTTGGCCCTGAAGTGCATATACGCGGCCACCGCTACGGTGTGCCTCGGCTGTTTGGGATAGTTCTTTCTGGGTTCGAATAACAGGCCAGGTGATTTGTCCCACTCCGATTGCAGGGGCATCTTTTTGCTTTGGATGTTGTTCTTCATCATAGCTCACGGGAACCTCCCTCTAGAAACCAGCAAAAAACACTGCTTTGAAATCAATATGACTTTCAAAGTGCATTCGTGCAGCGAATATACTAACAGGCTTGAGGCGACTGCGCTGCCAGTAGAAGACCCGTTCCTTTATGGAGGGCATTTGAGCGAACCCTGAATTTTTATAGGCATCGATAGAGAAAATGGTCTACGGATTCAAGGCGGCTGTATCGGGATGGCAAACCCATTTTTTTCGAGTTGAATTTACCAAAAATTAAGTGTATAAAATAACTGTGGTTTTCGAATGCGGGTTTTGGGACAGTTAACTGTAATTGGGAGATGCCTATCGACCCTTCGATGCTAAATTATATGTAGTTGTCACCCATGTCAGCATTCGATGACTGACCAAATCGGCATCCCATATGCCGACACATAACGCCGCATTCATGCGGCGTTAATATTTTCATGAATCGTTTCGGATTGATAGGGTGCCGGCGTTTCATGGATTTCCGCTGATTTAGAATTCAATTGCGTGTCACCAATATTTTGCCCATAAACGACGTAATGTTGGTGTAGGCATTGCGCTTTGACTCATTGGCTGTAGATTTGCTTCGCGTTCCGCGTTAAGAGTTCAATCAACCTCAAATCTATTCCGGTATGTTGTATTCGCACATCTTTATTTCAAGGGAGCAGGCTTTCCGGATCGACCGCGCTGCCGGTTACCGCCACCACCTTATGGCGTGATTGTCCGCCCTGTTTGAGTTCGGTATTGCGCAGCGGCACACCGAACAAACCGGCGATGAACTTCAACAGCGCCTCGTTGGCTCGACCCTCGATGGGCGGTGCAGCCAACTTTATCTTGAGCGCTTCACCGTGCAGCCCGACGATTTCGCTGCGCTTCGCACCCGGTTGAATGTGCAGGTTTAGCGTGATGACTTCCCCGTTGCGGCGATACCAGGTAGGCTGCATCAGAGCAAACCCACCGCCAGGTTTTCCAGCATCGCCAACGGGATAAACAAAATGATCTGGCAGATCACCAGCAGAAAGAGCGACGACAAATCCACGTTGCCGATCGGGGGCACGATGCGTTGCAGCGGCCGCAGGAAACGTTGCGTGATGGCGGCAAACAACGGTGCCAGCGGTGTGTGGGGATTGACCCAGGACAAGACCGCCTGCGCCACCAGCGCACCCATCAAAAAATACACGCTGATCTTGAGCAGTTTCAGCGTGCTCAAAGCCAATAATCCGAGCAGCGGGAAATGCGCGAACGAATAGCCCTGGAGCGCCAGCGTCAAGCCTGTATAGATCAGTTCCACGCTCAATGCCAGCAACAAGCTCGCACTATCCAGCCCCCATACAGAGCGGATGACGCGGCGCGCACGCAACACCACAAAATCGCTGACCGCCATGATGAATTCGCCGACCGGGTTGCGCAGCGGGGCGCGCAGCCATTGCATCAGAAAACGGAACAGCAGCACGGCGGCAAATCCCTGCAAAAAAATATCCAGCAAAAATTGCAATGTTTCGTTAATCATTCTGCATTACCCAGTTCATCACCCATTTCGAGCGAGCGCGCCGCTGCGGCTTTGGCCGCAGTGACGATGTGCTGCTTCACGTTATTCGCTTCCATGCTGAGCAATGCGCGTTCGGTCGTGCCATTTTTGGAGGTGACGCGTTCGCGCAACGTGGCAGGGCTTTCCGCGCTGTCATGTGCAAGCTTGGCCGCCCCAAAAGCAGTTTCCAAAGCTAGCTTGCGTGCGGTTTGTTCGGGCAGGCCGAGTTCCTTTCCCGCTTGTTCGAGTGCCTCGATGAAATAGAAAAAGTACGCCGGACCGCTTCCGGAAATCGCAGTTACGGCATCCATGTCTTCTTCGCTGTCCATCCAGACAAATGACCCAACGGCACTAATGATGGTCTCAATGCTTTCACGTTGATGTTGTGTTGGCATGGGAAAGCTGTAAAGCCCTGTTATGCCCGCCCCGACCAGAGCTGGAGTGTTCGGCATGGCGCGCACAAAAACAGCGTTTTGGTTTTGCAGCCATCGCGCCAAATCGGTAAGCCGGATGCCGGCGGCAATTGACAGCACAATCTGGCCCGATAACAGCGGGCCAAGTTGGACTGCAATCACGCGCATTTGTTGCGGCTTTACAGCGAAGACGATGACCTGACTATCAGCAACACCTTCTGCAAGGTTTTCAAACACGCGCACTGCATAATCGCGTTGCAGCCGCGCGCGATTGTCGGCATTGATTTCCACCACCGTGATTTGTGCGGCAGAGAATCCCTTGCCGAGCAAGCCGCCAATCAGAGCGGTCGCCATGTTGCCGCCGCCAATGAAACAAATATTCATAACCGATATCCCCATAAAAAATTAGCCCTTGTGATAATCCCGCCCGCCAAAAATCGCGGTGCCGATGCGCACGATAGTCGATCCTTCGGTAATCGCGGCGGCAAAATCATGCGACATGCCCATCGATAAAGTATCCAGCTGCAGGCCCTGCTGGTTCAACTGATCGCGCAGTTTACGCAATTGCGCGAAGGGCAGCCGCTGTGCCGCTACATCGACGCTAGGCGCAGGAACCGCCATCAACCCGCGCAATTTCAGGTTAGGCAGTTTCGCGATGGCATGAGCCAATGCGTCTGCTTCACTCAGAGCTACCCCGCTTTTGCTGGCCTCCTGGCTAATGTTGACCTGCAAGCATATTTGCAATGGCGGCAAATGAGCGGGGCGCTGAACAGATAAGCGCTCTGCGATTTTCAGCCTGTCGACGCTGTGCACCCAACCAAAATTCTCTGCAATCACCCGGGTCTTGTTGCTTTGAATCGGCCCGATGTAATGCCATTCGATGGGTAAATCCTGCAATGCGGCGATCTTGTCCAGCGCCTCTTGAACATAGCTTTCCGCAAAGCAGGTCTGCCCCGCATGAAAAGCCTCGCGTAGCGCATCCGGCGTAAAGGTCTTGCTGACCGCCAGCAAGCTGATCTCGATTGCGCTGCGGCCGGCTTCTAGCGCCGCTGCCGTTATCACATCGCGCACAGCTTGCAAGTTGGAAGCGATTGTTGTCATAATCTCATGCGCCACAAAATACTCATTCGCGCGGTCTCTGTGTTCAGTCTGCTCAGGTAATTCAGTCTGTACAGGGCCGCCTCATCAAACCGGGACGATTATAATGGATATCACCGAACTGCTTGCCTTTAGCGTCAAAAACAAAGCGTCCGACTTGCATCTTTCTGCGGGTCTGCCGCCGATGATCCGTGTGCATGGCGATATACGCCGGATCAACCTGCCGGCGCTGGAGCACAAGGAAGTGCACGCGCTGGTGTATGACATCATGAACGACGGTCAGCGCAAAATGTACGAGGAGAACAAGGAGATCGACTTCTCCTTCGAGGTTCCCGGACTCGCTCGTTTCCGCGTCAACGCCTTTGTCCATAACCGTGGTGCGGGTGCGGTCATGCGGACCATTCCTTCCAAGATACTGTCGCTGGAAGACCTGAAGTGCCCGAAAATCTTCGAGTCCATCTCCGATTTTCCGCGCGGCATGGTGCTGGTGACCGGGCCTACCGGCTCCGGCAAATCCACTACGCTGGCGGCGATGGTCAATCACCGCAACGAGAACGAAATGGGCCACATCCTGACCGTGGAAGACCCGATCGAATTTGTGCATGAAAGCAAGAAGTGTCTGATCAACCAGCGCGAAGTCGGCCCGCACACCCTGTCTTTCCAGAATGCGTTGCGCAGCGCACTGCGTGAAGATCCGGACGTGATTCTGGTCGGTGAAATGCGCGATCTGGAGACGATCCGCCTGGCGATGTCAGCGGCGGAAACCGGCCATCTGGTGTTCGGTACGCTGCACACCAGCTCGGCGGCGAAGACCATCGACCGTATCATCGACGTGTTTCCCGCCGACGAAAAGGAAATGGTGCGCGCGATGTTGTCCGAATCGTTGCGCGCGGTGATTTCGCAAGCCCTGCTCAAGACCAAGGACGGCACGGGCCGCGTGGCGGCGCATGAAATCATGATCTGTACCCCGGCGATCCGAAATCTGATCCGCGAGGCCAAAGTGCCGCAAATGTATTCTGCGATTCAGACCGGGCAGAATATCGGGATGCAGACGCTGGATCAATGTCTCGCCACATTGATCAAGGAAAACAAGATCACCCCTGCGGAAGCGCGCACCAAGGCGGCAAACAAGGATTCGTTCCCAGGTTAATTACGGCTGCACATTAGGAGTTTGTCATGGAAAGAAATCAAGCCACCGAACTGATACACAACTTGCTGCGTGGCATGATCAGTAAAAAAGCTTCCGACTTGTTCATCACGTCGGGTTTCCCGCCAGCGTTCAAGGTGGACGGAAAAATGACCCCGGTTTCCAGCCAGATTCTGACCTCAACGCATACTCAGGAGCTGGCGCGCAGCATCATGAACGACCGTCAGGCGGCTGAGTTTGAAGCGACCCACGAGTGCAACTTCGCGATCAGCCCGCATGGCATTGGACGGTTTCGCGTCAATGTGTTCATGCAGCAGCAGCGAGTCGGCATGGTGTTGCGTACCATTACCACCAAGATTCCCGATCTCGACGAGCTGGGTATGCCGCAGGTGCTCAAGGATATCGTGATGACCAAGCGCGGTCTGGTGATCGTGGTCGGCGGCACGGGTTCCGGCAAATCGACCACGCTGGCCGCGATGATCGGCCACCGCAACAAAAACAGCTACGGACACATCATCACGATCGAAGACCCGGTGGAGTATGTGCACGAGCACATCAACTGCCTGATCACGCACCGCGAGATCGGCGTGGATACCGAGTCCTGGCATGCCGCGCTGAAAAATACGCTGCGCCAGGCACCCGATGTGATTCTGATCGGCGAAATCCGCGACAGTGAAACCATGGAATATGCCGTGGCTTTTGCCGAAACAGGGCACCTATGCCTGGCCACGCTGCATGCCAACAGCGCCAACCAGGCACTGGATCGCATCATCAACTTCTTCCCGGAAGAACGCCGCACGCAACTGCTGATGGATTTGTCGCTGAACGTCAAGGCACTTATTTCGCAACGTCTGATTCCGAAAAAAGATGGCACGGGGCGTGCCGCCGCGATTGAGATATTGCTTAACTCACCGTTGATTGCCGACCTGATATTCAAGGGCGAAGTGAATATGATCAAGGGTGTGATGGCGCAATCGCGCGAGCTGGGCATGGAGACTTTTGATGGCGCGTTGTTCAGCCTGTATGAGTCCGGCATGATCTCCTACGAGGAAGCTTTGAAGAATGCAGACTCGGTCAATGATCTGCGTCTGCGCATCAAGCTGGACAGCAAGATGTCGACGGATCGAGACCTGATGAGCGGCACCGAAAATATGAAACTCAGTTAACCGTCCGGTTAACCGAGCCTTGCTTGCCGGTCCTATTTGACGATTTTTGGCGTGGGTCGATTGCTTCCCGACACGATCTTGTATTCCAACAAACGACATTCGATCGCACCGTTGAATAGCGGGGTGCGCTTCGACGGGGACAGGCGCATCAGTTTTAAAATGGCCTTGTCGGCGGTGAATAAATAAGCCGTCCAGCCACCGAATTTCTTTTTCAGCGCGTCGCCCAGCTTCGGATAAAGCTCGGCCAGTTCGTCCAGTTCGCCCATGCGCTCGCCGTAGGGCAGATTGGCCACCAGCGTGCCATGTTCTGCCGGTGCCGAGATTTCCAGAATGTTGGCCTGCTTGAGTTCTACGCATTCCGACAAGCCCGCTTCATCCAGATTGCGCTTCGCGGTTTGCAGCGCGTCGCCGAATAAATCGCTGCCGTAAAGTTCCAGCGGCTTGACCGGCAGTTGTGCGGCAATCGCCTGTTCGCGCATCTTGCCCCACAGCGGCGCATCGAAATTTTTCAGCTTCTCGAACGCAAAACTGCGACGGACGCCGGGCTGGATGTTCAGCGACATCTGCGCCGCCTCGATCAGGAACGTGCCGCTGCCGCACATCGGGTCGAGCAGCGGCGTGCCGGGTTGCCAGCCGGCGAGGCGCAAAATGCCCGCCGCAAGGTTTTCGCGGATCGGCGCGATGTTGGTGTGTGAGCGCACGCCGCGCTTGAACAGCGCGTCGCCTGAGGTATCCAGATACAGCATCAGCTTGTCGTCTTCGATGAACACATGGATGCGCACGTCCGGGCTCAACGTGTCGACGCTGGGGCGTTCGTTGCAGTGCGCGCGGAAGCGGTCGCACACGGCATCCTTAACTAATAGCGTGATGAACTCCAGGCTTTTCAGCGGGCAGCGGATCGCAGTGGTGTTCACGCGTATCGTGTGGGTGACGTCGAACCAGCGCTGCCATTGCAGATCGAACACCGCCTGATAAATATCCTGCTCGGTGCGGTATGTCGTTTCTTTGACGCGCCACAAGATGCGGCTGGCGATGCGGCTCTCCAGGTTGGCGCGGTAACAGAGCGCCCAGTCACCTGTGAAATGCACGCCGCCCTCAACGCTGCGCACGTTCTGTGCGTGTAGCGTTTCAAGGTCGTTATGGAGTACGGCTTCGAGACCGCGTGGACAGGGGGCGAAAAAATCAGGCATAAATTTTAGAAGGGCTTTACGGTAACGAGGATGACGATGGCGGCCAGCATGAACACGGGAATTTCATTAAACCAGCGATAGAAAACATGGCCGTGGGTGTTCTGGTCGGCGGCGAATTGTTTGACCAGCCTGCCGCAGTAGTAATGATAGCCGATCAGCACCAGCACCAGCAAAAGTTTGGCATACAGCCAGCCGCCGCTAAATCCATAACCCAGCCACAGCCATAAGCCGAAACCCAGTGCCAGAGCGGCAATCGGCGTGACGAAGCGGTACAGTTTGCCTTCCATCAGCTTCAGGCGCGCGACTTCGGCGGGGGTGGTCGCCATCGCGTGATTCACGAACAGGCGCGGCAGATAGAACAGGCCGGCAAACCAGCTCACGACGAAGATGATATGAAACGCCTTAACCCACAACATGACTATTTCCTATTGAGATAACCGCCGCCGGAACAGCACCAGCGCCACATAAAATCCGATCAGCGCATAACCTGACAGCACGGCGATATGAAATATAAAGTGCGCCGGAATCAAGCCGCTGAGCAAAGGCCGCGCCAGATCGATCGCATGGGTCAGCGGCAGCACGGACGACACATTTTGCCATAGCGGCGGCAACTGCGTGACCGGAAAAAACACGCCGCATAATAGCACCATCGGCGTGATGACCAAGGTGAAGTAATACATGAAGAAATCATAGCCCGGTGCGAGCGCGGTGACGATCAGGCCCATTGATGCGAAGCACAGCCCCACCAGCAACGCGAGAGGGATGATCCACAATGCCAGCGGCGAATGCGACAGCCCCAGCAGCCAGATCACCAGCAGCACCGCCAGACCGGACAGCAGGCTTTTGCTCGCCGCCCAGACAACTTCGGAGAAGACGACGTCATCGAGCGTGATCGGCGTATTGAGTATCGCATCCCAGGTGCGCTGTTCGTACATGCGCGCAAAAGTGGAATACAGCGCCTCGAAGCTGGCGCTGTTCATCGTGCTGTAGCACACGATTCCGGCCGATAGAAAGGCCATGTAAGACATCCCGTCGATTTCCGGCAGCATGCCACCCATCCCGTAGCCCATGCCCAGCATGTAAATCACCGGGTCGGCGAGATTGCCCAGAATCACGGAGCCCGCCATTTTCTTCCACACCATAAAGTTGCGCCGCCAGATCGGAATGAAGCGGCGACTGAATTGCGGGAAGGCGAAGTCTCGGCTATTCATTTCAATTTGTCCTGTTCCACGGCAGCAATGGCATCGGCTGGACTGATCACGCCGACCTCGCGCGCATAGACGCAACCCTTCGATGTTCCTTCGGCAACGATGCGCTCACCCTTGATGAAGGTGTGCTTCATGTAGAAATATTTTTCATCCCAATGGGTCACTTCCAGCATGACGTCGAAGTGCTCGAACATCCCCAAAGGTTTCTTGTAGGTCATCGTGTGCTCGGCAATCACCGGTATCCAGCCGCGCTTGAACATCGCCTTCAGCAATCCGCTGCGTGCGAACAGATCCACCCGGTTGAGATCGCAGATGGTCAGATAGCGGCCATTGTTCATGTGGAAGTTGATGTCCAGATCGTTCGGCAATACGCGCAAGCCCAGTTTGCTAACAAAATTACCGGGATTAAGACGCTCTCGAAACAGCGACAGGATAAGCACATAAAGCATGCGGAAGATCAGGTTCATTCGCGCATCTCCCGCCCGGTGAGTTTCAGGAACACGTCTTCCAGATTGGCGGGGCGATGCAAAAAACGCAGCTCCGGATGCAGCTGCAATTCCAGCAACAGCGGCTGCGCATTGTCCACATAACAAAACACCGACTCGCCGCTCACCTCGAAACGCTGGGCATGGCGCGCCGCATGGTTTTGCGCCCAGGCCGCCGCATGTTCGCCGAATACCTCGACCACCTGCGGCTCGATGTTCTGTGCGATCAGCTCGCGCGGCGAACCGGTGCTGATGATGCGTCCGTTGTCCATCACCGCAAGACGATGGCACAGGCGCTCCGCCTCATCCATGAAATGCGTGGTGAGCAACAGGGTCTTGCCGCGTGCGGTCAGCTCGCGCAGGCGTTGCCAGATCAGGTGGCGCGCCTGAGGGTCGAGGCCGGTGGTCGGTTCGTCGAGAAAAATCACCTCGGGGTCGTTCACCAGCGCGCGCGCCAGTGTCAGGCGCCGTTTCATGCCGCCGGACAGGGTCGGCACTTTGGCATCGCGCTTGTGGGTCAGATTGGCGAACTCCAGCAGCTCCGGCAGGCGCGCCTCGATGTCCGCATCGCTGATGCCGAAGTAGCGCCCATACACCTGCAGGTTTTCCGCGACGGTAAAATCCGGGTCGAGATTGTCGATCTGCGGCACGACCCCGACACGCAGCCGGGCGGCACGCGCCTGATGCGGCACGTTGTGATCCAGCAAACTCAACTCGCCCGCGTCCGGCGTGATCAGGCCGAGCAGCAAACGCAGCGTGGTGGTTTTGCCCGCGCCGTTCGGCCCCAGCAGACCGAAACATTCGCCGCGCTGAATGGATAAATTAAGCCCATCCACCACCACCTGGTCGCCGTAGCTTTTGCGCAGATTGCGCGCGCTCAACACGGCGTTCATAGCGGCTGCCCGTTGAATGCATGCAGCACGATCTGCTTGAGCTGGGCCAATCTTCCGTGGAAGAAATGCTCGGCCTCCGGCAACACCACGATGGGCAGATGCAACGGACGAGCCCATTGCAGCACATCGGCCAGCGGCACGACCTCGTCCAGCTCGCCATGCACCAGCAGCGTGTCGTGTCGCACCGGCGGCATGCCTGTACTATTTTCAAATGCAGGAACGGACCGCCCCACGGCGGGCGCGATCAGCACCAGCCGGTGCGGATGCGGGTGCAGGTGTTGTGCGACACGCGCCTGCACATAGCCGCCGAAAGAAAAGCCGGACAGGATCAGCGGCAGGTCGCCATACTCCTGTTGCGCATAGCGCACCACCGCCAGCACATCCTCGATTTCGCCGTTACCGCTATCGAATTCGCCGTCGCTTGCACCCACACCGCGAAAGTTGAACCGCAGTGAGACGAAATCCAGCTCGACAAAAGTTTTCGCCAGCGTCGTGACGACCTTGTTGTCCATCGTGCCGCCCATCGTCGGCAACGGATGCGCGACCACGACGATCGCGCGCGGCACGACATCAGGCAGGTGCGCGACGCCTTCAAGGTTTCCGGCTGCGCCGGTGATGGAGAATTTTTTCAGGGTAGGCATTTAAGTTTGGGTAGCTGCGATCCAGTGTGATGGTTCAAGAGTTGATTTGATTTCTCAGGCCTGTTTGACTTTCCTTGCAAGTCAGGTGCGATAACCCTATTTTGTAGATGTGCAATGGTTTTGCTCGCAGCACAAAGCAGTCTAAAGCTTACCTATAGCCCATCCATGAGAGATTCCGGATGCCCTAAATTTTCAGCCGTTCCACGACGCGCCCATGCTTCAAATGCTCTTCGATGATCTCGTCGAGATCGCTCTCATCTATGTAGGTATACCAGGTGCCTTCCGGGTAGACCACGATGACCGGACCTTCGTCGCAGCGGTCCATGCATCCGGCGGTGTTGATGCGGATGTTGTTCTGGCGGTTGGAGATGCCGAGCTCCTTGACCTTGTTCTTCACGTAATCGCGCGCCTTTTGTGCGCCGTGATTGTTGCAGCAAGCGCTGCCATCCTCGCGTTGATTGGTGCAGAAAAAAACATGTTTGTCGAAAAAGCTCATGGCAGGTTCCAGAGTAATAAAAGATGCGGAATTATACTTTCCGGATGCGCCACAGGTGAAGCAGCAGCAGCAACGGAAAGACCAAAGCGATGGTCTGCGCCAGGCCGTTGTAGTTGAGCAGATGCCCGTAATGCCAGTGGTAGATGGACATTGCGGCAGAAGGGTGGTTGTCGCCAAACACGAAATTCACGATGCCAAAATAGCATAGCGCCACCGTAGCGCCGAAGATGAGCGCCGCGCCGCGCGACAGCCACAACGCCGCAAACACCAGCACCATCCCCAGCAACATTCCCAGCACCGACTCGCTGTTGATCCACAACAACAAAGCCCAGGATTTGAGCAGCAGCGCGGCGGTAATGAATTTTGCCAAGGCCACGACACACAACACCACCAGCAATGCCGTGACGACATTGCGTGACGTACGCAGCAGAGTCAGCATCAAGATACCCAGCATCAATAAATTCAGCGCGACGGCGCAGGTCGCCCACATATCAAACGAGACGGATGGCAACGTCACAAAAGGCTGGCGCGCCGCCTCGCTGATGAACACGTTGCCCAGCATCGGCAACGACGGGTTGACCTGGCCGAACATCCAGAGTGCCAGCAAAGCCAGACCAAAATCCATCTCTTTGCCATGCCGGAATAAATCGCGGCGCCAATGTGTCAGGCGCGAAAAAACTCCGGTCCATGAAGTCATGCTCACCGCCAGCACCGCGCCCAGCAATGCGCCCGCACTGTTGATCAGCAAATCCAGATTGGAGCTGGTGCGCGAGGGTAAATACATTTGCAAAAATTCCATGCTCGCCGATAGCAGCACGCCCGCACACAGGGCGAGCATCACGCTGACCAGCGCGCCGAAGCGCGCGCGCAACGTCAAGCCAACCAGTAAACCGAAGGGCAGATAAGACAGCAAATTGATGACCGCATCGAATGCGGTATAGGTGAGCTGAAAAGGTGCGCGCAGCACATCGATAAAATCAAGACCCTGCCCGCGCCAACCGGAAAAAGGCGACAGGCTGCCATACACGATGAACAGCGCGTAGCCGATAGTCAGCCAGGTGCGCAGCCGTGCGCGGGATTCGTTATGGAATAATTCTCTCATGCCTGATACAGGGCGCACCATTTCGCAAGTAGTCGTGCAAGTTTAACCCATCCGACCCCGCAGATTGGATGCCATGAGAATATTTTATTTTGCAAACCTGAGAGCAATATTTATTCTCGATGGTTTTACTCGTCTTAATTTTGATGTATCACACAATATGGAGTAAATTGTGTCTGCTGGATTTCTAAAAACTAAAAGGAGAATGTTGTGAAAACCCGTTACCTGATTGCCGTGATTGCTGCCCTGTCTGTTTCTGCGAGCGCGTTTGCCGCAGCCGATGGCGAAGCTCTGTTCAAGAGTAAAAATTGCAACGTATGCCACAAGCTGGACAGTAAGACGGTCGGTCCGGCGCTGAAAGCAATTTCCGCCAAGTACGTGACAGATAAGGAAGCCCCGGCAAGACTGGCAGCGAAGGTGCGTGCCGGTGGAGTCGGCGTATGGGGTTCTATTGCGATGCCCAAAGCAGCCAGTTCGGTGAGCGATGAAGAAATCAAAACCATCGTGGAGTGGATACTGGCGCGCAAGTAAGATACGCTCGCTTTATAAACGACAAGGCCGGCTTTATGCCGGTCTTGTCGTTTTAGTTCTCGCTGGTGTCGCGCCCCGACCTATGGCTACACCCTGGCGCTACCGTCCACCTGCCTGAAGTTTAATTCAGCGTGAAATTCAAAACCGCCGACAGGGTATAATCTCGCCACTTTTTTCGCATCACCCCTAATGAACATTCTCTACGAAGAAGACGGCAGCTTTAAGGTCGGTAGTATCATGGAAGACAATACCACATCGCTTCAGGTCGAAAGCCTGTCGGGCAAGCGCAGCAAGGTCAAGGCGGCCAATGTGATGCTGCGTTTCACCCAGCCCGCTCTGGCCGAATTTATTTCCCAGGCCGAAGCGCTGTCAGAAAGTATCGAGGCAAGCTTTCTGTGGGAATGCGGTCCGGCGGACGAATTCGGCTTCGAACAGATCGCCGCCGAATATTTTGGCCATACCCCGAGCTCACTGGAAGCGGCTGCAGCCTTGATGCGATTGCATAGCGCACCGATATATTTCCACAAGAAGGGCAAAGGCCGCTATCGCGCAGCGCCCCCCGAGGTGCTCAAAGCCGCGCTGGCCGGAGCCGAGAAGAAACGCCTGCAACTGGCACTGCAGGCGCGCATGACAGAACAGCTCATACGTTTTGAATTGCCCGCCGAGTTCACCGAACATCTGGCGTATCTGCTCTACAAACCGGATCGCAACACGATTGAGGTCAAGGCGCTGGAAGCCGCGTGTGCCGCGACGCATTTGTCCGTCGTGCATCTGCTGCATCGCTGCGGCGCACTGCCGTCCACGCAGGATTACCATTTGCAAAAATTCCTGTTCGAGCATTTCCCAAAAGGCACGGGCTTCCCGCCTGTGACCTTGAGCACGTGGGAGGAATTGCCGCTGGCTACCGCGAGTGCGTTCAGCATAGACGACGCGACCACCACCGAAATAGACGATGCATTCTCGGTGGAAAAATTGGCCAATGGCAACTGGCGCATCGGTGTGCATATCGCCGCGCCCACGCTGGGCATGCCGCGCGACTCCGACGGCGACAAGCTCTGCGCGCAGCGCCTGTCCACGGTATATATGCCCGGAGCGAAAATCACGATGCTGCCAGACAGTGTGGTGGAAGCTTTCACGCTGTGCGCGGATCGCGTCTGCCCCGCGCTGTCGATGTACAACGAAGTGGACGCCGAGACGCTGGCGATACTGGGCCATGAGAGCCGGGTCGAGCGCATCCATATCGCCGCGAATCTGCGCCATGACACGCTGGAGCCGCTGTTCAACGAAGAGACCTTGGCCGCAGGCAAGCTCGATTATCCTTATGCTCATGAGCTGACGCTGTTGTGGAATCTGGTGCAAAAGCTCGAAGCGGTGCGCGGCAAGCCGTCCGACAACAGCACTCAAATGGATTACAACTTCCATATCGAAAATAGCTCAGACAGCGAGAATGAAAGGGTCTCCATCACCACGCGCCGACGCGGTTCGCCGATCGACAAGGTGGTTTCCGAGCTGATGATCCTGGTGAACAGCGAGTGGGGCAAGCATCTTGCCGAGCACGGTTTTGTCGGCATCTACCGCACCCAACAAAACGGCAAGGTCAAGATGAGCACGGTCGCAGCACCCCATCAGGGCTTGGGCGTGGCGCAATATATGTGGTCGAGCTCACCGCTGCGCCGCTATGTGGATATGGTGAACCAGCGCCAGATCGTCGCGATGCTGCGCGACGGGGAACCGGTCTACCCCAAGAACGATCCCGCGCTGTACGCGACGATGCGCGACTTCGATACCATGTATGGCATCTATAACGAATTCCAGCGCGGCATGGAACGCTACTGGTGTTTGCGCTGGTTGCAGCAGGAAAATATTGAACTGGTTGAGGCGATTGTGCTGCGCGAAAATCTGGTCAAGGTCAACAATATTCCGCTGATCTTGCGCGCGCCCTCGCTGCCGGAGGCGTTGCCTGCCAATACACGGGTGCAATTGGCCATCGTCTCGATCGACTTGCTCGATCTTGCAGTGCAGACGCGCTTTGTCGCAACTATCGAGGACGCCGTTTGAAAGCCTGGCTAAAAACAGGGTGGCTGGCAGTCTTGCCGCACTTGAGGACGCGATTATCTTTATCGATGTCGGTTTCGATCGCGCTGCACATTTTTGTGTTGTTCGGCATCGCGCTGGTGCAGCCGGAGCCGCGCAGCTCGGCCAACTTCATGCAGCCGCTGCAAGTGGTGTTGGTCAACAGTCAATCCAAATCCAGGCCTTTGAATGCCGATGCGCTGGCGCAGCACAATCTGGATGGCGGTGGCAATACCACCGAAGACCGGCGCGCCAAGAGTCCGTTGCCCATGTTGCGCGACGATGCACAGTTCACCCCTGAGCAACGTGTTAAGCGCATAGCCGAACTCGAAGAAGAATCGAGGCGGATGCTGACCAGACTGAAGAGTAATTACACGGCATCGCAACAGGAACTCAAGAAGCAGAAAAATAATACCGCCAACAACGGCGACGAACTGGTCCAGAGAGCCCTAGAGATGGTGCGCCTGGAAGCGCAAATTGAAAAAAACTGGGATACCTATCAAAAGATGCCGCGTCGCAAATTCATCGGCGCGCGCACGCAGGAATACCGCTATGCGCAATACATCGAAGACTGGCGCGTCAAAGTGGAGCGCATCGGCAACCTGAATTATCCGGATAGAGTGCGCGAGCTGAAAATATTTGGCAAGTTGCAACTCAGCGTCTCGATTAACAAGGATGGCAGCGTGGAAAACGTAGAAGTGAGCAAATCTTCAGGTCATCGCCTGTTGGATGCGGCGGCGATGCGCATCGTCAAACTCGCCGCCCCTTATTCACCGCTGCCTCCGGATATCACCAAGGATACCGACATTCTGGTGATCACGCGTACCTGGTCGTTTACCTCGTCGGATGCTCTGGAAACTGAATAGCATCTTGCCCTATTCGGGTTTTTTGGTTAGAGTGTGACGCATGCGTCGCTCCTTGTTCACCAGATTTCTGCTGATTTTCGCCCTGCTATTCGCGCAGATGGGCGGTTTGGTGCATGGCATTTCGCACGCACTGGCAGATCAATCAAAAACTGCTGAACAGGGCTCGGACCATTCGCTGCCGCACGACAAACATTGCGATCTGTGTGCGGCTTATGCGCAAATCGGCAGCGCAATCGGCAGCAACGGCATCGGCTTCTCCGCCAGTGAAAATTTCGAAACGCCGCATTTTAATCATTCCGGTTCTTACACTTTCAACACGTTCGTCGCATTCGCGGCGCGCGCTCCGCCTTACTCCGCTTAAATCAAATTTTCCCCATTGCTGTAGGGCGCGATGACTTGCGCCCCTACGATATTGCGCAATGGAATTATTTATTTTGTGGAGTTAAAAATGTCCAGAATTTTTTTGTACGCGGCTATTGCCGCGCTGTTAAGCCATACCCTCAATGCATTCGCTGAGGACAGCCCAGAACTGCAAACGCTCCGCGAGCAGGTTCAGCAACTGGAACAGCGCATCAACACCCCGCCCGCTGTCGCCAGCACCAGCAGCGAAGGCGCGTTCAACCCCGCCGTCGCGCTGATTCTTTCCGGCACTTACGGGCAACTCAAGCATGATCCGGCCATCCCCGCTACCGGTTTCGCGATGAACCCGAACAACTCCGGCTTCTCGCAGGGCTTCGCGCTCAAGGAATCGGAGCTGAGCGTTTCCGCCAACATCGACCCAGAGTTTCGCGGTGTCGGCACGTTCTCGCTCGATCCCGCTGGCGGCATCAGCGTGGAAAACGGCTTCGTGCAAAGCAGCGCGCTGGGCAACGGCCTCAACCTGAAATTCGGGCGCTTCTTTTCTGGGCTGGGTTATCTCAACGAGCAGCACGCCCACGCGTGGGATTTTGTCGATCAGCCGCTGGTGTACCGCGTGCTGTGGGACAACCAGAACGGCGAAGACGGCGTGCAGTTGAAGTGGCTGGCGCCGACCGATATGTTTGTCGAACTCGGCGGCGAGATCGGGCGCGGGCGCGGCTTTCCCGGCACCGACCGGCAGAACCATAACGGCGTGGGCGCGGATGTTTTGTTCGCCCATATCGGCGACGACATCGGCATCGAACACAGTTGGCGCGCCGGGGTTTCGCTGCACCAGACCAAGCGCGAGAACGCGGTCAGCGTTGCCGTGCCGGATTTGCTTAATACGGCGGGCGGTGTGAGCAACAGCTTCAGTGGCGACAGCCAGACCACCGGGTTGGATTTCGTGTGGAAATATTCGCACAACGGCAACACCCGCGAGAGTTACATCAAGTTTCAGGGCGAGTATTTCCGGCGCAAGGAAAGTGGGATGCTGACTTATGACACGGGTTCTATATCGGCCATTCCCGGGGCGACTACCGACACCTACACCAATACGCAAAGCGGCTGGTATCTGCAAAGTGTGTACCAGTTCAGGCCAACCTGGCGCACCGGTTTGCGCTATGACCGGCTCGATCCGGGCACTGCCAGCATGGGTTCGGCCATCGCGACAAAAGTCATCGGCAATTACGGCTTCAACCCCTCACGGCTCACCTGGATGGCGGATTACAACCCCAGCGAATTCACCCGCATCCGCCTGCAACTGGCGCACGACAACTCGCGGCAAGGGCTGGCTGAAAACCAGTTGTTCGTGCAGTACATCATGAGTCTGGGCGCGCACGGTGCGCACCAGTTTTAATCCACACAATTCACCGTTCGCCCTGAGCCTGTCGAAGGGCATAGCGTTCATGCTTCGACAAGCTCAGCACGAACGGACTATTTGAAACGAAAAAGGGAACCATCATGAAAAAAATTCTCTACGCATTTCTGCTGCTGCTCATCAGCGGCAACGTCCACGCCGCGCTCAACATCTTTGCCTGCGAACCTGAATGGGCTGCGCTCACACAGCAACTCGCGGGAGATAAAGCCAGCATCTACACCGCCACCGGCGCGCTGCAAGACCCGCATCAGGTGCAGGCGCGCCCCAGCCTGATTGCCCGTGCGCGCGGCGCGCAATTGTTGGTATGCACCGGCGCGGAGCTGGAAATCGGCTGGATGCCGGTGGTGTTGCGCGAGTCCGGCAACAGCGCCATTCAACCGGGCAGCAGCGGCTATTTTGAAGCGGCGCAATATGTCACCATGCTGGAAGTACCAACAAGATTGGATCGCGCCGACGGCGATGTGCATGCGGCGGGCAATCCGCACATCCAGACCGATGCACGCAATTTTTTGCCGATAGCGGATGCCTTGAGCAAACGCCTGATACAGCTCGATCCGGCCAACACCGCGTATTACCAGCAGCAACTCGCCGCGTTCAACCAGCAATGGCGTGCCGCCATCGCTAAATGGGAAAAACAGGCCGCGCCATTGAAAGGCCTATCCGTCATCGTGCAGCACCGGGGCTTCCCGTACCTGAACAACTGGCTGGGACTGAAACAAGTTGCCGAGCTGGAGCCCAAGCCCGGCATGGAGCCCAGCGCGGCGTATCTGGGGAAAGTGCTGAACGAACTGCAACAGCATCCGGCCAAGATGGTGTTGCGCGCCGCCTATCAGGATGGGCGGCCATCGGAATGGATCGCGGAGCGCGCGCATGTACCCGCCGTGATCGTGCCTTATACCGTGGGCGGCACGCCGCAGGCGACCGATCTGTTCACGATGTTTGATGACACGATTCAGCGTCTGCTGGCGGGGCTGAAATGAACGACATCGAGTTGAGCATTCTGTTGCCCGCTTTCATCGCGGGCTTGCTGGTGCTCGCCACCCACATCCCGTTCGGCATGAAGGTATTGGAGCGCGGCGTGATCTTCGCCGATCTCGCCGTCGCGCAAATTGCCGGGATGGGTGTCATCATCGCCGCACTGCTGAATTTATCCGACCAGCCGTTGCTGGTGCAGGCCATTGCCGCCGCCAGCGCGCTGTGCGGCGCGGGGCTGCTTGCGTGGATCGAACGTCGCATGGCCGAGGTCAAAGAAGCCTGCATCGGCCTGACTTTCGTGCTCGCCGCAAGCGGCGGCATATTGTTGATGAGCCGCGACGTGCATGCGGGCGAACATCTCAAGGATCTGCTGGTCGGGCAAATCCTCTGGGTCAGCACGAATCAGTTGATCGCCACGGCCTTGTTGACTGCCGCATTGCTCGCGCTATGGCAATGGAGCAAACTCAAAACCCACACGCTGGGTTTCTACGCGCTGTTCGCATTGGCCGTCACCGCCTCGGTGCAACTGGTCGGTGTGTATCTGGTATTCGCCAGCCTGATCGTCCCTGCACTCGCCACCTATCGCATCAAACGCCGACGCATGCAGTTTGCGTTTGCGATCGGCGTGATGGGTTATGCGGCCGGACTATTGCTGTCCGCAGGGTTCGATCTGCCGAGCGGGGCTGCCGTGGTTTGGATGATGGCCGTTACCGGCGTCGTTGCGGCTTGGTTGCTTAATAAGTCGGCTTAGCTGCAATCCTTTACAATGCGCGCAGTAATTTATACACACCACCAAAATGACCGACCGTTACGCCGTTATCGGCAACCCCATCTCCCACAGCAAGTCGCCGCAAATACACAAACTGTTCGCCGAGCAGACCGGGCAGGACATCAGCTATGAAGCCATAGCAGCGCCGCTGGACGGCTTCGCTGCAACGGTTGAGCGGTTGCGCAAAGAGGGTTACAAAGGCTGCAATGTGACTGTGCCGTTCAAGTTCGAGGCGTTTAAATATGCGCAACTCAATCTTAGTGATCGAGCGCAAGTCGCAAAAGCCGTCAATACATTAAAGTTTAACGATGAAACCGTCCTTGGCGATAATACTGATGGAGCCGGATTAGTTGCAGATATCGAACGTAATTTTTGTTTTGTATTACAGGGAAAGCGCACATTGCTGATGGGAGCTGGCGGAGCTGCTTGGGGAGTGGCACTTCCCCTGATGGAAAAGGGAACACATATTACTATTGTGAACCGTACAGAAGATAAAGCATTTGAGCTTGCAGTATTCCTGCAACGATCCATCTTCACAAACCACACCATCCAACGCAACACACCAACATTTTCCAAAGGATATTCTGAACTTGCTGGAAAACAATTCGACCTCATTATCAATGCCACTTCCGCCGGGCTGACCGACAGCGAAATTCCGCTGCCTTCCGGTATCTTCGCGCCCGGCGCACTCGCCTACGACATGATGTACGGACGCGAAACACCGTTCATGAAATTTGCCCGCGAGCACGGTGCGCAAGTTGCAGACGGCCTCGGCATGCTGGTCGAGCAGGCTGCAGAAGCCTTCTACATCTGGCGCGGCGTGCGCCCTGAGACCGCGCCAGTTATCGCTGCGCTTAGAACCTAAACAATGGAAAAACTCTGGGGCTGGATCTGGCGCGGCTTGGCGATATGCTTCGCTTTGCTGTTTCTGTATCAAGTGTGGCTGTTCGCGCACATCTGCTGGTGGGTGAAATACAATCCTTCCAGCAGCGCGTTCATGGAAACGCGGTTGCAGGTCATGCAGGACAAAAATCCCAAAGCAGCGCTGCAATATCAGTGGGTTCCCTACGCGAAGATTTCCAATAATCTGAAGCGCGCGCTGATCGTCGCCGAAGACGCGAATTTTGTCGATCACGAGGGCTTCGACTGGGACGGCATCGCCAAGGCGTATCTGAAAAATATGCAGAGAGGCAAGATCGTCGCGGGCGGCTCCACGATCAGCCAGCAACTGGCGAAGAATCTATTTCTCTCCACCAAACGCACGCCATGGCGAAAAGGCGAAGAAGCCATCATTACCCTGATGCTGGAGGTGGTGATGGACAAGCAGCGTATTTTTGAGATTTATCTCAACGTCATCGAATGGGGTGAGGGTGTGTTTGGCGCCGAAGCGGCCGCACGGCATTACTTCGGCATCAGCGCCGGGCAACTCAGCCCCGAGCAAGCCGCCAAACTCGCCGCGATGGTGCCCAACCCGCGCTATTACGACAAACACCGCGAGGCGCGCGGCCTGCTCGCCAAGACCATCGTTATTCTGGATCGCATGCCGGATGCGGACATTCCGTAAAACAATCAGTTTGTACGAAACACGCCTTCAATCTGTTATCAGACCGGACGTTCACCCGAATTCGATTTCTCGCGCTTCTCGAAGAAACGCAGCAAGAGGAAGGTCAGCCATCCAATGACACAGAGCGCAATCGTAAATATCGTATAGGAGATGGGCCACGGGATTCCCTGCGTCATCATAGAGAATTCAGACATGCCGCCGATGCCGGCCAACACGTTGAGCGGCATAAATACGACGCTCAGCACCGTCAGGCGCTTAACGTTTTTGTTCTGGTTGTTATTGATGAAACCGACCGTGGCATCCATCAGGAAGTTGATCTTGTCAAAGATGAACGCGGTGTGTCCGTCCAGTGAATCGATATCGCGAAGAATCTGCTGCGCGTCCTCTGACTGTTGTTTGGTCAGGAATTTTCCACGCATCAGAAACGAAACTGCGCGGCGGGTATCCAGCACGTTTCTGCGTATCAAGCCGTTCAGATCTTCCTCGTGAGCAATGGCCGTCAGGGTGTCGTCTGCCTGCTCGCCGATCTTGTTGTTGCTGAGCACTTGTTTGCTCACCACTCGCAGTCCCTGATAGACATCCTCCAGTGCATCAGCGGAATATTCGGCATCAGCCGCATACAGGTCGAGCAAAACATCACGGGCATCGAGCACGTAGTTGGGCTGTGTCATTGCGCGTAAACGCTGCAAACGGAAAACCGGCAAATCCACTTTGCGTAGCGAGAACAGCGTGTCCTGATGCAGAATAAAAGCAACCGGAACGCTTAGAGACACATCCTCTTTGTCGAGCAGGAAGTCGGAGCGTAAATGGACGGCGTTGCTGTCCTCAATATAGAACCGGGCGCTCGATTCAAGATCATTCAACTTGTCCGGATTGGGCAGCTCCACGTCAAAAATAGCACCGACCCAGACACGCTCTTCGAACGACGGGTTAACCATGTCTATCCAGACAGGCTTGACCTTGATCAAGTCTTCACGGGTGTTGATTGCGATCTCGCGCAAGCGGCCTTCATGCAGTTCAAATGCCTTGATGCTGGTTTTTTCGTTTTTGTATTCGCGCTTTCCCAATGCCTCGATCAGCGAAATGGGGACATCCTGAAGGATTAGTTCCTTGCGCTCATTATTGATTTGATCCCAAACGAACAGCTGATCTTCAGGCGACAGCTCTTCCAATATTTGCGATACCTCCACTGAAGAGAGCTGGTTAAGAATCTGCTGCATTTTGACCAGATTCTGTTTGCGCACCAGTGTCTCGACCAAATCATGGCGAGGCATATCCTGCTTGTGAACAAAATCCTCGACGAGTCGGTGCTTTTTTATTAGATTAAGCACCGTTTGCAGGCTGGTCTGGTGTTCGGTATTCGAATCGTTTGACATGAGGAAGACGCCTCGAGGTAAAAGTAATAGTAATCCGGAGTTATAAGGCGGATTCAAGCTCAAGCTGTGACAGCTAACGGTGGCTTGATGTTGCGCCATCACATCACGAATAATACTTCATGCCGCGATTGAACTCCCAGTGATTTTCGCAATTGTTGGTTAGTCATGAGGCCAGCTGCGACACTTTTTGGAATCTTTGCGCTTACGTGGATCGCGAGCCGTGCTGTTACGTTTCAATTCGCGCGAAATGCCTGAGTTGCCCACCTCAACCTCTACCGCAATCAGGACTCGTTTACAGCCTGCTTTCATTAACCCGGAAATCTGGTATCGTTGCTCGCGAAGCACTGATGAATTTTGTGCCGTAACTCGCAGGATTGCTCACCATGAATAGACCCGACCACGAACACCATTACGCCGAGAAGGTGCAGGAACATTTTCTACAAGTTGAATCGTTGCTGCACAAGAACGCCTTGCTGGAGGAGGTCATTCATCGGCAAGAGCTGCCACGCGAAGATCGTCACGCGTTGGCAGACAGCCAAGTACCCAAGCAATACCTGGTCGAACTGCGACGCAAGCTCGATAGCCTGCACCCTGCCGATATCGCCTACATTCTGGAAGCCTTGCCGATCGAAGAGCGCCTGCTGGTATGGGGCTTGGTCAAGCCGGAGCGCGACGGCGAAATTCTGATCGAGGTTTCTGATGCGGTGAGGGAATCGTTGATCGCCACGATGAATCGCGAAGAACTGGGTGCCGCTGCGGGGCAACTCGATACTGACGAAATTGCCGACCTCGCCCCTGATCTGCCGCAAAACGTGATGCGCGACGTGTTCAAGTCGCTGTCTATCGAAGAGCGAGAACAGTTACGTGCCGCGATCTCGTACGCGAAGGATTCAGTCGGCGCGCTGATGGATTTCAATATGATCACTATCCGCAGCGATATCTCGCTGGAGGTGGTGTCGCGCTATTTGCGTCGTTTCGATGAACTTCCAGATCATACCGACCAGTTGTTTGTGGTCGATCGCGATGACCGATTTCTGGGGGTGTTGCCGCTTAATCGGATCGTCGTGAACGAGCCGGAAGTGATTGTCAGCCGCGTGATGGTCGCGGATACCATACAGCTGGATCCGGAAGAAAAGGCCGCGCAGGCCGCTCAGGCCTTTGAACGTTACGATCTGGTTTCTGCGCCGGTGGTGGACGAAGACGGCAAGCTGGTCGGACGGGTGACGGTGAACGTGGTGCTGGACTTTATCCGTACCGAATCCGAAAACGATTTGTTGAACCAGGCCGGTTTGCGCGAAGAAGAAGATATCTTCGCCTCGGTGTGGAAGAGCGCGCAGAACCGCTGGATGTGGCTGGCACTGAATCTTTGCACCGCATTTTTTGCGTCGCGCGTAATCGGCAGCTTTGAGGGCACGATTGAAAAATTCGTCGCGCTGGCCACGCTGATGCCCATCGTCGCGGGTATTGCGGGCAATTCGGCGAATCAAACCACCACCATCATCATACGTTCGCTGGCTCTGGGACAAATCACCCAGGATAATGCGCGCCGGCTATTGCTCAAGGAGTTGGCCATCAGCGCGTTGAACGGTCTGGTGTGGGGCGGGGTGGCGGGACTATTCGCCTATTTCCTGTATCACAGCGTGTCGCTGGGTATCGTGATGACCAGTGCGATGTTGCTCAACCTGTTGGTGGGTGCGACCGTCGGCCTGGCCATTCCGCTCGCGATGCAAAAGCTGGGGCGTGACCCGGCCATCGGATCCAGCGTGATGATCACCGCGATTACCGACAGCGGCGGATTCTTCATCTTCTTGGGGTTGGCGACGATTTTCCTGGTTTAAGGACGCATCTATCGTTCCCGCAGGGATTTACATATGCGGAGAATTACGCTCGTTGAAAAACGACGTCACCCATGAGGCGTTCGAACGAACTGGAATTTTACAGAGGTTCTGTTTCAAGCGGAGATAGCACAACGCCCCGCGCCAAAACACGGGTTGTTGAGAAGGTTCTGAGCAAACTAAATAGGGCGAGGAATCAGACCGCGCCCCTTGCGAGGCAAAACTACGCGCCCAGAATACCCTTGCCAGCTGGCTTAGCGGCTGGTTTCTTTGAGGCTGGCTTCTTGGCGACCGCTTTTTTAGCGGCTGGTTTAGCAGCAACTTTCTTGACGACCGCTTTTTTAGCAACTGGCTTTTTAGCGACGACTTTTTTAGCGGCTGGTTTAGCAGCAACTTTTTTGACGACCGCTTTTTTAGCAGCTGGCTTTTTAGCAACGACTTTTTTAGCAGCTGGTTTAGCAGCGACTTTTTTAGCGACGGGCTTTTTAGCAGCGACTTTCTTTGCAGCTGGTTTTGCGACTGCTTTTTTAGCGGCCGGTTTAGCGGCGACTTTTTTGGCAACCGGTTTTTTGACAACCACTTTTTTAGCGGCTGGTTTGACGGCGGCTTTTTTCGCTACAGGCTTTTTTGCTACGGGCGTTTTTGATGTTGCCATTTTCATTCTCCAGAAAAATTTTAGAACTTTCACTATGACTCACTGCACACCCAAACGCTCTGTATCTAGCGAAAAACGCTTGCGGCACCGGTACTGTATCCACGTTTAAAAAAACGTGCAACAAATTTCGTAAAAAGTTTTGCATAAATTGCAACACTCATGAAATTATTTTTTCCCCGGCATACAACTGCGCCACCGTTTCGCGCTCACGCACCAGATGCACGACGCCGACATCCACGATCACCTCGGCAGCACGTGGACGGGTGTTGTAATTGGAGCTCATGCTCATCCCGTACGCACCTGCGGAGAGCACAGCCAGCAAGGATTGTGGGGCGATAGCCAGGTCGCGCGAACGGCCGATAAAGTCACCTGTTTCGCAGATCGGCCCGACCACGTCAAAGCTCTGCACGGCATGTTTTTCACGCTGGACCGGCAAGATGTCGTGGTAGGCATCGTACAAAGCCGGGCGCATCAAATCGTTCATCGCGGCATCGACGATGGCGAAATTCTTTTCCTCGCCGTGCTTGAGATATTCCACCTGTGTCAGCAAAACCCCGGCATTGCCGACCAGTACGCGGCCGGGTTCGAGGATCAGCTTCTGGCTGCGACCGCGCAATGCAGACAGCAATGCAGCCACATAATCGGCAATCGCAGGCGGCGTTTCGTCGTTGTAGCGAATCCCTAAACCGCCGCCCAGATCGAGATGTTCCAGATGAATTCCCTCGTCCGCTAGCGCATCCACCAGCACCAATATCTTTTCCGTTGCCGCGATGAACGGGCTGGTCTCGGTGAGTTGCGAACCGATGTGGCAGTCCATTCCGGTGATGCGCAAGTTATGCAAACCACGCGCCTTGCGGTATAGCGCAATGGCTTCCGTGTAAGCCACGCCGAATTTGTTCTGCTTCAAGCCGGTGGAAATATAAGGGTGCGTCTTCGCATCCACATCCGGATTCACGCGCAGGCTGATCGCCGCGACTTTGCCCATGCTCGCCGCCACATCGTTCAGGCGCTCCAATTCGGCGGCGGATTCGACGTTGAAGCATAAGATGTCTGCGGCTAGCGCCATGCGCATTTCCGCGACCGTCTTGCCGACACCAGAGAACACCACCTTGCGCGCCTCGCCGCCCGCCGCCAGCACGCGCTGCAATTCGCCGCCGGACACGATGTCGAAGCCCGCACCCAGTAGCGCGAATACATTCAGGATCGCCAGATTGGAATTGGCTTTTACCGCGTAGCAAATCAGGTGTTCTCGCCCCTGCAGCGCGTCGGAAAACTGCCGAAAACCATCCGTCAGCGCAGCGCGTGAATACACATAGCAGGGCGTGCCGAACTGTTGGGCGATGTCTGCCAGCGGCACCTGCTCGGCATAAAGGGCGTCGTTTTGATATTGAAAGTAATCGTTCATGGCTGTTTGATTGGTTGAGAGGGGGGCAAGTCTGTTTTTTGTGGGCTGGTTGTTTGAGCCGGAGATGTTTGAGCCGGGGATGTTTGGGCTTTGGGCGCGGGCAGCATCAGCGGGCCTTTGTGTCCGCAGCCTTCCAGCAGCACAGCCAGGATTACGATGATGCCCAAAGTGTTACCCGTGATAAGGTTAGAGCGCATGACGACACCTGCTTAAAAATTAACCGGCCGGATTATATGTCATCTGATCGCAACCGCCTTGAGCTCCCCGCGCAGGCATCTGTAATCGGGACAGACGTCTTCCACGACCCGCCAGAATGCTGCCGAGTGATTCATCTCGCGCAAATGGGCTAACTCATGCACCACCACATAGTCGATCAGGCGCGGCGGCAATTTGATCAGTTGCACATTCAGCCGCACGGAGCCACGCGCGGTGCAGCTGCCCCACTGGGTTTTCGCTTCAGACAGTTTGATCGCACTGGGCGCGACATTCAGCAGCGGCGCGTAAATCGCCGCACGCTGTTCGAAAAATTGCAGCGCTTCGCTCTGATACCAGCGCGACACAGTGCGTTCTATTTTCTTTGTGTCGCTATCATGGGCAACGAACACCAGCAATTCGTTACTCCGCCGTGCTGGAGGCGCGGCAAACAAACTCTGCACCACCCGCAACACCAGCAGTTCGCCCAGGTAATCGAGAGTTTCACCATCCTGCCAGCGGATGGCTTCCGGCATGCGCGACTGCCACCCATCCAGCTTTTCTACCACCCAGCGCGCCTTGTCCTGCAGCACGCTGTGCAGCCAGCTCTCGGAAGCTCGCAACGGGACACTGACAGTCAGGCCTCGATCGTCGATGCGCAGGCCGATGCTGCGGCGTTTGCCGCTGCGCTTGAGCGTGTACGTGATGTGTTTTCCTGCGAGCAGTGTGTCGCGCTGTTCAACGCTGGGGGATGCAACCAGATTGCGCAATCGCTTGAGCATCAGTGTTCTAGATTCTGGATTTCATTCTCTATCCACGCCTCGACGCGTTGATTGATCTCATCAGCCTTGAGTCCTTTGGTCTCGATGGGCTTGCCGATACTCATCGTGATTACGCCGGGATGTTTGCTGAACGCATGGCGTCCCCATAAACGTCCGGCGTTGTGAGCCACCGGGATCACGGGCGCGCCGCTGCTTGCAGCGAGCATCGCGCCGCCGATTTTGTATTTGCCGCGCTGGCCAAACGGTACGCGCGTGCCTTCCGGGAAGACCACCACACAGAAACCCTGCGCGAGCCGCTCACGGCCCTGTTTGAGCAATTGCTTCAGCGAACCTTTGCCGTCGCTGCGTTTGATCGCAATCGGGCTGGTCAGTGCCAGTGCCCAACCAAAAAATGGTATCCACAACAATTCATGCTTCAACACCCACACTTGCGGCGGAAAGATTTTTTGCAGGGCCAGGGTTTCCCATGCCGATTGGTGTTTGCACATCACGATGCAAGGTTGGGTCGGCAAATTCTCGATGCCGCGCACCTCATGACGTATGCCGCAAACTACGCGCAGTATCGGCAGCATCATTTTTGCCCATTGCGAGATGATGCGATAGCGCGTGAGCCGGCTGAGTGGGAAGGATAGCAGCGCCAGCATCGCAAAGATCGGCGTGATAATGATTTGCAGCAGCAGAAAAATCAGTGAACGTATTGCGATCATATCAATTCTTTATAATAGTTCAGCGACCACAGCCGCCAGATCCGTGAACACCAGCGTGCCTTCCGGCAAGCCGCCCGCCGCCCGGGTCTTGAAGCCTTTGCCGGTCAGAACCAGATAGGGTTGCGCACCCATCGTTGCGGCGGATTGCAAGTCGCGCAGCGAATCGCCCACCGCCGGAACACCGGCTAGACTGACGTTATAGCGCGCCGCGATTTCTTCCAGCATGCCGGCCTTGGGTTTGCGGCAATGACAATTACTATCAGCGGTGTGCGGACAGAAAAATACCGCATCGATGCGCGCACCGACCAGCGCAGAGGCTTTGTGCATCTTGTCGTGGATCGCATTCAGCGTCGGCATGTCGAATAGCCCGCGACCCACGCCGGACTGATTGGTCGCCACCACTACGCGATAACCGGCCTGGTTCAAGAGCGCAATCGCTTCCAGGCTGCCGGGGATCGGCTTCCATTCTTCCGGGTTCTTGATGAACTGGTCGGAATCGAAATTGATTACGCCGTCGCGGTCGAGAATAATAAGTTTCATGGCTGTTTAATCCTGAAGTTCCTAGGCCGCCAACTTGGAAATATCGGCGACGCGATTCATCGCCTGATGCAACTGGGCCAGCAAGGCGAGGCGGTTAGCGCGGAGCGCGGGGTCTTCGGCATTCACCATCACGCTGTCGAAGAAGGCATCCACCGGCTCACGCAACCCTGCTAAGGCTTGCAACGAAGCGGTGTAGTCGCCGGTCTCGAAAGCCGCATCTGCCTTGGGCGCAATCACGCTCAACGCTTGATGCAATGCCTGCTCGGCGGGTTCATGCAACAGTGATGCATCTACCTTATCGCTAACTGCGCCCTCTACCTTCTTCAGTATATTGCCGACCCGCTTGTTGGCGGCGGCCAGTGCGGCGGCTTCAGGCAAGGCGGCAAAGGCGCGCACGGCTTCGAGTTGTTTAGGCACTAGATAGATTTGGGTCGGATTCAAACACAACACAGCTTCCACCTCGTTGGTGGTATAGCCCTGTTCGCGCATTACGCCGCCCAGACGTTCGAATATGAACATCTCAACGTTGGTATGTGCTTTCTCCAATAATCCCTTCGGAAAAGCCGCGAAGGCGATGTTAACCAGATCAAATAGACGAAGCGGCATTTCTTTTTCGATCAGCATGCGTATCACACCCAAAGCGTGCCGTCGCAATGCGAACGGGTCTTTGTCACCTGTCGGTATTTGTCCGATGCCGAACATGCCTGCCAGAGTTTCCAGTTTGTCCGCCAATGAGACGCAGATACCCACCATGTTGCGCGGTAATTCATCGCCGGCGAAGCGTGGTTTGTAATGGTCTTCGATGGCAAACGCGATGTCGTCAGGCAGACCGTCGTGTTGCGCGTAATAGCGTCCCATGATGCCTTGCAATTCCGGGAATTCGCCCACCATATCGGTGAGCAGATCGGCCTTGGCCAGCATCGCAGCCTCCCCTGCCTGCGCTGCCAGCAAGGCATCACCCCCCAGATGCAGACCGATCGCCTGCGCGATCGCCCACACCCGCTCCACGCGTTCGCCCTGCGTGCCCAGCTTGTTGTGGTACACCACTTTGGCCAGACCTTCCACGCGCGAGGCCAATGTCTTTTTGCGATCCTGATCGAAAAAGAACTTTGCGTCCGCCAGGCGCGGGCGCACCACGCGCTCGTTGCCGACTATCACCAGGCTCGCATCGGCCGGAGTGATGTTGGACACGATCAGAAACTTGTTGGTGAGTTTGCCTTTGCTATCGAGCAATGGAAAGTATTTCTGGTTCGCCTTCATCGTCAGGATCAGGCATTCCTGCGGCACTTCCAGATATTCGGATTCGAACTTGCCGAGCAGTACATTGGGACGCTCGACCAGCGCGGTCACTTCGTCCAGCAGCGCTTCATCTTCGATCGGCTTAAGACCTTCCTTGGCGGCGGCAGCGGCGAGTTGCCTGACGATCGCGGCGCGGCGCGCGGAGAAGCTGGCGATGACCGCGCCCTCGGTTTCCAGTTGCAGCGCATAGCTGTCGGCATCCTTCAGCACCACCTTCGCAACACTTGCCTCGAAGCGATGCCCCTGAGTCTCGCGCCCGGCGCTCAAGCCCAGCACGCTGACCGGCACAATTGTCGTGCCATGCAACGCGACCAGGTCATGCGCGGGACGGACGAAGTTGACGGTATCCCATCCATTACCCGATGGATCCGGATAGGTCATCACCTTGGCGATCGGCAGCTTGTTGATGGTTTCATGGAGTGCCTTCTGCAGACCTTCCGTGAGCGTCGCCCCCTTTACCACGCTGTCGAAAAACAGAGCCTCCGCCTTGCCATCCGGTGCACGTTTCAAGTTTGCCACCACCGATGCATCCGCACCGAGACTGGTGAGTTTCTTCAACAGCGCGGGCGTGGCCTGACCATTCGCATCCAGACCGACGGACACCGGCATCAACTTCTGCGACACGGATTTGTCAGCGGCTTGCGCCGCCACGTTGGTAATGTACACAGCCAAACGGCGCGGTGAGGCATAGGGGGTAACGACCGAATCGCCGGCAACCAGTCCGTGCGCCTGGAGACTGGCAGCCAGCACCTCGGCAAAACTGTCGCCCAGTTTCTTCAGCGACTTCGGCGGCAGTTCCTCGACGAACAATTCGACCAATAAATTTTTGGTACTCATGCGACCACCTTCTTTTCGATCTGCGCCAGCACTTCGTCGGCCCATGCTTTTGGTGCCATCGGGAAGCCGAGTCTTGCGCGGCTGTCGTAATAACTTTGCGCGACACTGCGCGCCAGATTGCGGATGCGTGCTATGTAAGCCGCGCGCTCCGTCACCGAGATCGCTCCGCGCGCATCCAGCAAGTTGAAACTGTGCGCGGCTTTGAGCACCTGTTCGTAGGCGGGCAACGCCAGTTGCTGTTCCACCAGATGGCGGGCCTGCTTTTCATGGCTGCCAAACGCACCGAGCAAAAACTCCACATCGCTGTGCTCGAAGTTGTAGGCCGACTGCTCGACTTCATTCTGGTGATACACGTCGCGGTAAGACACCCCTGGCGTCCAGGTCAGGTCATAGACGCTTTCGACGCCTTGCAGATACATTGCCAGCCGCTCCAGCCCGTAAGTGATCTCGCCGGTGATCGGCTTGCAGTCGATGCCGCCGACCTGCTGGAAATAGGTGAACTGCGTCACCTCCATGCCGTTCATCCAGACTTCCCAGCCCAGACCCCACGCACCCAGCGTTGGGTTTTCCCAATCGTCCTCGACGAAGCGCACATCATTTTTTTTAAGATCGAACCCCAGCGCTTCCAGCGAACCTAGATACAGCTCCAGAATATTGGCCGGTGCGGGTTTCAATACCACCTGAAACTGGTAGTAATGCTGCAAGCGATTCGGATTTTCGCCATAGCGGCCGTCCTTGGGGCGGCGCGAAGGCTGCACATAAGCGGCGCGCCAAGGCTCGGGGCCGAGCGCGCGCAAAAAGGTCGCGGTGTGCGAAGTGCCCGCGCCGACTTCCATGTCGTAAGGCTGCAACAGCGCGCAACCCTGCTTGTCCCAGTAATTCTGTAATGTCAGGATGATCTGCTGAAAACTCAGCCCCTGGCCGAGTTTCGGTGAAGACTCACCTCCACTCGTGGACGTGGTGTCTGAATCAAAACTTATCTGTCCAAGTTTCGGAGACGCATGCCCGCTTGCGGGCGTTATGTTGGAACCAAAGGTAGGCATCGAATGGTTATGGCAATTGCAAAGGTGCGCATTTTACTGGTTTTGGGGTTTGCGTAGGGGCGAGATTCATCGCGTCCCTACATTTATCAGAGCCAGTTTCTCGGTCCTGGGCAACCCTTTGATCGCCAGTTCGCGTTTGAGCGCGGCTGATTTGTCGGCGCAGTTTTCCACAAACACAAGCTCGACCGGCCCGCGTGCCCGAGTGTATCGGGCTGCCGTGCCCGCGTTATGCGCCGCGAGACGTTTTTCCAGATTGTTGGTGATGCCGGTATAGAGCGTATCGTCCGCGCAACGCAATATATAACACAGCCAGATACCGCCGGGCGGGATAGCGACCGAGCATTTAGTGGCTGGGTTTGAAGTCGAAGGATTCACCAGAGGATTTTAAGTCGGAGGATTAATAAGGTCGGCTCTAAAAAAATGCGCATAAACTATTCAATTCGGTCATCTGCATTGTAAGATGTTTCGCTGGAAGATTTGTTCGATGCATCAAACACGCACCAAAAAACTATTTTTAAAGGTTCCTTAATGTTGAAAATCTACAACACGCTGGCGCGTGACAAACAGGAATTCGTACCGATAGAGCCAAACAAGGTCGGCATGTATGTGTGCGGCATGACGGTGTACGACTATTGCCACCTCGGCCATGCGCGCGTGATGGTGGTGTTCGACATGGTCTACCGCTGGCTCAAGGCTTCCGGCTTTGACGTGAATTACGTGCGCAATGTCACCGACATTGACGACAAGATCATCAGGCGCGCGGCCGAGAACAATGAATCCATCTATGCGCTCACCCAGCGTTTCATAGATGCGATGCACGAGGATGCCGACGCGCTGGGCGTGCAGCGTCCCGATCATGAGCCGCGCGCCACGCAATATGTGCCGGAAATGCTGGACATGATCGCGCGCCTCGAACAAAACGGATTGGCTTATAAAGCGGCGGACGGCGACGTGAATTTCGCGGTGCGCAAGTTCGACGGTTATGGAAAATTGTCCGGAAAGTCGCTGGAAGATTTGCGCGCCGGCGAGCGGGTGAATGTGAATGATGGCAAGAGCGATCCGCTCGACTTCGTGTTGTGGAAACACGCAAAAGAAGATGAAGCAGCGGAGGTACAGTGGGATTCCCAGTGGGGACGTGGCCGCCCCGGCTGGCATATCGAATGCTCGGCGATGGGCTCCAAATTATTAGGCCCACATTTCGACATCCACGGCGGCGGCGCGGATTTGCAGTTTCCCCACCACGAGAATGAGATCGCGCAGTCTGAGGGTGCCCATCAGTGCAGCTTCGTGAATTACTGGATGCACAACGGTTTCGTCAATGTGGACAAAGAGAAGATGTCCAAGAGCTTGGGCAATTTTTTCACGATACGCGAAGTGCTGAAAAAATATGACGCCGAGGTGGTGCGCTTCTTCATCCTGCGCGCCCACTACCGGAGCCCGCTGAATTATTCCGACGCGCATCTGGATGATGCCAAGGGCGCGCTGGATAGACTTTATACATCACTGAAATTTTCCCCTTCGTCAGGCTCAGGGCGAACGGATTTGATGGATTGGAACACACCACACGCCGCTCGCTTCAAAGCCGCGATGGACGATGACTTCAACACGCCGGAAGCGATGGCGGTACTTTTCGACCTCGCTGCCGAAGTGAACCGCAGTCAGTCAGTAGCAGCCGCGACACAACTTAAAACATTAGCTGGCGTGCTCGGTTTGTTGCAGCGCGACCCGGTTGAATTTTTGCAAGGTGGAGCGACGGTGAGCGGTTTGGATGATGCGGGAATCAACGCGCAGATCGAAGCACGCACCGCCGCTAAACAGGTCAGGAATTTCGCCGAGGCAGATCGCATCCGCAAAGAGTTGCTGGAAGCGGGCATCGTGCTGGAAGACAGTGCGGCAGGGACAACCTGGCGGCGCGCCTAAGGTAGGAGCCCGATAGCTCTGCATAGCCAAGCCACTAAGCCACCAGAAAACGGCGGCTAAGTGGCTGGTTAAATCGGGCTCCTACAATGTGGCTTTTTGTAGGAGCGAAATTCATTGCGCGATGATTTTTAACGAGGGTGCTTCGTCATGGACAACACCAAAAAATCGCATGGAAAGAATCTCCGCAAAGGTCGCGTGTCCCTGCCGAACCATGCCTACATGGTGACCATCGTCACCGCATCACGCCAACCTATTTTTATTTCATTCACCGCAGCGCGTGTGGCGGTGCGGTGTTTTCATGACAAGGATATAGTGCGCCAAGCACAGACATTGGCTTTTGTTGTCATGCCCGATCATGTCCATTGGTTGCTTCAGCTTGAGGAAGAGGGAAACTTGTCCGACGTAGTCCGCCTATACAAGACCAAGGTGTCGTTGATCCTCCGGCAGCGGATTTGGCAGCGCGGATTTCACGACCATGCGCTGCGCGACGATGAAGATCTGCGCGACACAGCACGCTACATCATAGCCAACCCCTTGCGTTCGTGCTTGACCCAACATATTGGCGAATACCCGCATTGGGACACGATATGGCTATAAGGGAATCTCTATAAATTGCCCTTCAAATTTTCGGAATCTGTCAGCCCGCTGATGTTGTGAAACGTTATTTCCAAGTGCAATCACGAACTGGCGGCG
>JADGRL010000061.1 GCA_017880865.1 Gallionella sp.
ATTGGCATTCAATGATTGATTGAATAACGGACAGCCCAACCCATCAGTCAAGAGGGACTGCGCGAATAAACCCTCGCGCAGCCCCTTACTTTTACGTTAAATCGTAGATTGATTGATGGCTACAAAGCGGTCGGTCGTCACGGACGGCTATGTGTCGTTTGGAGAAATTCGATCACCTGAATTGCATGCCAGAAAGCTGCCTGTCACGAACGACGGCTATGTGTAGTGAGTTGACGTTGGATTCGGGATGCCCGGTTATTTGCGCCACGACACTTCGCGGTTAATCGGTTTGTTCAGATGCATGCAAGCGTTGAAATAAACGAGCGCTGAAACTGGGTTCGCGTCGATCAGCTTAGCGGCAAGGAATAAGGCAGCGCCAAAAATTGCAAGGCCTCACCCTGCAACGACTTCCAGTGCACAGCCTGCGTTTCCCGGCTGGCGATTTGCACCGTCGCCAGCACGTCGTAACCGCCGCCTGGCGCGGGTGCCGCGTTGACGATCATGCCGCTGGTCTGGTCAACCATATCCGCGCTGAATAATTCGTCGCCCGCTTGAGGGGCATCGGTGCTGTCCCGATGTTCCTGAAAATTGATGTGTGCCAGATACATGCACCGCTTCAATTTGCCCAGATACTGCATGCGCGCCACGATCTCCTGCCCCGGATAGCAACCCTTCTTGAAATTCACGCCGCCGATGAGATCGAAATTCACCATTTGCGCGACGAACTGTTCCTGCGTCTGCGGCAAGATGACGGGAATGCCGGAACGGATATTGAGCCAGTCCCAGCAATCGCTGCCGACCGGTTGCGCGTGCTGGCTGAGTGCCAACCACAGTGCCGAAGCGTGTGGTGCGGAGGTATTGATCTGAAAGCGTGTGTCGCTGATGCGTATCACGCTGCCTTGTGTGGTAGCGATGAAGTCGAGCGGGATTTGTGGCAGCTCGCCGAATTGCCCACGTAAAACATCCTGCGCATTCGCGCCGGACAACCCCAGCGAAATAATTTCTTCACTGACATCGGCGATTTTTACTTTGGCGCGCAGCACATACATGGACAGTTTTTTTCGTATCGGCTCGCACAGCACGCGCGGCAGTTGCAGCAGATAATCGTCGCCGTCACGCCAGATCAGCAGGGTCGCCAGCATCCGTCCCTTCGCGGTATTGAGGCTGCTCAGCTGCGCGCGGGAGGTGCTGACTTCGCGTATGTCGTTGCTCAGCAGGTTTTGCAGGAACGGCTGCGCATCAATGCCGGACACGCGCAACGCGCCGAACTGGCCCAGGTCGCAAAGCACCGTGCCTCGCGCCGTTGTCTCCAGTTCGGCAGCGTTGTCGCCAAAGCGTCGTACTACGCCTTCGCCTATGGTCGCGCCGCATTGGGTGAGGAAATTCTGCCAGTCTGGATTCATGGTGACCTGTGTTTGTTGTGAGGTGTTGAAAATCTGTTGTGCAGTGTTGTGCAATGGACTGACGGTGTCAACACTTAACTCCGGACAACAAAAAAGCCGGACTTGTTCCGGCTTTTTTGGGGGTAAACCAACTTAGAATTTGAATACGCCACCGACCGATAGCATGCTGTGGTTGGGGTAGGAGTCGTAACCTGCGCGAACCCCTATTTTAGGCGTGATATTGAAATGACCGGCCGCTCCTGTATGCACACCAATGCTCGTGCTGCTTGCATTACACATCCAGCCGCAACCGCTGGCCTTGCTAGTGACACTTGCCATGCCAGCCTTGACGATCAATGAGAACTGCTCGTTAATCGGATAGGTTGCGGCTGCAACAGCACCCAACGTAGCGGCGCTATAAGAAACACCCAGGGAAGATGCATTGCCCAAATGGACATACTCGCCTTCGACCGCAATGCTCAGCTTCGAAAAGAAAGCATGGTTCTTGAAAGTATTTGGCCCGAAAAGCGTGTAACCACCATACACACCCAATCCGATCGGGTTGCCGGTGACATCCGATGGGCCCAGCTTTATACCGGCGTGTATCGTTCCCTCCTGATCAGCGACCCCCTCGGAAGCAGCCGCATTGGCTGCAATAAAAATGGATAACAGGACGGTAATAGCGATTTTGTTCATGATGACTCCGATATGAAAGACAAGATTGTTTTCGTGGGACAGACACGAAGAACGCACAGTAACCGCGCGCTCCGAACATAGTCAAGCCTGGGCCGTGCCCTTGACCATGACGCGCCTGCGCTATTCCGCTAAACTTCGCGCCATGAGAATCCTGTTCGCTTCCCTGTTGGTCGTATTGCTTTCCGCCTGTGACGGCGGGCTGTGGAATAATCCTTATCCGGCGGAGGATCAGGGCAAGTCCATTTTTTATACCGCGTTCACCGAACGCCCCAAGCATCTCGATCCGGCTCAGGCGTACAGCGAAAACGAGTATGAGTTTCTCGCGCAGATTTATGCGCCGCCGTTGCAATATCATTACCTGAAACGTCCCTATCAACTGGTTCCGCTGGCGGCAAGCGCAATGCCGACCGTGCATTATTTTGACAAGCACCACCGGCCGCTGCCGGACACCGCACCTGTTGAGACGATCGCCTTCAGCGTGTATGAGATCCATATCAAACCTGATCTGCGCTATCAGCCGCATCCGGCGTTTGCCCGGAATGCGGCTGATAAGAATGCGCAAGGCCAGCTTGAATACGATCATCTGACGCAGCGCGATCTGCGCGACATTCATACGCTGAGCGATTTTCCGCACAGCGGAACGCGCGTGGTCACGGCGGCGGATTATGCCTACCAGATCAAGCGTCTCGCTCATCCGCAATTGCATCTGCCGATTTTCGGCGTGATGAGCGAATATATCGTCGGCCTGAAAGAATACGCCGCGACGCTGCAGCAGGCGCTGAAGAAAAATCCCGACACGTTCCTCGACCTGAACGAGTATCCGCTGCCAGGCGTGCAGGTGGTGGACGATCATACTTATCGTATCGAGGTGTACGGCAAGTACCCGCAGTTCGCCTACTGGCTGGCGATGCCGTTCTTCGCACCGATGCCGTATGAGGCAGAACGGTTCTATGCGCAATCGGGTATGCATGAACGCAACCTGACGCTGGACTGGTGGCCGGTGGGCAGCGGGCCGTATTATTTGTCCGAGAACAATCCCAACCAGCGCATGGTGATGACGCGCAATCCGTATTACAACAGCGAGACTTATCCTGTTGAGGGCGAAGCGGGCGATGGCGATAAGGATGATCTTCGGGCCGGATTGCTGGCCGATGCCGGCAAGCCGCTGCCGCTGATTGACCAGATCGTGTTCACGCTGGAGAAGGAAACCATTCCTTACTGGAACAAGTTTTTGCAGGGTTATTACGATGCCTCCGGCATCAGTTCGGACAGCTTCGATCAGGCGGTGCAGGTGGCTGTCGGCGGTGAGGCTGCGGTGACCGACGCGATGAGCGCGCAGGGCATCAGGCTGTCGACTGCGGTGGCGACTTCGACGATGTATACCGGATTCAACTGGCTTGATCCCGTGGTGGGCGGCGACTCAGAAAAGGCGCGCAAGCTGCGCCAGGCGATTGCGATTGCGGTGGACTTCGAGGAGTTCGTCTCCATTTTTGCCAACGGGCGCGGCATCGCGGCCCAGTCGCCGATCCCGCCCGGTATCTTCGGCTACCGCGAAGGCGAGGCGGGCATCAATCGCATTGTGTATGACTGGGTGGATGGCGCACCGAAACGAAAATCAATCGAGACCGCCAGACAGTTGCTCACCGAAGCGGGCTACCCGAACGGCGTGGATGCGCAAACCGGCCAGCCGCTGGTGATCAATCTGGACACCACCGCGAGTGGGGTCGGGGACAAGTCGAGGCTCGACTGGCTGCGCAAACAATTCGACAAGATCAACGTGCAACTGGTCGCGCGCACCACCGACTACAACCGCTTTCAGGACAAGATCCGCCGTGGCGATACGCAGATGTTCTACTTCGGCTGGAATGCCGATTACCCCGACCCCGAAAACTTTTTATTTCTGTTGAGCGGCGCGCAAGCCAAGGTGAGCCGTGGCGGCGAGAACGCCGCGAATTACAGCAACCCGGAATATGACCATTTGTTCGAGCAAATGAAAAATATGAATAACAGTCCGGCAAGACTAGCCATCATCGACCGCATGCTGGAAATCGTGCGCCGCGATTCACCGTGGTTGTGGGGTTACCATCCTAAAAATTATGTGTTGCAGCACGGCTGGCTGGGCAACGTCAAAGCCGGTGTGATGGCGAACAATAAACTCAAATACTGGCGTGTGGATGACAAGAGACGCGATGCACTGCGCCGCGACTGGAATCAGCCCGCCCGCTGGCCGCTGTGGCTGGGTGCGCTGGCGTTGTTGCTGTCTGGTGTCTGGCTGTGGCGCGTGTTGCGTCAGCGCGAGCAGGCGAAATAACTTCTAGTCAGAAGAGGGAAGTTTTGCAGACAAAAAAGGCCAACACGCGGTTGGCCTTTTTGTTTTGCGTTCAGCAAAAGTTTGCGCGGTTTATTTGTTGCGGTAAATGTAGGCAAGAGACCATGATCCCACTACCAGCAGCCATGCGATTATTTTAATAATGATCCCGTTGAATACCAGCATATTCATTTGCAGCATCACCGTGAAGGCGGTGAGGTTGAAAGCCAGCATGGAAAAAAGAACGAAGAAGGGATAAGGCAGCAGCTTGTTCATGGATAATAATTCTTTCTGTGAAATCGCAACTAGCAAATAAAAAGTATACCAGCCAGTCTTAATTGAAATAGCCTGAAATTCTGGTTGTTGTCACGGGCAGATTCCACCATAAGACACGCCACCTTGTGGTGGCGTTGAATCGCGTGAGCCGTGCAGGAAGATTACTTTTTTCCGGACGTTGGGCCAGGCGTATTCATCATGTTGCCTGTGGCCAAACCCACAATCAGGATGCTCAGAAATACGCAAATTATTCCGAGTACATGACCAAACACAAACCCACCCAGCAGCCATAAGATCACAGCAATGAAAACAGATAATACAAGTGTGCGAGTTTTTGAATCCATGATGAACCTTTCAAATTAGATGTTTGCCCAGATAAAATGCTGAACCAGCCCTTCATCCGCAGGCAAATGATAGCTCAATGTCACGGGAAAATGTTGACAGAAAGCAAAAAGGTGCCCGGTTGAGGCCGTAAAAAAAGGCCCCTGATTCGGGAGCCTTCCTTCAAATTACATGCAAATTACTTGCCCAGAACGTCTTTTCTGGTGCTTTCCGCGATCGCGGCAGCTTGGCCGATCAACTCACCGGGAACTTTCAATTCGGTCAGCGTCGCACCCAGATGTTCCATCACCGCATCGAAATGGGAATCGTTCAGGCCTTTTGCCACCAGATGCGCATGACCACGGCGCATATCGGCGCCACTGTAGTTATGCGGCCCGCCAAACGCCATCGCCAAAAAGGCTTTTTGCTTGGCAGCTTGCTTGTTCATGTCTACGCCTTCGAAGAAATGTTTGATGCGGTTGTCCTGCAGCACTTTGCGGTAAAAAATATCCACGGCGGCATTGACAGCAGGTTCACCACCAATTTTTTCGTACAGGGTCTGACTCTTTTTGCTGTCCGAACCCTTGCAAGAAGAGACGATGAGTATTCCCAGAATAAAAAACGGTGAAAGGACAAACAGTATACTCAACAGATTTTGCATCGCACTAACTCCCCATTTAAAATTTTAAAATCAATTATTTTCAGCCTGCACACTACATCCCCTTAACCCGGGCGTGGGCATGATAACCTAAAAATATATTTAAAGTGCATGTATGGGCGAACGCGGTCTGATCAATGTGCATTTTGATCAATGGGGGCGGTTTGGTTAGGCTGTTGCATCCACTGGTAATTTCATTGCCGGCGGGGCGTTCGGCATACCGGATTCATGTTTGCTCAACATACCGGTGTTTTGGCCTGCATGCAGGCAACCCGCTAACCGACTGCGATGTGATATTGCCCTATAATCCCCGCTATCTTTTCATCCACCTCGGACGCTTCATGCTTGCCTACCTGCTGCGCCGCATACTCTACGCTGTGCCTATTCTGATCGGGGTGAACCTGCTCACCTTCGCGCTGTTCTTCGTGGTCAACACGCCGGACGACATGGCGCGCATGCAGCTGGGCATCAAGCGCGTCACACCCGAGGCGATCGAGAAATGGAAGCAGCAGCGCGGCTATGACAAGCCGTTGCTGCTCAACAGCGCAGCCAGCGGCGCGGACAAGCTTACCGACACGATCTTCTGGCAGAAATCCGCCAGCATGTTCGTGCTGGATTTTGGCTACTCCGACGACGGGCGCAGCATCGCCCGCGAGATTGCGCAACGCATGGGGCCGAGCTTCGCGATCGCGCTGCCGACCTTTCTGATCGGGCTGGTGGCGTCTATCAGCTTTGCTTTGTTGATGACGCTGTTTCGCGCCACTGCGCTGGATATGGCGGGTGTGGCGTTGTGCGTGGTGCTGATGTCGATATCGACTTTGTTTTACATCATCGGCGGACAATATTTAGTGAGTAAGCTCTGGCATCTGGTGCCGATTTCAGGCTATGACGGCGGCATCGGCGGCATCGGCGGCTTCAAGTTCGTGGTGCTGCCGATCGTGATCGGGATCGCAAGTGGCATCGGTTCCAGCAGCCGCTGGTATCGCACCATTTTTCTCGAAGAAATTGGTCGTGACTATGTACGCACCGCGCGCTCCAAGGGCTTGTCCGAGCTGACGGTGCTATTCACTCATGTGCTGAAGAACGCGATGATTCCGATCCTCACCGGAGTGGTCGTGGTGATTCCATCGCTGTTCCTGGGCAGCCTGCTCACCGAATCGTTCTTCGGCATTCCCGGTCTGGGCAGCTACACGATCGATGCGATCAATGCCCAGGATTTTTCCGTGGTGCGCGCGATGGTATTTCTCGGTTCCTTGTTGTATATCGCAGGTCTTATCCTGACCGACATTTCCTACACGATGGTCGATCCGAGGGTGAGATTGCAATGAGTTTCATGCCGGTCATGTTGTGGAGCGATGCGCTTGTTTTTTTGTTGCTGGCGGCGGGAATCGCGAGCGCGTGGTATGTGCGGCAGCATGAGCATCTGCTGTTGCCGTGGCGGCGCGTGGCGCAGAATGCGACGGCGATGGTGTCGCTGCTGGTGCTGGCGATTTTTTTGTTGATCGGCCTGCTGGATACGCTGCACTATCGGGTTGCCTTGCCGGAAAAAAATGGCGGCGCGGCGGTGTATACACCCGAGGTACTGAGCGCCTTCGACAAGCTGGTCACGCCGCTGCGCACGCATACCGAGAAGACCTATTCCGCACCGCTGGCCGTGACGCTGTATGCCAAAGAGAGCATGGAAACGCCGGATGGCAAAATAATGCGCGACTATCCGCGTTTGAAATTCGGCGGGGTGCATCTGGCCGATATATCGCAGCGCGATAATGATGTGCTGTGGCGCGGTTTGACAGGCGCGTTTATTGGGCTGATGGCAGGATTGCTGTTCGCGCTGGGCGTCAAACGCTGGTTGAAACAGCGCAACTGGCCGCAACGTCCCCTGATGATCGCCACGCTGATCATCGCTGCAGTGATCGGCATGACCCTCAACCTCGCCGCCGTCTATCACGTGTTCGGCACCGACAAGGTCGGGCAGGACGTGCTGTATCTGGCGCTCAAAAGCATACGCACCGGGCTGATCATCGGCACCGTGACGACGCTGGTGACGTTGCCGCTGGCGTTGTTGTTGGGCATCGCCGCAGGCTATTTGCGCGGCTGGGTGGACGACGTGATCCAGTATGTCTATACCGTGCTGAGCTCGATCCCCAGCGTGCTGCTGATCGCGGCGGCGGTGCTGATGATGCAGGTGACCATCGACACGCATCCACAATGGTTCGACAACTCCGCGTCGCGCGCCGATCTGCGGCTGGTGTTCCTGTGCCTGATATTGGGTGTGACCAGCTGGACCGGGCTGTGCCGCTTGTTGCGCGGCGAGACGCTCAAGCTGCGCGAGCTGGAATACATCCAGGCGGCAGAGGCGTTCGGCGTGTCGTCGTTCCGCATCCTGACGCGCCACATCATGCCGAACGTGATGCACATCGTGCTGATCTCGCTGGTGATGGATTTTTCCGGGCTGGTGCTGGCCGAGGCGGTGCTGTCCTATGTCGGCGTGGGCGTCGATCCCTCGATGATCAGCTTCGGCACGATGATCAACGGCGCGCGGCTGGAGATGGGGCGCGAGCCGATGGTGTGGTGGGCCTTGTCCGCCGCGTTCGGCTTCATGTTGTTGCTGGTGCTGTCCGCGAATTTGTTCGCGGACAGCGTGCGCGATGCGTTCGATCCCAGGTTGAACCGGATGTTAAATTAAGATCAGGCTCAGGGCCTCGTACCAAGAGTTACAACACAGTTTGGATGGTATCAATTCCATCAAATTTATTGTGCGGAAATAATACAAGGGGTGGCGCGAGGGTTTATTCGCACAGTCCCGCTCGACTGCCGGGTTGGGCATCTCCGTCGGATTGCTGGACAAATGGGAAATGATGTTGTACAGTAACGCGTACATATTCGGAGCCCTGTCATGGATGCAATGACCTATACCACCGTCCGCGCAAATCTCGCCAGCACCATGGATCGAGTTTGCAACGACCACGAAGCCTTGATTATTACCCGTAATGGCGAGCAGTCCGTTGTGATGCTCTCGCTAGAAGACTTCAAAGCGCTTGAAGAAACGGCCTATCTGTTGCGTACACCCGCCAACGCTAAACGCCTTCTCTCGGCGCTCGCGCAACTGAATACCGGCAAAGGCGTTGAGCGGAAGTTGATCAAGTGAAGTTGATTTTTGCGGGAGAGGCTTGGGAAGACTACCTCTACTGGCAAAAACAAGATAAGCGCATGGTCGAGCGAATCAATAAGCTGATACAAGAAACACAACGTGAGCCTTTCGTCGGAGTAGGGAAACCCGAAGCGCTGAAACACGCGCTATCAGGGTACTGGTCACGCCGCATAACGGACGAACACCGCATGGTGTATCGCATTGAAGGTAATGCGCTGCTGATTGCTCAATTGCGCTTCCATTACTGAGATGTCTAACGAGGTAAGGGGCGGGCGGCTTTTCGCCCGTCCCTCTTGACCGTAGGGTTGGGCATCGCAGCTGCGCACGAAAGTTTCATTCCTACCGCCTGCCGCCAGCGTAGCCGGGTTTCCTGTGTTGATGGCGCACGATCAGGATTCGAATGCTGCTTTCTAGATTTCGATATACGACCGAGTACGGGAAAACCTTTAGCGGGAATGTTCTTCGTCCTTTCGTCGTTGGCGTTCCGAGGCCGGGATGTTCAACCAAGAGCTTGGCGACACGTTCAAATTCTACGAGAAAACGTTCAGCGACCACGGGGCCAGCTTGTTCGCTGTAAAAATCCAGAGAGATGGCAATATCATGCTCCGCTCCAGGGTGGAGCGAGTAGGTCATCGCTGAAGTCTTGCTCGAAGCCGGGCGATGGCTTCCGGCCCAGAAACTGCCGAGATCGAACCGGATTCCAGTTCGGCTTCCCTGCGATCTGCTTCTCGCTCCCAAGCCTCCTCGACTTCGGGGTCTAAATCAAGGCTGGCGATCAGCCGCTCAAGCAGGTGTGATCGTTCAACAGGGGCTAACTGCAGGACTTCGGCTTCCAGGACTTCCAGATTCGTACTCACGCTGACCTCCAATGCGGTAGATGCTGACGATCCATAGTTTATCACAGCGAGTGGCGGTCACAGTGCTGCGACCGATGCGCTTGGGTTTGCGGTGCCTAACGTGGAGCTAAGGGGCTGCGCGCTTTTGCGCAGTCCCGCTTGAGCGTAGGGTTAGACGCTTTTGCGTACATGATGTAAACGCATGAATCGGAGCGAAGCTGTAGCGGCTACCCCTACAATG
>JADGRL010000062.1 GCA_017880865.1 Gallionella sp.
GACCTACGACCCGAATGAGGCACCAGCCCCCGTTCGACACGAGCTGGTCGAAGGGCGAGCGGTGCTGACCCGCCCCCGTATCGCGATCCTGCGCGAGCAAGGCGTGAACGGTCAGGTGGAAATGGCGGCGGCATTCGACCGCGCCGGATTCGCTACGGTGGACGTGCACATGAGCGACATCATCAGCGGCCGCGTCAAACTCGCCGACTTCAAAGGCTTCGCGGCCTGCGGCGGTTTCTCTTACGGCGACGTGCTGGGGGCGGGCGAGGGCTGGGCCAAGTCCATCCTGTTCAACGCGCGCGCGCGCGACGAGTTCGAGGCGTTCTTCAACCGCCGCGACACGTTTGCGCTCGGCGTATGCAACGGCTGCCAGATGATGAGTAAGCTGCACGAAATCATTCCGGAAGCACAGAACTGGGCGCACTTCGCGCGCAACCAGTCCGAGCAGTTCGAGGCGCGCTTCGTGATGGTTGAAGTGCAGCCCTCGCCGTCGATTTTCTTCAACGGCATGGCAGGCAGCCGCATGCCTATCGTCGTGTCGCACGGCGAAGGCTATGCCGATTTTAGTTCCGACATCACGCCCGCAAGCGGGCATGAGTCTTCACTGAAACTTCGTTTTGGCAGCGAAGAAAAAATGAAGGCTGCACTGGTCACGCTGCGCTATGTCGATCATGCCGGCAATGCCACCGAGACTTATCCGCTCAACCCGAACGGCTCGCCGCAAGGCATCACCGGCCTGACCACACCGGACGGGCGTTTTAGCATCATGATGCCGCATCCCGAGCGCGTGTTCCGCGCCGTGCAGAATTCCTGGTATCCGTCTGATTGGCAGGAGAACGGTGCATGGCTGAAGATGTTCCAGAATGCGCGGAAGTGGGTGGGTTAGTAGGCTCTTTGCTAGAAAAGAAAAAGGCGACCGGAAGGTCGCCTTTTTTACGGGTCGCGAGCCGAGCTAAGCACACGGCTTTTGTGCGCCAGATCGTCGATCAGTCGTAGTCGACCTCCTGTTCATCGCCCGCGTAATTTTTTTGTATCTCGATGATGACAGTTTTAATGCTGGTTTTAGACAGGATTTTCTTGATGATGGTGTTTCGGTATTCGTCCATGCGTTCATGCAGGATGGCGTGATATTGAGGCGGGACTTTTCTAAGTAATGCGTTCCAGCCCGCTTCGATATCCAGCGGTATTTTTCGGACACCCTGGATCAGGGTTTCGAGATCTTTTTGCCCAATCCGCGCGACGATGGGAGCGTCACCGGCAATCGCGAAAATGACCGCGATCGCGATCACCGCATGGGCATCGAGGTCAGTATCCTTGACCGGGCCGGCGTAATGTTTTTGGCGCAGCCATTTCGCACAGCCGATGATTTTCTGGTTGTTCTGCCGCTCCAGCCATTCTCTTTTGTAGACCTCGTCGCCGGTCCAGTTCGAGTTCGGATCGGCGCGGCATATCTCGGAGAACAGCGCCTTGACATTGCGCTGCTGCACGAACGGATCATTTTCAAAATCGGAAACGAAGGTCACATAGGGCAGGGCGGATAATTCCTTGATGTGCCGGAAGCCCATCTGGAATACATGTTCGGCACCGTGGTGCAGCAAAAAGGACAATCGGGCTTCGTCCTCTTTCGGAATATCGGCCCGACTGATGCCCAGCGAGATGCATCCGACCGTCAGGTAGAACGCTTCAAGCAGGCCATCCGCCGTCCGGTCATTAGTGAATTTTCGGGCGACGAGCACGGTGATGCCGCTGAGCTCATCGAGCAAATTCTGCGCCGCTTCTTCGTGATCCGCACGTTGTGCCAGCGCTTCGAGCGCTTGCACTAAATGAGGTGCGCGCGTGGTGATGTGGGCGAGTTTCATGGATTATTTTTTTGCCTAAATTGCAAATCACAACACCATTGTAGGAGCGCAATATATTGCGCGAATAACACGCTAATCGCCCGATGAATCGGGCTCCTACATAAACCGAATACAGGTATGGCATTTTGCATCATCAGGGGAAATGGCATCACTTGAAAATATCCTCGCCCAGGCTCGGGCGCCTGCCTTTTTGGGGCGTGCGCACCGATTTGCTCGGCACCTGTTTTCGCAGGCGCAACAGCAGTTCCTTGGTGGTTCTGGCTATCGCATAGTCTTCGTCTGCTATTTTTACATCATCATCTTGATCTTCCGACAGGGCGTGCAATTGCTTTTCGCCAGCCTGCCAGCCGGGAAATAATTCAAACAACACCCGATCCCAGGCATCTGAATCGGTCCGGGCAATCTCCAGCGCGAGTGGAATGACGTCGTGATCGGAAGTCGTCGATCCGCTGCTTTGTACGCCGCGCGAGTAAATATCATTGGCGAGCTCGATGATCTCTGCGGTGGCGGTCGAGAACAGCACGGCAAAAGCCGTCGTCCCCCAATCGGTCGACAGCGCATAATGAATCAGCGCCGCGCGCCGCTCCGGCTCGTCGCTTGCAAATATGACGCCGTGGATATGCGCGAACAGCGATTCGCCCAGCATCTCCGGCTCATCCTCGATCACATCCTCGCCCCAGGTGGCGGCGAAGAAGGCCAGGCTTTCGGCCCAGGCCTGGGGCGAGATCAAGAGCGTGGCCAGCGACAACTTGCCGCCATCGAATGCGGACAGGTGCATGGACGCCACTTCCGGCGCTAACGAATCGAGCACCGTGACGACGGCCAGATCGCCGAATTGTTCCGCCGTCTCGCTGAAGGCATCTTCCGCGTGGTCGGTCGAGCCGGCCAGAACCAGCTCGGTGACCTGCCGGCTAATTGCCGGGAAATTGGTTTTATCAGACATTCTCGTCTCCTCGCGCATCGAACAACTGCTCGAAATCCTGCCCCGGCGTGAGTTGATCTTCTTCCTCGTCCTCGCCGCCTTCTGCTTTTTGCAGGGATTCGAGCGAGTGATCTTCCTCGGTCCAGCGCTTCGGGTTCTTGAATAAAAAAGCCGTGATGATCGCCTTGCGCGCCAGCTCCGGATTGCAGGTAAACACGGCAGTCAACGCTTTATTTGCGTCAGCGTCGGCACACGACACCATGCTCAACATTTTCGAGGCATCGCCGTTATCGTATTGTCTGCATTGCGCCAGCAGCCCGGCCGGGTCGTCAAAGCGCAGGTAATCGGCCAGCGCGAAGCTCAGCAGATTCACGTCATCCATATTGGCGCCGTTCGCATATTCGCCGATCAGCGATTTGATGACCCGTGCGTAATTCTTCCGGTCGGGCGGCTCGCCCAGCGTATCTTCGATCTGGACGCCCAGCTCGCGAGACTGGTAAGCGAATTCGGGATGGATTCTATTCATAGTGTTTCGTCTTAAAGTGATGAGTCGTGCTGCAAGATGATCCCGCAGCGGTTGAATAAGCCATTCCACAGCGAGCGCGCTTCGTCATCCGGGTCGATGATGATGCGGTTGTTCAGGCTCTGGTTATAGGCTGCTCTTTGCTGGGGGTCGGAAAGCAATTCGTACGCCGTCTTGATCGCGTTGAAGCGAATCTCAGCGCCGGAATGCGTGCTCCGGTCCGGGTGATGGCGCATCGCCAGTGAGCGATACGCCTTCTTGATTTCATCGGTCGAAGCGTTCGGCGATACGCCAAGGATATTGTATAGATTTTCCAACGTGTGCCTCCTGTGAGGCCGTGTATTTTACACTTTAGCCGGAACGGGGTAAGAAAAATTGCGACTTTGCCGATACCGCCATCAAGGGCGCTCCCTCGCCTCAATCCTCTCCCGCAAGCGGGCGAGGAGGCAAACGAATCGCTGCGCGAGTTTCACGTTAACGCCATACGCCTTACAGTGCGCGTACCTTCACGGTCTTGCCCTTGACCTTGCCTGCCGACAGTTTGCGCACCGCATCAACCGCGATGTTGCGCGCGACGGCGACATAGGTGGACTGATCTGTCACGGTGATCTTGCCGACTTGCTCGCGCGCGTAGCCCAATTCGCCGGTGAGCGCGCCCAGCACGTCGCCGGCGCGGATTTTTTCTTTGCGCCCGCCGAGTATTTGCAGCGTCACCATCGGCGGCACCAGCGGTGAGCTATCTTCGTCTTTCAGTTCACCCAGTTCATGCCACTCCGGTTCGATGCGCATCATCTGCGCGATGCCGATGATGCGGTTCCGGTCGGTCGGGCCGCACAGGTTCAGCGCCCAGCCGTTCTCGTCGGCGCGCCCGGTGCGCCCGATGCGGTGGATGTGTACCTCGGGGTCTGGGGTGACATCGACATTGATCACCGCCTCGAGCTGCGCGATGTCTAATCCTCGCGCGGCCACATCGGTCGCCACCAACACCGAGCAACTGCGGTTGGCGAACTGGATCAGCACCTGATCGCGCTCGCGCTGTTCCATGTCGCCGTTCAAGGTCAGCGCCTTGATGCCCTGCGCATGCAGCACTTCGAGCAAGGATCGGCATTGCTGTTTGGTGTTGCAAAAAGCCAGCGTGCTGACCGGGCGGTAGTGTTTGAGCAGCAGGCCCACGGCCTGCAAACGATGCTCGTCGTCCACCTTGTAGAAGCGCTGGCGTATCTTGGTTTCCTCGTGGCGCTCGGTCAGCTTCACCTCCCTTGGATCGCGCATGAACTGTCGGGCTAGACGCTCGATGCCGCTGGGATAGGTCGCCGAGAACAGCAGCGTCTGGCGATCTGTCGGACAACGCTTCGCGACATAGGCGATGTCATCCACAAAGCCCATGTCCAGCATCCGATCGGCCTCGTCGAGCACCAGCGTGTTGAGCGCCTCAAGGTTGAGCGTGCCGCGCTCCATGTGATCCATGATGCGCCCCGGCGTGCCGACGACGATATGCGCGCCGTGCTCCAGACTGGTGGTCTGCGTGCGCATGATGCTGCCGCCGCACAGCGTCAAGATTTTGATGTTGTCTGCGGAGCGCGCCAGTCGGCGGATCTCCTGCGTCACCTGGTCCGCCAGCTCGCGCGTCGGGCACAGCACCATCGCCTGCACCGCAAAGCGGCGCGGGTTCAGGCGGGTCAATAGCGCCAGCGCGAACGCCGCGGTCTTGCCGCTGCCGGTCTTCGCCTGAGCGATCAGGTCGTGGCCCGCCAACGCGATCGGCAGGCTGGCCGCCTGTATCGGCGTCATCGAGAGGTAGCCTAACTGCTGCAGGGTCGATTGCATGCCGGGTGACAGCGGCAGTTCGTTGAACGAGCGCCCGGCAGCACTTGCTGCGGGTAGGGTTGTATTGGTCATGCGTTTAGCCTTCCTTGCGCCTGCGTGTTGCAAAAGACTTGTATTGCTTGCGCTGTCCCGGATGTTTATAGGGCTCCGCAACGGGTTTGGGCTTGGGCACCAGCAGGTTTTTCCCGGTGCCGGATTTGGCAGCATGGTGTGCCGCAATGGCTTCGGCGATTTGTTCCACCGTCAACAGAATTAGCGCGTGTTCGCCGTTAAGGTGAAAGTCGGCGAGATTTTCCTTGATGTCGTAGATGCGTTCCGGGGTCAGGGCTTTCTTCGCCTGACCGGACAGTATCTGCAGTGCATCCGGCGTCAGCGTGTAGCCGCCCCCCTGCGCGCAGATCAAGCCGTATTCAGAGAGCCGATAAAATGAATCGGATAATTTTGTTTCGGGAGGAATAGCGCCCTGCGTCAGCTCGGCTGCTGCGATGATCTCGACCAGCTCGGCGGGGCGCCGCTTGGCAGCAAGCGACAAGGCCAATAAAAGAATTGCATCAACATCGTGGACTGGGTACATCGGATAACCTTTGAATTAATTTGGAAGAACAGCCATCAGGCCGGGAGATCAGACCGCCAAGGCGGCAGAAAGTGCCCGTCAGATGACTATCAGCTACCTCGCGAGGAAGAGAGTGTAATGGTTTATGGCGCAAAACCAAAAAATGCTTGATAAATAATAGTCGACGTTGCGGGCGTTTGCATGGAACCTCTTATCACTATGACACTCCAATTGTGCTGGAAGGGCTGGAGTAGAGGTCATTGCCCGTCCGTGGTTTTTCTTGAATGCTCTTGAATTAATGTTTGGGAGGTATCGATGTTTCGTTTATATTTTGGATTGCTGCTTGTTGGGTTGACTGCTGCGGCTCATGCCTCGGAAGCGACGGGTGGAGATGTTTTAATATCCCAACCCGATCAGCCAGCGACCCGGTTCGCGGGTTCTGGCACTGATGTGCTGTCCCCATGCAAGCCAAGCGGAAATAGTGTGGTGCTTAAGCGCGCAGCTATTGTTGCGCCGACGGATGTCGCGCTGGGCGGGTCGGGATTCGGCACTGCGTCCGGGCTGTCCCCTGTTTCCCAACCTAAAAAAGAAACCGCTGCGGCAACGCCCGCCCGCTGGGGCGAGAATGTGGGTGGCAATCAGATTTTGTCGCTGGTGCGTCATAAGCGCGTCGAATTTACCGGCGAGCAGTATAAGGTCACGCTTCGTCAGGACTCGGCCTTGATTGAAGCCGGGCATCTCAAGGTGGCGCTGCGCTCCGGGTCGACTTCGATGCTGTGGAGCAAGGCGCTTTAGTCGTTCGTTAACCGCTTGTTTCACTACGGCACTCGAACAGTTTGTCAGCCGGTCTTGTTCTGCTAAACTCACCGGTATGGATGAACGCGCAATAAAACGTCTGTTGATAATTCTCGTGGTAAGCATCATCGCCGTCGTGCTGATCAAAAAGGCGTTGACCAAAACCTATACCAATCTGAATCATGCCGCCGCTATAAAAAAGCAGGCCGCATCCGCTCCGCCGCAAACACCCCCTGCCGCAGAAATCATTGATACGCCCGCGACATCGAGTGTCGGTGCAGCACCGGCGGTGGAATTGCCCGCCGCATCAAGTGTGAGCGAGGCCCGATAGATTCCGGTGTGTACTCGGCGGCGCACAGGGGACGTGGGTGGTGCGCATGGAGTCGGATTGCATAGATTGCATAGAAGCGGGGTAGGGCTTGTGAAGATAAATAAGGCGACCTTGTGGTCCCCTTATTTATTCGTGGACTGTCTCTCAGATTACTCAGCCAGATTACTCAGCGGCTGTCTCCAATTTTCTGGAATTTTCTGGCTCAGCGCATCAGCCATTTCATGATCCATTTCTGGATCATCCCGCCGTAAGGCGGGTACATGAACCTCATCGAATTCAGCCTGCCCTTGCGCATCACCGGCTTCGCCTTGGACATCGTCAGAAAACCCTCGCGGCCATGGTATTGGCCCATGCCGGACTGGCCGATGCCGCCGAAGGGCAGGTCATCCACGGCAACCTGGATCAGTGCATCGTTGATGCACATCGAGCCGGAATGGGTGTGGGTCGTAACGCGCTCCTGCAAGCCCCGGTCATAGGTGTACAGGTACAGGGATAACGGGCGAGGACGCCGGTTCACATAGTCCATCGCTTCCTCCATGCTGTCATAGGGCACGACCGGCAATATCGGCCCGAACAGTTCCTTCTGCATGATCGTCATCTCGTCCGTCACCTGCGTCACCAGATGCAGCGGCATCCTAAAGGTCCCGTCGCTGATGGCTTCATCGCTGACCTTTACTATCCGCGCCCCCTTCGCTTTGGCATCCTGCAGCCAATCCTGCAGCAAGTCATGGGCGCGCGCATTGATCACGCTGGTGTAGTCCGCATTGCCGTTGATCGTGGGGTACATTTTATTGAACGCGGCCTTGTAGAGCCGGATGAAAGATTCGAGCTTGCCGCGCGGGATCAGCACGTAATCCGGCGCCACGCAGGTCTGTCCGCCATTCAGCGACTTGGCGAAACACAACCGGTCGATGATGTCTTCCAGCGGAATGTCGTCGGCAATGATGGCGGGCGATTTGCCGCCCAGCTCAAGCGTCACAGGCGTCAGATTTTCCGCCGCCGCGCGCATCACCCGACGGCCGATAGTCGTGGAGCCGGTGAACAGCAGATGGTCGAAGGCCAGACTTGCAAACGCGGCGGCAATATCGACCTCACCAGTCACCACCGCAACGTGATCTTCCGCAAAACCCCGGCGCAGCATGGCCTCAACCAGCGCCGCCGTTCTCGGCGTGTGCTCCGACATCTTGATCATCACCCGGTTACCTGCCGCCAGCGCTGCCACCAGCGGCACCATAGACAGATTCACCGGGTAATTGAACGGCACGATGATGCCGACCACGCCCAACGGCTGATAAACCACGCGGGCGCTGGCTGGCAGGAAATGCAGGCCGACGCTGCGGCAATCAGGCTTCATCCAGCGGCACAGGCGCTTCAACGTATAGTCGATGTGATGCACGCTGGGCATGAACTCCGCGAACAGCGCTTCATCCGCCGAATGCGATGTGAAATCGGCGCTGATGGCATCGGTAATGGCGCCCTTGTGTTCGAGCAGCAACGCTTTAAGCTGCGAGAGATGTCGCCTGCGTTCTTCCAGGTTTGGCATCGGGGCTAGTGCATAAGCCGCCCGTTGCCGTGCAAAGAGGGATTCCATCCGCGCCAGATCGGCGGACTGGGATGATGCGTTGTCGAAGATGGGCGGCGTCATGGCAAACATTCTCCTGCAATCAGAAGTCGGGGACAGGCACTTTTTTCTGTCATGCAGGCATGGCCTGCCTTCGCAATCAAAGTGGTCTGTCCCTTATTACTCCTGCACGAAACCCGCGTCAAATGGTTGATGGGCCTTTTTCGGCTGCGCGCAGGGGGGTGCGCATGAAGTCGGATTGCAAAGAAGTGGGAGGGGCGCGGCCTGGCCTCTGTTAACTTGACGCAGCGCACGCTTAAAAAATAATGCGAATCTGACCTACCTTTTTAGCTGATTTCAGGGCGGTTAACGTCATGAGGACGAAAAGCGTGAATCAGAAATGAATGTAATCGATCAGCTGACCACTGGCAGATCGTAACCGCGTACCCAGCAGGTGAGCTACGAGGGTGAGCAGGCGCACCCCGATGATCGGATTTTCATTAATGCACTGGTGAAAACTTTCTCGGCTCATGAGTGCGATTATCGCATCCGACTCGGCAACGAGACTCGCAGAGTAGGGGAGATTATCAATGACTGATATTTCTCCGAAAATTCTTCCCGGAGGAATGATAGTGAGAAGTTTGACCTGGTCGTCACTGTCTTCCTTGTAAACGCAGATACGCCCTTCTATCAGCGCACTAAAATGGCTGTTTCTATCCCCTTCAAGAAAAATAGTCTGCCCGCTTTGTACGCGATAAGCTTTCATATGCTTGGCGAGAAATAGGAGTTCAGGCAGCTCGAAGTCTTCAAAGCCTTTAACTTTCGTCAGCATGGCGCATAAGGTGTTTTGAAAGGAGGGGCCGTCGCCAAGTAATTCCATTGCACTGGGCCTGGGCACGGAGAAAAGCGGCTTATTTTTCATTATTCAACTCCAGTAGTGACCGGTTAAAAAATAAAATCAGTGATGTCCATGTTCGGCGTGCGCACGCCAGAATTTACGCCGTGTCGGCCGATGATGCGTCCTAAGGTGTATTTCATGACTTGCGCAAACCGCGCCTTGCCCTCGTTTACATCATGGTTTTTAGTCTAGCAACTTCTGCTGCAGTGTGCAAACTTGGCTCTATTAGGGGTCAGTTATAGGTCGGGGGTATATGCCGGTGGCAGCACCCGTAAAGAGTACGCCGCCAGACACTCGCCCTTGCGGGCGGTCTTGGCGCTGACCGGCTGCTGTAACCAATGACTTAGCCAGCGTTGTTTGCTGGGTTAGTCAGATGGCTAGTAGTTTCATCAGCCCTTTCTTTTGTCTGGCCAAAAGAAAGGGGCGAAAGAAAAGGCTAGCCGTTCCGCAAAGGTGTGTAATATAAATGTTTGATCCCTCTCAAACCGGCTCGGAGCTTGGCTTTCACCAAGTTTGCTACTGTGGC
>JADGRL010000063.1 GCA_017880865.1 Gallionella sp.
GCAAGTTGAAATCGGTTACAAAAAAATATGGCATTTAGTAAACTACATTCAATTAGTTACGATGCGTCTAAACGCGTATCTCCGGACAGGTCTGATATTTTGTAAAAAAATATTTCCAGTAAATTTTTTTCTGGTTTGAAATTGTTATTCTGCCTGCATCCAAAGCCATGTTGGCATTGCGGGATAATCAGTCAATCCATCAATCCACCGGTAATGCCTTCACCGGCTTCAATTTCCAGATGTCCTGGTTGTACTCCAGGATGGTGCGGTCGCTGGAAAACTTGCCGCTGGCGGCGGTGTTGAGTATGCTCATGCGCGTCCATTGCTCCTGATCGCGGAAGGCATCAGCTGCGCGCTGTTGCGCGTCGACGTAGCTGCGAAAGTCGGCGGTCGTCATCCAGTAATCGCCGTGCGAGGTCAGGGACTGGATGATGGGATCGAAAATGTACGGCTCGAACTGGTTGAAATGTCCCGAGCCCAGCAGCTGCATCACGCGCTTCAAGTCTTCATCCGCCTCGATGATGGCGTTCGGGTTATGTTGTGATCTGCCGGCCTCCACTTCCTCTGCCGTCAGCCCGAACAGGAAGAAGTTATCTTCCCCCACTTCTTCGCGCATCTCGATGTTGGCACCATCCAGCGTGCCGATGGTGAGCGCACCGTTCATCATGAATTTCATGTTGCCGGTACCCGAAGCCTCTTTGCCAGCCGTGGAAATCTGTTCGGACAAATCGGTTCCCGGACAGATGATTTCCATCGCACTCACGCGGTAGTTGGGGATGAACGCAACTTTGAGCAAATCACCGACCGCAGGATCGTGGTTGACGACATTCGCAACATTGCATACCAGCTTGATGATATTTTTTGCCATCACATAACCGGGTGCCGCCTTGCCGCCGATTAGCACGCAGCGCGGCGTCCAGTTGGCGGTGTCGCCGCGCTTGATGCGGTCATACAGATGAATGACGTGCAGCACATTCAATAACTGGCGCTTATATTCATGGATGCGTTTGACCTGAACGTCGAACAGCGCACCGGTATTAAACGTGACGCCACAATCCTGTTGCACCAGTGCGGCCAGACGTGCCTTGTTAATTTGGCTGGTTGCGCGCCACTGCAATCTGAATGCAGCATCGTCCGCATAAGGAGCAAGTTTACGCAACTGCGCAAGATCGGTGATCCAGCCGTCGCCGATTTTCTCGGCGATCAGCTTGCCCAGTGACGGGTTGGCCCAAGCGAGCCAGCGGCGCTGGGTGACGCCATTGGTCTTGTTGTTAAACTTTTTGGGCCACAACTCGTAGAAATCGCGAAACAAGGTTTGCTCGAGCAACTGGGAATGCAGCGCTGCGACCCCGTTGACCGAAAAGCTGGCGACGATAGCCAGATAGGCCATGCGAATATGCGCATCCGCCCCATCATCGATAATGGACATGCGCCTCAGACGATCTGTGTCCCCCGGCCATTGCTGCGCAACTTGAATTAAATAGCGCGCATTGATCTCGAAAATGATCTCAAGCAATCGCGGCAACAGGCTGCCGAACATGCGCACCGGCCACTTCTCCAGCGCTTCGGGCAGCAAGGTGTGATTGGTGTAGGCGACCGTGTTGCTGGTAATTGTCCAAGCCTGCTCCCAGGTCAATGCATATTCATCCATCAACAGCCGCATCAGTTCGGGCACGACGCAGGTCGGGTGAGTGTCGTTGAGCTGGAAGTGATTCTTGGCAGCGAAGTGGGTGAAATCCTTGCCGTGCTGGCTGATCCAATTGCGCAAAATATCCTGAAGACTCGCCGAGGCCAGAAAATATTGCTGACGCAGGCGCAATTCCTTGCCGTTTTCGCTAGCATCATTCGGGTAGAGCACCATGGTGATGTGCTCGGCGGCGTTCTTGGCGGCGACGGATTCAGTATAGCTTCCGGCATTGAATTCACCCAAATCAAATTCATCCGTTGCGGCAGCGTGCCATAGCCGCAAGGTATTCACCGTGCCGTTGCGGTAGCCGGGTACCGGGACATCATAGGGCACGGCCAGCACGGCATGAGTGTCCACCCAGCGCACGCGCAACAATTCTCCGGCACGGCTGTGATAGTGTTCGGTGCGGCCGCCGAAGCGAACTCGCTGGGTGAACTCTGGCCTCTCCAGCTCCCACGGGTTGCCGTCTCTCAACCAGTGATCCGGTTCCTCGATCTGGTTTCCGCTTTCGATATGCTGGCGGAACATCCCGTATTCATAACGAATACCGTAGCCCATCACCGGCAATTGCAAGGTGGCACAGCTATCCAGGAAACAGGCAGCCAACCGGCCCAGTCCACCATTGCCGAGACCCGCATCGTTTTCATTCTCCGCGATTTCTTCCAATACGATCCCGTGATCGTACATCGCACGCGCCGTCTCATCCTGGATGCCCAGATTGAGCATCGCATTGCCCAGTGCACGGCCCATCAAAAATTCCAGCGACAAATAATAAGCTCGTTTGCAATTGCTTTCATCGTAGGCGTATTGAGTGTTTTTCCAGCGCTCCATCAGCCGGTCGCGCTGAGTGTAAGCCAGCGCGGTATATAAATAATGTATGGATTTGCAGTTCTTGTCCCGCCCCAGCGTGTGGCTGAAATAACGCTTAAAATCCGCCGCGATGCTGCCCGGATCCATACCCAGTGCAGGCAATTCCGTCAGCGTATTTTTTGGGGTGCTTTGACTTGCTTGTTGGTTTGCCATGGGTTTTAGATTAATTTAAAATAATTCCTGGACTGCGGGTTTATCTCAACATAGCGCATGTTGATAAGTGCTGTGAAATTGAATGAGATCTGAACCAGAAACAGGCAGATATGCAGCTCAGTAGAAGTTGTCTCACATCCAGTTGCCTGGTGGCTGGTATTGGCGCCGTGATGAAGAATGCGGGATTGAAGTTTTCGGTGTACGCGGGGGAAATTGCCAGCGCGGCGGTGAAGAAAATGGCGGGGGTTTTATGTTGCATGGTTTATCGCGCCCTTCATCTGGTTCATAAATAGATCAGGACGCGATACCCGCATGGTAAAAAATCTTCGAGGTGCATCGCACCCTACCGAGTTATTTTATCTGAGAAGGAGAATTTGAGTTACAAGAGACTCACCCTCGCTTATAGGTGATTTTCTTGGTTCCACCATCACAACTTCCGATGACTTTCTCGTCTTTAACTTGCCCAGCAGGGACGATTTCCAATGTGAAGTTTTTTACGCCCTTAGCCTGAAACTTCGCGGTGAGTTCGCCTTTCAGCTCTTCGCAATCTTTCTGAGCAAAAGCTGAAGTTGCGACCAGAGACAGACCTATAGCCAATATTAAACTTTTCATCGTAAACACTCCCTTGGTTGTGAGGAAACAAAAAAATAATCAATTCAGCTTCGGATAATACCATGTGAACCAGCGATAATTATAAGCACAATTTACCATAGGCGATGTGGATATAATTTAGTCTTGCTGTCCCAGCACCTTGAGATACACCGCGCGATAAGCCGCCGCGCTGTTTTTCCAGCTGAAATTTTTAGCCATGCAGTTGCAGCGCAAGGCTTCCCATTGACGGGTGTCGTGGTAAAGGCCGACTGCGCGCTGTATCGTATTGAACAGATTTTCGACAGTTTCGCCATCGAACGTGAAGCCGCTGGCCGTGCCGTCCTTGAGCGTTGCGGCGGTACAGTCCACAACCGAATCCACCAAGCCGCCGGTGGCGTGGACGATCGGCGGCGTGCCATAGCGCTGGCTATACAACTGGTTCAGGCCGCAGGGTTCGAAGCGAGACGGCATGACGAACATATCCGCTCCGGCTTCGATCTGATGCGAGAGTCCCTCATCAAAGCCAACCACCACGCCGATCTGGCCGGGATAGCGATGCGCCAAGTCACGCGCAGTTTTTTGCATTTGCGCATCACCCGTGCCGAGCATCGCCAATTGCACCGGCAGCTCGGTCAAGCGCGGCGCGATTTCCAGCAACAAGTCCAAACCCTTCTGATGGGTGAAGCGGCTGACCACACCGAGCAGCGGCACTGCCGGCTCAAGGTTCAAACCCAGCTTGCGTTGCAGGGCCACCTTGCAGGCGGCCTTGCCGCTCATGTGTGCGCTGCTGTAGGTCTTGGCGAGATGCGGGTCGGTCGCCGGATTCCACTCGTCGGTGTCGATGCCATTCAGTATGCCGGTGAGACTAGCGCTACGTGTGCTCAGCAAACCCTGCATGCCGAAACCGAGTGCCTCTTGCTGGATTTCCTGGGCATAGTTCGGGCTGACCGTGGTGATATGGTCGGCGTAAAACAGCCCCGCTTTGAGAAAGGACAGGTTGCCGAAGTACTCCACGCCATCGATGCTGAAACAGGATGGCGGCAGGTGCAAATTTTCCAGCATCTCAGAGGGAAAAATTCCCTGAAAAGCCAGATTGTGTACGGTCATCACGCTGGGCGCTGATTCTTGCGCGAAATGCAGATAAGCGGGCGTCAAACCGGTTTGCCAGTCGTTGCAATGCACCAGATCGGGATGCCAGGTCAGCGGTGATGCCCTGCTGCCCAATACGGCAGCCACTTGGGACAGCAAACCGAAACGCTGCGCATTGTCCGCCCAGTCGTGCCCGTTGCTATCCTGATAAGGTCCTCCTCCGCGCTGATACAAGCTAGCACAATCGAGTACGTACACCGGTACGTCATTCGCCATTGTGCCGAACAAGAGTCGTGAGGAAGGAAAACCCGGCAAATCATCGAAGGTCGCCACGACTTGGTGATTCGCCAGTTGCGACATGACCTGGTTATAACCCGGCACCAGCACGCGCACGTCCACACCGATCGCGCGCAAGGCGGCGGGCAACGCGCCGCTGACGTCGGCCAAGCCACCCGTCTTGATCAACGGGGCGACTTCGGAAGTTGCAAACAGGACTTTTATTTCGGCCATTTCAAACTTTCTGTTTAAAAATCGCAGACCTTTACTCAACGTGACGAGCGCAGGTCAGACAAGGAAAAAATTGGCAAAAAACCGGAGTGTATACGTTATACATGAGGATTTTGAGCCACTTTTGGACGCAGTATCACCAAGCGCAGTAGTTGAGTTTACAACCAGCGCATCATGCCCATCTCGAACGGATGGGTCAGCATCTCGTGGTACGGGTAGGCGCGGACATGATATTGCAGCTTGCCGCATAGCTCGGGTTGCACTTCCAGCGCAAATATATTTTCTCCCGCTTCGTTCATCGTGCCGGTGGCTTCAAAACTGTAATGACGTGAGCCCTGCAATTTCTCACGTTTGGTAAACAACCCCAGCAACATTTCCACCACCACGTCGTCAGGATTCAGACCATTCAGCCTGACCCCGACTTCAAAACGCATACTTTCGCCGTAGTTGATTTCCCCCCGTTCGTCATCCAGACGGCGCAACGTCACACCAGACCATGCATGACGAACGCGCGCTTTCCATTCGGCGATGATGTGAGAATTCTCGAATTGGTTTTGTTTATACAAGCGGTGTTGCTGGCTGGCCGGCAAGTAGCATTTGGCCAGATATTCGCCCACCATGCGCTTGGAGTTGAAGCGCGGCATGATGGTCGCCATCGAGCGCTTGGCCATCTTCACCCAGTTTGGCGAGAAGCCCATCTTGCCGTGATCGTAGTACAGCGGGACGACTTGATCCTGCAATAATTCATAAAGCGTGCGGGTTTCTTCGCGCGTGCGGACTTCTTCGCTCAGTGATTCCGATACCGGTTTGATCGCCCAACCGTTCTCGCCGTCGTAACTCTCGCCCCACCAGCCGTCCAGCACCGAGAGATTGATCGTGCCATTCATTCCGGCTTTCATGCCGGATGTGCCGCTGGCTTCCAGCGGATATAGCGGGTTGTTCAACCAGACATCCACACCCGAGACCAGCTTGCGCGACAAGCCCAGATCGTAGCCTTCCACCATCAAGACTTTGCCGATGAATTCCGGCATCTTGGAAATCTGGGTAATGCGGCGTATCAGATCCTGTCCGGGAATATCCGCCGGATGCGCCTTGCCGGCGAAGATGAATACCGCCGGGCGTTCTGCGTTGTGCAGAATTTCGCGCAGCCAATCGAGGTTGCCGAACAACATGGTGGCGCGCTTATAGGTCGCAAAGCGGCGCGCAAAACCGATGGTGAGAATGTTTGGATTTTCCGGATTGACGTATTTAAGCAGGCGATCCAGGTGCGCCTCGGAGCCGTGATTGCGGAAGTGCTGTGCGCTGATGCGTTCGCGCACCATGTTCAACATCTTGGCTTTGAGCGATTGGCGCACACTCCAGAACAGGTGGTCCGGAATATTCATGACGCGCTCCCAGAATTCCACATCATTCATACGTGCGCTCCATTCCAGCCCGAGATGTCGTTCCAGCACTTCGATCCATTCAGAAGCCAGAAAAGTCGGCGCATGTACGCCATTGGTGACATAAGTCATCGGATTTTCTCTGGGCTCGATTTCCGGCCACATGTCACCGCAAATATTTGATGACACCTCGCCGTGGATGCGCGATACGCCATTATTGAAACGTGTGCCGCGTATCGCCAATGCGGTCATGTTGAAATCGGGACTGTCCTTGGTGTGGCCCAGTGCCAGAAATTCTTCGCGGTTCAGTTTGATTTCCGGGTAGTAGTGTTCGAAGTAAGTCTGCACCATGCTTTCGTTGAAATGGTCATGTCCGGCCGGAACCGGCGTATGCGTGGTGAAGATGGTGTTGACCGCCACATATTCGAGCGCCGACGCGAAGTCCTGACCGTCATCGGTGATCTTCTGACGTATTCTCTCGAGCACCAAAAATGCCGCGTGGCCTTCGTTGATGTGCCAAACGGTCGGCTTCAGCCCCAGTACCTGCAACGCACGCACCCCGCCGATACCCAACACGATTTCCTGTTCCATACGCATCACCTTGTCGCCGCCATACAGGCGGTGCGTAATATCGCGATCATGCGGACTGTTGCTGACCAGGTCGGTGTCCAGCAGATACAGCGTGATGTGTCCGATACGGGCTTGCCAAATCTTGATGTCAAGTTTACGCCCCGGCAAATCGACCGAACAGTAAGCTTCAGTTCCGTCAGCATGTTTGGATGGCGTGATGGGCAGATCTTCAAAATTGGAATCGGTATTAGTCGCGATCTGGTTGCCTTCGCCATCAATGCTTTGATGGAAATAGCCCTGACGGTACAGCAGACCAACGCCGATGAACGGCAGGCGCAAATCGCTTGCGGCCTTGCAGTGGTCGCCCGCCAGAATCCCCAGCCCGCCGGAGTAAATCGGGAAACTTTCGTGGAAACCGAATTCGGCACAAAAGTAGGCGACCAGATCATCCTTACGCAACCAGTCCGAACCGCTAGCCGGCAAATGATGATCGTGGTAAGTGTCGTAGGCGGCCAATACGCGGTTCAGATTGCCGATGAACACCTGGTCGTCCGCTGCCTCCAGCAGACGCTGTTCGTCCACACGCTTCAAAAAGGCCTTCGGGCTTTGCCCGGTGGCCTTCCACAAACCCGGATGCAGTCGCGCAAACAGCGCGCGAGTGGGGCGATCCCAGCTATACCAGAGGTTGTTTGCGAGTTCGTCGAGACGCGCCAGGCGCGCCGGAACCTTAGGCCGAACTTGCAAAATATAGGCGGTGCTTTTTTCCATGGTATAAATATCCAGTCAATAAGCAAAAAACCGATGTGCTGCGGCGTTGATTATAACGCAAGCCCTTCCCATCTCGATGCGACTCTAAACTAAATGCAGCCAGAGAAATGCCCAGCTAAAAAATCAGATCTTCCGGGATTTCTCGATCATTTTTTGTGAGACGTGCAAAGCGGGGCCATACAGCGCGGCACGGTCGTTCAGGATCACCTTGACCGGCATCGCCTCCAGCAATGGGCGCATCCGTCCCTTGTTGAAAAAAGCGTCCAGGAATGCGCCATTTTGCAGGCGCGACAAGATTTTCGGCGCGATGCCGCCGCCCAGATACAAGCCGCCGCGACTCATTACCTTAAGTGCCAGATTGCCGGCCTCCGCACCATACAGGCGCACGAACCAATCCAGGGATTCGACACACAAGTCATCACGCTCGTTTAATGCTGCCTCGGCAATCCCGGCCGCTGCATCCCCATTCTGTTTCTCATGTTGCAGCCAATCGGGTAGCGGCGCACCACGATGCTGGCAAAGAAACTCATGCAGACTGACTAGGCCGGGGCCGGAGACGATACGCTCCCAGCTGACGTGACCATGGCGCTGCTGCAAATATCGCAACAAAACGATTTCCATGTCATTGCCCGGACTGAAGCTGGTGTGCCCGCCTTCGGTTGCAAACGGGTGGTAGCGCCGCCCATCCCAGAATAAACCCGCCTCGCCCAAGCCCGTCCCTGCCGCAATCACCGCCGTGTTACCGGCAGCGTTCGCAGCGCCCGCGTGCAAGGTCAATAAATCCTCTTGGCCCAGAGCGGGCATGCCCGTTGCGGTTGCTTCCAAGTCGTTGAGCAGCGTGCAGTGATCAAAACCAAAGCTGCTTTGCAAAGCATCGGCATCAATGCGCCAAGGCAAATTGGTGGTGTGCGCCACCCTGCCCTGCACCGGTCCGGCGATACCGAAAGCCGCCCGCGCCGGAATAGCCGATCCTTGTAAAAATTCGCCGAGCAAGTCCTCGAATACGGCATAATCACGGCTCGCAAACGTCTGTTCGCGCTCCAAATGCAGCTGGGTGCCATCCACGGCAATAACGGCAAGACGGGTCTTGGTGCCGCCGATATCGCCACTCAATATTCGAATAGGTATTGATTGCATTTTAAGGTGACCGTGTTGTTACGGGCTTTGGGGTACAGGATGGATTCTATTTCCTATCCTCGTCTCAATGAGAACATTTTAGGGTGAGCGACTGTTTTAATGAAAATTATTTGCCTTCTGCTCGTGGAGAGAAAGCCTCTGTGTGGCTGATATCATGGAACGGAACTCAGTCCGGTTTGCAGCCTGCAAATTCATGGGGGGTGGGTTAATAGCCGGTCTTGTGGCCCTCGTTCACCGGCAGCTCTGCATCACTGATCAGCGACCAGATCAGGCGGACGATGGTTTCTGAGGCGATCATTGTGTGGTTATTTTTCGTGGCCAGAAGTTTCTTGCGCAGCTCATTGCGCACTTCGGGAATGCCGGTCAGATCGAAGATGATATCAATCGCATTACCCATGGCAATAATTTCATCCAGCGTGGCAATCTTGATGCCCGCAGCTGCGGCTTGGATCTTGGCTGGTTTGTCCGCTTGCTCGGCAACACAAACCAGGTTGATGCTCCGTTTTTTTTGCTGTATAGCGCCGAGAAAGGCCGATCCGATCCCGCCCAGTCCGACGATGACGATATTCTGTTTGTTCATTATTTATCCAATGGTTGTATTAGTTAACCGCTTGCCACGGAGCAGTATATTAAAATATTCCCGCATAAGTGCGGCTTTCTGATATGCGACCTGCAGAACCGTATTACCCAGATAAAATGCATATGGGGCATTCGAACTTTGTACTGCCACGAGTTGTATGACCTGCTCCGTGCACCCAGCATATCGGGTAGTGGTTTCACCGCTCTAATCTCTCGCAACAAGCATTTCGCACAATAAATATTAGCGCACCAAACAAAAAGCCCGGCACTTGCGTGCCGGGCTTTTTTTCCAACTCAAGAACCGATTAAGGAGCCTGGATGTTGGATGCTTGCTTGCCCTTAGGGCCCTGTGT
>JADGRL010000034.1 GCA_017880865.1 Gallionella sp.
GGGTGGGAGGATTCTTTCGGAGTCTGTCGAGAGCAGATGCTGCCAGTAGTCCCTCCACCCCAGCATCTTCACTATTACAGAAGAACGCTGTTAACACCACCCCAACCATACAAGCTGCCGGTCAGGATGTAAAATGTCGGGTAGCCAGACGCGGTTACCCGCGTCCAGCCCCCTCAGAACCGTGCTTGCGACTTTCACCGCACACGGCTCAAGCCTCTACATAGGCATCTTTCGATACCCGGTTTCACAACTTATATTCCGGCAAGTTAAAGATACCTACGGCAATTGAGATGGTGCATTCGGAGATTGTTTGCCGCATTCGTCCCGCCATCGGTTCTTTTCACAATATAACGAACGTCCCAAAGGGTGTTCTTTGTGATTGGTTCCTGACAGGCAGAACACAGACCATCTTGCATTAACCAGACGCGGTAAAGCTTCGCACGCCCTCGCGAAGAGTTCAGCATTTTCTTGCCCCAACGGGTCTCGAAATACGGCTCCCATTTTGGATCGTGCGGATTGGCATCGGCTTTAATCTTTACATGCCGCTGTATTGGCGTAGCCGACTCTTTAAGCAAGATGTACTCCCTTTGCGTACCGTCCTCTTCTTTTTCTGTCGCGGCAAATACCCAGTTTCGAAGACCTTTTGATTTAAAGTATTTATCCTTAACCCATCGGGCTTCTTTATTGGGATGCCTTCTTACCGACCGTCCGCGCGCGCTGATCCAGATGGCGACCGGCGCGGGCAAGACTTACACCGCCATCACCTCCATCTACCGTCTGCTCAAACACGCTCACGGCAAGCGCATCCTGTTTCTGGTGGATACCAAAAACCTCGGCGAACAGGCCGAGCAGGAAATGATGTCGTATGTGCCGATTGACGATAACCGCAAGTTCACCGAGCTATACAACGTGCAGCGGCTCAAGTCCTCGTTCGTTGCCAAGGACAGCCAGGTCTGCATCAGCACCATCCAGCGGCTGTATTCCATCCTCAAAGACACACCGCTTGAGGATGCCGCCGAAGAGAACAATCCGGCAGAAATGGCGCAGCCGAAAGCGCCAATGCCCGTGGTCTATAACGAAAAAGTCCCACCTGAGTTTTTCGATTTCATCTTCATCGACGAATGCCACCGCTCCATCTACAACCTGTGGCAACAGGTGATCGACTATTTTGATGCCAGCCTGATCGGCCTCACCGCCACGCCGGACAACCGCACTTACGGCTTTTTCAAGAAGAACGTGGTCAGCGACTACAGCCACGAAAAAGCCGTGGCTGATGGCGTGAACGTCGGCAATGAAATCTATGTGATTGAAACTCAGATCACCCAGCAAGGCGCACAGATCAGCGCGCAGCAGCAAGTCGAACGGCGCGAAAAACTCACCCGCAAGAAACGCTGGGAACAGCAGGACGAAGACGAAGCCTATTCATCCACCCAGCTTGATCGCAACATCGTCAACCCAGATCAAATTCGCACCGTCATCCGCACCTTTCGCGAAAAACTGCCGGAGATTTTCCCCGGTCGCACTGAGGTTCCGAAGACCCTTATCTTCGCCAAGACCGACAGCCACGCCGATGACATCATCCAGACCGTGCGCGAGGAATTTGGCGAGGGCAACGCTTTCTGCAAAAAGCTCACTTACAAAATCGAGGAAGACCCTAAGTCGGTGCTGTCGGATTTCCGTAATGCCTATTTCCCGCGCATCGCCGTTACCGTGGACATGATCGCCACCGGCACCGATGTAAAGCCGCTGGAATGCCTGCTGTTCATGCGCGACGTGAAAAGCCGCAACTACTTCGAGCAAATGAAAGGCCGGGGCACGCGTACGCTGGATATGGATGACCTGAAAAAAGTCACGCCCTCCGCCGCCAGCGCCAAGACCCACTATGTCATCGTCGATGCCATCGGCGTCACCAAGTCGCTCAAAACCGCCAGCCAGCCACTCATCACCAAACCCACCGTGCCGCTCAAGGACTTGGCGATGCAAGTGATGATGGGCGCGACGGATGAAGATACGGTGAGTTCACTCGCCGGACGCTTGGCGCGGCTCAACAAGCAACTGGATGTCGATGACCAGCGCCGCATACGCGAAGCCACCGGCGGCATGGAACTCACTCAGCTGGTAGGCCGTCTGTTCGGCGCGATCGATGCCGACAACATCGAAGCCCGCGCGCTGGAGCTGGCAAGGCTGCCCATCGGTAGTGACCCCGGCGATGACAAGCGATCACAGGCGCAAGCGCAACTGGTGAGCGAGGCAGCGAAGGTGTTGAACGGCGAACTGGTCGAACTCATCGAATCCATCCGCCGCGACAAAGAACAAACCATCGACCACGACAACCTCGACGCGGTGCTGGTTGCAGGATGGAACAAGGACGCCGGTCACAACGCGCAAGCATTGACCGATGAATTCGCTGACTACCTGAAAGCCCATCAGGACAACATCGCCGCCCTCACCATCTTTTTCAGCCAGCCACATCGACGGCGCGAACTCAGCTTCGACCTGATCCGCCAAGTGCTGGACAAGCTCAAGGCCGACAAGCCCAAGCTCGCGCCGCTATACGTGTGGCAAGCCTATCGCCAGCTGGATGACTACAAAGGCGCGCAGCCTATCAGCGAACTGACCGCACTGGTGGCGCTGATCCGCCGCGTGTGCGGCATTGATGAAAAACTCTCCACCTTCGACGACACCGTGCGCCGCAATTTCCGCAACTGGATCATGAAGCACCACTCAGGCGGCAGCGAAAAATTCAACGAGGAACAAATGGACTGGCTGCGCATGGTGCGCGACCACGTCGCCAACTCGTTCCATATCGAGCGCGACGACCTGGAGATGTCCCCGTTCGACGGACAGGGCGGGCTGGGCAAGATGTATCAGTTGTTCGGCGCGAAGATGGACACGCTGCTGGATGAATTGAATGAAGCGCTTGTCGCCTGATTTTGCTAGAATCCACATATAGCACATATATAAGGAGATTCTCATGGCTCAACTGCATTGTTATGTTCCCGAAGAGATTGCCCAGCAAGCGCAGCGTAAAGCCTCGCAATCCGGCCTGAGCCTTTCGCGTTATCTGGCCGAGCTGGTCAAGCGCGACGCCGGTGTCAGCGCGGGTTGGCCTGAAGGCTATTTCGATCTCTTCGGAAAATGGGAAGGTGCGCCGCTGGAGCGTCCGCCGCAGTTTCCGCTGGAAGAGCGGCTGCAACTCAAATGATTTATCTACTCGATACCAACGTCTGCATCCACCTGCTCAACGAAAGACACCCGAACATCCTGCAACACTTCCGACTACATAGCCCCGCCGACATCACTCTGTGCAGCGTGGTCAAGGCGGAGTTGCTGTATGGCGCGCGGCGCAGCCAACGGGTAGAAGCCAACCTGCAACTGCTCAAGGCCTTTTTCGCCCCGCTGCAAAGCCTGCCTTTTGATGATGAATGTGCCGAGCACTACGGACAAATCCACGCCGACCTGCTGACTCAAGGCAAACCCATCGGTCCGAACGACACCCTGATCGCCGCCATCGCCCGAGCCCACGATGCCACCCTGATTACCCACAACACCGGCGAATTCAGCCGCGTGGTGGGCTTGCGCATGGAAGATTGGGAAGTCGCCTGATGCGCATGGTGTGCGACTTTGTCGCAAACTCCTTCCACATCGAGCGCGACGATCTGGAAATGTCGCCGTTTAATGGACAAGGCGGGCTAGGCAAGATGTATCAACTATTTGGTGCCAAGATGGATACGCTGCTGGATGAATTGAATGAAGTGTTGGTGGCATGAAAGACACAATATCCACTCTGCCTGAAAGCTGGGCACCCGCAACCATTGGAGAAATTTGTACTGCCCTTCAATATGGCTACACTGCCTCTGCATCAGATGAACCATGTGGCCCAAGGTTTCTTAGAATCACAGACATTCAAAATGGATTAGTTCAATGGTCCTCTGTTCCATATTGCCAAATCGAGAGCGAGCTCACTCAAAAGTATCAACTTCACCCCGGCGACATTGTCTTTGCGAGAACCGGCGGAACTGTGGGAAAGAGTTTTATCATCAGTTTCATTCCTGAGCCGTCGGTGTTTGCCTCGTATCTGATTCGACTTTCAGCGCATTCCAATGTCGAGCCAAAGTATCTATATTACTTTTTTCAAACCGCTTCATATTGGGAGCAGATAGGGCTGAAGAAAGGTGGGTTGCAAGGCAATGTGAATGCAACGACATTATCATCCCTTGAGTTACCGATTTGTTCCTTAAACGAACAACACCGCATCGTCGCCAAAATCGAGGAGCTATTTTCCGAGCTGGACAAGGGCATCGAAAACCTGAAGACCGCCCGCGCGCAGCTCAAGGTGTATCGCCAAGCCCTGCTGAAACACGCTTTCGAGGGCAAGCTCACTGCGCAGTGGCGAAAAGAAAAACAGGACAAACTTGAAACTGCCGATGCCTTACATAAGCGCATCCAGCAAGAGCGCGCGCAACGCTACCAGCAACAACTCGCCGACGGGGAGGCAACCGGCGGCAGCAAACCCAAAGCCCCGAAACCCCTGCCGCCGTTAACCAAAGAAGAACTGGCCGAATTGCCTGAGCTGCCGGAGGGTTGGGGATGGGTGCGATTGGGCGAGCTTACTTCAATAATTGCGGGAAATGCTTTTGAGAAGGCAGAGTATTCGGATTCAGGCGTTCGATTGTTCCAAATTGCCAATGTATCTTTCGGAGAAATTGTTTGGGATAAGATTGTCCACTTGCCAGAAAAATATTGGGATGACTACTCAGAGCTAAGATTGTTTTCTAGGGATTTGGTCATGGCGCTAAATCGGCCATTGCTGGGAGATGATCTAAAAATTGGCAGGTTAGGTTTGGCCGATACTCCATCTATTCTTTATCAACGTGTTGGCAAATTTGTTCCTCACAGCGATGATGTAACAAATTTAATTTACTGGTATCTGAGGTCGCCTGATTTTATACAGGCATTAAAGAAAGAGCTGCGAGGCGTAAATATCCCGTTTATAAATCAAACAAGATTGATGGAATATCCTGTTCCTCTTTGTGATTTTGATGAGTTGGCACAGCTTGTTGCTGAATTGGAAAGCAGATTTAGTGTCGTTGACCAACTCGACCAAACGATCGCCACCTCATTGCAACAAGCCGAAGCCCTGCGCCAGTCCATCCTGAAAAAAGCCTTCTCTGGCCAACTGGTGCCGCAAGACCCGCACGACGAACCTGCGGCCGTTCTGCTCGAACGCATCCGGGCGGGAATAGCTACCAGCCCGAATAATCGGAAGTGCGGAAAATGAGTTTCAATGCCAGCATTGAGCATTGGGACATTAAAGCGCATGCCAACGCTGAGTCGCTGAAACATATTGCGAATATGGTGGATATATCTTCCGACCAGAACCTACCCGAGCTCGCCAAGCAAGCCCTGAAATTATGCGATGAATTACAGGGATGCTCTCTTTCATATACCGAACAAGTGGAGCTATTCTATTTCCGTGCTAACGCTTGGTCTGCTATCAGGCATGCTAATCACAGTGCTGGTGAGAATGTTTGGGCGTGGGATCAAACTGAATTGATGTATGAAGTGTACTGGTTGCGTTCAGCAATCCGTCATGACGGTTTTGCGCAGATCGAGGCATTCAGACAGTGCCAAATTCTTACAAATGCAGGCAACTTACTGAACCATATTGGGCGCTCTATCGAAGCCATTGAGTATTGGCAACGTGCATTGCGGGTTATCCCAAATTTTGCAATGGCGCGTGGAAATCTTGGATTTGGTCTTAAAAGTTATGCCCGTCTCCTTTATGACCGCAGCCATGCTGTAGTTATTATGAAGGCGGCACATGATCAGCTTTTATCCGTAGCTGCCGGCGAAGTGGTTTGGGATAGTCTTGACTATCAATGTATACGCAATCTGATACTCAGTGAGGCGAAAGATATCGCTGGACATGTAGATATACAGGCGGCGCAACTCATTGAACTTGATGGTTTTGCTCTTGGACGATCCAAGGTTGAACGCGCCTATCGGAGATGGACTTTAGATAAAAATTTATTTTTATCGCCTTTGAATGAGTTGGGTAGTTACTCCATCGCCGCTCACGATGTTCTTTTGCTGCCAGATATGGTTTCTCCTATAGGTAAGCCTCCTTCGCTGATTGGTTTTTTCAATCAGATGAAGCAGGAATATGTCTCCGCACGCTTTCTGTACTGGCAGGGGCAAAGCGCGGAGAAAACCCATTATTCTGACCGTGATGTAAGTCTCGTCAATACGTTGGATTATCCGCTGTATTCAGTACATATTGAGCAGATAAAAATAGCATTCAGAATGGCTTATTCTCTGTTCGACAAAATTGCTTTTTTTATAAATGAGTACTGGACTCTTGGCATACCAGAGAGGTCAATCAATTTTCAATCAGTTTGGTATTTGAAAGATAAAAAAGGAAAAAGATTGCAGCCATGTTTTATCGCTTATGAAAATCTACCTTTGAGAGGCTTGTTCTGGATTAGTAAAGATTTCATGAAGCAGAATGATTCCGAAATTGATGGCAGCGAGTCAGCCGATCTTTCCGAAACAATGGAGCCTGACGCTGACGCATTGCGGGCGATCCGTAATCACTTGGAACATAAGTACCTAAAAGTGCATGACTCTTTTTGGGCGATAGATGGGGGGCATGAAAAAACTGATTCCCTCTTCAAGGATACACTGGCTTATTCGCTGACTATAGAGAGTCTGGAAGCAAAAACCCTTAGGCTTCTTAAGTTGGCGCGTGCGGGATTAATTTATCTGTCGTTAGCGGTACATCGAGAAGAGCGACTTCGTGCAAAGAATTCGCAGGATGGATTCGTCATGCCCATGCACTTACCCGAATGGAGGCCAATGTAAATGACGATGGATAATAAAAACTTATGGGGCTATGTAGATCAGCAGGGTAATTACCTTTTAGTCAGGGTAATAATGAGGGTAATAACACTATGAACGCAACCGCATCTATCGTTTCCAAAGTCTGGAGTTTCTGTACCACGTTGCGCGACGACGGGGTGGGTTATGGCGACTATCTGGAACAGCTCACCTATCTGATCTTCCTGAAAATGGCGGATGAATACAGTCAGCCGCCGTATAACCGCACGGTGGGCATTCCCGCCGAATACAACTGGCAAAGCCTCAGAACTAAGCGCGGCGCGGAGTTGGAGGTGCATTACGTGACGCTGTTGCGCGAGCTGGGCAACAAGCCGGGGATGCTGGGGACGATTTTCACCAAGGCACAAAACAAGATTCAAGACCCGGCCAAGTTGTATCGCCTGATCGACATGGTGAACGAGACGCAGTGGGTGACGATGGGCGCGGATGTGAAGGGCGACATCTACGAAGGCTTGCTGGAACGCAACGCGGAAGATACCAAGTCAGGCGCGGGTCAATATTTCACGCCGCGCGCGCTGATTCGCGCGATGGTGGAATGTGTGCGGCCTGGGCCAAACAAAACTATCGCCGATCCGGCCTGCGGCACGGGGGGCTTCTTTCTGGCTGCCTATGATTTTCTGGTGAAGGAACACCAGATGGACAAAACGCAGAAGGCATTTCTCAAGCACGATACGTTTAACGGTAACGAGATCGTGGCAGGTACCCGCCGCCTGGCCTTGATGAATATGTTCCTGCACAACATCGGCGAGATTGACGGCGACAGCATGGTGTCGCCCAACGATGCGTTGGTGGCCGATGGTGGTAAGCGTTTCGACTACGTTCTGGCGAATCCTCCATTCGGCAAGAAGAGCTCGATGAGCTTCACTAACGACGAAGGTGAGCAAGAGAAAGACGACCTGACTTATAACCGTCAGGATTTCTGGGCGACGACTTCCAACAAGCAGCTCAACTTTGTGCAGCACATTCGCACTATGTTGAAGACCACCGGACGCGCGGCAGTTGTCGTGCCGGACAATGTGCTGTTTGAAGGTGGCGCGGGTGAGACGGTGCGCAAGAAGCTGCTGGAAACCACCGAGTTGCACACGATTTTGCGCTTACCCACCGGCATCTTTTACGCCAACGGCGTGAAGGCGAACGTGCTGTTTTTCGACAACCATGCCGCCAGCAAAGAGCCTTGGACGAAAGAGATTTGGTTCTACGACTACCGCACCAATATCCATCACACGCTGAAAAAGAAGCCGCTGCGCTTCGAGGATTTGCAGGAATTCATTGCCTGCTATAACCCGCTGAATCGCAATCAGCGCAAGGAAGGTTGGAACGAGGCTACGAACCCAGAAGGCCGCTGGCGCAAGTTTAGCTACGAGCAAATCATCGCGCGAGACAAAACCAGTCTGGATATTTTCTGGCTGAAGGATAAAAGCCTCGCCGATCTGGATAACCTGCCGGAGCCAGATGTTCTGGCGTTGGAAATTATCGACAACCTTGAAGCGGGATTGAACAGCTTCAGGGAAATTGCAGCGGCGTTGTGATGCTATTCTTCACTTTCCCTCACAATCGGAGTTGAGCCTGCTTGGCAAGATGCAAGAAGGCCAGCCTCGACAGCGTCAACGAATGCTATATCAAGCGGCTCACAGCCCTCCCTAACACGCCCAGAAGTGTCAAACGACATTACCCTGACCCATCCGCCCCTCTCTACCTCAAAAATCGCCCCAGATTGCCTGGATACAAACCATAACCCGAACAGTTTCTCCTGAGCCTTCGCCAGCCGCTGCCCTTCATCAAGCTTTTGTTTCCCAATATTAGCTTTCTCGCGCTTTTGCCTCACCTCCCACGCAAAATCTCGCTCCAGCGTTACCAGCTTGTTCAAGTAAGCAAATATTGCTTTCCCATCCTCAAGTTTACTTAAATGCTGCGCCACACACTCCACCACATCACTTAGCAACTTACCTTTTGCTCGCGCTCTTTTCATTAATGCAAATAGCCTGGTCAGCGACAACCCCCTCTTCAATACTAACCATGCCAATTCCTTAGGCACCGATTTACCATCAATCCTGACAACTTTTGATTCAGCGCCCTCATTTTTATCTGTGGATAATTTTTTGCTCGTTTTCTTAAACTCTACAGGCTGTTCCTTCAAAGAAGGCTGTTCAAATAACTCATCGTCATCGCTTGGTTTATGTGACGGTGGTGATGGTTGTATTTCTTGTAATGGTTTATCTGGTTCTTTATTAAACCGGGATTTTTCATGCATGGCTGAACCATGCCCGGAAAACCCAGGTATGGTTGGCAGCGGTGTAAATGTGATGCACCACAACCACTGCCCTTTCTCACCTTTTTTACGCTGGCGTGAAAAATATCCTGCATCCTCAAGTTCGCGCGCAATCCTCAGCCACTTATGTTCGCCCAATGGCTTGCCACCTTCCCCATTGGCCCTCCGAAGGGCAGAAATACAAATTTGCCAGCCGTTGGCTTTAATAGACAACCACGCAGCGACTGCACGAGTATCAAGCGACAGTCGCTTATCCTCAAGCAAAGCTTCGGGAACGGCCCCCCATCTCCCAGCATGCGTAACTTGAATGACGCCTCCACTGTGGTTCGGAAAATCAGCCATTTTTCTTTCCATTCTTCGCTGGCTTAGGTATCGCCATCAGCATCTCTGCAGTCGATTGGATCGCGGGTGGAAGATTTACCGAACTTGCTGAGCTCGATTTAATATCGAGGACAATTACAATTTGCTTGTGTTCACCACCAGCCAGCCACTCCTGGACAACTTGAACAAACCAGATTTTTTTACCTCCACGAATTTCTGAAGGCGGCAATGTCGCCGGGCGACGTGAAATATCTCTCAAAAGGGTGCTTGTTTTTTTGTGAAGAATGGGCGCTAGCAAAATAGCCAAGCCTCGCGCATCAAGGGTTGGAGGTAGATGGTTCATCATGCCATCACCTGCTTTTCAGACTGTAATTTTTGTGATTTGCGGGGGCGACCCCGTTTGGGTTTTGGCGGTTCAGGGCGTAGCGATTCGACAAAATCCGCCAAATCTGAGATGTGCACAAACCGGCGTGCGCCGTTTGTCACTGTTTGCATCGGATATGTACCGCTTGAAAGTCTATTCCGAGCGGTTTGTTGAGGAATCCCTACCGCTTCGGAAGCTTGCGCAAAAGGGATAAGGACGGCTCCGTTAAACTGAGCCAATAAAATTTGAAGGGTCGAGCTGAGGTTTTGCATCTTGTTCTCCGACCGGAGAACAGGCTGATCGCAATTATTGCTTGCATGCCTCGTTCCCCGGAAATTTTCCGTTGAACGAGAATGCCCGTGTGCTGAATTTTTAATTCTACTGGTAATGCCTCACGTTCCCGCAATTAGCTCGGAGACCCCTATCATTGCAGAGGGCGAAACTAGATCACTTACCGCTACTCATTCCAGACCACGACGTATAATTTGGTATAACACTGGCTTCACAAATCTTCTCGAAAAATTTGACTGCCAGTGAGATTTGACTACAACACGAGTCCCCCGAACTTTGTCTACAGGGCGCCCCATTACCTTGCACTAGGCGTAGGACTGACGTTTCAATACGACAATCCGATGGAGCCGCGTTCAATATACCAACACCTACCCTGCCACGCAAGCGGAAGCTGCGCTCTTTCGGCTAAGCTCAGTTGAAATACACCGACAAGGCGGTTCTGCGCTTCCTTGAACGCGTCGGAGGCTACACGCACTAGCAGCTCACTCGACTGATTAAACGTGGCTGTGAGCGACACCAACTGATCAAACGCCACCAAGGGTCCAGAACCAGCTTTGCGCGCATATATACGGGCGCTGACAGCCCCTGCTCGCCCATACCGACACCTTAGCACGGCAAAAAGTCTGACAAAATTTGCAAAAAACAAAATTTGGCGATTTGTCAGGATTTTGTCAGACTTTTAACTTTAAAAATCGGTATGCAGAAGTATCTTGAGGTATACCCGTGCAATATAACTAGGCCTTGAATGCCTCGTATCTATTGAGGTTGGTGCCCGGAACCGGAATCGAACCGGTACGCACGTTTTACGGTTGCGACGGATTTTAAGTCCGTTGTGTCTACCAATTTCACCACCCGGGCGGGTCGTTATACGCTTTGATACTGGAGGCGAGACCCAGAATCGAACTGGGATGGGCGGATTTGCAATCCGCTGCATAACCATTTTGCTATCTCGCCGTATTGCATTTCATCAGCGTGAAATGAATGAGGGAAAGCTAGATGCTTTCCCTCAGATTTGGAGCGGGAGAAGAGGCTCGAACTCTCGACCTATACCTTGGCAAGGTATCGCTCTACCAACTGAGCTACTCCCGCGATAACGAGTTGCGCATTATAGGGATATTCAAATTCCTGTCAATAATTTTACTAAAATAATTACTAAATAATTCCCCCCGGCTTGAATAGACGCTCAAAATTCTCCGAGGTGCGCTGGCCTACCTCATCAACACTGATGCCGCGCAGCAGAGCGATCTCCTCGGCAACATGCTTCACATAAGCCGGTTGGTTGAGCTTGCCGCGATGCGGCACAGGAGCCAGATACGGCGCGTCGGTTTCGATCAACATGCGCTCCAGCGGTACGCGCTGGGCGACCTCTTTGATCTGCTTGGCGTTCTTGAAAGTAATGATGCCGGAAAAGGAGATGTAAAAGCCCATCGCCATTGCGGCTTCTGCCACCTCCCAGGTTTCGGTAAAGCAATGCATTACCCCGCGCGCCTCGGCTGCATTCTCTTCCGACATAATGCGCAAGGTATCCGCCGCCGCTTCACGGGTATGGATGATGAGCGGCTTGCCGCTCTCTCGCGCAGCACGGATATGATTGCGAAAACGTGTGCGCTGCCATTCCAGATCGCCCTTGAGGCGAAAGTAATCCAGGCCAGTTTCGCCAATCGCGATGACTTTGGGATGCCGTGCTAGTTCAACCAGACGGGCGACGTCGGGCTCTTCGACACCTTCGTAATCAGGATGCACTCCCACCGAGGCATAGATGTGCGGATATTGTTCGGCCAGCGCCAGCACTTGCGGAAAATCCGCCAGATTGACCGAGACACATAATGCGCTGACGACTTCGTTCTGGCGCATTTGCGCCAGCACATCGCTCAGGTTCGCGGCAAGGTCGGGGAAATTGATATGGCAGTGGGAATCAATGAACGGCATGGTTATTCGAGCATGAGTTGGCGATAGGCCAACAATAGTGATTCAAAAAACAACTTGGGATTAAGTGTGTGTTGAGCCTCGCGCTTTGCGGCTTGCAAATGTTTTTGCAGGCGGGCCAGATTAAGCGCTGCAATCGGCTCGACCAGTTTTTTAATCGCCGCTTCCTCACCCGGATGATAGCGAAGCTTGCCCGCCAGTTTCATCGAGCTCAGGTCGTAACACCATTGTTGCAGCCACTGTACGACCAGTACCTGCTCGGTTTTCTGCAGCACTTCGGCCAGCGCAAACACATCCAAAGCTGCGGGTTGACGCACGGCGTGCAGCAACTTGTCGCGTTCCTCACTGCCCAGTTGCTCATCCAGTTGAACGGCTTGCAAGGGCGAAAAACCCGAAGCAGCAAGCGCTGTCGCGGGATTCTTTACGCCCTGCTCGGTCAACCAGCGCGTGGCACTTGCAGCATCGGGCGCGGGCAGCGCGAATGACAAGCAACGGCTCAGAATGGTCGGCAATAATTGCTGCGGTTTGTGCGACACCAGAATGAATAGCAAGCCCGGCGGCGGTTCTTCGAGATTTTTCAGCAAGGCATTCGCAGCATTGGTGTTCATTGACTCGGCAGGATGAATGACAATCACACGTCGACCGCCCTGATGTGCGGACATACCGAAAAAATCGGCCAGACCGCGTATTTGATCGACAGAAATCTGCTTGCTGGGTTTCTTGCCGGACTCGCTATCTTCTCCGTCCAGGCTTAACGTTTCCGGTTGCAACAGCCGATAGTCGGGGTGCGAGCCCTGCTCGAACCAGTGGCAGGAAGGACATTTCCCACACGCAAAATTAGATTCGTCCGGCTGCTGGCACAACAGACTCTGGGCAAAATTAATCGCCAGATCGAGCTTGCCGATGCCCTTGCATCCTTTGAACAACAGGCCATGCGGCGGACGCTTGCGCAGCTCCTGCAAGCGCGCCCAGTCATTTTTTTGCCAAGGATAAATATATTTCATATCAAATAGTTAAAATAATTTCTTCAAGTTTATGTTTAACTTTATCCAGAGTCTGTGCCGCGTCGATAACAACGTACCTCCGCGGGTTTTGCTCAACGCGCTTGTGGTATCCGGCCCGCACACGTTCGAAGAAATCGGCCTGTTCCTGTTCGAAGCGATCCAGCGAAACATTGTTTGCCAGGCGTTGCCTTGCCACGTCGACCGGCACATCGAAAAACAGCGTCAGATCGGGTTGCAAATCGGGATGCACCCATTGTTCAAGCTGGCGTAATTTTTCCCAGTCCATGCCACGACCTCCGCCCTGATAGGCGAAGCTGGCATCGCTGAATCGGTCCGAAATCACCCACTTTCCTGCGCGTAGCGCAGGTTTGATGACTTGTTCGATATGTTCCAGGCGCGCCGCAAACATCAGCATTGCCTCGGTGCCGATGCTCATAGGCTGGTTCAATAATATTTCGCGCAATTGCTCGCCCAGCGGCGTGCCGCCCGGCTCACGGGTGACCACCACATCGAGACCGCGCTGCCGCAGCACATCGGCAAACCACGCCAGATGGGTGCTTTTACCGGCACCATCGACACCTTCAAAGGTAATGAACTTACTCTTGGCTGGATTCATTTATGGGCTCGTATCTGGTATTGATTCACCGCACGGTTATGTGCCGTCAAACTGCTGGAAAATTGCGAACTGCCATCGCCGCGCGACACGAAATAGAGTGCATCGGTCTGTACTGGATGCAATGCTGCCTGCATCGCGGCCACCCCCGGCAGTGCAATCGGAGTGGGAGTCAATCCGCGTCGCGTGTAAGTATTGTAAGTGGTATCGGCAAGTAAATCGCGCCGGCGCAAGTTGCCATCGAACTTGTCACCCATGCCATAAATCACGGTCGGATCGGTTTGCAGCAACATGCCTTTGCGCAAGCGATTCACAAACACGCCGGCGATCATGGCGCGGTCACTGGGTGTGCCGGTTTCTTTCTCGACGATGGAAGCCAGGATCAGGGCCTGGTAAGGGGTCTGCAAGGGTAAATCGGGCGCACGGGCGAGCCATGCTTCCTGTAAATGCTTTTGCATGGTTTGATAAGCGCGCTTGAATATCCGTAGATCGCTGCTGCCCGCAGCGAAGTAATAGCTGTCAGGGAAGAACAAACCTTCGGGATGATTTTCCGTCGCACCGATGCGCAGTAAGATTTCTTGGTCGGTCAGACTCAAAGTATCGTGGGTAATATCGGGGCTGGTATTTAGCGCATCTCGTAATTGTTTGAACGTCCAGCCTTCAATCACGCTCACTTGGCTCTGACTGACCTCACCCTTGCTGATAATATTTAGTAATTCAAGCGGCGAAACAGGGTGATCGATAGCGTAATTGCCCGCCTTGAGTTGCCCTGATTGGCCCAGCAGGCGCGCCATCCAGACGAACTGCCAGCCATGTTCCAGCAATCCATCCTGCTGCATTTCCCGCGCAATACTTTTCAGGCTGCTGCCTGGCTTCAAGGAAAATTCAAATGGCGTATTGGGCAAGGTTAATGGGCTATAGGCGTAATAACCGATACTCGCTACAGTCAGCAACAGCATCATCAGGAAGAATGCTAAATTTTTTTTCATGTATTTACGGGTCATATACTTGTAGGCTCCTCGGCCCAGGCTTGCCGAATCTGCATCGCAACGGAAAAACTGGTCCAGCAACGTTGTTCCAGTTCGCGTATCGGCCACAAGCCCATGATGCTGTTCACCACAAACAACTCATCGGCTTGCATCACCTCATCCAGTCGGACATCGCGAATTTGTATCGGCATGTTGTGCTGTACCGCCCAAGCCATCACGCGATCACGCTGCACGCCCGCCACGCCGCTACGCGACAAATCCGGCGTAATCAACTCGCCATGGGACACTAAAAATAAATTGCTGCGTGTGCCTTCGATGACATTGCCATCCGCATCCATTAGCAGACCTTCGGCAACATCATGCAACTCGGCCGCCGCCAGGACGTTTTCAAGCCGGTTGAGATGCTTGATCCCCGCCAAGCGAGGCTGCTGGCTCAATCGTAGCTGGCAAAGCTGCACACGTATTCCGTGTGTTGCCCAGTCAACAGGATAATCCGGCAGAGGAGTGACATCCCAAATGTGCGCGGGGATAGCATGTGCAGCATGAGCGTAACCGCGAATCCCCTCCCCGCGTGTGACAATCAACTTCACCACACCATTGGGGTGATGCTTGAGCAAGTCGTTTAATTCAGCGGACAGCAAGCTGGCATCCGGGCAAGTAATGCCCAGTGCGGTGCAATCGTGCCGAAGTTTTTGATAGTGCAACGCCCAATGCTGCACGTTGCCTCGGTTGGTGCGCAGGGTGCGAAACACCCCGTCACCGTAGAGCAGGCCGCGATCGCGGATGCTGATCAAATTACCATGCTTGCCATTGACCAGCATCGTGGCGAAAAAAGCTTAGACCTTGCGGAACACCAGCGTGCCGTTGGTCCCACCGAAACCGAAATTATTGTTCATCGCGACATTGATCTTCATGTCGCGTGCCACATTCGCGCAAAAATCCAGATCGCATTCTGGGTCTTGCTCGAAGATGTTGATGGTCGGAGGAGAAATTTGATGGTGTACCGCCAACGCGCAGAACACCGACTCTACACCACCCGCACCACCCAACAGATGACCCGTCATCGACTTGGTTGAATTAACCACCAGTTTCCTGGCGTGGTCACCAAACGCCAGCTTGATCGCTTCAGTTTCATTCTTGTCACCCAGCGGAGTCGAGGTGCCGTGCGCATTGACGTACTGCACATCACTCGGATTCAACCCCGCATTGCGCAACGCGTTCAACATGCTGCGTTTCGGTCCATCGCTATTCGGCGAAGTAATATGGTAGGCATCGCCGCTCATGCCATAACCGGTCAGTTCAGCGTAAATCCTGGCTCCGCGTGCCTTGGCATGCTCATATTCTTCCAGCACCAGCACGCCGGCACCTTCGCTCATCACGAATCCATCCCTATCCTTGTCCCAAGGACGGCTGGCCGTGGCCGGATCATCGTTGCGCGTGCTGAGCGCGCGTGCGGAAGAAAAACCGCCCACCGCCAACGCGCACAATGTCGCTTCAGAACCGCCTGCAATCATCACATCCGCATCGCCATACTCGATGATGCGTGCCGACTCGCCGATGCAATGCGTGCCGGTGGTGCAAGCCGAGACCATCGCCAGGTTCGGGCCTTTCAGCCCGTACATGACCGACAGATTGCCGGAAATCATATTAATGATCGTGCCTGGAATGAAAAACGGCGATATTTTACGCGGTCCCGCGGCGAGATAATCGTTATGCGTGTCCTCGATCATCGGCAAACCACCGATACCCGAACCGATGTTCACGCCGATGCGCTCGGCATTCTGCTCGGAAACTTCCAGCCCGGAATCTTTGAACGCCTCCATGCCAGCCACCAGACCGAAATGAATAAATCGGTCCATGCGGCGCGCATCTTTGGCGGAAAGGTACTGAGTGACATCAAAATCTTTCACTTCACCGGCAATCTGCGATGCCATCGTGCTGGCATCAAAGCGGGTGATTCTGGTAATGCCGGATTTTCCCGCGACGATATTCTGCCAGGCCGTCGGAATCCCGATCCCGACTGGGGAGATGATCCCCAGTCCGGTAATGACTACTCTGCGTTTAGACAAATCGACTCCGCCAAACAGAAAGGATGGACAACAAAATGATGTTCAAATGAAATAAAAGAGTGGATTACTTTTGATGTGCCAAGACGTAGTCTATGGCTTGTTGTACGCTGGTAATCTTTTCTGCATCTTCATCCGGGATGTCACATTCAAACTCTTCTTCCAAAGCCATGACCAGTTCAACGGTGTCCAGCGAGTCGGCCCCCAAATCGTTAACAAAAGAAGATTCGTTCTTGACTTCAGATTCATTTACGCCCAGTTGCTCAGCAACGATCTTTTTAACACGTTGTTCAATAGACATCATTATTCTCCTACCCTGATTAAAGTTCAAAAAAGCAGCGGCATTGTATCAAATTTACCAAGAAATCCAAACAACTTGTATTCGATGCGATTGATTTATCTCGGTCGAGTTACCAAGTGGGATCTAACCGCCCTCTCTATGCTCGCTGAAGATGGCCTATTGTAGAAATCAGGAGCTGGACACCTCATCGACAGGCGGTTGCGGTTGATCATTCTGGGGTTGTTCGCCCTGTGGTGCGATTTTACGCTGCCGCTTTTCCTCTTGCTTCTGTTTCTTGGCAATTTCTTTCTGACGTTTTTCGAACGTGTAATTTGGTTTGGCCATTTGCAATCCTATTTCAATGTAATTTTTGGTTGAGGCGAACTATGATAACAGGTAGCCCTACTTTGTTTTTAAATCCGTGATGTGGAATAGCCTGATCAGGTTGCCAGAATGGACTAAACTGTCCACGTTAAAATCAATTCCGGCGCTCGCTGAACGATGACTATAGTCGCTGTATTCAACCAGAAGGGCGGGGTTGGAAAAACCACCACAGTACTTAACCTTGCCGCCGCGCTGGCACGTCGTGGCCGCCAGCCTGTTGGCATCGACCTTGACCCTCAGGCGCAATTCAGCTCGATTATCGGCATTACCGCGCATACGGGCGATGACAGTATATACAGCCTGTTTCAGCGCAACCGCCCGTTGCGCGAACTGATACGCGAATCTGCCAGCGGAATCAGTGTCATTCCGTCACACGTCGAACTATCCAAAGTAGACGCGCTGCATGGCAAGGGATACAACGCGATCAACAAGCTGAACATTAGCTTACTGGCAGAAAAAAACCGGGTTGAAAATACCCCCTGGATAATCGATTGCAGTCCGCTGGTAGGGGTGCTTTCACTCAATGCGATCTTTGCCTGTGACGGCATCATCGTTCCGATTTCGGCCGACTACCTGTCGATCAACGGCGCCTTCCAGATCGAAAAAACCCTCAAGGCGCTGGAGCAGGTACTGAAGCGCCGCGTTAATCGCCGTTATCTGCTCACCCGTTTTGACTCCAGGCGGAACATGGCGAAGATTGTGTTGAATATGGCGCAAACGAAATTCGGTGCGGATGTTTGCCGGACAGTCATTTCGGAAAATGTCAGTCTGGCGGAAAGTCCGGCATTGCACAAAACAATCTTCGAGCACGCGCCCGACAGTCACGGTGCGCATGACTATGATGCACTGCTGGACGAATTAATGGCTGACGGATTTATCGATTAACAGTCGGGATGCTGGAGAAGATGATAGTTGCGCTTACCGTCGCCGGATTCTCAATTATGTTTGGTAATCAGCGACAGCACATCTTCTATATCCACTGACTGAGAAAGTGCCTTATCAAGGTCGATTGTCTTGCAGTTTATCACTTCGCAATGATGATACATCTGGCGCAACTTGCGTTCCGCATCCGGCAAATCCTTGCCCTGAATCAATACGCTCTCGATTTTTTGCCCATCCCGCGTCTTCACGGAGAAATCAAATTTCAGCATAACGTCCCCAAGAAATTGGGTAATGGATTTAACAAAATACCGGATCACTACATCCGCCCTACTCCATATACATTCCGCCATTCACATGCAAGGTAACACCAGTGACGTAAGCCGCGCCCGGACCTGCCAGAAAAGCCACTGCTGCGGCGATATCGGCGGGCTGGCCGAGGCGTTTTAGCGGCACGTGCTCGACCAGTTTGGCGCGCTGCTCTTCGCCCAAGCCCTGGGTCATGTCGGTGTCGATGAAGCCGGGGGCGACACAGTTCACGGTGATGTTGCGGCTGCCGATTTCCTGTGCGAGCGATTTGGTGAAGCCGATCATGCCGGCCTTGGACGCGGCATAGTTGGCTTGTCCTGCGTTGCCCATGCTGCCGACCACCGATGAGATGCTGATGATGCGCCCGCCACGGGCCTTCATCATCGCGCGCAACACGGCGCGGGAAAGACGGAACACCGATTTCAGATTGGTCGCCAGCACGTCGTCCCACTCGTCATCGGTCATGCGCGCCAGCAGGTTGTCGCGGGTGATGCCGGCGTTGTTCACCAGTATCGAGATTTCGCCGAATTGCTTGCGCAACTCGCCCAGTACCAAATCAGTCTGCGCGACGTCATTGACGTTCAGCGCAAAGCCCCGGCCCTTGATACCCGCCGCATCCAGATAGGCGCTGATTGATTGCGCGCCTGTTTCGCTGGTTGCCGTGCCGATCACGGTGGCGCCCTGCCGGCCCAGCTCCAGCGCGATGGCTTGGCCGATGCCGCGACTGGCGCCGGTGACTAATGCGATTTGTCCTTGTAGTGTCATTTACGATCTCCCTAAATCGATTTTCAAAAGCGCCAAGTCCTTAACAAAAAGCTCAGGACGAACGAGGTGTTATGCGAATGTGGCCAAAGCCAGCTTCAGGGCTTCACCGTCATTGATGGCCGATGCCTGCTGGTTGGTGTCGATGCGCTTGTTCAAACCTGCCAATACTTTTCCAGGCGCGCATTCCACATTATGGGTGATGCCCTGCTTGCCGAATTCCAGCACGGTCTCGACCCAGCGCACCGGCGAATACAACTGGCGCACCAGCGCGTCGCGGATGTGATCCGCATCCGTATAGCTTTTCACATCGGCATTGTGCAGCACAGCAATAGCCGGAACCTGTACCTCAACGCTCTTCAGATATTCACGCAACTGTTCAGCCGCGCCCTTCAATAAACTGCAATGCGATGGCACGCTCATCGGCAACATGATCGCGCGCTTGGCACCTTTTGCCTTGGCCAGCTCCATGCCGCGCTCGACTGCCGCGCGATTCCCGGCGATCACCACTTGGCCGGGGGAGTTGTAATTCACCGCTTCCAGCACTTCGCCCTGCGCACCTTCAATACATACGGCACGCACCGCATCGTCATCCAGACCGAGGATCGCGGCGATGCCGCCCACGCCTTCCGGCACGGCTTGCTGCATACATTGCGCACGGTAGCGCACCAGCGGCAACGCATCGGCAAAACGCAATGCACCGGCCGCGACCAGCGCGGTATATTCGCCCAAGCTATGCCCCGCCATCATCGAAGGAGCCGCGCCGTGTTGCGTTTGCCAGGCACGATATACCGCCACACCTGCGGTCAGCATGATCGGCTGAGTGTTCACGGTCGAGTTCAGCTCGGCATCACTGCCTTCTGAAACCAGTTGCCATAAGTCCTGTTTCAGGACATCGGAGGCTTCGGCAAAGGTGTTGCGCACCACAGAAAAATCGGCATAGCCGTTCATCATGCCGCGCGATTGAGAACCTTGGCCGGGGAATACGAAAGCGAATTTAGTCATGCTTGCCTTTATAAATCTGTTTTACGGGCGAACCGCAGTGTCGCGTGCTCGCTCACTCCTGTGCGTAGCGGTTGTAGCTTCAGCTACGGGAACCGCACGGCCTACCCCTTGCGGGTGCGTCTATCTATTCGATATGCCTCGTCGTTCGCTGATGGAACTACTAGCCATTCGACTAATCCCCCTAGCGGGAAAGTCGCTGGTTATGTGCGGCTCCTTGCGTTTCATCCCGCAAAACAAATTTCTAAAGGCAACCACCGAACCTACCACTTGATTAGAACTGCACCCCAGGTAAACCCGCCACCCACGGCTTCCAGTAAAATATTCTGTCCCGTCTTGATGCGGCCATCGCGCACCGCGGTATCCAATGCCAGCGGAATCGAGGCCGCCGAGGTGTTGCCGTGCGTGGCGACCGTGACGATCACGTTATCCATGCTCAAGCCGAGCTTCTTGGCGGTGGCTTCCATGATGCGGATGTTGGCCTGATGGGGTACCAGCCAATCGATGTCGGAACCTTGCAGATTATTTTCTTCGAGCACTTCTTCGACCACTTCGCTCAGCACTTTGACGGCAAATTTAAACACCGCCTGGCCTTCCATTTTGATGAATGGATCACCTTGCACCGCTCCGTGGCGGACATTGCCTTCGGCTTTCAGCATGCCGCGATGGCTGCCGTCGGCGTGCAGCTTGCTGGCGACAACGCCGGGCGTTGCGCTGGCTTGCAAAATCACGGCACCCGCGCCGTCGCCAAACAACACACAAGTGGTGCGGTCATTCCAGTCCAGGATGCGCGACAGCACTTCCGCGCCGACCACTAACACAGTCTTGGCTTGTCCGCCGCGTATGTATAAGTCAGCGGTATTGAGCGCATAGATGAAGCCGCCGCACACCGCCTGCATGTCGAATGCCGCGCCGCGATTTTTGATGCCGAGCTTGTCTTGCAGGATGCAGGCCGTGCTGGGGAAAATCTGATCCGGCGTGGTGGTCGCGACGATCACCAGATCGATCTCTTCCACGCTGATACCCGCCGCTGCAATGGCCCTGAGACTGGCCTGCAAAGCCAGATCGCTAGTCAATTCATGGTCTGCCGCGATATGCCGCTCATGGATGCCGCTGCGCGACACGATCCAGTCGTGTGAAGTCTCAACGATTTTTTCCAGATCGAAATTGGTCAGCGTTTTGGCGGGCAAATAACTGCCCGTGCCAATTATTTTGGAATGCATCAAACCGCTCCTTGCTCTGTGTTTTTACGCTGGTGATGCCACTTTTCGATATGCTCGCTGATGTGTTGCAGCATGCCGCCACGCGCCTCTTCTGCGGCGCGTTCAATGGCGCAACGGAATGCGAAAATATCCGCCGAGCCGTGACTCTTTACCACGATACCCCTCAAACCCAGCAGACTCGCACCGTTATAGCGACGATGATCCAGCCTGTGCTTGAAGGCTTTAAGTACCGGCATGGACACCAGCGCGGCCAGCTTGGTGAAGACATTGCGGCTGAATTCTTCGCGCAGGAATCCACCCATCATCTGGGCCACGCCCTCTGCGGATTTCAGCGCGACATTGCCGACAAATCCATCGCACACCACCACGTCGGTCGTGCCCCTGAAAACATCGGTGCCTTCGACGTTACCGTAGAAATTCAGGTCGCTGTTGCGCAACAATTCGGCGGCCTGTTTGACCACTTCATTGCCCTTGATGTCTTCACTGCCGATATTCAGCAGACCAACCGTGGGATTAGGCTTGTGCTCCAAAGCGGTGACCAGCGTGGAACCCATCATCGCAAATTGCAGCAGATGCTCAGCGCTGCAATCAATGTTGGCACCCAGATCGAGCATGCAGACTTGGCCATTTTTGGTCGGCAAATAAGACGCGATCGCGGGGCGGTCTATGCCCGGGATGGTTTTCAGCACATAGCGTGACGTCGCCATCAGCGCGCCGGTATTGCCCGCACTGATGCAAGCTGACGCCTCACCGCTTTTAACGAGATTGATGCAGACGCGCATCGAAGAATCTTTTTTACCGCGCAATGCGGATTGCGGTTGCTCGTCCATGCCCACCACTTCGCTGGCAGCATGGATGCGCAAATGCACTCCGGCTTGCACACCCAGGGTACGCAACTCGGTTTCAATGGCATCAGGGATGCCCACCAGAATGATGGTATCGCTGGGAAATTGCTTCAGATATTCAATTGCAGCTGGGATGGTGACCGTCGTGCCGTGGTCGCCCCCCATCGCATCTATGGCTAATGTGACATCCACTAAGCGATCCTTGGCAATAGGCTAACAGAAAAGAAAACGCAGCCGACCATAATGATCGGCTGCGCTGCTTGAAGGCTTATTCGCCCTTGGTTTTGACTACCTTCTTACCACGATAAAAGCCGGCTGGGCTGATGTGGTGACGCAAATGCATCTCGCCCGTAGTTGACTCAACCGCTGTCGCCGGGTTGGTCAAAAAATCATGGGCGCGGTGCATGCCACGCTTGGATGGGGACTTTTTATTCTGCTGAACTGCCATGGTAACTACTCCTAAAAAAACAACTTAAACTATTTAACTACGCTTCAATTTCGCCAAAACCGCAAAAGGATTTTTTTCTTCCCTTTGAGCATTTTCGCCATCTGTCACCTGACAAGCACCCGACTCATGTTTGGGCGCGATTGGCAGACTTAACAAAATCTCTTCTTCCAGCATACCCAGCACATCCAAGTGCGTATCCGCCAAAATGCTATCAAACTCTTCGTCTTCACCGCCTTCATCCAGCGCGTCCAGACTGGCCTGATCGCGCAGCAACAAGCGCGTATGCAGCCGCACCGGATAATCAAGGGTACTCAGGCAACGTTGGCAACGCAACTGACATTGCCCAACCACACCCACATCCAGAAAAGGTGTACCCAGCTTATCCACACCACCTTGCACGGTGTAACCCAGGATTCCATCTGGCGTTCCTTGCGGATTCTCCAGTGTATCGAGCAAACGTGGCAGCTCCGCAATCTGCATTTCACCGCTGATTTGCTGGCCATTTCTGGCAAAATCCAGACTGTCGATGAAAGGTCGTGCGTACATTTGGCGCGCATGATATATTTTTCGCCGCTCCGTGTCAAAAGCCATGGCAAAAATCCTAAGGAATATCATTGAATTCTCAGTTGCTTGTCCTAGCCTCCAGCTCTATTTACCGCAGCGAACTCCTCAAACGGCTACAACTCCCGTTTGAGATTGCCTCCCCGAATGTGGATGAAACACCGTTAGCGGATGAATCTGCACGCGCCACCTCGATACGCCTCGCACAGGAGAAAGCCCGTGCCGTCGCAGCCGCATACCCGGACGCGCTGATCATCGGTTCCGACCAGGTCGCCCTGCTGGAAGGCCAACAGCTCGGCAAACCGCTCACCCACGACAATGCGGTCAGGCAGTTGCGCGCGATGCGCGGCAAAACCACTTGTTTCTATACCGCCTTGACGCTGCTGAACAGCCAAACCGGCAATCTGCAAACCGAGGTGGCAGAAAATTTCGTCACGCTGCACGACATGAGCGATATCGAGATCGAAGGCTATTTGCTCAAGGAACAACCCTATCACTGCGCCGGCAGCGCGAAATCAGAAGGGCTGGGCATCGCGCTGATAAGCCGGATGACCGGTGATGATCCCAATGCGCTGATCGGACTACCGCTGATATTGTTGATTGAAATGCTGCGCCGCGAAAACGTGCGCCTGTTCTGACCACGACTGACACAACACCATGACTGATATATTAGGCACGCTCTATCTGATTCCCTGCACGCTGGGCGACACACCCGCCGAACAGGTCTTGCCCCAGCATGTCATCGCCGTGGCGCGCAAATTAAGCCATTTCGTCGTGGAACAACCCAAGACCGCGCGGCAATTCCTCTCCGCACTCAAACCCGAACAGCCGATCCAGTCGCTGCACTTCGAAAGCCTCAACGAACACACCTCTGCTAACGAGTTAGCCGAACTGCTGTCCCCGCTGCTGGCCGGGCACGATGTCGGCATCATTTCCGAAGCCGGTTGTCCGGGCATCGCCGACCCGGGGGCGGATCTGGTCAATCTGGCACACAAGAATGGCATACGCGTCGTGCCGCTGGTCGGCCCCTCCTCAATTTTGTTGGCATTGATGGCGTCCGGTCTGAATGGGCAGTGCTTCGCCTTTTACGGTTACCTGCCTATCGCAGAGCCTGAAAGAAACAAGACAATTGCAACGCTGGAGACAGAGTCTATAAAACGCAACCAAACCCAGATGTTTATCGAAACCCCGTACCGCAACGACAGGATGTTCAGTGCGCTGCTCGCCCAGTGTCGCCCGCAAACGCTGCTGTGCGTCGCCACCGACATCACCTTACCCAGCGAACAAATCCACACGCGCACCATCGCGAAGTGGAAATCGCAGCCTGTCCCGCAACTGAACAAACGCCCGAGCCTGTTTCTGCTGCTTGGGAAAGGTTAGTTTATTGAGCTTTGCCTATTTCAAGCGATATACCGTAAACCTCGCTGTCCAGAAATTAATGCATTGCGCTGGACGAGTTGCGCGAATATGGCGCGAGCCGCGCGCTGACCGGACGCGCCAATCAATGCAACCAAAGGACTAAATTGACTCCATCGATCACCCGCATCGCCTTCGCCAGCTTCATCGGCACCGCCATCGAGTTTTACGATTTCTACATCTACGGCCTCGCCGTGGCGATGGTGATCGGGCCGGTGTTTTTCCCCGGCAGCGACCCGGCGGCACAGGCGTTGAATGCTTTCCTGACCTTCGGCATCGCGTTCCTCGCGCGCCCGCTCGGCGCATTGCTGTTCGGGCATTTCGGCGACCGCATCGGACGCAAGACAACCTTGGTCGCGTCCTTGCTGGTGATGGGCGTGTCCACAATATTGATCGGCGTGTTGCCCGGCTTTGACCTGATCGGCTGGGCCGCGCCCGCGCTGCTGTGCCTGCTGCGCTTCGGCCAGGGCATCGGCCTCGGCGGTGAATGGGGCGGCGCGGCCTTGCTCGCGGCGGAATACGCGCCTAGCGGTCGGCGCGGCTGGTTCGGCATGTTCCCGCAACTCGGGCCACCCATCGGTTTTTTGTGCGCGGTCGGCAGCTTTCTTTTGTTATCTCAGTTTCTCGACGATGCCCAGTTTCGCGCATGGGGCTGGCGCATTCCGTTTCTCGCCAGCGCGGCACTGGTCATTGTCGGCCTCTACGTGCGGCTCAAGCTCACCGAGACGCCGGTGTTCGCCAAAGCGTTGCAGGCGCATCAGCCGATGAAACTGCCGCTGGCGGAACTGTTCATGCATCACACCGCGCCCTTGCTGCTGGGCGCGCTGGCGATGGTCGTGTGTTACGCGCTGTTTTACATTTCCACGGTGTTTTCGTTGAGCTACGGCGTTGCCACGCTCGGCATCCCGCGCCCGCAATTTCTGGCTATGCTGTGCGTGGCCGTCGTGTTCATGGCCGCTGCCACGCCGCTGTCCGCAATGGCGGGCGACCGTTACGGACGCCGCCCGGTGTTGCTCGTTGCGGGCAGCGCGGCATTCCTGTCCGGCTTCCTGCTAGCCCCTATGTTGGGCAGCGGCTCGCTGTTTGAAATTACCGCCTTCCTTTGCATCGAACTCTTTCTGATGGGAGCTACGTTCGCGCCGATGGGCGCGCTGCTGCCGGAACTCTTTCCGACCGCCGTGCGCTACACCGGCGCTGGTACCGCTTACAATCTGGGCGGGATAATCGGCGCATCGCTCGCACCTTACCTCGCGCAGCAACTGGTGCTGCACGGCGGTCTCGCGTGGGTGGGCGGCTATGTTTCTGTTGCTGCGGCGATCAGTGTGCTGGCGGTATTCATGATGCGCGAAACGCGCGATCGGGAATTGGCATGACCAATCTTCCTCCCGCTATTTTCCTGATGGGCCCCACCGCCAGCGGCAAAACCGGCGTCGCGGTGGAACTGGTGCAGCGCCTGCCGGTGGAACTGATCAGCGTGGATTCGGCGCTGGTGTTCCGCGACATGAACATCGGCACCGCCAAGCCGGACGCCGCGACGCTCGCCCGCGCACCTCACCACCTGATCGACATCATCGATCCGACAGCAGCCTATTCTGCCGCCGCCTTTAGCACGGACGCGCTGCGCTTGATGGCGGACATCACCGCACGCGGCAAGATACCCTTGTTGGTCGGCGGCACGATGCTGTATTTCAAGGCGTTGCAAGAAGGGCTCAGCGACCTGCCGCAATCCGACCCCGCAGTGCGCGCTGCGCTCGATACCGAGATCGCGCAACACGGCATCGGGCATATGCATCGGCAGTTAGCTGAGGTGGATGCCGAAACCGCCGCGCGCCTGAAACCTGCCGACACGCAGCGCATCCAGCGCGCGATGGAAATCTACCGAATCACCGGACAGCCGATGTCCGCGCTGATCAAAATGCAGACACCTCACGAACTGCCCTACCGCATCATTCCCATCGCCCTCGTCCCTTCCGACCGCGCGCAACTCCACGCCCGCATCGCCACGCGCTTCAAGGCCATGCTCGAACACGGCTTGGTGGATGAGCTGCGCGGGCTGCGAAAAAAATATCCGCTCAACCCGAACATGACCTCGATGCGCTGCGTCGGCTACCGCCAGGCGTGGCAATACATCGACGGCGAGATCAGCGAAGCAGAACTGTATGAGCTAGGCCTCGCCGCGACGCGACAATTGGCGAAACGCCAGCTCACCTGGTTGCGCTCCATGCCGGAGAACATCGAAGTGGATTGCCTCGCTCCCGACCTGGCAAAAATCGTACTCGCCGAACTGGGCCGCTTTGTGCTAAGGTAGCCGTTCGGCTGAGCGCTCGTCGCAGTCCTCTGTTCTTTCCGCGTACCCTGCGCGCAGCATGTCATCATCAACTTCGTAAAGGAGGAATGAGTCATGATCAAGATAGCCATCATCATCGGAAGCACACGCCCGGGGCGCAAAGCCGATTCAGTCGCCAAATGGGTACACGACATCGCGAAGAAACGCAGCGACGCCTCATTTGAAATCGTAGACATCAAAGACTACAACCTGCCGCTGCTCGACGAGCCCGTCCCGCCTTCGATGGGCCAATACAGCCAGCAACACACCAAGGTCTGGTCCGCCAAGATCGCCTCGTTCGACGCCTATGTTTTTGTCACGCCCGAATACAACCACGGCACCTCCGGCGCGCTGAAGAACGCGATCGATTATCTGTACACGGAATGGAACAACAAGGCGGCGGGATTGGTGAGTTACGGCAGCGCAGGCGGCACGCGCGCGGCAGAAAATCTGCGTCTGGTCATGGGCGAATTGCAAGTAGCCGATGTGCGCGCTCAGGTCATGCTTTCGCTGTTCACCGACTTCGAGAACTTCACCGTCTTCAAGCCGGCCGCGATGCACGAAAAATCCGTCACCGCGATGCTCGACCAGCTGGTCGCCTGGGGCGGCGCGCTGAAGACGCTGCGCAAGTAGCCTACTGGTGGGCAGGTGTTCCCTGCCCACTCTTCAACCAAAATCAAAACCGCCGGGGGCGCACAGGAAATGTGCGATGCGCAAAGACTGAATGGCAGCTAGGTGCCATCTGCGGACCATCACATGTCTAAACTTGAAGGTCTGGTATTTGTAGAAAAGTGGACGCTGGCGCGTAGTAGGTATGACAGCCCGTTGTCGGCCATAACTTGCCGTTGGCGAAAGGCGGCTTTATGGCGTTCTATTTGATACCGAGAAGTTCGGCAGTGTGCCAATACCGAATATTTACCGAACTACTATTTTTGACCGCAATGAAACACAACACAAAGTGGATGTAGAGTCGGAGTAAAATATTTCGGTCTTCATATCTCAAAATACAAAATTTTGGGGGAATCCAAATGGGAAAAAATGAGCTTCAAGCAGAGTGCCGAAAGGGTTTGGCGCGCTTGCGCTTCGCTATAATTGGCCCACTATTGGCTGCACCGCCTGGATTTGGCGAACTCCGCCCCGCCTTAATAGCGTTATCTGCCAAGACTTGGCATCACCCCAGTTCTGCTCTTGAATTACGCTTCTCTGTTTCAACTTTGGAGCGTTGGTATTACACAGCAAGACGCGCCAACGATCCGATCGCAGCCCTCACTGATCGTGTGCGTAATAACTTGAGCCGATTTCCGAGCCTGACACCACATGTCATCGACTCTTTGGCCACCCAGTATCGCGAACATCCCGAGTGGACAGTTCAGCTCCATTTCGACAATCTCTGCACTGCCTTCAAGGGGAATAACTTACATTTCACATCCTATCCCACAGTACGGCGCTATCTCAAAGCACATGGAATGATCCGGCAGGTGCAACAATACAATTCGATTTCAATTTCAATCGATGCTCTTAACAATTCGGTGCCAATCGATGCCCTTAAACGATGGCATCAATGGATTTATTTGTTGATGAGGGACATTGAAACCGGGATGTCAGACAGTAAATTGGTTGAACGAGCTTCGTTGACAGAAAACTTATTTGGCAAGCGTACCCAAAGACTAAAAGCTATGGTAGTTCTGGCGAATGAACAAGGTTTTTCGAACAGCCAAATCTCTGAATTTCTGGGCGTTAGCAGTTCATCGGTTTTTATATATCTTAAAAAATTTAGAACAGGGGGGGCTGATGGTCTCTTTTTACGAAAAACTCGTTCACTGAAAGAAAATAACGAAGGTCTCAAAAAAGCAATATTTTGCTTATTGCATGAACCTCCTTCGTTATCGGGGGTAAACCGTACTACATGGAAAAAGACAGATATTAAAAAAATTCTGGCAGAAAGGGGATTCCCAGTTTGTCTTTCAGTTATTCGAAATGTAATAAAAAATGCTGGCTTCAGATGGAAAATGGCGCGTGTTGTGTTGACGAGCACCGATCCAGCATATCGTGAAAAATTGGACTACGTCCATAATGTCCTGAGCAATCTGAAAGAAAATGAGCGCTTTTTTTCTATAGACGAATATGGCCCATTTGCAATTAAAATAAAAGGGGGGCGCATGCTTGTACCACCGGGGACGCAGCCCACCGTACCTCAATGGCAAAAATCCAAAGGTTGGATAATCATGACAGCAGCCTTGGAGCTTTCCAGAAACCAAATATCACATTTTTATTCGAGGGCGAAGAATACAGCAGAAATGATCAAAATGGCTGAGGTGCTGGCCCATCAATATCAGGGGGTGTCAAAGATATATCTATCATGGGATGCCGCATCTTGGCACATGTCAAAACGTTTACTGGAATTCATAGAGGAACACAACCAAATAGCGGCACAAAATAACCTGCCAACAATAGGATTGGCACCCTTACCAGCGGGAGCACAATTTCTAAATGTCATCGAATCAGTATTCAGCGGGATGGCACGTGCAATCATTCATAACAGCGACTACTCTTCAACTTCTGCGGTAATGCAAGCGATTGACCGTTATTTATCAGATCGAAACGATCACTTTATTTCCAATCCTAAGAGAGCTGGAAAGAAAATATGGGGGTTAGAACGTAGCAAAAGTGAGTTTGATTCAAGCAATAACTGCAAAGACCCGGAGTATCGATGAATTTTCTGAGTGTCCGTCCTGGCCAGCCTGTGGCATTTGAAATATTAGTTGCGATGTATGTTCTAACGCCTCTAAAATTTACCCTGGGCGGAGAATTCAATAAAAAACTAATCTATACGCAATTCTCGGCTATGCCAAACGCGGGTTATCAGGATGACATCAGTAGGTAGAACAAGATAACGCAGAATGTAGCTACTACGTCCGAACTTCGCGGGCAATTCCTTAAATTCGGCTCGAGGAGTGCCTATTCCAGGGTTGCATGCAATTTTGTCTGCCGCTTCCAGGATAACTAATGCCGCTCGTTGGGCAGCGGACGAACTAGATGGAGCAAGGAAGTCATATAGTCTAGCGATGTCATCCAGTGCATCGGGATGCCAGATCAGCGAGGGCACTCGGTACGACTCCCTGCTGCCAAATCAGTTAGCCAAGAACGTGCTCGATCGTGTGAAATCGCCAACGTGCCGGACAAATATGAGTCAACGCGTGCGCGGTCAACTTCTAGTGATAGTGCATCGGCACATACTGCGGTTAAATAGTCGCTAATCGACAGCCCTGATCTATGCGCAGCAGCCGTAACAGCAGATTCAAGTGTATCTGGTAAGGCAATGGTAAGCATCGTGAACCCCTCTTTAGAAAAAGAAACCTCCACCTTTGAGGTTTCAATTATAGCTTAGTATGTTGTTACTACAACAAATCGACAAAAATTATAGTTTTGATTCCTTATGCGACACAAGCAAAGCACTTTTTTCCGGCATATTGACACGTCATCCAGTATCTGCTGCTCGGTCTTGATAGCTGCCCCTGCAAGAATGGCGGCTTTCGGGCAACCTGATTTCAACTTCGACTGGCAACTAAGGGTTATGAAGCGACAGCCATGCTCACAAATTTCCGCCCGATTGAAGGACAGCTATCAGCAATAAAGCAGTCGCACAGATGTTCTACCTTGAAGGTCGGCTGTGTGTCGATAGTGTGCGTTGGCCAACGGCAGCTTCATGGTAATGCGATTTTTTTAATCCCAGCGGCAGCTTTGTGGCGGGCAGTTCGTGGTGATGAATGAGTACTCTGTGCCATTAAGCGACACACAGGGGTGAAATCACGATGCCAG
>JADGRL010000064.1 GCA_017880865.1 Gallionella sp.
ATATTATTTACGGTGTACTGAAATCCGGAAAACCTTTTGATCCGTCTTGGTCAGCGAATCATGACTTGACAGTCAAGACGGTATCTTAGCTCCACGTTATGCATCTTGGAGAAATTAAATGAGGTCACGAGTTACCTGCTGTTTACTTTTTGCGCTGCTCCTTGGAAGCAATTTTGCAATCGCTAAAAACTATTGCGAGCCCATGCCAAAACCAAAAACAGATGAGGATGCTTGGTATATTCCAGAATCAGCATTCACTAAAAAGTCCGCAAATGAAGCGCTAAAGGAGTTGGGCAACCAAGTTAATAATGGAGTAAAAGGAAGAGACTTTCTCATCGAAAACGAGTTAAAGATAATAAAAGGACACCTCTATCTCGTTTATTTAGCAGAGTACAAAAAAGAATTCGGCAAAGAAGACGAGGAGCTTCGAGATGATTTTTGCAAGTTTCTCAGAACGGAGGCGTATGTCTCGCACTAAGCATAACCCGTCGTTCAAGCGGGACGCCGCAAAAGCGCGGCGCCCCTTAACTTTACGTTGGGCGTCTCCATATCGAGGTTGCAGATGAGTTATTGAAAAATTATTTTTGCATTGCTCGTCGTCTGCACATCGGCAGCCTATGCAGAACCTAACACCAAATCTGGGGCTGTTCAGGTTATCGCACAGCTCTATCGAGACTTTGCATGGGAAGCAATTATTGATGAACCGGAGTGGGTCGGTCACAATTTGCTGGATCAACCACGCTTGGTTCTTGAGCGCTACTTTGATCACGATCTTGCGTCACTTATCCTCCAAGACCGCCAGTGCGCGACACAAACTCACGAAATTTGTAGGCTCGATTTTTCTCCCATCTGGGCATCCCAAGACCCAGGGGCTAGCGAGACAAAAATTGTTGCTGGTGCCACCCCCGACATTGTTAGTGTCAAGTTCCGTTATCCCAGCGACGGAACAAAGATTGAATTGTCTTATCGCGTGGTCAAAACCAATGTTGGTTGGCGCATCGCTGATATCCGCTACAGTTCAGGTTCAACTCTGCTGTCAATTCTTTCCGCCAAGCCATGACTGCATTTAACCTCGCAGGCATTAAAACGCCCAACCCGTCGTTCAAGCGGGACTGCGCGAATAAACCCTCGCGCAGCCCCTTACTTCTACGTTGGATCGTAGATTGATGGCTACAAAGCGGTCGGTCGTCACGGACGGCTATGTGTCGATAGTGTGAATTCGCCAGTGTCCGCTGTCGGGCCGTTCAATTTTTTGCGCACACGGAAATTTTCATTGCTCAGAATCAGACTTTCGCATATTCCGATTGGAAGTTTACTTATATTCCACCGCAGGTAATTTCACCTGGTGCGCCACCGGGCGGTTCAGTCAAATAGTTAAGTTGTCGGTATTCACTGAACTTTGCTGGATAATTCTGTGCGGGTGTTGTTGTTCATTACAGTGCGATTGTCTGTGGGATGAACAGACTGCTTGACGCGATTTTCAGTCTGCAATAGCATGTCAGTTATCTAACTTACTTTAAAAATGTAATTTCAATGAGTAGAGATTCAGTTAATAAGCGGGGCATGTTGGTCGAAGCAGCCGACAAGCTTGTGTATTTGCAAGGGTTCCACGAAACAACCCTGGCCGATATTGCGGTGCACGCGAGAATCCCCTTGGGAAATCTGTATTACTACTTCAAGACCAAGGAAGAATTGGGCACTGCCATTATTGCGCGCCGCGCGAAGTACTATGGTGACTTGGCGGCGGAGTGGGGTAGACAAGCTGATCCCAAGACCAGAATTGTTGCATTTATTGAGTTTGTGGAGGGGCGGCGTGAGTACCTGTCGCGTAGTGGCTGTCCGATTGGAAGTTTATGCCAGGAATTGCACAAAGGGGATAGTGGTTTATTGGCCGAGCAAGCGACGGCGCTATTTACTGAGCAACTTAAGTGGCTGGAGGGGCAGTTTTTAGCATTGGGCTGTGAAGATGCCTCGGCGGGTCATGCCTTGCATCTTTTGTCGGCTTTGCAAGGCGCTGCTTTGCTGACCCATACATTTGGCAATCCCGAATTGATGCTGGATGAAGCTACTCGGGTTAAGGAGTGGGTCAAGGCGTTGTAATCTTTAATCTCGTTTTTTTTGCACGAAGATATTGTCAGTTAACTGACTATGTTGGGTGCCGTGTTTCGATGCGGATGTGTTACCGGGCAGTGATGAGTTGCTAAAAAGAACATCGTAAATAATTAATAAGGGGGGAGTATGAAACGATATACAGAATGGATCATCCGTCACCGTTACACGGTCATCGCGCTAACCTTGCTGGTCACCGCGCTCGCGGTTTCGCAGGCTCGGAACCTGAAGATCATCATTGATCCAAATACCATGCTGCCGCAGAGCCATCCTTATGTTTCTACGACCGACCTGATAGAAAAAACTTTCGGCATGAAAAATATGGTGGTGGTGGGCGTCACGCCCAAGCAGGGCGACCTCTACCAGCCCATGGTGCTGGCGAAGGTGCAGCGCATCACGGCGGCCATGCTCAAAGCCCGAGGCGTGATACAGGAGAGCATGCTGAGCCTGTCTGCGCGGCGCGCGAAGAACATCATCGGCACGCCAGAAGGGCTGGAAGTACGGCAGCTCATGTCCAGCGTGCCAGCAAGCGACTCGCAGATGCAGGAACTACGCGATGCGGTTAACAAGAACCCGGCCTACCTGAACGCCGTCGTATCCAAAGACGCGAAGACCGCCGCGATCATCGTCGAGTTCAAGGACATTTCGGGCGGCTTCCGCGCGATCCAGGAGCAGGTGGATGCGATTGTCGATCACGAGCGCGATGACAGCGTTGAAGTTTTCGTGAGCGGTCGTCCGAGTTTTCTGTCGCGCATCGAGATTTATTCCGAGCGCATGCGCTTCCTGTTGCCCATCGCCATCCTCATGCTGGGTTTGGTGTTGTTCGAGGCGTTCCGCACGCGGCAGGGCATGCTCCTGCCGCTTGTGACGGCTATCCTCGCAGTGGCCTGCGGCTTGGGCGTCATGGGTGCCTCCGGCATTCCGATGGACGTGTTCAACGCGACCACGCCGATTCTCATTCTCGCGGTGGCGACCGGCCATGCGGTGCAGATGCTCAAGCGTTATTACGAGGAGTATTACCTGCTGCGCAAAACGGCTGGACTGACGCCCAAGGAGGCCAACAACCAGGCGGTGGTCAACTCGCTGGTCAAGGTTGGCCCGGTCATGATTACCGCCGGTATGGTCGCCGCGCTGGGTTTTTTCTCTCTGATGGTGTTCGAGATCAGCACGGTGCGCACCTTCGGCATATTCACCGGCGTCGGTATCCTAGCGGCGCTGGCGCTGGAGATGACTTTCATCCCTGCGCTGCGTTCGGTGCTGACGCCGCCGAGCGACGCCGATAGCCAGCGCGAGCACAAGGGGCGCACATGGGATCGGGCCACCCACGCCATCGCGGAATGGGTCACCGGGCCCAATCGCAATCGTGTGTATCTCGGTGCGGCGATTTTCGTCGCGGTGGCGCTCGCGGGCATGAGCCAAGTGGTGGTGAACAATTCCACCAAGAGCTATTTTTCTCCCGACCTTTCGTTCGAGCGCGACGACCGCGCTTTGAACGCACGGCTGGGCGGTGCCAATACGCTGGATGTGTTGGTTGAAGGCACCAGCGACGATGCGATCAAGAATCCCGCCACGTTGCGGGCAATGGACGAGTTGCAGCAATTCCTCGACCAGAAAGCAGAAGTCGGCAAGACCTTGTCCATGGCTGATTTCATCAAGCGCATAAACCAGGCCATGCATGGCGACGATGCGGCCTATTACAAAATCCCTGAGAGCCAGGACCTGATCTCGCAATACCTGCTGCTGTATTCGATGTCCGGCGAACCGGGGGATTTTGATTCCTACGTGGATAACGGCTACCGCATGGCCAACATAACGGTGTTTCTGAAGACTGACAGCTCCGCCGTTACCGAGCAATTGATTACGGAAATCAACTCGTTCGCTGCTACGCATTTCCCACCCAGCGTAAAAGTGCGCTTCGGCGGCGGCAACACGGAGGCGGTGGCATTGAACGAGGTGATGGTGCATGGAAAAATACTCAACATCGTGCAGATCGGAGTGGTGGTGTTCCTGATTTCCAGTTTGGTGTTCCGTTCGCTGGTGGCAGGCGTACTGGTGCTGGTGCCGCTGTTGATTGCAGTGCTGGCCAATTTCGGCCTGATGGGTTGGAGCGGCATCTATCTCAATATTGCGACTTCGCTGACTTCGGCGATGGCGGTCGGCATCGGTGCGGATTACGCCATCTATCTGATCTTCCGGCTGCGCGAGGAGCTGGCCAGCGGAGTCGACGAAATCACTGCGGTGCGCAACGTCATCGCCACTGCGGGCAAGGCCGTGCTGTTCGTGGCGATCTCGGTGGCGGCCGGTTACGGCGTGCTGCTTACCTCGTTCGGGTTCAACCTGCACAAGTGGCTGTCCATCCTGATCGGTACGGCCATGATCGTCAGCGCGCTGTCCGCCTTGTTGTTGATCCCGGCGCTGATCCTCACTTTCCGTCCCAACTTTATTTTTAGGAGAATACCCGTGAAGTTCAATCCCTTTCCTGCCTCTGCTGCCGTCTTGTTGTTACTGGTTGGTCTTTTCACGCAAGCGCAAAATGTTTATGCGGCGGAGCCCGATCTCATCCAGATCATGGAAAAAAATTTCGTTGTGAGCAAGGTGTTTGATTCGGTTTCTGACGCTACCTTTACGCTGGTCAACAAGGCTGGGCAGGAGCGCGTGCGCAAGACCTTCGGCACCACCAAGCTGGAGGCGAACGGGATAGACAACATGCGCATGACGCGCTTCCTGTCGCCGCCGGATGTGAAGGGTACGGTGTCACTGCTGATCGAACATACGGACAAGGATGACGACATCTGGATCTACCTTCCCGCGCTGAAGAAGGTGCGTAGGCTGGTTTCCAGCGATAAAAAAACCAGCTTCGTCGGCACCGATTTTTCCTATGCCGACGTGATCGGCTACAAAGTCAACGAATGGAACTATAAGCTGCTGAAAGAAGAGGTGGTAGATGGTCAGCCCTGTTACGTCATCGAGGCCACACCGAAGAACGATGAAGTGAAAAACAACACCGGCTATTCCAAACGCATCAGTTGGCTGCGCAAGGACAATCAGATGACCGTCAAATCGGAATTTTATGACGAAGGCGGGGAGATGCTTAAAACCGCGACATTCACCGACGTCCACCAGATGGATGCCAAGCGCGGCAAGTGGCAGGCCATGCGTCTGGAAGCGGACAACGTGCAAACCGGCCACCGCACCATCATCCAGTTCGAGAACTTCAAGGTGAACCAGAATGTGAAGGATGAGTTCTTCACCACGCGCTACATGGAAAAAGAATGATCTCTTGTTTTGGGGGAGCGGGCCAGATCCGCTCCGACATGAAGCATTGTTTTTTTTCTGCCGTATTGCTGATGTCGCCCGCCTTGGCATCCGCCGAAGGAGAGAGCGTCCTGCAGCAGATGAACATGAACGGTTCGTTGCGCGCGGGATACTACGGCGCTTCGCGCAACCTCGATGGCAGGAAGGATGTGGGGACGGGGGCGTTGTGGCTGAAGTCCGCCCCCAGCCTAGGAAGCGAAGCTTCGATGCAAGTCGAGGGTTGGGTGAGGAACGATAACTCTTTCCGCGGGGCGCCGCAGAGCAAGTTGCGCGAAGGCTATCTCAACGCCACCACCGGTGCCGCAGACTGGCGCATCGGTAAGCAAATTATCGCGTGGGGGCGCACTGACGGCATCAACCCGACCGACAACCTCACGCCGCGCAATTACACCTTGCTGACGCCCGAAAACGACGACCAGCGGCTGGGTGCGCTGGCTGCGAAAATGAACTACCACTTCGCCAATACCGTGCTGACCTCCGTCTGGCTGCCGCGCTTCACACCCAGCGTTTATCCAATCCCGGCGTTGCCGGGCGTGGTTTTTACCGAATCCATTCCGCAAGCCGGGCAGGGTGCGCTCAAGCTGGATCATTCTGGCGGAGAGACGGACTGGTCGGTTTCGTGGTTCAACGGCATTGATCTCAGCCCCGACTTGCAGATCGGCTCGACAGGACCCTCCGGGACCAATCTGATTTTGCAACACCGCCGCATCCGCGTACTGGGCATGGATGGTGCAACGGTGGTTGGGCGTTATGGGCTTCGCGCGGAAGCGGCCTACACCTGGACGGACAATCCGAACAACGACCCGCTGGTGAAGCAGCCGTTCTTGTATGCAGTGCTGGGAGGCGACCGCACGTTTTCGGATAACTTCAACATCAACCTGCAATACTATTTTCGCCTCGTGACGAACTATCAAGACCCGCAAGGCATCAGCAATCCGCAGCTGCGCAATGTCGCGATACAGGCCGCTGTCATCTCGAATCAAGTGACCCGCTTCCAGCAGGGGATTACGCTGAGAGTCAGCGATAAGTGGCTGAATGAAACGCTGGAAGGGGAAATCGCCGGAGTTGCTTCACTGACGCGCGGTGACTTCGCGCTCAAGCCAAAACTGATCTATGCCTTCAACGATCAACTGAAAGGCACGCTGGGCGCGGATATTTTACGGGGTGGAAACAACACCTTTTACGGTCGCCTGCGGAACAACTCGTCCCTGTTCGCGGAAATGAAATACAGTTTCTGATAAGACCACAACAAGGCTATAGTCAAACTAGATCTACCAGAAGCAGCTGGCCACATTCATTTACATTTACGTTAGAAAACTTATGCAACCTTCCGAATTTACTCCAGAGTTTTTCAATGAATTCGGTCTCGAACATCTCCCGGCACACATGGGTATCGTGGTTACCCATGTGCTCGCCGGAGAACTTAGAGCCGAATTTCAGGTTCAGCGATTATTGCTTGCTCCTAACGGATATCTACATGCGGGCAGTGTAGTTTCATTGGCCGACACCTGCACAGGCTACGGCTGCATTGCCAATTTGCCGGAAGGTGCGACGGGATTTGCCACTCTCGAATTGAAGTCAAACCACTTAGGCACAGCCCGCGATGGCGTAGTTGAATGCGTCGCAAAAGCGGTTCATTTTGGCAAGACAACGCAGGTCTGGGATGCCATAGTCACAAACAAGAGTTCCGGAAAAACTATTGCATTATTTCGATGCACGCAAATGATACTTTATGCGAAATAGTGGCTCCGCATTCGAGACGGGTTTAGATAGCAATTCACTTCTCAATTTGAAAGTTAAAAATGTTTAGGGGGCATGGTTAACTAATCCATTGGCATCTAACTTGATACCTCGGCGCTCGGTTACGTGGCTACGAGCCAATTTCGGTCATTCAAATGAGTGCGCCAGATATAGGATAGACTTACGCATCCTGGCGCAAGGAATCAAACTCTCTGGAAATATAATCCATCACCAATTGCACCTTGGGCAGATAGCGATGACGTTTGTGGCACACCAGATACAAGCTGCCGACCGCATCGGGTCCCAGATCAATATCGAGTTCATGTAACCCGTGCAGTTCACGCAGACCCGCGTAATGATGCAAAACCTGCGGCAATATCATCGCGCCTACGCCTGCTTTACAAGCGGCTACCTGCACGATGTAATCGTCTGATGTAAATGCTGCTTTGAAGTTGGGTATCAAAGCGCTTAATTCCTGATTGGTACGCAGCTCGGCGTAAGGTGCGGCCCAGCATATCCAATCCAGATCGGCGAGGCCAGGATGAGGCGGGAGTTGCGCTGCATACGCTTTGCTGGTGTACACCCTCATGGCGCTGGAAACATCGTCTATGCACACCAGATCGACATCGTTTGGCTTTTGTGTTCGTAGCGATAAGTCGGCTTCACCGCGCCCCAGATTCAAGGTCTCCACGCCCGACAAAACTTCGATCTGTATTTGCGGATGTTTCCGGCGTATCTTCGCCGCCAACGGGGCAACCACCTCATAAGCGATACCGGGCGGTGCGGCTATACGCACTTTTCCTTCTGGCAGATAAGTTTGCTTCTTAACGTTAAGCTCTGCTTCATTGGCCCATTCGGCCATGCTCTGTGCGGCGGGCAATAATTTTTGTCCTGCCGCGGTCAGAATCGCGCCTTGGCTTTGCCGCTCAAACAGCGCTTCGCCAACCATCGCCTCAAGCTCGGCTATCCGTCGGCTCAAAGTAGGTTGACCCAGCTTCAACAGGCGGGCCGCGCCACTCAGGCTGCCTTGCTCATGCACCGCCAAAAATAGTTTTAGATCATCCCATCTCAGATTCATATTCGCGTCCCGTTCAATAAATCACAGCCATCCAATTATGGATGACTTCATCGATATTTAGCCAATTGATGCATGATATATGGATGTGAGAGCATAGGTGCACTTTTTGGAGGATTGAATGAAAACGAATCACATCACGTTGCCGATATTGAGCTGTGCACTTGTCTTGTTATTGCAGGGCTGCACGCTGACTAGCCATCCGTTAGGAAAACCCGCGATTGGCAAACCATCCAGCAGTGCCGAAATGGAGCGCCTGATCGATCAGCCGGGCCCAATCCAATTAGAGACCATCAATAGCGCGGATTGGTCAGAGTCACTCGCTGACCTGGTGAACCTGAAAAGCCCTGTGGCGATTCAAGCCGAGTTGCGCGACCGTGATGAGCCTATCCAGATATATGCCCATCTGCTGAAACACCCTCAGCGCGGCAATTATCTGGTGGACACCGGCATGTCCAGAAAGCTGGTGGATGATCCCGGCAAAGAAGGTCTGAATTGGGCGATACAAAAAGTAATGCACCTCGAAAAATTACATATCAATAAAAGCACTGCCGAGATACTGCAAGGCATGGATGGCAAGTTGTCCGGCGTGTTTTTTACGCATCTGCACATCGATCATATTTCCGGCATGCCCGATATCCAAAACGATGTGCCACTGTATATCGGCGCATCAGAATCTACTGAAACGAATTTTAAAAACATGTTCGTGCGCGGCGCTAGCGATCAATTATTGAAAGATAAGCAGTCGTTGCAGGAATGGCGTTTTCAGCCTGACCCGCAAAACAAGTTTGAAGGCATCATTGATGTATTCGAAGACGGTTCGGTATTTGCCATCAGTGTGCCGGGACATACACCGGGCAGCGTGGCCTTCCTGATCCGAACCACGTTAGGACCAGTGCTGCTAACGGGTGATACATGCATCACCCGTTGGGGTTGGGAGCATACGGTGGAACCGGGCGATTTCACTGCCGACCACGAACGTAACCTGAAAAGCCTGAAGAGCTTAAAAGAGCTTGTCGCCAGCCATCCGCAGATCGAGGTGCGTTTGGGGCATCAGCTTTAGGCGCTACATTGCACATGTAAGAAATTCCGACATAAAAGCGTCAGGCTTTTAACCTATCTGGATAGCGACTGCTATTTGTAAT
>JADGRL010000065.1 GCA_017880865.1 Gallionella sp.
AGCAACGCTTCCAGCATGTTTAATGAACCGCCGTATGCGGAACCGCACGTACGGTGGTGTGAGAGGGCGACGGGGGTAACTCCGTCCCCTACTCGATCCTGTTATTACTCTGAATAAGTAGCATATTCGCAAAAGGAGCGTTACATGAAAAGATTGATTCTCACCCTGTTCATTTTTTCGATTGCGGCTGCAGCTTCAGGTTGTGCAGAGCAACCGAGCAAATTGGGTAGCACCCCAGATGAACAACGAGCTCATGCAGAAAAGGCACAGGGCGAATTGTCATCGGAAGTAAAAAAATTGAACAAAGCGCCCAATTAAATTGGGCTCTAGATTCATCAGTTCCTAATTGGTTGGTAGTGGCGAATACCCTCTTCGTCAGAGATATGTCGTCAAGGCCGCGAAGGCAGTGTGACGGTGAGCAACGAAACGGGGGAGGGTAGCAGGTCGCGTATGAGGACTTCAATCAGACCAATATCAAGGCTGTGGTCAAGGCAAAGTGGCAAGACCCGGAAAGCGATGTATTGTGGGTCTGGGTTGTACCAAGTGATCAATAACGGTGGCGGGGAAATTATATAATGAAAGCGAATTCGATAAAAATTTGCGGTTTTCATGCCGTATCGTTGTTTTTGTCGGTAAGCATATTTTTTCAGCTGGCCGTTGCCGCAGACGACTTTGAGGCATACCGCAAGCAGCAACAGCTAGGCGTGCAACAGATCAGTGCAGAGTTTCATGAGTACAAGGAAAAGCAGGACCGCGAATTCGCCGATTTTTTAAAGAGTCAGTGGCGTGAATTCGATACTTTCCGTGGCAAGGTTCGAATCAAGGAACCCTTGCCGAAGACCGCTCCCGTAGCCCCGGCGCATATTCCACAAGTTCACGCGCCTTCACCCGCAGTCCCCGCGCCTTCACCCGCAGTCCCCGCGCCTTTGCCCGTTGTCATAGCGCCTGTCATTCAACCGGTATCGCCGCCGCCCGCCCCGCCACAGCCCAAGCCGATAGCTGTCGCGGCTGATGCGATTGAGATCATGTTCTATGGTAATGCAGTGAGCTTTACTTTCGATCCGGAATGGAAGAATTATCGTTTGTCCGGCGGTGCCAAACCGGAAGCGATGAGCGCATTCTGGACCATGATGAGCGGCAGCAAATATGAGCCGACGATCCAGGCTATCAACCAAGCAAGACGTGATTTGAAACTGGATGACTGGGGGTATGTGACGCTTTGGCGCAGTGTCGTCCAAGCATTGCAACCCGAGCGAAAATCGGAACAAAACCTGCTGCTCTGGTATTTTTTGGTCAAGTCCGGCTATGACGTGCGTCTGGGCTATGCCGGTGCAGATGTGCATTTGTTCGTCGCGGTCAGGCAGCAGGTGTATGCCACCAAATTCATCAAGGTTGGAGATCAGACCTATTATGCCGCGCTGGCGGTGGATCATGGCGACAGCATCGGCAGTTTCTACACCTATGAAGCCAGTTATCCTGCCAAGCTCAAGTCGATTGATATTCAATCCGCCTCGACCGGATTCACCAAGACCGTATCGGCGCAACGCGAGTTGGCCTTCGATTACAATGGAAAAACTTTCAAGTTTAACGTACCGTATGATCGCCGACTGGTCGAATACTTTGATACTTTTCCTCAGTCCGAACTCGAACTTTACTTCGATACCGATGCCAGCCAGATGTTGCGTCAGGGATTGCTGCCGCAACTGAAGAAATACACCGCAACGATGAGTGAGGAGGAGGCGGTGGATTTTCTGCTGGCATTCGTGCAGAAATCATTTGCCTACAAGACCGATGCAGAACAGTTCGGCCATGAAAAATATTTCTTCATTGAGGAATCGATGTATTTTCCCTATAACAACTGCAAGGATCGCGCGGTGTTTTTTGCCTGGTTGGTGCATGAACTGGTTGGCATTAAAGTGGTCGGCCTGCTTTATCCGGGACATGTGACCACCGCCGTCGCGCTCAAGCAAGTGAAGCCGGGATTCTCCACGGTCGCGTATCAGGGCAATCAATACGTCATCGCCGACCCGACTTACATCGGCGCATCAGTCGGCATGGCGATGCCTTCATATGAACATCTGCAGCCAACCCGCATCGTGAAAATACAGTAGAGTAAGGCATAAGTGCAAATCGCACGAGAGCACAGGGTATTTGACTGTTCGAAGCCAGCGGCTCAATGAAAATCCGACATGTTTAGCTTCAAGCCATCGTATATTTGGATGCTGGCGAATAATGCCAGATTGCGTGGCAACGATAATTTTTCAGGATAGATTCTTTGAAGATGAGAAAAATGAGATTCGTTAGCGTAAGCATGAGGCTTGTGGTTTGTTTGATGGGGCTCATCATGGCCAGTGTCAGCTTTGCTGACGATGCGGTTGAGGTCGTGTCTGCAGAAGGTAGTGTCATGTTGGGCGGTTCTGCTGGCAAGGAAAATAGTCCTGTGCGATCCAAAAGCATTCTGCCAAATAAAAACGTGGTGATTACCGGCCCCAACTCGAGGGCAGTGGTGCGTGTTGGTTCAGATGGTTTTATTGTGATTGGAAAAAACAGTCAGGTTGAGATCAACAAGACTCATGATCACGTCGGACTTTTCCGGCAAGTTACCGGGATGATCTACTATGCGATGAATACTATTAAGGAAAATGAGCATCCCATTGAAGTCAGAACGGCGTCTGCAACCATCGGCATTCGCGGCACCCGCTTTCTGGTGACCGATATGGACGGGCGTAACGAGATCGGGATGCGCAAAGGGTTGGTTAATGTCGTCAGTCCTGACGGAGAGTTCGAGATACACAAGAAGACCGAGCAGGATGAATTTGAGGCGTTCAAACAAGAAGGCAAAGTTGCGGCAGACAAGGTTTATCGCGAGTTCGAAGAATACAAGGCTAATACCCAGCAAGAGTTCATCGAATACAAACGTGAATTTGGTCTAGGGGCAAATCGCATGGCGAGCTTCGATGGAAAACGCGTGGTGGATAAGCCACTCAGCGAGGAGACGGAAAAAGATATGGGTTCATTTGAATCCTATGCTGATGAATGGCTGAAAAATGTGAATGACTAAGCTTCTTTGGAAAGTAACTCCATGTGCGCCGGATTTTAATTTTTTGGCAGATTGAAATAAAAATGGAGGGTTTCTATGGCTGAATTTCAATGCTCATGTGGTGAGTTTTTGTTAGCGCCTACAACTGGAATTTTGCGGTGTTGGTTTTGTTCTGCGGAGCATGATCTAAATCCGCATGAGGTAATTAAATATGAGCCTCAACAATCTCGGCCGGTAATTAAATCTCTCGATGTTTCTAAGGTTGTTCCTGCTAAGAAAAAATCGGATTGGATTTAGAGGCGCATTTGGCTGATCTGATTTTCTCTTCGACGTTATAGGCTTTTCGGTAGTCTTCGCGGCAGGATGGTAAAGCGGAAAGTGTGGGGACATGATTGAGCCAGTCTTGCACCTCGGATTCGGTAACGGGGATTATTTCAGGGAATAAAGGCCAGTGCTGGGGGGATCAGTCGGCGGGGGTGGTCTGGATTACGGGTGAAACTGAGCGGGGCAAGATTGGCCAATGTACACAGGCCGCGCCTGATTTTGATTTTCTTGTTGATTAATTATTAAGGGGGTTTTTTTCGTGAAATTCATATTTGTTTTGCCAAAAACCTGCCGGTCGTGAACAGCAACAAGTCGCACGGACGAAATAATAACTTTGCAAACCTAAGCGTCAAAGACGTGCCAGCGGACCTGTCAGTGAGACAGTCTGCAATGAGGCAAATCGGCTATAGAGTTATCCGTTGATTTTATACCCCATTGCCCGGTAACCACGTTGGCGCTTTTCCCACATTCGCACTAGCGCGGGATGACCTGTATCTACAAAGTCGATCACTCTCACATCGGTTTTAGTCGCGTGCTCACGATGTAACCGACCAGCATATTGTTGCAACGTTCCCACCCATGAAATTGGCATTGCCAGCACCAGTGTATCAAGCGGCGGATGGTCAAATCCTTCACCTACCAATTTTCCTGTGGCGAGCAAGACACGCGGCTCATCAGGTGGTAACGCGTTGAGTTCCGCAATCAACGTGGCGCGCACCTTTTTGGTCATCCGACCGTGCAGTATGAAAAGCGAATGTATCTTTCCAGTCAATGCGGCTTGAATGGCATCCAGATGTTCAGTGCGTTCGGTTAGCACAAGTACCTTTCGGCCTTTGCTAAATGAGTCTTCAATTTGGGCTGCAATCGCCGCTGTGCGAGCCTCATCGATAGCAATCTGGCGGAATACATCCTGAATTCCAGCTTCCTGCGGCAGATCAATTCGTTTGTGAAGCATCTGTGGAATGACTTCCAAATCGTGGGGCGCACTCGCCGGTTTAGCAGCCTTGTGGCGAATCGGTCCACACTGCATGAAAATGATGGGTTGCTGACCATCGCGGCGGATTGGAGTGGCGGTCAGTCCCAGCACGTATTTCGCTTTGACCCGCTTCAAGATCGCATCGAACGACACTGCCCCAATGTGGTGGCATTCATCAATGATGACGTGACCATAATTCTCTACCAGCGGATTGACTTCACCCTGACGCGACACAGATTGCATCACCGCAATGTCGATCTTTCCCGTCGGCTTCGCTTTCCCACCGCCGATGGTTCCCACCACACCTTTGCCTACTCCGAGGAATGATTTCAACCGTTCCTGCCATTGTTTAAGTAATTCTGTGCGATGAACTAGGACAAGTGTACTGATGCCGCGCTCGGCAATCATTGCAGCAGCACTCACCGTTTTGCCGAAAGCAGTTGGTGCACATAGAACGCCGGTGTCGTGATGCAGCATTGCGGCGACCGCCGCTTCTTGATCAATGCGTAGGGTTCCGGCAAAAGTGACATCAATAGGTTCGCCTTCATATCTCTCGTCATGTAGATCACAGCGAATGCCGTTATCTCGTAGCAATTCTTGCGCAGCATCTAAACAGCCGCGAGGCAGTGCGATGTGTTTCGGATAATTTTCTGCACAACCAATTACACGCGCCTTATCCCATACCGACATACGCATTGCCTGCGCTTTGTAGAATTCGGGATTCTGAAAAGCTGCGAGGCGAATCAAACGGTTGGCCAGTGTTTGCGGTAGTAACTCTTTTTCAAAGTAGATGAGATTGCCCAATGTCACCGTGAGTGATGCTGGCATGACACCAGTCAGCTTTTTTGAGGCCGTTGCAGAACGCTTCCATGGTTCCTTAAGGTCCTCCTCATCAATAAAAGTCACATCTAGTGGATGCACACCACCGGTAGCACGCAGGATAGTTGGTTCAATATCGTGCGCAGGCATCAGCTGGATAGTTGCCAAAAATTCCCACTGTTTTGGATATGGATGCAAAGCAGCGTTCACGAACACACTGCAACCGTTTTCGCGTGGTTTCTTTTGCAAAGGGAGCGCAATCAAGTTGCCAAATCCTCCCTTTGGCATAGTGTCCTGATTGGGAAAAAGCCGGTCGTATGATTCGAGCTTCAGCTGTCGTGTGCGAGTGCAAGTGTGACTGATTAGGGCTGTGCCCAGTCGTCTCGCATCGCGCGCAGATACAGTGCCAGAGAAGAAAACCCAAGCGTGCGCACCGTTACCTGATCGCGAAATTTCGAGGGCGACTGGCACACCCAATTCGTTACATGACTGAATAAATGCAAGCGCATCTTCTTTCCACTCAGCCTCATCGAAATCTGCAGCAAGAAAATGGCATGTGTCGTCTGTTAGCAGCGGATAAATACCAACGGTGCGTTTGCCCGCGAGATGTTCGTAGATGACAAAATCGGTAAGCTGGCTCAGCACACGGTTAGTGCAATCTGCACATTTTATACGTGGCTTTTCACAAATACCGGCAAGCCACTCATTAGCGCAAGCCGGCGCGTAGCCAGTTTTGCCAGTGGTCTTACTTTCCCAGCGAATCGGATAAACGTCAGTGCGGCCACGAAACAAACGACGAAAGAGAGCCACTTTTTCTTGGGCGCTGAAGCTAGATGGCTCTACATCAGTTATTGGAAGAAGGATTGGCGCTGGCTCTGCTATGAGTAACACAGGTTCTGATGGCAGACGCCAGTCGATACCATTGAACTTCAGCAGCGCCATCAGGCGAGCAACTTCAGCTTTCAGAACTGAAATTGCATCAGGCTCTCGCATCAATAAGAAAATAGATTTTGTTAGTTAGCCAATCAAACAGGTGATAATTCAATGCGCAGTTTTTTCCCAAGTACAGAGGCTGCACTTGAAAGCGTAGTGAGAGTCAGACTGGTATCTGAGGTGTCAAGCAATCTGTTTAGCGCTGCGCGACTGGTGTGCATCTTCTTGGCCATTGATGTCTTGGTCAGCTTCTGAGCCTTCATTTCTTGATCAATTTGCCAAGCGATCACACGTTTAACAGCCACTGCTGTTGCTTCGTCTAGCATGGCATCTTCTGCCAGAAAATCATCGAAACTGCTGCCGATATTTTTTGTTTTCATCATTTACTCCTCATTCTGTCTTTTGCCAATTTCAAATCGGGCTGTGGTGTGGCCTGAGACTTCTTGATAAAACCATGCAACAAAACGATCTTGCCACTTGATACCGTGAACAGCAGCCGCGCAATACGTGCGTCCAAATGAACACGAATTTCCCATAGGTCTTTTTCAATTTTACGCACAAGCGGCATTCCAAGAGGCCAGCCAAATTGCACCGTCTTAATGTCTTCACCTATCGTTTTTCGATCAGTAGCCGATAACTCTCGCAACCAGTCACGCACAGGCTCAGTGCCTGCATCAGTTTTATAGAATCTGACTTGAAGGGTTGGAGAATTCATTCGCGCATCGTACCAATATTGATACGAACGAGCAATCTAATTATTTTCGACATCTAAATTATTCGCTTTTTCGCAGTTGTTCACTTTGCATTACGAATTGGGGCGGATATTTTCAAAATTCATCTTAGAGCTAATTTTTAATGGCAGCTTTGTGGCGGCTATACTCGGCCATCATCAGGCAGGTCTGGGGGCGGATGGTTGCCCGATATGAGCGATAGCATTTTTTAGTTTGCTATGACTGTTTCGTACACGCTGCTGCCGTTAGCACATCGATATTCACCAACGTGAGGCTGGCATTGACGCTCAATTATTTGGGTGCCGGATAGCGGACGGTCGCCAATAGCAGCAGTGTGTCGTTGGACTAAACCGCTTCGCGGTAGGGGCGCTCCGATCCTGCGTCTGAGGTTGGTTTTAAGCGCGTCGTTGGTTGACTGAGAGAATCTGTTCCCCATGTTGAGTGGTGAGGCAATCCGCCTCATTTCTTGACAGGAGCAGAATCATGAACTCAGTGACTGAAACCATCTCCCCGTTGCGCCAACGCTTTCTCGACGACATGCGGATGCGCAAACTTTCCCCCAAGACCCAGAGCGGCTATATCCGCACCGTAAGCCGGTTTTATGGCTGGCTGGGACGCTCGCCCGACACGGCAACAGCCGAAGACTTGCGGCGTTATCAATTGCATCTGGTCGATCACGGCATCTCGCCGATCTCACTCAATGTGACGATCACCGGGCTGAATTTTTTCTTTGGAACCACGCTCGAGCATCCGGAATTGACGGTCAAGATGCACACGGTGCCGGTACCCCGCAAGATCCCGGTGGTGTTGAGTCGTGACGAAGTCGCGCGTCTGATCGGTGCTGCCGGCAACCTGAAGAACCAGACCTTGCTGGCGGTGGCCTACGGCGCAGGATTACGCGCCAGCGAGCTGGTGTCGTTGAAGGTCAGCGATATCGATGGTGGGCGCGGGGTACTGCGCATCGAACAGGGCAAAGGCCATAAGGATCGCTACGCGATGCTCTCGCCCGTGCTGCTCGACTGTCTGCGCACCTGGTGGCATGCGGCCCGCGCCGGGGGTTTGATGCTCAATGGTGGCTGGCTGTTTCCCGGAATGAACCCGGTCAATCCGCTCAGCACCCGCCAGCTTAATCATATCGTTCATGACGCGGCCAAGGCGGCGCAGATCGACAAGCGCGTCTCGCCACACACGCTGCGCCATTGTTTTGCAACTCATTTGCTGGAACAGAAGGTCGATATCCGCGTGATCCAGGTGCTGCTCGGTCATAAGAAACTGGAGACGACGGCGCTGTATACCCAGGTGGCGACCGAGGTGTTGCGTGAGGTGGTCTGCCCGCTGGATATTCTGCCTCACGTGTAGCAGCTCACGATCATGGTGCGTCCCGCACTGGAGGTCGCGGACATCTTCCGCGCCCAGGGTCCGGCATGGCGAGCAGCCCAGCACGCGCATTTGAGTTTGGGGCAACTGAAGGTCATGTCCGCCATCGAACAGTGCCGCAGCGCGGCGCTGGGAGGACATGTGTTGCATTGTCCCGCGTGTGCGCATGACGAGATCGCCTACAACTCCTGCCGCAACCGGCATTGCCCCAAGTGTCAGGCCAGTGCCGCTAAGCGTTGGCTCGAAGCCCGTCAAACCGAGCTGTTGCCGGTGGATTATTACCATGTGGTGTTCACCTTGCCCGCGCCGATTGGCGCCATCGCCTACACCAACAAGGCGGTGATCTATCGTCTGTTATTTGAAGTTGCTGCCGAGACGCTGCGCACCATCGCCGCCGATCCCAGGCATCTGGGCGCGCGCATCGGCGCTACGCTGGTACTGCACACCTGGGGCTCGGCGCTGACGCATCATCCGCATGTACATGGCATCGTCCCCGGCGGCGGGCTGTCATCAGACGGTGAGCGTTGGGTCGCCTGCAAGCCCGGATTCTTTCTGCCGGTGCGCGTACTGTCGAGGTTGTTCCGGCGGCGCTTTCTGGAAGAGTTGAAGCAGGCGCATCGTGCCGGCCAGTTACAGTTCTTCGGTGAGAACGCGCAGCTGAGTGATGCCACTACCTTCGCTGATTGGCTTGCACCGCTGCGCAAGTGCGAATGGGTGGTGTATGCCAAACGCCCGTTCGCCGGGCCTGCGGCAGTGTTGGCTTATCTGTCGCGTTACACCCATCGAGTGGCGATCGCCAACTCACGACTCATTGCGCTGGACCAGCGCGGGGTGACCTTCCACTACAAGGATTACCGTGTCGAGGGGAGTACTCGCCACAAGACCATGACGCTCAGCACCGACGAGTTCATGCGGCGCTTTCTGTTGCATGTGCTGCCGAGCGGGTTTCACCGCATCCGTCACTATGGGTTAATCGCCAATTCCGGGCGCCGTGAGAATCTTGCACGGGCGCGCGAGCTACTGAATGTGGCACCGGTGGAACCCAAAGAGAGGGATGTGCCGAATGAAGCCGTTACACCGACCTTCGTTTGCCGAGAATGTGGTGCGGCGATGATCGTGACTGGAATCTTGGCACGCACACCAAACATCCGCGCGCCACCACCG